>NZ_JBWKUI010000015.1:0-215098 GCF_059420765.1 Pseudomonas sp. GW821-FHT03E01 | reverse complement strand
GGAATCGACCAGTGCCAGTTAAAAACTGTTACCTATGTGCTTGAACTGTTTTGTTACCTATGTGGGTGAGTCATACCCGCGAGACCTTTTGGGTACTTTTGGGGCGTTTGCCAAAAGTGCCTCGCCGTAAGGGCGAAACCCTAAGTAGCCGTTACCGCAGAAATGGATATGTACTCCATCAAAAATCCCGGTCGGCTATCAGGCCGCCATCGCGAGCAAGCCCGCCCCCACAAGGTCCGAGTGAACACTTGAGAGAGCAGGCAACCAGATCAGGCCAGGCTTTTGCTGACCACTTCGTACACGTCGCTGGACAGCTGCCCCGAAGCGAGAATCCGCTCCAGTTCGCCTTTCATCAACGCCTGACGGGCGCTGTCGTACTTGCGCCAGCGGGTCAGCGGCGCCAGTTGGCGAGAAGCAATCTGCGGATTGAAGCCGTTGAGCTCAATCACCAGATCCGCCAGGAACCGATACCCGGAACCATCCGCCGCGTGGAAGTTGATCAGGTTCTGTCCGGCAAACGCGCCGACCAGTGCCCGCACCTTGTTCGGATTCTTGATGTTGAACGCCGGGTGTTGCATCAAGGCTTTGACCCGCGCCAGACCGCCTGGCAATACACTGCCGGCCTGAACGCTGAACCACTGATCCATGACCAGCGGATTGTCCTTGAAGTGCTCGGCGAAGCTCGCCAGTGCCTTGGCTTTCTGCGTTTCGAACGGCGAATTCACCAACACGGCCAACGCGGTCAGGCGCTCGGTCATGTTGTCGCAGCTGTCGAACTGCTCAAGGGTTGCCGCCAATACTTCTGGCTTGTCGCTGAGCATCAGGTAGGACAACGCAATGTTCTGCAGTGCGCGGCGGGCGAAGTGCTCGGCCTCGGCCACATACGGAGTCTTCTTCGACAGATCGCGATTGGCCTGATAACGCAGCCACAGCGCTTCGAACAGCGTGTCCGCCAGTTGCTTGCGCGCAAATTCGCGAGCGGTGTGGATCGCTTCCACATCAGCCACTTCGCTGATTTCGGTCAGGTATGCCTCGCTTGGCAGCGAGAGCATTTCAGCGACCATCGCCTGATCCAGCGTCTCGTCGGACAGCACGGTACGCAGGGCTGCAACCAGACGCTGATCCAGCACCAGCGCGTCACCCTTCTGCTGCTGGGCGATCAACTCTTGCAGCACCTGCACCGACAACTGCTGGCCGGCATCCCAACGGTTGAAACCGTCGCTGTCATGCTGCATCAGGAACATCAGTTGATCGCGGTCGTACGGGAAGCTCAGTTTCACCGGCGCCGAGAAGCCGCGCAGCAACGACGGCAGTGGTTTTTCAGCAATGTCGACGAAGGTGAAGGTCTGCTCGGCTTCAGTCACCGAGATCACCCGCGAAGTGCCTTGAGCACTGGCTTCACCGGACAGACGCAATGCAATTGCCGCGCCTTTCGAATCAAGCAGACCCAGCTCCACCGGAATCACGAACGGCAGCTTCTCAACCTTGTCCGGGGTTTCCGGGCAGCTCTGGCGGAAGGTCAGGCTGTAGGTTTTCGCCGTGGCGTCGTAGGACTCGCTCACCGCCAGACGCGGTGTGCCGGCCTGGCTGTACCAGCGCTTGAACTGGGTCAGGTCGACGCCATTGGCATCTTCCATGGCCTTGATGAAGTCGTCGCAGGTCACGGCCTGGCCGTCATGGCGTTCGAAGTACAGGTCGCTGCCTTTGCGGAAGCCATCGGCCCCGAGCAAGGTGTGGATCATGCCGACCACTTCCGAACCCTTTTCGTACACGGTCAGGGTGTAGAAGTTGGAAATCTCGATGAAGCTGTCCGGGCGTACGGCGTGAGCCATGGGGCCGGCGTCTTCGGCGAACTGGTGGGTGCGCAGGTACGCCACGTCCTGGATGCGCTTGACCGTGGCCGAGTTCATGTCGGCCGAGAACTCCGAATCGCGGAACACGGTGAAGCCTTCCTTGAGCGACAGCTGGAACCAGTCGCGGCAGGTCACGCGGTTGCCCGACCAGTTGTGGAAGTATTCGTGGGCGACGATCGCTTCGACCCGCTGGTGGGCGGCGTCGGTAGCGGTTTCGGCACGGGCCAGCACGGCGCTGGAGTTGAAGATGTTGAGGCCCTTGTTCTCCATGGCGCCCATGTTGAAGTCGTTGACCGCGACGATCATGAAGATGTCCAGGTCGTACTCGCGACCGTAGACTTCTTCGTCCCAACGCATGGACTTCTTCAGGCTGTTCATGGCGTGCTGGCACTTGTCGATGTTTTCTGGCTCGACATAAATGCGCAGCGCCACGGAGCGCTCGGTCATGGTGGTGAAGGTGTCTTCGACACACCACAAGTCACCGGCCACCAACGCGAACAGGTAGGCAGGCTTCTTGAATGGGTCTTCCCAGGTCGCCCAGTGGCGGCCGTCTTCGCCGGGACCGGAGGCAATCGGGTTGCCGTTGGACAGCAGCACCGGATAGCTGTGCTGCTCGGCGACCACCGTGGTGGTGAATGCACTCATCACGTCCGGGCGGTCGAGGTAATAGGTGATCTTGCGGAAACCTTCGGCCTCGCACTGGGTGCAGAACATGGTACCGGATTTGTACAGGCCTTCCAGGGCGGTGTTGGTTTCCGGGTGGATCCGGACGCTGGTGTCGACCGTGAAGCTTGTTGCGGTCGGGTGCAGGGTCAGATGGTTCTCGGTCAGTTGGTAGTCGGTGGCGCTCAGCTCCTGGTCGGCCAGGGTCACCGACAGCAGCTCGAGTTGCTGGCCGTCGAGCACCAATGGCGGCAGGCCCGGGCCACGCTCAGGGTTGCGGCGCATCACCAGTTGCGCATGGACCAGGCTGTGGTCCTCGAACAACTCGAAGGTCAGGTGCGTCTCGTCGATCAGGTACTCGGGCGCCTGATAGTCCTTCAGGTAAATCATCTTCGGTTGTTCGGTGCGCATGCTTGAGTCCTTACTGATGCACGGCGAGCTGGTAGGCCGTGTATTTACGAATATTGATCACGCCGGTGTCGAAAATCAGGTATTGACCCTTGATCCCCAACAGCGTGCCTTCGGCAATCGGGTTCTTGTCCAGGTTGAAGCTGACGATTTTGGCCGGGTACTGCTCGACCGGATAGCGGATTTCGAGCGGTTCGACATCGGTAATTGTCTGGATTGCTTGTAGGCCGAATCGTTCCTGCAAACTGTGCAAACCTTCGGCACAGCTTTCAAACAGCTGATCGCGAACCTGCGCCAGGTCCACCGACACCGCATCGCCCTTGAGCAAAGCACGCCAGTTGGTCTTGTCAGCGACTTGACTGCGGAACAGGTCTTCGACGAAGCCCGACTGCTGGCGGGTCGAGACGCGCACGATCGGCAAGGCCTGGCTGGCACCCTGATCGAGCCAACGGGTCGGCAGTTGGGTGGCGCGGGTAATGCCGACCTTGATCCCCGACGAATTGGCCAGGTAAACCACATGGTCGGTCATGCAGAACTTCTCGCCCCACTCAGGCTCCCGGCAAGTGCCGGCATCGTAGTGGCAACGCTCCGGGCTCATGATGCAGATGTCACACTGCGCCAGTTTGGTCATGCACGGGTAGCAGTAACCCTGGCTGAAACTGGTTTTGGTCTTGCGTCCGCAATGGGTGCAGTGGATCGCCCCCAGGTACTCCAGGCGCACCGTAGTGCCGATCAACGGATTGACCGGTACCTCGGCGTCGCCCAGACGAAAAGCGTACTGCACGTTCGGCCCGTCAAGGCGCGCCGACATTTTGCTGATTGCACCGCGGCCAATCTCGATCAATGGATGGCATCCGACTTGAACAGAATATTCGGCACTTCGATCGACTTCGACGCGCACTCCTGCGGGCCCATGTAGCCGGTGCGCTGTTCCTCGGGCAGGTTCTGGATTTCCCAGGCGATCATCGCTTGCAGGGACAGTTCGCGCTGCTCGGCGGTGAGTTTGCCACCGTCGGACCATTTGCCGATTTCCACCGCCAGTTTCAGGCTCTGGTAGATATCCGGGGTAATGTTTTTGATCATTTCGTTAAAAGAGGACATCAAGGGCTCCGCGCTCTTCATTCATAACTGATTAGACGGCCAGTTTACGGCGGTTGTACAAACCGCCCAACAAACCGGTGAAGCATCCGATGAGTAACCCGCCGACGTGGGCCGCGTTGGCAATTTCGCCGAAACCGATCATCGAGACCAGCCCCGACAGGCACAACAACAGCCACACCAGCATCATCACCAACACCCCACGAGGCAGGCGATAAGCAGGGTTCGGCGACAACAACTGGAAGATCCAGCAATGCCCGAGCAGGCCGTACAGCACCCCGGACAACCCGCCAAACAGGGTCGGGCCGCTGAAAAAAAACTGGGCATAGTTGGATACCAGGCTGAACAGCAACGTCAGGCCGATCAGGTTGATGCTGCCCTGACGCGACTCGATGCGCCGCCCCAGCTCCCAATACCACATGCCGTTCATGGCCAGGTGCAGGATGCCGAAGTGGATCAGCATCGGCGTCACCAGACGCCACCACTGCCCCGCCGCCAGGCTATCGGCCAGTGGCGTGAAATGGATGTATTCGCCGACCACGCGGAAATCGAGGAAGGTCAGCCAGCGCATCGTCTCGAGGTTTTCGCCCAGCAGCGTCACCACGCCGACGATCAGGCTCAGCAACAGCACGAACGCCGTGGCCTTGCTGTGGCGCAATTGCTCGACAAAACCCGGACGTTGCAGGGTCGGCGCCACCGGGATATCCAGTTGCTGATCGGGGTCGCCGGCCGGAAAGCGTTCGTACAACGAGCGCACGTCTTCGCTGATGCTGGCCGGTACCCACAGTACCTGCTCGCCCGCCTCTTCGCTGACCCGATGGGGCACTTGCATGCGCTGCAGCAGTTTGACGAACCCGCTCAAATCTACCGCCAGTGGTAGACGCAATACCGCCACCGCCGTCATTGCAACACCTCCGGCCGCTCGACATCGACCCAGACAAATTTATGCGGGTCGAGACGGGTTTCCTGATCCAGACGATAAGCGACCAGTTTGCCGTAGAGCACCGCGCTGTAATCCAGGCACGCCAGGTTCGGGCGGATCGGCGCCGGTTTGCCGCTGCGCCAGTAGTGGCCGACGAACAGCATCGGCTCATCGATGCCGTAGCGCAGCAAGTTGTCTTTTTCACTGGACGACAGCGGCGTGCGGGCCACCGGCTCGGGCAAGGCGTCGGGCTGGAACACGATGTCTCCGTAGGTTTGCGGGTCGTCTTCCCAGAATTTAGTGCGGAAAAACGAGCGCGTCAGGCCGTCGCCGCTGGTCATGGTCAAGCCGTGGGGCAAGCGCATGTCGGTGCCGCGCAGCAGGCGATCGAACACGGTGCAGGCGAAACTGCCGGGCACTGCGGAGGCCTGGAGGAAATGCTCGTCGATGCAACCGTCGGGGAACAACCCGCGCAACGGCTCGATCAGGCTGGCATCCCAACAGGCATGCACCACGCGGAAACGCTCGGCATCGACGAACAATGGCAGCTTGTAGAACCATTGCAGGAAGTCGTGCCAATCCTGGGGATGATCTTCGAACTGGGTCAGGGTTTCCTGAAGCAGGCGGGCGTGGCGCGGGGTGTGCTCGCGCACGAACTGTTTGCCGCTGCCCGGCAGCGCCGGCGTGCTCCAGCCGAGGGCGTTGAACTCATGGTTGCCCATGATGCACAGCGCCTGGCCGGCCTCGACCATGTCGTGGACGATGTGCAGCGCCTCGCGAATCCGCGGGCCGCGGTCGATGATGTCGCCGAGGAACACCGCCATGCGCGACGGATGCCGCCAGACACCTGCCTGTTTGTGGTAACCGAGCCGGTCGAGCAAGTGCTCAAGGGTCAGAGCGCAACCGTGCACGTCACCGATCAGGTCGTAGCTACGCGCGGGATCGAGCATCAGTCGCCTCCACCACCCAACTTGCTGCCCCAGCCGAGCTTGGTCCGGCAGACTTCGTAGTAGTTGTGGTCGAGTGGGTGAATCAGCCGCAGCTTCTGCGCTTTCTTGCTGATGGTGATGGTGTCACCGGGCGCGCAGGTGAAGTGGTTCTGCCCATCACAGGAGACTTGCGGGTAAATCTGCATATCTTTGGACACGACGATTTTCAGCTCACTGTTGCCATCGACCACAATCGGCCTACCCGACAAGGTATGGGGGTACATCGGCACAATCACAATAGCGTCGAGCTTGGGATGCATGATCGGGCCGCCCGCAGACAGCGCGTAAGCGGTCGAACCGGTCGGCGTGGCAACGATCAGGCCGTCGGCCTTCTGGCTGCAGACGAACTGGCCGTCGATGTACAGCTCGAACTCGATCATTCGCGTCGACTTGCCGGGGTGCAGCACTACATCGTTCAGCGCATCGCCCTGGCCGATGGCCTCGGCGTGGCGCCGGACTTCGGCTTGCAACAGGAAGCGGTTTTCCACCAGGTAATGGCCGTCGAGCACTTCGGCGACTTTGACTTCCAGCTCATCGGGGCGAATATCGGTGAGGAATCCCAGGCTGCCACGGTTGATACCGAGCACCGGGATGTTGTGCCGGGCCAGCGCCCGGGCAGCGCCCAGCAGGCTGCCGTCACCACCGACCACAATCACCATGTCACAGACTTCACCGAGCATCTTGCGCGACGAAGTTTGCAGGCCATGGCCCGGCAGGACTTCGGCGATGGTGTCTTCGAGGATCACGTGCAGGTGACGATCGAGCAGAAACCGTTTCAGTCGGCGGACGGTATCCAGCACCTGAGAACTGCCCAGGCGACCGATGATGCCGATATTACGAAATTGCTCCATGAGGCCCCTAACGCGTGTGGCGGCGAAAAACACGATTATGGGCGAAAGCGCGGCGTAGACAAAACCCTTTCAGCCACAACGGTGTGCTCTAGTTTCGGGCTATGCTCGCAAGATGATCCTATTTCCAGACTTGCTCCAGTTACCTCACCAGTTGCGCCACCCTGAAGTGCGCGACC
The DNA here is from genome assembly GCF_059420765.1 of Pseudomonas sp. GW821-FHT03E01. Classification (NCBI taxonomy): domain Bacteria; kingdom Pseudomonadati; phylum Pseudomonadota; class Gammaproteobacteria; order Pseudomonadales; family Pseudomonadaceae; genus Pseudomonas; species Pseudomonas sp. GW821-FHT03E01. Next base: position 208,138 of record NZ_JBWKUI010000015.1, on the reverse strand, counting down.
TGGCTTGGGTCATCCTCGCGCCGCCGATGCTCGACGCCACCCCGTGGCCGCAGCGTCATCCCCTGGCCGGCAGCGATTGGGTGCAGGCGCCGGAGCGCCTGGAACACTGGCTCAGGCATCTGGATCGTGACAGTTACGATTTGCTGCACTGGCTGGCCCAGGCCAGGACCCGGCGCCTGGGTTTGTACTACGAACGGCTGTGGCAGTACGCCGTGCGTCACGCACCGGGGATCGAGCTGATCGCCGCCAACATGCCGATCCGCCGTGAAGGCCACACCTTGGGCGAGCTGGACATGCTGCTGCGCGATCGCGATGGTGTGCATCACCTGGAACTGGCGATCAAGCTCTATCTCGGCCCGCAGAACGGTGACGGCCGTGACACCGCGCAATGGCTTGGACCGGGTTGCCATGATCGGCTGGACCGCAAACTGGAACACCTGAGCCGGCATCAACTGCCGATTTCCGCACGGGCGGAAAGCCGTGAGGTGCTGGCGTCGCTGGATATCCAGCAGTTCAGCGCGCATCTATGGCTGGGCGGTTATCTGCTCTATCCGTGGCCTGGGCAGGCCGAACCACCGAGTGGCGCACACCCTCAGCATTTACGCGGTAGCTGGCTGCACCAGAAGGATTGGGCGGAGTTTGTCGTGCAGCGTCCGTTCGGTCGCTGGCAACCCCTGCCCCGCCATGCCTGGCTGGCGCCGGCGCACTATCCCGAGGAGCAGACCTGGAGCGCTGAACAGCTGAAGGCGTGGCTGAGTGATCTGGACCCGCTGGCACCGGCGCAATTGATGGTGCGGCTGACAGAGAATGCCAAAGGGGATTGGGAAGAGGCCGAGCGGCTGTTCCTGGTGTCCGATCTTTGGCCGAATGTGCCGGGCAGTGGTTGAGCGCTTGCAGTGTCCGCCCGGTCTAGATGGATAACCGCAACGCCAAGGCCGCCAACGTCACCAACAACACCGGCACCGTCAGCACAACCCCGACCTTGAAGTAGTAGCCCCAGCCAATCCGGATATTCTTGCGCTGCAGCACATGCAGCCACAGCAAGGTCGCCAGACTGCCGATCGGGGTGATTTTCGGCCCCAGGTCGCTGCCGATGACGTTGGCGTAGATCATCGCCTCTTTCGCCACGCCGGTCGCCTGACTGGCATCGATCGAGAGCAAGCCGATCAGCACGGTCGGCAGATTGTTCATCACTGACGACAGCAACGCCGTCAGCACCCCGGTGCCCATGGCCGCGCCCCACACGCCGTAACCGGCGAAGCCATCCAGCCAACCGGCCAGATACCCGGTTAGCCCGGCGTTGCGCAGGCCATACACCACGAGGTACATCCCTAAGGAAAAAATCACGATCTGCCACGGCGCTTCTTTCATCACCTTACGCGTGGAAATCTTGTGGCCACGGGCGGCAATGGCCAGCAGCAATGCAGCGCACACCGCGGAGATCGCGCTGATCGGAATGCCCAACGGCTCAAGGGCAAAGCAGCCGAGCAGCAGAATCACCAACACCACCCAACCGGCATAAAACGTTGCAGTGTCGTGAATCGCGGTGGCCGGGTCTGCCAACTGCTCGGGATGGTAATCACGGGGGATGTCGCGACGGAAAAACACCATCAACATTGCCAGGGTCGCCGCCACGCTTACCAGATTGACCGGAATCATCACCGCGGCGTAGCGGTTGAAACTGATCTTGAAGAAGTCAGCCGAAACAATGTTCACAAGGTTCGACACTACCAGCGGCAGGCTCGCGGTGTCGGCGATGAAACCGGCGCCCATCACGAACGCCAGGGTCGCCGCCGGGGGAAAACGCAACGCCAGCAGCATGGAAATCACGATCGGCGTAAGAATCAGCGCCGCGCCGTCATTGGCGAACAACGCCGAGACCAGTGCGCCGAGCAGCACCATATAAGCAAAGAGCTTGCGCCCGCTGCCCCGCCCCCAACGGGCCACATGCAACGCGGCCCAGGCAAAGAACCCCGCCTCATCCAGCAGCAGGCTGATGATAATCAGCGCAACGAAGGTGCCAGTGGCATTCCAGATGATCTGCCATACCAGCGGAATATCGCTCAGGTGCACCACCCCGGACAGCAGTGCCAGCACCGCGCCGAATACCGCACTCCAGCCGACGCCCAGGCCTTTGGGTTGCCAGATCACCAGGGTGATGGTCAGCAAAAAAATCAACGATGCGATGAGCATATAAACCCGGTTCCAGCCCGACGGAAAAACGAAGCGCGGAATATAGGGAGGTTTGAATAGGCCGTAAAGTGAAGGTGGGATGAAATGCCTGATGTAGCAGCTGCCGAGCCTGCGAGGCAGCTGCTACGAGCTAAACGGAAGTGGTCATGGCTTTTTATGCTGCTCGACCCACTGCCCATACGCATTGATGAATTTCTGCAGGAACGGCTTGAGCGACTCCGACAACTTGCCCGCCTCGTCGAACGCTGAACCCATACCGCCCAGATAAGCTTCCGGCTGCTGCATGCACGGCACATTGAGAAACACCATCGACTGGCGCACATTGTGGTTGGCGCCAAATCCGCCGACGGCGCCCGGTGAAGCGCTGATCACCGCACCCGGCTTGCCGTCCCAGACACTCTGGCCATAGGGACGCGAACCGACGTCAATCGCATTCTTCAACGGCGCCGGCACCGAACGGTTGTATTCCGGGGTCACGAACAGCACCGCGTCGGATGAGCGCACTTGTTGTCGGAAAGTGCTGTAGGCTGCCGGCGGTGAATCGCCATCGATGTCTTCGTTGTACAGCGGCAAATCGCCGATTTCGACGATCGTCAGCTTCAGATTGGCAGGCGCCAGCTCGGCCAGCGCCAGCGCGACCTTGCGGTTGATCGATGCTTTTCTCAGGCTGCCGACCAGAACGGCGATCTCGTAGACGTTGCTCATGGAAGATACTCGACTGTTCGATGGAAAGAGCTTCTAGTTATAGATGATCAAATGACGATTCAACCAGCGGGCGACGGAAAATCGCCGCCCCTGACTATTTTTTTCCTGTAGGAAAACTTACCTCGCCCAACCACGGTCTACAGAACCGCAAATTGAGTGATTTATCTCCAGAGGTTCTAAGCAGATGGCAGCAGTACTCGTCGGTCAGTTCCATGCAAGAGACGCGGAAGGCCGTGTTTATTCCGTGCATGAGTTCCAGGAATCCACCCTGTCGCACGACGGCCTCGCCGGCTCTGCGCCTGTCACCACCTATAAACTGGCCATTGGCGATCGGGTCAACAAACTCGACGACAACGCGTTTGTGCTGGTGCAAACCGGTGTCACCCTCATTCGCGAACCTGAAACGAACGTCGCTTCATAACCCGCTGTTATGAGCAGAAGTCATATGCGCGCACTTGAGTTAGGATTCAGTCACTGACTCCCTCACCTGCTGAACATGGACTTCACGCATGCGTTTACGTCATATCGAAGTGATCCAGGCGCTCCTGCAGACCGGTCACCTGGGCACCGCGGCCGAATGGTTGCAGTTGCCCGTGACCGAGGTTGAACGCACGTTGCGCGATGCCGAGGATCAGTTGGGTTTCATGCTGTTTGCCAGCGTGCGTGGCCGTCTGCAAGCCACGCGCGAGGCGAGGGAGTTGCAGGTCGAGATCGCCCGCGTCTACGAGGCCCTTGAGCCGGTCCAGCGACTGGCCAGCAGCCTCAAGCAATATCTGGCCCCGCCCCTGCGAATCATCTGCACCCCGCCGCTGGCGCAACAACTGTTGCCGCAGAGCATCGCGGCGCTGCGCCGACGTCTCCCCGATGCACCTTGCACCCTCCTGAGCCAACCGACCCGCGAGATTGTCAGAAGCCTGCTGCTGCGCGAAAGCGATCTGGGCCTGAGCCTGCACGACCCGGACCATGCCGATATCGATTGCCAGGTCATCGCCCAGGGCAAGCTCCAGCTATTGGCACCCCATGGCTGGCTGCAACCGAAACAAAAGTACATTTCCCTGCAAGACTTGGCCGGCCAGTCAATGGTCGGCCTGGAAGGTCACGACCCGCTCAGCCCGGCGCTGGACAACAAGCTGCATGCGCTGCGCCCTGCCCCGGTCATCCAGACCCGGGTGCAGACGCATCAAATGATGCGCAGCATGGTCGAGGCCGGTGAAGGCCTGGCGATTGTCGATCCGTTTACCGCCCTCGGCGCCAAATCGGCCGGGCTCGATGCCTGCCCGCTGGCGCCTGCGGTACCGGTCAGCGTCTACGCTCTGCGCCTGAAAAACGCCGAGCCCTCTCCGGCGGTTCAGACGCTGCTGGACATCATCACGGAACAAGCCGTGGCGATGCTGGCGAGCTGATCGGTTTTTCCAGCGGGTTATCGAACAATCGATACCAGAACAATGCGACTTCGGCGGTATTCGGGTCGATCCCGCGATAACGCAGATGATCGATCCCGCCAACCACGTAGCCACAGCGTTCATACAGCCGGCAGGCCCCGAGATTATTGTTCTGGGTTTCCAGCATGATGCCCGGCAGCTTTTTCTTGCGGCTCCAGAACTGCGCTACGTCCAGCAACGCCTTGGCCACGCCATGGCGACGCGCCGGTGCATGCACCGCCAATTCATCGATATGGGCGAAACCGTTCCAGTTGGTGCTGACCACCAGGTGGCCCACCGGCTCATCATCCAGATAGGCCATGAAAATCGCACTGTCGGCGGCGTCGCGAAAGCTGCTGAACTCTTCGGGATCGATGCCGTAGCACTTGCGATACGGGGTGATTGGCGTCACCGGCCACTGCGCCACCGGCTTGCCGATTTCTGCTGCGCCATAGGCGGCGACTTCAAAACTGAAATCACTGCCCCAGATATAAGCCGCAAAACCCTCATCGGCGACACGCACCGAGAGGCCCGGGTATTTGGGATTCATGACGGGCTGCATACTCGCAAAGGTCCTCATTCCTTGATGCAATCGACGGTGTAGTGCCGTCCATTGCCCTCGTCTTCATGTTGCAAGCCATGCACATCGGCGACAAACCCGGGGAAGCTGCTGTCGAACGCCCGGGCAAACTTCAGGTAATCGATGATCGAGCGGGTCGACTCGGTGAAACGCTCGCCGGGCATGATCAACGGGATCCCCGGCGGGTATGGCACCAGCATCACTGCCGCGATCCGCCCGTCCAGGGCATCGATCGAAACGGCCTCCACTTCCCCGCGTACCAATTGATCATAGGCGTCCGCTGGCTTCATCGCGACTTCCGGCAACACCGTGTACATGCGTTTGAGGTGTTTGGCCGTGGCGTTGCTGCGATAACAGGCGTGCAATTGATCGCACAGATCGCGCAACCCCATGCCTTGATAACGGGCCATGTTCTGTTGCGCCACGCACGGCAGGCAGGTGGCCAGGCTGACGTTGGCGTCGTAGCTGCGCTTGAACTCCAGTAACTCGGTCAGCAGCGTGCTCCATTTGCCCTTGGTAATGCCCATCGAGAACAGCACCAGGAATGAATACAGCCCAGTCTTTTCCACGACCAGCCCGCGTTCCCAGAGGAACTTGCTGACTACCGCCGCCGGAATCCCCCGCGCACTCAGCGCGCCGCCCGCCGTCAGCCCCGGCATCACCAGCGTGACCTTAATCGGATCGAGCAGCACATAGTCGTCAGTCACGCCGCCAAAGCCGTGCCAATCGGCGTCGGGTTGCAGCAGCCAGGCTTCGGCGGCCACCTGCTCGATGGCTTCGACCGAGGGCGGCTGCCAGATGGAAAACCACCAGTCATCGGCGGCGATATGCTGGCGCAGATTGGCCAGCGCCCGGCGAAAACTCAGGGCTTCGTCGAACATTTCCTGTAGCAACGAACGACCGGCCGGCCCTTCCATCATCGCCGAGGCCACGTCCAGCGAGGCGATGATGCTGTACTGCGGCGAGGTCGAGATGTGCATCATGAACGCTTCGTTGAAACGGTCACGATCCAGCTGCCGTGCACCGCCGTCCTGCACGTGAATCATCGACGCCTGGCTGAACGCCGCCAGCAGTTTGTGTGTGGAGTGAGTGGTGAACACCAAGGGGCTGTCTTCGCTGCGGGACGTGCCCATGCCATAACGGCCGGCGAAGAACTCGTGGAATGCCGCGTAGGCGAACCAGGCCTCGTCGAAATGCAGCACCTCGACGCTGTTGCCCAGGCTCTGTTTGATCAGTTCGGCGTTGTAACAGAGGCCGTCATAAGTCGAGTTGGTCACCACCGCCAACTTGACCTTGGGCTCGCGGCCCTGGGTCAGTGGGCTCGCGTCGATCTTGGCCTGGATTGATTCGCGGCTGAACTCACTCAACGGAATCGGGCCAATGATCCCCAGCTCATTGCGCTCCGGGCACAGGTACAGCGGAATCGCGCCGGTCATGATGATTGCGTGCAACACTGACTTGTGGCAGTTGCGATCCACCAGCACCAGATCATCGCGTGCCACCATGGAATGCCAGACGATCTTGTTGGCGGTCGAGGTGCCATTGATCACGAAAAAGGTGTGATCGGCGCCGAAGTTGCGAGCCGCTCGCGCTTCCGCCTCAGCCAGCGGGCCAGTGTGATCGAGCAGCGAACCGAGTTCCGGCACCGACACCGACAAATCCGAACGCAGGGTATTTTCCCCGAAAAACTGGTGAAACGCCTGCCCTACCGGGCTCTTGTGATACGCCACGCCGCCGCCATGCCCCGGCGTGTGCCAGGAATAATTGGAGTCTGCGGTGTGCTGCACCAACGCCTTGAAGAACGGCGGCAACAGGCCGTCCAGGTACTTGCGCGCCGCGCGGGCAACCTGACGGGCAAGAAATGGCACGGTGTCTTCGAACAAATAGAGAATGCCGCGCAGCTGATTGAGCTCGGCCATGGCGTCGGCCGGGGCGTTTTCCAGGGTGACTTGCTCGCCCAGGGCGAAAATCGGCAGCTCCGGCGCCCGAACCCGCGCCAGGCGAATCAGTTCGGCCATGTTGTGCAGAAGATGCGCGTGGGTGCTGGCGTCTTCGGCGGCAATCAACATGCAGGCAAGGCCGTGATGGGTCGAGGCGACCAGACGCCCCTCGGTGTAATCGACCGCCGAAACGATACTGAAACCTTCCTGCTCCAGCTCCCGGGCAATGCCACGCACACGATCACCGGCAACGGTGTCGGCCTTGATGTCGCGGTGGACGATCAGGACCGGGAATTTCAAATCTTTATACATGAGGCTCGGCGTCCTGAGGCGGCAGACCGTGGCCTGCCAATCACCTCAGGGTAGAGGGTTGGAGCGCATGTGGCGAGGGGGATGCCCTGAAGTGGGCCGGCCGGCGCACCATCATGTGGCCAGCAAACTCGGTGTCGAGAAAGATACCTGTGGCGAGTGAGCTTGCTCCCGTTGGGCTGCGAAGCGCCCCCCCTGCATTCGCTCGGAACCATATTGGCAGGATTTGCGACTGCTGCGCAGTCGAGCGGGAGCAAGCTCCCTCGCCACAAAAAACCTTCCGCTCGAAGGGACTCAGGCCTGGGCCTTGGCCTCGGCCAATTGCTGCCACAGCGACGGCGCGCCGGCGGATTTGGCGATGGCTTCCAGGCGCGCAACGTGTTGGGCCAGATCCTCTTCACTGGCGCGGATGATCCGGGTCGGCTGGCGATCGGCCGGCAGACGACGGATTTCCGTGGCGGAATTATCGGCGCCTTCGCCCGAACCGTTGCCATCGGACGCGTTACCGGCCAGCGACAGGCTGGTCTGGCCGCCGGTCATGGTCAGGTAAACGTCGGCGAGAATCTCGGAGTCGAGCAAGGCGCCGTGCAGTTCACGGCCGGAGTTGTCGACGCCATAGCGTTTGCACAAGGCGTCGAGGCTGTTGCGCTGCCCCGGGTGACGTTCCCGGGCCATTATCAGGGTGTCGAGGATCGTGCAGTGTTGTGTGATGTCCGCGCGATCGTGCTGGCCCATCAGGGCAAATTCGTTGTTGATGAAGCCAACGTCGAACGCCGCGTTATGGATGATCAGCTGTGCGCCCTTGATGAACTCGAAAAATTCATCGGCCACTTCAGTGAAACGCGGCTTGCCCACCAGAAATTCGTTAGTGATGCCGTGGACGCCGATGGCGCCTTCGTCACTCTCGCGATCCGGTTGCAGGTAAACGTGGAAATGCCGGCCGGTCAGGCGCCGACCGATCAACTCGACACAACCGATTTCGATAATCCGGTGGCCGTCGGTCACCGGCATGCCGGTGGTTTCGGTATCGAGTACAACGGATCTGGTGGCCATCAGTGCTCAGCTCTCAACGGGTCAATCGTGCAAAAGCGGCGATGTTAACACGCTCGCGGGGGTCTTTCAGATAGACCGTGTTACGCCGGAATCAAGCCTGTTTGTACCCGCGCACTTCATCCACGCCACGGTTGGCCAGTTGGTCGGCCCGTTCGTTGCCATGATGGCCGATGTGCCCGCGCACCCATTTCCAGGTGACGTTGTGGCGGTGGACCTGCTCGTCGAGCAGTTTCCACAGGTCGGCGTTTTTCACTGGTTCCTTCGCGGCGGTTTTCCAGCCGCGTTTCTTCCAGTTGGCCATCCACTCGTTGATGCCTTTCATCACGTACTGGGAGTCGGTCACCAGCAGCACGTCGCAAGAACGCTTGAGCTCTTCCAGGCCACGGATCGCCCCCATCAGCTCCATGCGGTTGTTGGTGGTGTTGGCTTCGCCGCCCCAGAGTTCTTTTTCAACGCCCTTGCACACCAGCAACGCGCCCCAGCCGCCTGGGCCAGGGTTGCCCTTGCAGGCGCCATCGGTGAAGAGTTCTACGCTATCGCTCATGCCAATCTATCCAGAAAATGCGCTGGCTCGCCGATCGGTGACCGACGATGCCCGAGGCCGGGGCATACCCGGCCGGGAATATAAAAAAGTGTATTACGGTTCGATGTGACGACGATTGACCTTGGCCATCGGCAACGGAATCAGCTTGCCCATCGGCTCGCGCCGTACCTGGCGCACCGGCCGCAGCCCCACCACGATCTTGCGCGCGACTAATAAATAGAAGCCGCCACCCGACAATTGCCAGTCACCGGCCTTGCGCTCCCAACCGGCCAGACGAGCTTGCCAGGCAGGTGACGCAAGCGGCGGACGATAGCACCCGAAGCGGCGTTTCTCCAGCGCGAAGCCCAGCAGGTTCAGCCAGTCGCTGACCCGCGACGGCGAAATGCAGCGCGCCTTGCGCAAGGCGTCATGGGCAAACACATGACGCAGGCCCCAACTGCTCCAGGGGTTGATCCCGATAATCAGCAGATGCCCGCCGGGGCGCACACTGCTCGCCGCTTCGCGCAACAAGCCGTGTGGCGACAGGCAGAAATCCAGACCATGCTGCAACACCACCACATCGGCGGCATGCTCGCTCAAGGGCCAGGCCTGCTCTTCGCAGACGATCTCGACCCCCGGCAACGGCGCGCCGAGTCGCACATTGCGCTGCACCTGCGGCGCCGCCGGTGGCGTCTGTGCCGAGGGGCCGTAATGCACCAGATAGCCGCCGAAGAAGCGCCCCAACTCGTCTTCGAGCATGCGTCGTTCTTCGTCCAGCAAAAATTGCCCGATGGGACCGGACAGCCAGTCACGGGCCGCGCTGATCAATGCCAGCCAGTCAGGATCAGCCTGAGCGAACGCTTTATCGGTCATTGCATTCTCCAACGCGCCAGGAAGCTCTAAGATGCGCCAATGTTTTCCGCTTGGCGAATCCGACGATGATACAGATCAGTGCCCTGCCCGCCTTCACCGACAACTACATCTGGTTGTTACAAGACCACAGCACCCAGCGCTGCGCCGTAGTCGATCCGGGCGATGCCGCGCCCGTAGAGGCGTGGCTCGCGGCGCACCCGGGTTGGGTGCTAAGCGATATTCTGATCACTCATCACCATCATGACCATGTCGGCGGCGTCGAGCGGCTGAAAAAAGCGACAGACGCAACCGTCCATGGCCCGGCCAGCGAGACCATCCCGGCACGGGACGTGGCCCTCAAGGACAGCGACCGGATCAACGTGCTGGGCTGGGATTTCGATGTCATCACAGTACCGGGCCATACCCTCGGGCATATCGCCTATTACCACCGTGGTCATCTGTTTTGCGGCGACACCCTGTTCGCTGCCGGTTGCGGACGCTTGTTCGAAGGCACGCCCGAGCAAATGCATCACTCGCTGAGCCGCCTCGCGGCACTTCCCGAAGACACGCTGGTCTACTGCACCCACGAGTACACCCTGAGCAATCTGAAGTTTGCCGTGGCGGTCGAACCGGGCAATCCCGACACCCTCGAACGACTGGCCAAAGTCACCCGTCAACGGGAAGCCGGAATCATGACGCTGCCTTCGACCCTGGCGCTGGAAAAGCTCACCAATCCGTTTTTGCGTACCGGCGAAACATCCGTTAAAGAAAAAGTGGACGAACGGAATGGAACCGAAAACCGGGCTCCGAGTGCGGTCTTTGCTGCATTGCGGGCTTGGAAAGATACGTTCTAAGCTGCCTGCGCAATGGTACAAAAATTCTGAATGGTTGACCGCAGGGGGTGTGCTTTCTAGAATCGCCCGACATTTTCGCCCGGAACTTACTTCCAGCCAATGTCGTCACCTATTCGTAAAGCCACCAATTCAGACGCATTGACCCGCTTGGCTCAAGCCATCGCGGTGGCTGTGTCCGCCACTTTGGCGGGCTGTTCAAGCCATGTGCCGCAGACCGAAGCGACACACACACCGAATATCGCCGCGCGAGCCAAGCAAAAACCAATCTGGCTCAGCGAAAAACCAACACCGCAAGTTCCCCAGGACGTCTGGGAGCGCATGCGCCAGGGCTTCCAGTTGCAGGACAACCTGGGCGTCAACCCGCGCATCGAGCAGCAGCGCCTGTGGTTCGCCAGCAACCCGTCCTTCCTCGAAAACGCCGGCGAACGCGGCAGCCTCTACATTCACTACATCGTCGAACGCCTCGAAGAGCGCAACATGCCGCTGGAACTGGCGCTGTTGCCAGTGATTGAAAGCGCCTACAACCCGATGGCCTATTCCCGGGCCGACGCGGTGGGCCTTTGGCAATTCATTCCTTCCACCGGGCGTTACTTCAACCTGCGTCAAACCCGTTTCTATGATGGCCGTCGCGATATCACCGCCTCGACCACCGCGGCCATGGATTACCTGACCCGCCTGCACGACATGTTCAACGGTGACTGGCTATTGGCCCTGGCGGCCTACAACGCCGGCGAAGGCACGGTCAGCCGGGCCATCGAGCGCAACGAGAAACTCGGTCTTCCAACCGACTATTGGAACCTGCCGCTGCCAGCGGAAACCCAGGCCTATGTGCCGAAGCTGCTGGCTCTGTCGCAAGTGGTGTTGGCGCCCGATGCCTATGGCGTGAACCTCAAGTCGATCGCCAACGAACCGTACTTCCAGGTCGTCGAAATCAACCAGCGCATGGACCTGTCCAAGGTTGCCGCGGTGGCCAACATCGACGAAGACGAACTGTTCCAGCTCAACCCGGCCTTCAAGCAACGCACTACCATCGACGGTCCCCAGCATCTGCTGGTGCCGACGTCCAAGGCGCAACTGCTGACTGCCAGCCTGTCGACCATGCGTCCTGAAGAGCTGATCAGCCAGCGGCCGCTCAAGCCGGTGTTCGAAGGTGCCGACGACAGCGAAATCGCCAGCATCAAGCGCGCCTACCGGGTCAAGCGCGGAGAAAATCTGGCCTCCATTGCCAGGGCCAACAAGGTCGACGTCAAGGACCTGCAACGCTGGAACAAGCTGAACGGCAAGAACCTCAAGGTCGGCCAGACCCTTGTGATGCAGGACACCAGCAAGCGCAGCGGCGGTCGCATCAACACTGTCGTGGCGGCGAACAGCAAAACCAGCGGCAAGTCAGACAAACAGAAACCGCAGACCCAGTACAAGGTCCAGCAAGGCGACTCGTTGTACATGGTTGCCAAACGTTTCAATGTCGAAATGCAACACCTCAAGCGCTGGAACCCTCGGGTAGGCCAGGCGCTGAAACCGGGTCAGATGCTGACGGTTTCTTCCCCGCATTAAACAGCACGCCCTGCCTAGGGGCTTTTGTGGCGAGGGAGCTTGCTCCCGCTCGGCTGCGAAGCAGTCGTAAACCCAAGTACGCGGCGTGTCAGAAGTTACCGGATTTCAGGTTTTGGGGCTGCTTCGCAACCCAGCGGGAGCAAGCTCCCTCGCCACAGGCTCTGCGATCCGCAGGGCTATCGAGGCAGCGGTTAACAATGCATTAAGCCCCCGTCTTTTTCCTGTCGATACAAGCTGTTACTGTACGGCCCACAAAGCCCAAGCCGCCTGGATCGGATCTCTGACTTGAAGCGTCCCCTCCTACTGCTCCTGATCAGCCTGGCCTTGAGCTCCCCCGCAAGCGCGACGATCAGCGAAAGCCACGGTTATGCGCAGTTCGGCACGCTCAAGTACCCGGCCAGATTTACCCACTTCGACTGGGTCAACCCGCAAGCGCCCAAGGGCGGTACGTTGCGGGTGATGGCGTTTGGCACCTTCGATACGCTCAACCCTTACACCTTCAAAGGTTCGAGCCCGGTTTCCACGGCCAACTTCCTGCAATACGGCATCAACGAACTCAACGAACCGCTGATGGTCGGCACCGGCCAGTACGCGCCGTCGGGCGATGAGCCGACGTCCAGTTATGGCCTGATCGCCCAATCGGTGGAATACAGTGAAGACCGCAGCTGGGTGGTGTTCAACCTGCGCCCCGAAGCGCGCTTCCACGATGGCACGCCGATCACCGCTTACGATGTCGCGTTTTCTTACCGTCTGCTGCTCAAGGAAGGTCATCCGCAATACCGCACCAACCTGCAGGAAGTGTCGCGGGTCGACATACTCAACCCGCAGCGCATTCGCTTCGTCTTCAAGCGCTCCGGTAATCCGTTGCTGATCCTGCGCCTGGGCGAGTTGCCGGTGTTGCCCCAGCATTACTGGAAAGATCGCGACTTCAAGGCCACCACCTTCGAGCCGCCATTGGGCAGTGGGCCGTATCGCATCACTTCGGTAACCCCCGGGCGGCAGATCGTCTTCGAACGGGTCAAGGATTACTGGGGCAAGGACCTGCCGGTCAATCGCGGCAAATACAACGTCGATCGCATGGAAGTCGAGTTCTACCGTGACAGCGACGTGGCCTTCGAAGCGTTCAAGGCCGGCGAGTTCGACATCTACATCGAGCATCAGGCGAAAAACTGGGACAACGGCTACGACTTCCCGGCCGTGCGCCGTGGCGAGGTGATCAAGGCGCAGATCCCGCACCAGATCCCGACCCAGAGCCAGGGCCTGTTCATGAACACTCGGCGGTCGACCTTCGCCCAGATCAAGGTCCGTGAAGCGCTGGGACTGATGTTCGATTTCGAGTGGACCAACCGCACGCTGTTCAGCGGCGCCTACACACGCGCCATGAGTTACTACCCCAACAGCGAGTTCTCTGCCACGGGACTGCCGGTCGGCCACGAGTGGCTGTTGCTCAAGCCCTATCGCGATCAGTTGCCCGCCAAGCTGCTCACCGAGCCGTTCAGCCTGCCGCAGACCGAAGGCCGCGGCATTCCGCGCGAAACCATGCGCAAGGCCTTGGGCCTGCTCGCCGAAGCCGGCTGGAAGCTCAATGGCCAGCGGCTGCAGAACAGCATCGGCCAACCGCTACGCTTCGAGATCCTGCTGGTCAACCCGAACCTGGAGCGGATCCTTCAGCCTTACGTCGAGAACCTCGCCAGCATCGGTATCGACGCACGGCTGCGCACGGTCGATCGCGCCCAGTACAAACAGCGCCTCGATCAATTCGATTTCGACATGATCCTGATGACCCTCAACCAGACCCTCAGCCCGGGCCTGGAACAATGGCAGTACTTCCACTCCAGCCAGGTCGGGATCAAGGGCAGCAAGAACTACGCAGGCATCGCCGACCCGGTGGTCGACCATTTGCTCGAACAACTGCTCGGCGCCCAGACACGGGATGAACAAGTCGCCGCCGGCAAGGCGCTCGACCGGGTGCTGCTATGGCAGCACTACATCATTCCCAACTGGTACCTCAATTATCACCGCTTGGCCTACCGCAACCGGTTCGCCTTCGTCACCACGCCGCCCTACACCCTGGGCCTGAGCGCTTGGTGGCTGAAATCTTCGGAGAAAGATCAATGACTCCCTTACGCGCCCTGCTCTTGCAGGCCAGCGGTCTGTTGTTCGCCGGGCTGGCCTGCGCCGCCCCGCAACACGCCTTGACCCTGTACAACGAGCCGCCGAAATACCCGGCCGACTTCAAGCACTTCGATTACGTAAACCCCGACGCGCCGAAGGGCGGAATCTTCCGTCAGGCCGGGTTCGGTGGCTTCGACAGCCTCAATCCGTTCATCAGCAAAGGCGTGCCGGCCGACGACATCAGCATGATCTACGACACCCTGGCCAAACAGGGTCTCGATGAGCCGTTCACTCAATATGGCTTGATCGCAGGCAAAATCGAAAAAGCCCCAGACAACACCTGGGTGCGCTTCTATCTGCGCCCCGAAGCACGTTTCCACGACGGCCACCCTGTGCGCGCCGAAGACGTGGTGTTCAGCTTCCAGACCCTGATCAAGGAAGGTGCCCCGCTCTACCACGGCTATTACAGCGACGTGGAGGAAGCGATCGCCGAAGACCCGCTCACCGTGCTGTTCAAGTTCAAGCACACCAACAACCGCGAACTGCCGCTGATCCTCGGCCAATTGCCGGTATTGCCCAAGCATTGGTGGGCCACCCGCGACTTCAACAAGGGCAACCTGGAACTGCCGCTGGGCAGCGGCCCGTACAAAGTCACCGAAGTGAAGGCCGGGCGCTCCGTGCGATATGAACGGGTCAAGGATTACTGGGGCAAGGACCTGCCGGTCAATCGCGGGTTCTACAACTTCGATGTGATGACCACTGACTATTACCGCGACAACACCGTCGCGCTGGAAGCACTCAAGGCCGGTCAGTTCGACTACTGGCTGGAAATATCCGCGAAAAACTGGGCCAAGGCCTACAACATTCCGGCGGTGACCGAAGGGCGGCTGATCAAGGAAGAAATTCCCAACGGCAACCCCACCGGCATGCAAGGCTTCGTGTTCAACCTGCGTCGTCCGGTGTTCCAGGATGTGCGCGTGCGCCAGGCGCTGACCCTGTTGCTGGACTTCGAGTGGACTAACAAGCAACTGTTCAACGGCGCCTACGTGCGTACCCGCAGTTACTTCGAAAACTCGGAAATGGCCGCCACTGGCCTGCCGGACGCCGATCAACTGGCGATTCTCGACCCGTTCCGCGGCAAGATTCCCGAGCAAGTGTTCAGCCAGGCGTTCCAGAACCCGCTGACCGACGCCAGCGGCATGATCCGCACCCAGCAGCGCAAAGCCTATCAACTGCTGCAAGAGGCCGGCTGGCGGATCGTCGACGACAAGATGGTCGATGCCACCGGCAAACCGGTGACCATCGAGTTCCTGCTGGCCCAGACCGAGTTCGAGCGGGTGCTGCTGCCGTTCAAGCGCAACCTCAGCGACCTGGGCATCGATCTGGTGATCCGTCGGGTCGACGTCTCGCAGTACATCAACCGCGTACGCTCCCGGGACTTCGACATGATCGTCGGCAGTTTCCCGCAATCCAACTCGCCGGGTAACGAACAGCGCGAGTTCTGGATGACCGCCGCCGCCGACAAACCCGGCAGCCGCAACTCCATGGGCCTTAAAGACCCAGTGGTGGACCAACTGGTCGAGCAACTGATCAACGCCGATTCGCGCAAAAGCCTGGTGGCCCACGCCCGGGCGCTGGACCGGGTGCTGCAATGGGGCTATTACGTGATCCCCAACTGGCACATCAAGACCTGGCGCGTGGCGTACTGGAACCACATCGGCCACCCGAAGGTTTCACCCAAATATGACATCGGCATCAATACCTGGTGGGTCAAACCCGACGCGACACCTGCGATAGAAGTCGAAACAAAACTGCAAGCCGACCCTGCGGGCACGGAGTAATCAGATGCTGGCGTATATTTTTCGGCGACTGCTGCTGATCATCCCGACCCTGTTTGGCATTTTGCTGATCAACTTCGTGATCATCCAGGCCGCCCCCGGTGGGCCGGTGGAACAGATGATCGCCAAACTCGAAGGCTTCGAAGGCGCCACCAGCCGCATTGCCGGCGGCGGAGCCGAAGTGTCGGTGGCAGGTTCCGCCTATCGCGGCGCCCAGGGCCTGGACCCGGCGCTGGTCAAGGAAATCGAGCACATGTACGGCTTCGACAAATCGGCGCCGGAACGCTTGTGGATCATGATCAAGAACTACGCCACCCTGGATTTCGGCGACAGCTTCTTCCGCGACGCCAAGGTCATCGACCTGATCAAGGAAAAGATGCCGGTGTCGATCTCCCTCGGGCTGTGGAGCACGCTGATCATGTACCTGGTGTCGATCCCGCTGGGGATCGCCAAGGCGACGCGACACGGCAGCCACTTCGATGTGTGGACCAGTTCGGCGATCATCGTCGGTTACGCGATCCCGGCGTTCCTGTTCGCCATCCTGCTGATTGTGGTGTTCGCCGGCGGCAGCTATTTCGACTGGTTCCCGCTACGGGGCCTGACCTCGAACAACTTTGATGAGCTCAGCACCGGCGGCAAGATCCTCGATTATTTCTGGCACCTGGCTCTGCCGGTCACTGCACTGGTGATCGGCCACTTCGCGACCATGACGCTGCTGACCAAAAACAGCTTCCTCGACGAAATCAACAAGCAATACGTGGTCACCGCCAAAGCCAAGGGCCTGACCCGTCACCGCGTGCTCTACGGCCATGTGTTTCGCAACGCGATGCTGTTGGTGATCGCTGGTTTCCCTTCAGCGCTCATCGGGATCTTCTTCACCGGCTCATTGCTGGTGGAAGTGATCTTCTCCCTCGACGGCCTCGGCCTGATGAGTTTCGAAGCAGCGATCAACCGCGACTACCCGATCGTCTTCGGCACGCTGTTCATCTTCACGCTGCTGGGGCTGGTGCTCAAGCTGATCGGCGACCTCACGTACACCCTTGTCGATCCGCGCATCGACTTCGAAAGCCGGGAGCATTGAGATGAACCTGTCCCCTCTCAATCGCCGACGTTTCGAGCTGTTCAAGGCCAACAAGCGAGGTTGGTGGTCGTTGTGGCTGTTTCTGATTCTGTTCGGCGCAAGCCTCGGCGCCGAGCTGATCGCCAACGACAAACCGCTGGTGGTGCATTACGACAACGCCTGGTACTTCCCGGCGCTCAAGCGCTATCCGGAAACCGCGTTCGGCGGCGAATTCCCGCTGGAAGCCAACTATAAGAGCCCGTACATCCGCGAACTGCTCAAGGCCAAGGACGCCTGGGTGGTGTGGGCGCCGATCCCCTACAGCTACCAGAGCATCAACTACGACCTGAAAGTCCCGGCCCCCGCGCCGCCGTCCGCCGACAACCTGCTGGGCACCGATGACCAGGGCCGCGACGTGTTGGCCCGGGTGATTTACGGTTTCCGGATTTCGGTGCTGTTCGCTTTGACGCTGACCATCCTCAGCTCGATCATCGGCGTGATCGCCGGCGCCTTGCAGGGCTTTTATGGCGGCTGGGTCGACCTGGCCGGGCAGCGTTTCCTGGAGATCTGGTCCGGGCTGCCGGTGCTGTACCTGCTGATCATTCTCGCCAGTTTCGTGCAGCCGAACTTCTGGTGGCTGCTGGGGATCATGTTGCTGTTTTCGTGGATGAGCCTGGTGGATGTGGTGCGCGCGGAGTTCCTGCGCGGGCGGAATCTGGAGTACGTGCGCGCGGCCCGGGCGCTGGGCATGCAGAATGGTGCGATCATGTTCCGCCACATTTTGCCCAACGCCATGGTCTCGACCATGACCTTCATGCCGTTCATCCTGACCGGCGCCATCGGTACGCTGACCGCCCTCGACTTCCTCGGCTTCGGTTTGCCGCCGGGCGCCCCGTCGCTGGGTGAGTTGGTGGCCCAGGGCAAATCCAACCTGCAAGCGCCGTGGCTCGGTATGAGTGCGTTTGCGGTGCTGGCGTTGATGTTGAGTCTGCTGGTATTCATCGGCGAGTCCGCTCGCGATGCCTTCGACCCGAGGAAGTGAAATGAATCAGGACAATCTGATCGAAGTGCGCGACCTGGCCGTCGAATTTGTCGTTGGCGAGCACGTTCAGCGGGTGGTCGAAGGCGTCAGCTTCGACATCAAGCGCGGCGAAACCTTGGCGCTGGTGGGTGAAAGCGGCTCCGGCAAGTCGGTGACCGCCCACTCGATCCTGCGGCTGCTGCCCTATCCGCTGGCCCGGCATCCGTCCGGCACCATCACCTATTCCGACCGGAACTTGTTGGAGCTGAAAGAGAAAACCATCCGCCACATCCGCGGCAACCGGATCGCGATGATCTTTCAAGAGCCGATGACCTCGCTCAACCCACTGCACTCGATCGAGAAGCAGATCAACGAGGTATTGGGCATCCACAAGGGCCTGACCGGCAAAGTCGCGACCAGGCGCACGCTGGAGCTGCTGGAGATGGTCGGCATCCCGGAACCCGAGAAGCGTCTCAAGGCCCTGCCCCACGAATTGTCCGGTGGCCAGCGCCAGCGGGTCATGATCGCCATGGCCCTGGCCAACGAGCCGGAACTGCTGATCGCCGACGAACCGACCACCGCTCTGGACGTGACTGTTCAGCTGAAAATCCTCGAATTGCTCAAGGAATTGCAGGCCCGCCTGGGCATGGCGCTGTTACTGATCAGTCACGATTTGAACCTTGTACGAAGAATTGCGCATCGCGTATGTGTCATGCAGCGCGGTTGCATCGTCGAACAGGCATCGTGCGAAGAATTGTTCCGCGCGCCGCAGCATCCGTACACCCGGGAACTGCTGGCAGCAGAGCCCAGCGGCAAGCCTGCGACCAATGTAATTGGCCCGCCCTTGCTGCAGGTCGAGGACCTGAAAGTCTGGTTCCCGATCAAGAAAGGCTTTCTGAAAAAGACCGTCGACCACATCAAGGCGGTGGACGGCATCAATTTCAGCCTGCCCCAGGGACAGACTCTGGGGATTGTGGGAGAAAGCGGTTCCGGCAAGTCGACGCTCGGTTTGGCGATTTTGCGGCTGATCGGTAGCAAAGGTGCGATCCGTTTTGAAGGCAAGCAGCTAGACTGCCTGACGCAGCAACAGGTTCGGCCGCTGCGGCGGGAAATGCAGGTGGTGTTCCAGGACCCTTTCGGCAGCCTGAGCCCACGGATGTGCGTGAGCCAGATCGTCGGTGAAGGCCTGCGGATCCACAAGATGGGCACCGAGGCCGAGCAGGAACAAGCGATTATTGCGGCACTCAAGGAGGTAGGCCTGGACCCGGAAACCCGGCACCGCTACCCCCATGAATTTTCCGGTGGGCAGCGGCAGAGAATCGCCATTGCCCGGGCTTTAGTGCTAAAACCGGCGTTGATTCTGCTGGACGAGCCGACTTCGGCCCTCGACCGCACCGTGCAACGCCAAGTGGTGGAGCTGCTACGTTCACTGCAAACCAAGTACAACCTGACGTATCTGTTTATCAGCCATGACCTGGCTGTCGTCAAAGCGCTGAGCCACCAGCTGATGGTGGTCAAGCATGGCCAAGTGGTCGAACAGGGAGACGCGCAAAGTATCTTTGCCGCCCCCCAACATCCGTATACACAGCAGTTGCTGGAAGCCGCTTTTCTGGCACCAGCCACTGCGCAATAAACCTGAAAGAGAGGAGCAACACATGGGTTTTCTCGCCGGTAAGCGCGTACTGATCGTCGGTGTCGCCAGCAAGCTGTCCATCGCATCCGGCATCGCTGCCGCCATGCATCGCGAGGGCGCTGAGCTTGCCTTCACTTATCAGAACGACAAACTCAAGGGTCGTGTCGAAGAATTCGCACAGGGCTGGGGTTCGAGCCCTGAGCTGTGCTTCCCGTGCGACGTGGCCAGCGATGCCGAAATCGCCAAGGTCTTCGAAGAGTTGAGCAAGAAGTGGGACGGCCTGGACTGCATCGTGCACTCCGTCGGCTTCGCCCCGGGCGACCAACTGGACGGCGACTTCACCGAAGCCACCACCCGTGAAGGTTTCCGCATCGCTCACGACATCAGCGCCTACAGCTTCGTGGCCCTGGCCAAGGCTGGTCGCGAAATGATGAAAGGCCGCAATGGCAGCCTGCTGACCCTGTCGTACCTGGGCGCCGAGCGCACCATGCCGAACTACAACGTAATGGGCATGGCCAAGGCTTCCCTGGAAGCTGGCGTACGTTACCTGGCCGGCTCCCTGGGCCCGGACGGCACCCGCGTCAACTGCGTATCGGCTGGCCCGATCCGCACCCTCGCCGCTTCCGGCATCAAGAACTTCCGCAAAATGCTGGCCGCCAACGAAGCGCAAACCCCGCTGCGTCGTAACGTCACCATCGAAGAAGTCGGCAATGCCGGCGCCTTCCTGTGCTCGGACCTGGCGTCCGGCATCAGCGGCGAAATCATGTACGTAGACGGCGGCTTCAACACCACCGCCATGGGCAACATCGAAGAGTGATCTTCGGTTAGCCGTTAAAAAACCCGCCTCTTCAGGCGGGTTTTTTGTGCCCTCAAATTCAAAAGATCTTCACAACAAACACTGAGCAAACAACTGCTGGATCGGCTGTGTACGCTGGCTATAACGCTGCAACAGCACGATCTCCCGGTAGAACGTCAGCTCTCCCAGCGGGATGATCCTGACCTTCGCCCCATGCTCAAGCCACAGCCCCGCCTCGGGCAATAGCGAAACACCCAGCCCGCATTCCACCATCTTGACAATGGCTTCCAGCTCATCCAGCTCCAGAGCCACCTGTACATCAATCTGCTGCTCGCGCAAAAAACGCGTCACCAATCGCCCACCGAATGAATTGCGGTCGTAGCGTACGTGGGGATGGCTGGCGAGTAACTGCAGCGGGTCATCCCCCTCAAGGTCGGCCGGCACGATCAGCACAAACGGCTCCCGGCGAATGACTTGCACCGATAATTCCTTGGGCAGTTCGAACGGCGGCTTGATCAGAATCGCCAGGTCCACTTCGCCAGTGTCCACCTGGCTCAGCAGGTTCAGGGATACCCCCGGCACCAGTTTCGCCTCCAGCAACGGCGCCTGTTGCCTGAGTCGCAACAGCGCCCGTGGCAACAAACCGGTCTGGACGGTGGCCACCGCGCCGATCTTCAATTCGCCACGAAACTCGCTGATGTCATCACTGACGGCCATGCGACTGAAGATCTCGAGCATTTCCTGAGCCATCGGCAACGCTCGCTGCCCTGCGGCATTGAGGAGTGCCTGACGCCCGGTGCGATCGAACAGACGGATGCCCAACGCCTGCTCCAGATTGCGGATCTGCGCGCTGACCGCCGACTGAGTCAGGCCAATGTGCATGCCTGCCGCTGCGAACGTGCCATGGCGCGTCACGGCAAT
Organism: Pseudomonas sp. GW821-FHT03E01; assembly: GCF_059420765.1. Classification (NCBI taxonomy): domain Bacteria; kingdom Pseudomonadati; phylum Pseudomonadota; class Gammaproteobacteria; order Pseudomonadales; family Pseudomonadaceae; genus Pseudomonas; species Pseudomonas sp. GW821-FHT03E01. Next base: position 186,770 of record NZ_JBWKUI010000015.1, on the reverse strand, counting down.
GAAGGTTTTCAGTTCCCGCAGCATACGGCCCCCCAATTGATCGAAATAATTTGAGCTCGCTGCAAAAACTATCGTCTTTCAATCAAAAAGCACAGGACTAAACTCAGCCTCAACGCTCAACCCATCGAGGCACATCCGATGCAACTGTCCCCTTTTCATTTGGCCATCCCGGTTTACGATCTGGACGCTACCCGGCGTTTCTATGGCGAGGTGTTCGGCCTGGAAGAAGGTCGCTCCAGCGATCACTGGGTCGATTTCAACTTTTTCGGCCATCAACTGGTGATTCATCTGGCCCCGAAAAACGCTTCTCAGGAGGCCGCCCATACCAACGCCGTGGATGGCCACGACGTACCGGTGCCGCATTTCGGTGTGGTATTGCCGATGGAAGAATGGGAGGCGCTGGCCGAACGCCTGAAAGCCCTGGGTACACACTTCGTGATCGAGCCGGGCATCCGGTTTCAGGGATTGGTGGGCGAACAAGCCACGATGTTTCTTTTCGATCCCTGCGGCAATGCTCTGGAGTTCAAGGCGTTCAAAAATATCAATCAGTTGTTCGCCAAATGATCCGCCTGCCCCTTGACGCCACCACCCTCAGTGAAGCGGTGGTCAATGGCGAGACCACCGCTGCCATCGTCGTCGAAACCTTTCTTCAACGCATTCAGGCGCAAGAGCCGGATATCCAGGCTTTTGTCTCGTTCGACGCCCGGCAGGTCCGCGCCGATGCGGCGCAGCACAACGGCCAGGGTCTGCTGGCCGGCGTCCCCGTGGGTATCAAGGACATTTTCGACACTGCGACCCACCCCACGCAGTTCTATTCACCCATCTATACCGACCATCAACCCTCCCGGGACGCCCACGTCGTGACGCTGCTGCGCCAGGCCGGGGCGCTGATCATGGGCAAGACCCATACCACCGAGTTTGCGTACATGCACACCGGTCCAACCCGCAATCCCCACGACCTTACGCGAACGCCGGGCAGCTCCAGCGCGGGCTCGGCGGCCGGGATGGCTGCAGGGTTCTTTGCCCTGGCGCTGGGCACCCAGACCGCTGGCTCGTTGCTCAAGCCGGCATCCTACTGCGGCCTCTTCGCCTTCAAACCGTCGCTGGGTCTGGTGTCGCTGGAAGGGGTAAAACCGTTGGCGCCGAGCTTCGACACCGTGGGTTGGTATGGCCAGTCAGTGCGCGACCTGCACCTGGTAGCGCGCGTGTTGATTCCCGGGTTTGTGATGCCGGACATCGAGCGGCGTCCGCTGCACTTGGGGTTCTGCCGCACGTCGCGCTGGGATCAAGTGGACCCCGACGTGGTCCTTGCCCTGGAACAGGCGGTGGATCAGTTGCGCAGCGCCGGCCATCACGTGAGCGATGTACGGCTGCCGGATGAGTTTGCCGGTGTATTCGACGATCATCAGTTGATTAACGATTGCGAAGGTGCCCGCTCGCTGGCGAAGGAGTTTCAACAACACCGAACACAATTGAGCCCTTCGACCCTGGCCATGTTCGAGCGGGCGGCAACCACAACCTGGCAACAGGAATCCGCTGCCAAGGCGCGCCTGGCTGATCTTGCCCCACGCTTGAGCGAGCTTTGCCGCCCCTTCGACGCCATGCTCGGCGCCTCTTGCGGGATGGTCGCGCCGGTCGGCCTGGAAAGCACCGGGCCGTCGGACTTCATCAAGTTCTGGGGGGCGTTTGGCTGGCCGCAACTGAACATACCGCTGAGACCCGGCCAAGCCATGTTGCCTGTCGGGCTACAGATGATCGGAAGGTTCAGAGAGGATGGTCGGCTGTTACGAACGGCCGAGCACGTTGCAGCGGTTTTGCAAGGCGCCATTCAAGAATGACGAGCTTCGAACTGTCGGGCACGCAACGCCTTATCGACCAGAGCCAGCAGATCTTGCGCCGTTTGGGTTAGCTGAGCATCAAACTCGATCTGCCCGACACTGAAGCGAATGTCATAACCACGATGCACCGTGGCATTGCGCTCATCGAGTATTTCTTCGAGGCGCGCCCTGATTGCGGCAATCTCCACCGTGTTGGCGCCGGTCAACAAGGCAGCAAACTCATCGCTGCCCAGCCGACCGATCACATCGCTTTCACGAAAAGCGATGCGCAGCACGTCGGCAAAGGTTTTCAGGGCGTTGTCGCCCTCGGCACGCCCATACAACCGGTTGATGCGCTTGAAGTCGTCAAGGTCGAAAAACAACAGGGTCGCAGGTTGGCCCAACTGCCGACAAGCCTCCAGCGCCAATTGGGCCAGAGCCTCGAAGCCATGACGATTGGACAGCAGCGTCAACTCATCCATGCTCGCCATCTGCACGCCCATCAGTTCTTGCTCGGCCTTGCGCGCCAGGTCGCGCAGTACATCGCGGTCCTGCACGGCGCCGTCGAGGACGTTCGGCGTGCCCACGCCGGGTTTGAGCGGTTTTTCTGGGGTTAGCATTACTCACTCCCTTGATGGATATAAACGTTAGAGTCGTTCACACCCGGTTTGACTCCCTATAAACGCGCCGCTGGTCAGCTACCCGCCACCGGACACGGCCCTCCAGCGTCCGCCCAGAGTTTGAACTGGGTGACGAAAATGTCGTGGGGCACCGGCACCGGCGTCCGTCCCTCACCTGGATGCCAGCCCCAGAGCACCAGTTTGTCCTCGCTGACATGTTTGATCAGTGCCGCAAAATCACGATCGCCATTACTGGAACGATCCTTGATCATTGCGCACAACCTGTCGGGCGGCAGGCCGATCCAGGCCATTTTGTGCGCGGCTGGCGGCAGGCTCCAATGCGGCGCTCCAGGCGGTGTGTGAGGCCCATAACTGGCGGGCGGATTGCTGTCGGCATGGCAACTGGCACACGGCAGACCGGCCGCCCCTTTGCCATCCATCCCGCGAACCACCCTCATCGCGTGAGGATTGCCGGCGTCGAACTGTAAAGGCGAATCGCCGGGGATATGGCAGTTCTGACAGCGCGGGCTCTGGAACACCTTCTGTACCGTGTCAAACGCCTTCAGCGCCTCTTTATCATCAGCGAACAGGTCCGAGGCATAGCCAGTCAGCCCGATCAACACCACCGCGCCCAGCAACAGATGTCGTTTCATGTCACACCCCCGACAATTGCAGCGGCAGTTCCCGCAGACGCTGCCCGGTCAGGGCAAACACCGCGTTCGCCACGGCCGGCGCCACGGGCGGTACACCAACCTCGCCGATGCCGCCGGGTTTGTCGGTGCTGGGGACGATATGCACTTCGACCACGGGCATTTCGTTCAGGCGCAACACCTGATAGTCGTGAAAATTGGATTGCTGCACCTGGCCGTTCTTGAACGTCAGTTTGCTGTGCAAGGTAAATCCGAGACCGAAGGTGATGCCTGACTCCATCTGCGCGGCGATGCTCTGCGGGTTGACCGCAATGCCGCAGTCCACCGCACACACCACCCGGTGTACGCGAATCGCCAGGTTGTCCTGCGACACCTCCGCCACATGGGCGACGTAGCTGCCGAAAGACTCATGCACCGCCACGCCCAATGCGTGGCCGTCCGGCAACGGCGCTTTCCAGTCGGCTTTCTCCACCGCCAGATTCAGCACCCCCAGATGCCGTGGATGCGCCTTGAGCAAGGTTCGTCGGTATTCCACCGGATCCTTGCCGGCCGCCTCTGCCAGCTCATCGATCAACGACTCCATGACGAATGCCGTATGGGTATGCCCCACCGACCGCAACCACAGCACGCTGATGCCGGTTTGCGGGGAATGCAAGTCGATCAGGTGATTGGCCAGCCCCTCAAAATAGGGACTGTCGGCCACACCCTCGACGGAGGTTTTGTCGACACCGTCCTTGACCATGGTCGCCTCGAACGACGTGCCAGCCATGATCGACTGCCCGACCAGCATATGCTTCCAGGCGATCGGCATACCGTCGGCGTCCAGCCCGATGCGTGCCTGATGCAGGAATGCCGAGCGATAGTAACCGCCGCGAATGTCATCCTCTCGGGACCAGACGGTTTTCACCGGTTCGCCTGCCGCTTTGGCGACGTACACCGCCTCGCTGACAAAATCCGAGGTCGGGTTGGCCCGACGCCCGAAGCCGCCACCGAGGAATTGGGTGTGGATCTCGACCTGTTCGGGTTTGAGCCCGGTGATCTTCCCCGCAATCATCTGATCCAGGGTCTGGAACTGCGTGCCGGTCCAGATTTCGCATTTGTCCTTGGTGATGTTCACCGTGCAATTGAGCGGTTCCATCGGCGCGTGGGCCAGGTACGGCACGCTGTATTCGGCCTCGATAGTCTTCGCCGCCCTGCCCAACATGACCGTCGCGTCCCCGGCCTGGCTGACCGAGGTCCCGGGGGTGGCGGCGAGTTTACGGAAGCTTTCCAGCAGTTGCTGGCTGTCGAGCCCGGCGTTCGGCCCCGGTTCCCATACAACCTTCAGCGCATCGCGCCCCAGCTTCGCCGCCCAATAATGATCGGCAATCACCGCGACTCCCGTGGGCACCTGCACCACTTTGTGCACGCCAGGCACCGCCAGCGCCTCGGCGCCTTCGAAGGATTTGACGCTGCCACCGAACACTGGCGGCCGAGCGACCACCGCAGTCATGAGCCCGTCGAATTGCACGTCCATGCCGAACTTCGCCTGCCCGGTGATTTTCTCCGGGGTATCGAGGCGCTTGGTGGGTTTGCCGATGACCTTCCAGTCCTTGGCTTCCTTGAACTTGATCGAGGCTGGATCCGGCACCGGCAACTTGCCGGCGTCATCCGCCAGTTCGCCGTAAGTGGCGCGTTTGTCGCCGGCAATGACCACGCCCGATTCGGTGCTAATCTGCGAAGGCGCCATGTCGAAGCGCTTGGCTGCCGCGTCGATCAGCATCAAGCGCGCCGCTGCGCCGGCCTGACGATAGCGATCGAACTCCATCCAGGTCGAGGTCGAACCGCCGGTGATTTGCATCCCGCCAAACGCCGGCAGGCCATACTCGGCGGCCGAGGCTGGCGCGTGTTCGACGCGAATTTTCGACCAATCGGCGTCCAGTTCTTCGGCGATCAACATGGTCAGGCCGGTCCAGATGCCCTGGCCCATTTCCGAATGGCCGAGCAGCACAATGACGCTGTTGTCGTTGCCGATGCGTAAAAAGGCATTGGGCGCGAACACCTCTCCTTGATTCTCGGCACCGAAGGCGAAGCGATGGCCGCCAGGAATGACAAACGCCACCACCAGACCGCCTCCCAACACGGCACTGCCCTTGAGAAAACCGCGACGCGAAACAGGGTTGATGCTGTTCATTGCTCAGACTCCCTTCAACGTGGCTTCAACGTCGCCTCACCCGATCTCGGCGGCGCGTTTGACCGCGGCGCGGATTCTTGGGTAGGTGCCGCAGCGGCAAATGTTGCCGGACAGCGCCTGGTCGATGTCGCTGTCGGTAGGCTTGGGGATCTTCGCCAGCAACGCGGCCGCCGACATGATCTGCCCGGACTGGCAATAACCGCACTGAACCACATCGAGTTCGGCCCAGGCTTGTTGCACCGGGTGCGAGCCGTCGCTGGACAGGCCTTCGATGGTGAGAATTTTCTGCCCGTGGGCCACCGCCGTGGCGGGCGTGATGCAAGAGCGCAGCGGCGCGCCGTCGACGTGTACGGTGCAGGCGCCACACTGGGCCATGCCGCAACCGAATTTGGTGCCCGTCAGGTGCGCGACATCGCGCAGAACCCAGAGCAACGGCATGTCCGCGGGGACATCCAGTTCCTGGTCCTTGCCATTGATATTCAGGGTCAGCATGGCTGATTTCCTCAGACTCACGGTGTTCTGAAGGGGCGCCGCTGTGGCAGCGAAATACCTACGCGGCGCCTTGGGTCATCCCTACAGCTAAGCGCAATTTGACCCACAAGCCATGTTCATCGACCACCGGTCGCTCCCGTCCCGTAGCAGCAGCCTCGGACAGCTCGGCAGCTGCTACGGACTTGTCGATCTACGGCGCCACCCGTCTACTGCGGACTGGCTAATCTGATAATCCAGTGTGTTCAATCTGCCGAGGACAACCGCCATGCAACGCTTTCCAAAAATCACGCCCTGCCTGTGGTTTGACGATCAGGCCGAAACGGCGGCGAAATTCTATTGCTCGATCTTCGATCACTCGAAAATCACCGCCATCACCCATTACAGCAAGGCCGGTCAGGAAATCCACGGCCGCCCGGAAGGTTCGGTGATGACGGTCAGCTTCGAGCTTGATGGCCAGACCTTCACCGGTCTCAATGGCGGGCCAGTGTTCACCTTCAACGAAGCGGTGTCGTTCCAGGTCAATTGTCAGAATCAGGAGGAAGTCGACCACTTCTGGGGCAACCTGTCCGCCGGTGGGCCTGTGCAGGCGCAGCAATGTGGCTGGCTCAAGGATAAATTCGGCGTGTCATGGCAGATCGTGCCGATCGCGCTGATGCACATGATGCAAGACCCCGATACGCACAAGTCCCAGCGCGCGATGCAAGCGATGCTGCAAATGAAAAAACTCGACATCGCCGAACTGGAACGAGCCTTTGCGGGCCAGAGCTAATACACTCAGGCACTGGCCCGCCAAGGACATCGAGATGAAGCACACCGTCGCCAAAGATGCAGACAAAGCCCCGCGTTTCTGGCGCGACGACGCCCTGCCCTTCATCGAAGCCCGCTCCATCGCCGACGGCCGCGAGGTCTGCTACGCCCGGCATTCCCACGAACACTTTTCCATCGGTGCTATCACCGCTGGGCGCAGCACCTACATCCATGAGCAATCGGAGTTTCAGGTCAGCGCCGGCACCGTGGTGTTGATGAACCCCGGCGATGTGCATGCCTGCAATCCGATCGATGACCAGCCTTGGTCGTACCTGATGCTGTACGTCGAGACGCCTTGGCTGACTGACTTGCAGCATCAGCTCGGCTTCAGCCAGGATTCGGCGTTTCGCCGGTTTTCCATCACCCACAATCGCGATCTCGAGCTGTTCGCCGGCCTGAGGAGCGTATACGAGGTGTTGATCGATCAGCAGCAAGACGTGCTGCGCAAACACAGCGCGGCGGTGGAGTTTTTCACCGAGGTGCAACAGCGGCTCAACCCGGTCGATCAACCGCTGCGCGAACCCAATTTCAAGCTCGAACGGGCCGCCGACTACATCCGCGATAACTGCACGCATCAGCTCAAGCTCGAAGACATTTGCGAAGCGGCGCAACTGTCGCCGTCCTACCTTATCCGCGCCTTCAAACAGCATTACGGCATGACGCCCCATGCATTTCTGGTCAACCGGCGCATCCAGTTCGCCCGGGATCGACTGCGTAGCGGCAGGCTGATCGCCGATGTCGCATTGGAGGCCGGATTTGCTGATCAGGCGCATTTTCAGCGGGCGTTCAAGCAACATCTGGCGGCGACACCAGGGCAATATCGCGGGTAAGTTAATATGTCGAAATGCGCCCCTGTCAAAAACAGGTTAGTTAATATAAACCCACGAGCCATGCCGGTAAAACTCATACAAAGTCATATAACTAATATGACAACACTCCAAACTCTTATTTAAGCTCCCTTCCCACGCTACAACCCAATATCAGAAGATGGAGCTTCTTACTTGAACACGCCGAACAACAACGTTTTTCATTCCAGCAACCAACGCGAAAAACAATTAGTCATTGAAGCCATCGCCAACTTCCTCAGCGATGAAGACGTCATGGCAACCGTTGGATGGTCGTGGGATCGTGTATCAGTTACCTGTGACCCGAATTCCGACTTCTCCCAACTACATCGTCCAGCTACTACCTGCCTGGCGAGGCTCAGCCGGCAACCCGACTTCAAAAAAATCGCGGTCGAACAAGGCATCTCCCGAACAAACATCTTTCATGTCAATGAACGCGGCCAACTCTTTTATTCCTATGACAACATCAGTACCCGTGAAGCCAACGGTGAGCTGATCACTGTCAGTTTCTTCTCCGAGCGTAACGACATCGCCCATCACTTCACTGGCGTTGCCGATATCGACGAACAACTACGCCTCCTTTCAGGCAGTGCCAAGCTGACTGGCGGATGGGTGACGTCCACCGAAAAAATCACAATAAGTCAGTGGTTGCGTTTTCACAGCTTGCCACTTCCGGCCAGCGTGGAAAGTGCAAAAGAGTTAATTGACTTACTGAATGTCACCCCCCTTCCAGCACCGTCGCCCTATGGGAACTACTGGGAGTTGCTGAGCCCTCCCAAAGACTCACCGTTCGAACTCACGGAGAAAAATCGCGCCCTCATTCGCGATGTGATCGAGGAAGAAACCGGAGGCGAACTTCCTTTGGTTTCGCTTTATGGCCATGCGCTGAAACTTGAAAGCTTTTCCGCCGACAAACTGCCCACCAGCCAAGGTTACCGTCTGACACGGCTGATCGATATTGCAGTGTCGAGCGCGAATAATGGGCATGCGTTCATGACGGCATTAGGCTGGTTCGCTGATGAAAACGGCCCCAAGCCCACCGAGCAGTTCATCGAACAGCTGATGATTGCGGTGATGCTGCTTGACCTTGATCCGGAACTGGACAGCGCCAATACCTCGTTTGCAGGTTTTGACCTCTACTCGAAACGTCATTTGCTGCTTTCCCCCTCAGCGGTCCGCACGCAACTTGAACAGCATCTGGTCAGCCAACTCAAGCTCGACGCCATGATTGCCCCGCTCGTCGCGGAATGGGTCCTGGGTGGCATGGCGCCGGAATATCTTGCCGATGAACTGCCGTCCAATCTGCGTATCGGCACACCGGCGTGGGTCGTCTTCACCCAGGCCGTACACTTTGCCGAAGCGATCACCCCCGGTGTTTCCCGGAGCATGGCCTACCAACACCTGCTGGGGTTCGCCCGCGCATCGCAATTGACACCCGAGCTCAAAGCAGTGTTTGCCGCGCACTCGGCTGACCCGGTGATCACTTGGGCGCTGATGAACGACCTGATCTCCCGGGATTCAGAGGGCAACCTCAATCAGCAAGCCGTTACGGTGGCGATGGATGAGTACAAGCAACATGCGGACATGATGACGAGCGCCTTGATTGATCTGGGCAAACCGCTGCCCCATCGCAAGGCGCTCGCGCTTAAAGAACTGAAATCCCAAGTGCCGGATTGTGACCCCGAGGAACTGTTGGTCAAACATCGCGGAACGGGCGGCGGCGCGGGAAGGCGAGTATCGGTTGTCGATCTTTACCTGGGCGATGAGCTTCACACCCGGGATTGGGATCGAGCCAAAGGCACCAGCATTTACGAGTCCTTTCCTGATCTGGCTGACATGTACCCCGTTGCGGATTTATTTCAGCAAGCGGTCCACAATCATCACAACTCAATGACCGAAGCATTGTCGGCCATTATCAACGTCACCTTTTCGCAACTAAGCCCGACGGACAGGTCGTTCATCGAGGACGGCCACCTGGGTATCTATTGTGTTCAGGAATACACCACCACCCGATTTACCAATATTCCCAACCCGACGGGCGTAGTAAGACCAGCGACGCCCATCCCTGGGAAGACGGGTCGTTATGGTGTTCTCATTTGTGCGGTACTTGATTCAGAGCTTCGTTGTTATCAACTGTTTCCAATGAGGACGGAATGCGTATACAGCGAGGAACTTGGCGAAGTGTTTCGCCCTCTCTTCATGGCCAGTGGGTCCGCTGTAGCGACGTTTGTGAACCACAAACACCATTTGGAAGGCCGTCTGGATATACAGGCTTATCGAGCGAACACGGCCCCCCGCAGCTATTCCCGGTCCGCCTTTTTCATCCGCAAGATAGGTGAATTCAACCCATCGTCGGCCAGTGCAGGCACCCCCTCGCCGAACCGCTACTTTCGTTCCACGCGAAAAGAAGCAATCAGCGACCTTATTGCAAAAAAGAACCCCTATTTCACTGTAGATGAACTGATGCAACTGGGCCTCGATCAGACCAAACGTGAAAAAGCGATTGAAAAGACCGACGCCATCTTCACATTCATTCTGAACCTGATCATTCCGTTCAAGGAATGCGTCGAGGAGCTTTCCTCGGGGGTTCCTGCCCGACAAAACCGCGCTATTCACGGCTGTGTCATGGACGCGGCGGCCCTCGCTGTTTCCTTTGCCGTCGTCGGCATTAAAGTTACCGCTATCAGCGCCAAGGCCACGACCCTGGTCTCCAAACTCCTTTCCACGTCCAAAGTTGTTGGCAGTACTATCATCAGCCTTTTCAACCCCATTGACGGAGTGCCTCAACTGCTCAAGGGTGGCGGAAAACTATTGGCCCGGGGCGTGAAAAAACTAGGCGCTCATGCGCTCTCCACCCCGTATCTGGCTCGGCGGCAGTTGCGCTATCTGACGGGCGCGAACAGCTATGATCTGCTCCGGGCCATCAACCATACCGGCGCAGGCCCCCGGATTCGAATGTCGCTGGACACGGTTGCCCATGGTCGAGCGCTGTTCAAGGACGACAGCATTCAAACCGTTGAACAGATTGTGACCCGCCTGGGCAACAAGAACAGTCGACTGCCAGATGGCGCTCTGCCGTCCGAACTGGAGCATCTGTTCAACAATGCGCTTGTTGAATCGGCGCTCGGACTCAAGCAAGCGCAAGATCTGCAGGGATTGATCGGTCGAACGCCTGTTGAAGATCTTTTCAAGGCAGTCCTGGAAAAAGCTCAATACAGCTACACCAGCGCCCGCTCCGCATCCGGTGCTCAAGGTTACGCCGATACACTGGCAACCTTTGCCCAGGTCGAAGCGAAAAACGTCACCTACATGAAGAATTACCAACAAAACGTATTACAGCAAGACCTGGGCAAGGTACCGTTTAATCAGGTCATGCCAGAATCAGCCTTCAATCCAATGGGCTTTACCGATAACTCGCAAAGGGCCGGCGCCTGGATCGTCAATGGTTCTACCTCCCCTGGCAACGACCTCGACAGCATCGTTGCGGTACTGCGCGAGTACGCCGGCAATCAAAAAACACTGACTGATCCGACCGTGATCAAACAGCTGCATGCCCGTATCGCGCCAGCCACCTCGGACGTCGTACGCGTGGGCGTCAATGACAAGAAATACGCTAGCAACATCAGTGGATTCGCCGCGATGGAACAACATCTGAAAACACTGAACTCCGGTCATGAGCATTTCGACAAACAGTTGCTGGCGACCGTCGTAGGTTTCCACGGTCTAGGCGACGGTAATGGCCGTACGGGTCGTGCCCTGTATGCCATCAGCCAGCTTCGAAACAACCGGTTCACACCGCTGACAAAACAAGAGTTCAGTTTGCTGCACGGACTCGATTAAGGTGAATGACTGAGGGTATGTTGCTTAGGAAAGCAACAAATACACCGCACTCAGCCCTAGCAACAATGCCATGAGCCGGTTGAACCATCGCATGCCTACAGGATTATTCAGATAACCCTGCAGGCATGTCCCGGCATACGCCCAACAGCCGACAGACACATAGCAGATCACCAGATACACCGCCGCAAACTGCCAGACCAGCCGCGCCTCACCGTCCGCGACGAACGCGCCCATGCCCGCTACACAGGCCAGCCAGGCTTTCGGATTGAGCCATTGCATCATCGCGCCATATAACATCGACGGCGCCCGGCGCGATTTATCCGCATCAATGCGACCATCGTCCGCCGCCAGTTTCCAGGCCATGAACAACAGAAACGCAACACCCGCCAGTTGCACCACCTGCGTCAACGCCGGCCACAGCCGCAATACCTCATGCAACCCCAATCCCATCAATACCAGCAATAAAACGAAACCCAGCGTTGCTCCGGCGACATGTCGCTGACTGGCGCGAAAACCGAACTGCGCCCCCGAACTCAACGCCACAATGTTCACCGGCCCCGGTGTAATGGAAGCGACCAAGGCAAACGCCGCCATGGAAAGAATCAGACTCATTGCATACCTTCTTCAATTCAGTTGAACCAGGGGTCAAGGTAAAGAGCCAGGGGAATGCTGTATTGAAGAAAACAACCCTTGCCTGTCCCGCGACGCATGTCACTTCCTGTAGGTTGCAAGACTGTCACGAGGGACCTTATGGCGGGCCTATACTTCAAGAGTCGGCACACTCGATGCGGGGCGCGTCGAGTGATCGTTCACGCAGGCCACAGCCTGCCTTCATCGTAGGGAGGAGAAGATCATGGCGCGTAAATACATCGACTGCCGCGAGTTCCCAAGCGCGTCCAAATGCTCGGTCGCCCTGTCCGCAGACTCTGAAAACGAACTGCTGGAGGCCGCGGCACAGCATGCGGTCAGTGTTCACAAGCACACCGATTCACCAGAACTGCGTGCTCAACTGAAGACAATGTTCCACGACGGCACCCCGCCCGTAGAAGCACCGCGTCCGGCGTAGCGCAAAAAGGGACAGACCACGATTCAAGGCAGATGCCGAACAATCGTGGTCTGTCCCGTGTTTTTCCTCCCGTGTTTTTCTCTGTACGGCTATTTGCATCCACCGCTGTATAGGCTAGGACACTACCCCTTCGTGATAAAAATACCGCTCTCGTTCCTGGAGCCCCGTTCATGGACCTCGCCACCCTCCTCCTGTTTTTGCCGGCCTGCTTCGCCCTGAACATGGCCCCCGGCCCAAACAATCTGTTGTCGGTCAGCAACGCCACCCGTTATGGCTATCGTCGCGCCTGTGTGGCCGGCGTCGGGCGTTTGCTGGCGTTTGCCGGGATGATTGGCCTGGCCGCCGCCGGATTGTCGGTGGTGCTGAAAACCTCGGAATGGCTGTTCTACGCGATCAAGATCATCGGTGCCGCTTACCTGTTGTACCTGGCGTGGCAACTGTGGCGTGCCAATCCCGAGGCCGAGCAGCACATCACCGGCACGCCGGTGGGGATCCTGGCCCTGGCGCGGCAGGAGTTTCTGGTGGCAGCGGGTAATCCCAAGGCCATTTTGCTGTTCACCGCCTTCCTGCCGCAGTTCGTCGACCCGACCCAGGCGGTGGCACCGCAATTCGCGGTGCTCGGCGCGTTGTTCCTGCTGCTGGAATGGATTGCCATCAGCGCCTACGCCTACATGGGCCTGCACATGCGCCGCTGGTTCGCCGAACCGCGGGGCAAGCGGATGTTCAACCGTTGCTGCGCGGGGTTGCTGTCGGCGGCAGCTTCTGTGCTGTTGATGGCGAAACGGGCCTGACCTTTACGCTTGGGACGGTCCTTTCAGTTCGACCTGGTTGCCGTCCGGATCGAAGCAATAGATCGACAGCCCGTTGCCTTCGGCACCAAAACGCACCGCAGCTTTCTCGGGTTTCAGGCCGAAGGACTGCAAGTGACTGACCAGCGCTTCCTCGTCAAACGGTTCGATGCGCAGGCAGAAGTGGTCGACGTTGCGCCGTTCGCGACCAGCGGCAGCCCCGCCCGTGCGGCCGAGCTCGCCCTGGATATCGACGAGGTCGATCATCGAGGTGCCCGCACGCAAATGCACCAGGCCCAGATCGTCGCGGCGCTTGACCAGTTCGGCGCCAAGTACCTCGCCGTAAAACGCGATGCTGCGTTCGAGGTCCTCGACGCGCAGGACGATATGATCGATGTGCTTAATCGTGAATGCTTGCATTGGGATGGATTCCTGAAAATATCGTTTACAGCATTGCCGGTGACCCGATGACTGTAGCTCAGGGTACAAAAATTCTCTGTCGATTTTCCGGTGGAGGCGCCAGGCAACGCGGCTTATGCTCAGCCCATGAACCTACAAAACGCTGTGCTTCCGCCCCACGCCGAGATGGTTCGCGCCATGCTCGAACGCGACACCGCCTACGAGGGGGTGTTCTTTACCGCGGTCAAAACCACCGGCATCTTCTGCCGCCCCAGTTGCACGGCGCGCAAGCCGAAGCCGGAAAACGTCGAGTTCTTCGCCCATGCCGATGAGGCGATGTCGGCGGGTTATCGGGCCTGCCTGCGGTGCAAGCCGCTGGACGCCGCGGCCATTGCGCCGGACTGGGTGCAACGACTGCTGAAATCCGTCGACGCCGACCCCGACCAGCGCTGGACCGATGCCCAATTGCTCGCCGAGGGCATCGAGCCGCTGAAACTGCGGCGCTGGTTCAAGCAGCATTTCGGCATGACCTTTCATGCCTGGTTGCGCAGCCGACGCCTGGGCATCGCCCTCGGTGGCATCAAACAGGGCGACTCCATCGACAACGCGGCGTTCGATTCCGGCTATGAATCCCTGAGCGGTTTTCGCGATGCGTTTCAAAAGTCATTCCACATCACCCCCGGTCGCGCCGCCCACAGCGAGCCGCTGCTGTTCACCCGATTGACCACGCCACTGGGACCGATGATCGCCATGGCCGAACGGCGTGGGCTGGTGCTATTGGAGTTTCTCGACCGACCGGCATTGACCAAGGAAATCGAAGAACTGCAGAACCATTATGGCTACGCCGTGGCCCCCGGACACAACGGGCATTTGCAGCAGATCGAAGAGGAACTGGCGCAATACTTCGCCGGCAAACGGAGCGAATTCAACGTGCCCCTGCACCTGCCCGGCAGCGCGTTCGCCAAGCAGGTGTGGAGCGAATTGATGAAGATCCCCTACGGCCAGACCAGCACCTATGGCGCGATTGCCGCGCAACTGGGCAAGCCCGGCGCCAGTCGCGCCGTGGGCATGGCCAACGGGCAAAACCGTCTGGCGATTGTGCTGCCCTGTCATCGGGTGATCGGCGCAGACGGCTCGTTGACCGGCTATGGTGGTGGACAACCGCGTAAAGCGTTTCTGCTCAGGCTGGAAAGCGCCGCGGTGCAAATCACCCAACAACTGGCATTCTGATCACTCCATTGTTTTTCAATAAAAAGTCATAAGGAGGGACATTCAATGGACACACTCGACACTCAATTCCATCAACTGCACCAGAGCGGGCTGTTGATTCTGACCAACGTCGCCGACGCCACCGGGGCGCGACTGGTGGAACAGCTGGGCAGCAAAGCCGTGGCCACCAGCAGCGCAGCGGTGGCCTGGGTGCATGGTTATCCGGATGGCAACACCTTGCCGCTTGAGCGGCTGGTTTCCACCGTCGAATCCATCGCCCGGGTCATCAGCGTACCGTTGAGCGTGGACATTGAGGCGGGTTATTCCGATGACCTGGACCGAGTTGCGCAAGTGGTCGACGCGGTGATCGCCGCCGGTGCCGTGGGGATCAATATCGAGGACGGTGCTGCCTCGCCCGACCTGCTGGCCCGCAAGATCGAAATCGCGCGCCAGGTTGCCAATCGCCGGGATGTGAAGCTATTCATCAATGCCCGCACTGACGTGTACCTCAGGGGCCTGGTGCCGGCCGAAGATCGCGTCGCCGAGACGCTCAAACGCGCCGCGTTGTATCAGGCGGCCGGTGCCGACGGACTGTTCGCCGCTGGCGTCACGGCAGCGTACGAGATCGACGCCCTGTGCCACGGCACGACGCTGCCGCTGAACGTGCTCGGCTTCCCGGGCCTGCCTTCTCCTGAAGAACTGCAAGCCCTTGGCGTGCGCCGTTTGAGCGCCGGCTCGGGCATCGCCGAATTCCTCTACGGCGCCATGGCCGGCCTGGCCAAAAGCTTTCTGCAAACCGGCACGCTCGACAGCAGTCACCTCAAGGCCTTCACCTACAGCCAAGTGAACGCCCTGCTGGCCCCGACCGGCAAAGTTTGACCGCAAGCAATGGAGTGCGGCGCTGCGGGGAGACGACTAGTCTTCCCGCAGCCACCCGCCCCTCAGGATGCTCCATGCCCGACACCTATCAACTGGCCAGCGAATTTCTCTCGGCCCTCGATACCGACTGGCAGCGCCACATCAGCGCCATCGGCCCCTGCCTGCATCAACCCCATGCGGCGCGCGATCCTTATGAATCGCTGGTGCGGGCGATTGCCTATCAGCAACTACATGCAAAGGCCGGCGATGCGATTGTCGGTCGGCTACTGGCGTTGTTTCCCGCGAACACCTTCCCCAGACCCGAGCAGATCCTGGCGACTGACTTCGAGCAGATGCGCGGTTGCGGGTTCTCCGCCAGTAAGATCGCGACCATTCAGGGCATCGCCCAGGCGGCTCTGGACGGCGTGGTGCCGGACTACGCCACGGCGCTGGCGATGGACGATGAAGCATTGATCGAGCGTTTGATCACCTTGCGCGGAGTGGGCCGCTGGACCGCGGAGATGCTGCTGATCTACAGCCTGGAGCGCCCGGACGTTTTGCCGGCCGATGACTTTGGAGTGCGAGAGGGTTATCGCCGGTTGAAGGGGCTGGAACAACAGCCGAGTCGCAAGCAGATGATTGATATCGGGCTGGCATGGAGCCCTTATAGGACGGTGGCGTCGTGGTATTTGTGGCGGGTGCCTAACCGGTAGACCGCGACAACGCAGGCATAAATTCAAGTGCAGAAACGCTTACGGTCTAGTCTGTCTTGAGTCATCCCAACCCCGTCGGAGGCTCCCATGCAGCTCGAAGGCTCCTGCCATTGCGGCGCGGTGTCGTTCAGCCTGACCAGCGCCCACCCCTACCCTTATCAGCGTTGCTACTGCTCCATCTGTCGCAAGACCCAGGGCGGTGGCGGTTATGCGATCAACCTGGCGGGCGACGCCCAGAGCCTCAAGGTGCGTGGTCGCAAGCACATCTCGATTTACCATGCGCGGCTCAAGGACGAAGGCGATAAGCGCGCCCGGCGCAGCACCGCCGAGCGGCATTTCTGTTCCCGGTGCGGCTCGGGATTATGGCTGTTCAGCCCTGAATGGCCGGAGCTGATTCACCCGTTTTCCTCGGCCATCGACACCCCGTTGCCGGTGCCGCCCGAGCACACGCACCTGATGCTCGGCTCCAAGGCGCCGTGGGTGGAAGTCGAGGTGCATCCGGGGGACCAGCAATTCGAGGTCTACCCCGTAGAGTCCATTGCCCAGTGGCATGAACGCCTGGGCTTGAGCCGCTAATCCAGATGCGCCCAGGTCATGCGAAACGACGCCCCACCCCACTGCGAATCCGCCACTTCCACTTGCCCGCCATGGGATTGAGACACCCGCCGCACCAGCGCCAGGCCCAGGCCGAAACCACCGGTGCGGCGGTCGCGGCTGGCATCGAGGCGCGAGAACGGTTCGAAGATTTTCTCCCGCCCGTCCAGCGGCACGCCCGGCCCATCATCATTGACCTGCACCTCGTAGTGATCACCGGTGCGCACCAACGACACCTCTACCCTCTGGTCGGCATAACGAATGGCATTGCGCAGCAAATTGATCACTGCCCGGGCCATGAAGCGCGGTTCGATACGAACTTCGTCAACCTGACATTCGACAATCAGCAATTGCACCCCGGCGGCTTCAGCCTCCAGCGTCACGCTGCCCACCACGCTGTCTAACCAATGGCTGGCCTGAATGTTCTCCCGGGTAATCACCGTAGCACCGCGTTCAAGGCTGGCGTACGTCAGCAACTCGGAAACCATTTCTTCCAGCTCGCCGAGGTCGGCGTACATGTCGGCGATCAACTCGCGGCTCTGGGTTGGGTCGGGCTGTTGCTTGAGTTGGTCGAGTTCGAACGACAACCGCGCGATGGGTGTGCGCAGCTCATGGGACACCGCGTTGGTCAGCTCGCGCTGGTTGGCGATCAGCCCCTCGATGCGCGCGGCCATCAGGTTGAAGTGTTCGGCCAGGTCACGAATGTTCGAGCGCTTGGACAGCTGGATGCGCGCCGACAGGTCGTTATCGCCAAAGCGTTCGGCGGCCAGGCGCAGTGTCTCCAGATCGCGCCAGTGCGGGCGCACCCAGAAAAACAATACAAAACCGATCATCACCGCGATCATCAGATAGGCCGCGGCAATGTAGAACGGCATCAGACTCGGCTCGGCCGGCAGCTTGATGCTGAGCAGTTGCGAACCGTCGTCAATGCGCGAGATGAACTGCGTGTACTTGTCGCGCATCACCAGCAGGCCCTGGGCCAACTCGGCTTGTTCCTGATCGGTCAGAGACAATTGATCGGTCTCGACCAGAGCCAGGCCCAAACCGTAGTGAGGGCGTATGGCTTCCAGCTGTCGCTCCCGGGCCGGACTGTCCAGGCCGCGCAATTGCTCGACCAGCGACCAGGCCTGACCACGCACCGCCTCTTGGTTGTAGCTGCGCATCTGACCGTCGAGCAGCGCATCGAACGTGCGCTCGACGGTTTGCAGCCCCAGTACCAGGCCAACCGTCATCACCAGAAACAGTCCCAAAAATAACCGCAGCATTTACAGCTCCCACGCAAACGGATTGAACAGATAACCCTTGCCCCACACGGTCTTGATGCACACCGGTTCGCGCGGGTTGTCCTTGAGCTTGCCGCGCAGTTTGCTGATGTACACGTCGACGCTGCGGTTGAGGCCGTCGAAGGCGATACCGCGCATGCGGTTGAGGATGTCGTCGCGGGACAGCGTCTTGCCGGCAGCGCTGGCCAGCAACCACAGCAGTTCGAATTCCATGGTGGTGAGCTCGA
Source organism: Pseudomonas sp. GW821-FHT03E01 (assembly GCF_059420765.1). Classification (NCBI taxonomy): domain Bacteria; kingdom Pseudomonadati; phylum Pseudomonadota; class Gammaproteobacteria; order Pseudomonadales; family Pseudomonadaceae; genus Pseudomonas; species Pseudomonas sp. GW821-FHT03E01. Next base: position 168,389 of record NZ_JBWKUI010000015.1, on the reverse strand, counting down.
TGCCCTCGCCCGCCAGGCGCACTTCGCGGCAACTGCGATCGATGCTCAGATGGCCGAATTCCAGTGAGCTGCACACACTGCTGTCCGGCATCTGACGGCGTTGCAAGGCACGCAGACGAGCGAGCAGCACGGGGGGCTTGATGGGTTTGATCACGTAGTCGTCGGCACCGGATTCCAAGCCGAGAATGTGATCGAGGTCGTCTTCCTTGGCGGTGAGAATGACGATGGGGGCGTCGGATACGCTGCGGATTTCGCGGCACACGTGCAGGCCGCTCTGGCCCGGCAACATCAGGTCGAGTACGACGATTTTCGGTTTGAATTCAAGGAAAGCGGCTACCGCGAGGTCTCCGCGGTGCACCTCGCGGACTTCAAAACCGTGTTGGGACAGGAAATGCGCAATCAGCCCGGCGAGCTTCTCGTCGTCTTCCACCAGCAATACTTTGCCAAAACCCAGACTCTCCATGATGACCGTCTGCCAACCCTTGAATGAAATGGCCGGCATTATGGCGCCAATCGGTGAAGGGACGGTTATCGCAGACAGCAAAAACCGGCCACGAGAGCCGGTTTTTGGCGATGTTTCATTCTTTTAAGAGTTTTTTACAATTATTGAAGATGACACGTTTTCACGCCGCGACCGGCACACCACTGTGAAACCTGAACTCCACATCCGGCGACTCGATCAACGCCTGTTCGGCGTCGCGCACCTTGTCGATCACCTGGGCGATGTCCTTGGCGTCACCGTATTGATAGGCCAGTTTCAGATACCCCTGGAAATGCCGGGCCTCGCTTTTCAGCAGGCCGAAATAGAACTTGCCCAGCTCCTCATCCAGATGCGGCACCAACGCCTCGAAACGCTCGCAACTGCGGGCTTCGATGAACGCGCCGACCACCAGCGTATCCACCAGTTTCACCGGCTCGTGGCTGCGCACCACTTTGCGCAGCCCCGAGGCGTAACGCCCGGCGGACAGCTGGCGCAGTTCAATCTTGCGCCTTTTCATCAGGCGCATGACCTGCTCGTGGTGCACCAGCTCTTCCCGGGCCAGACGCGACATCAGGTTGATCAGATCGACGTGGGAGTGATACTTGGCAATCAGGCTCAACGCCGTGCTGGCCGCCTTGAATTCGCAGTTTTTGTGGTCGATCAGCAGCGTTTCCTGATCGGCCAGCGCGGCCTGGACCCAACCGTCGGGCGTGCGGCAGCCGAGGAACTCGTGAATTTCGGGAAGGATCATGGGGCTCACGGATAAAAGGTTCAAAACGAAGGGCGCCGATTATACCGGCCTGCCGACAGACCACCAGTCGCCACCGTTGATATGCATCAAGTCGCGAATGCCCGACCAGCAACTATAGTTGTCCAACGCAGTGTTTTTACCTTCCTGGAGATCCCGATCATGCAAGCCATTCGCAGCATTCTGGTGGTCATCGAACCCGAACACTCGGAAAGCCTGGCGCTCAAACGGGCCAAATTGATCGCTGGCGTGACCCAGGCTCATCTGCACCTGCTGGTCTGCGATAAAAAGCATGATCACAGCGCGATGCTCGGCGTGCTCAAGGCGGCTCTGCTGGCGGACGGGTACAACGTCACCACCGAGCAAGCCTGGAACGAAAGCCTGCACGACACCATTATCGATGTGCAGCAGGCTGAAGGTTGCGGGCTGGTGGTCAAGCAGCATTATCCCGACAGCCCACTGAAAAAGGCCCTGCTGACTCCGGCGGACTGGAAACTGCTGCGCTACTGCCCGACTCCGGTGCTGCTGGTGAAAACCGCCAAACCCTGGACCGGTGGAGTGATCCTGGCGGCCATCGATGTCGGCAACATGGACGGCGAACACCGCACCTTGCATGCCAGCATCATCGATCATGGCTACGACATTGCCAGCCTGGCCAAAGCCCACTTGCATGTCATCAGCGCCCATCCGTCGCCGATGCTGTCGGCGGCCGACCCGACGATGCAGCTCAAGGAAACCATCGAGGCCCGTTACCGCGAGCAGTGCCAGGCGTTCCAGGCCGAGTTCGACATCGACGACGACCACCTGCACATCGAGGAAGGCCCGGCGGATGTATTGATTCCATTCATGGCCCATAAGCTGGGGGCCTCCGTGACGGTGATCGGCACGGTGGCGCGGACCGGGTTGTCCGGGGCGTTGATCGGCAATACGGCGGAAGTGGTGCTCGATGCGCTGGAAAGCGATGTGCTGGTGCTCAAGCCGGACGAGATCATGGATCATCTGGAAGAGATCGTGACCCGGCATTGAGCAAGATCAAGAGATCGCAGCCTCGTTTCACTCGACAGCTCCTACATGGATCGTGTTTCCCTGTAGGAGCTGTCGAGTGAAACGAGGCTGCGATCTTTTGCCTTCAAAGGCTATCCGCCGAAGGCGTCCTTGAGAAACCCCGGCGCAATGTAGCGCTGGTAATGCGCTTCCGAGAGCAGGAAAAATTCCCGATCAATGGCATCGCGCAATTCCGGCAGGTTCCAGTCGCGGAACTCCGGCAGCAGCACCATTCCGTAGGCTTCCAGATTATTGATGACCCGCGCGCCCCGGGCGATCAACTGATAAGCCCAGCAATACTCCGACTGATGCGGCACAAAGCGGATCTTGCGCTGTTCCAGCTGCATTCTCAGCAGCGCGGGATCGAAAATTTCTACCTTGGCAGCCATCACCTGCGACAACAGCTGCTCAAGCCGCAACCACACCGCGCGTTTTTCTTCCTCGTTGTAACCGTTCCAGTGGATCACTTCGTGATGGAAACGCTTGCAGCCACGGCACACCAAATCACCGTAAACAGTGGAGCAGAGGCCGACGCAGGGGGTCTTGATGGTCTGATTGGGCATAGGTAGACAAAACACGGGAAAGCAGAACAGGTCGGCATGTTAGCCCTTTGTCTAACATTCATCACCCCTCAAAGTTTTGGACCTAACTTACCTTTCAAATTTTTTTGCCGTAGAATCAGCCAGCCTTTTAAGGCGCCAATGTCCGTTAAGAAGCTGTTTTCAAAGCGTCACGAGCACAGTCGTTCCTTCAGAGCGGTGTTGGCGAAGGGTTTTTCCAGCGGGGAAAAGCCCAACGCCAACCCTCATCAGCTCCCCGTTCTGCAGGCGTAAAACTTTGAAAGCAGCTTCTGTAAGGAATTGCCGGTAATTCTGGCTAAGCGGCCCACAACGCCACGCAGCGCATGAGTACGGTAATTTCGGGATGAGCGTCCCGGACACCCATTTGGGACCACTGATGAGGGTAATAACTGTGCTTGAAGCCTACCGCAAACATATCGAAGAGCGCGCAGCACTGGGTATCGTTCCCCAGCCGCTTAACGCCGAACAAACTGCAGGCCTGGTCGAGCTGCTGAAGAATCCCCCGGCTGGCGAAGAAGCTTTCCTCGTTGACCTGATCACCAATCGCGTTCCGCCAGGAGTGGACGAAGCCGCCTATGTAAAGGCCGGTTTCCTGTCTGCCCTCGCCAAGGGCGAAGCGAAATCCCCTCTGATCGACAAGAAGCGCGCTGTTGAACTGCTCGGCACCATGCAGGGCGGCTACAACATCGTGACCCTGGTAAACCTGCTGGACGACGCCGAACTGGCGCCAGTGGCTGCCGAAGAACTCAAGCACACCCTGCTGATGTTCGATGCCTTCCACGACGTGGCTGAAAAAGCCAAGAACGGCAACGTTCACGCCAAAGCCGTGCTGCAGTCCTGGGCTGACGGCGAGTGGTTCAAGAAGCGCCCGGTGCTGGCCGACAAGATCAGCCTGCGCGTCTTCAAGGTGACCGGCGAAACCAACACCGACGACCTGTCCCCTGCTCCAGACGCCTGGTCGCGTCCAGACATCCCGCTGCACGCCCTGGCCATGCTGAAAATGGCCCGTGACGGCATCGTTCCGGACGAGCAAGGCAAGACCGGCCCGATGAAGCAGATCGAAGAAATGCGCGGCCAGGGCTTCCCTATCGCCTACGTCGGTGACGTGGTCGGTACCGGTTCCTCGCGTAAATCCGCTACCAACTCGGTACTGTGGTTCTTCGGCGACGACATTCCTTACGTGCCTAACAAGCGCGCTGGCGGTTTCTGCTTCGGCAGCAAAATCGCTCCGATCTTCTACAACACCATGGAAGATGCCGGCGCACTGCCAATCGAGTTCGACGTTTCCAACATGAACATGGGCGATGTGATCGACCTGTACCCGCATGCTGGCAAAGTCACCAAGCACAACAGCGACGAAGTCCTGACCACCTTCGAAATGAAGACCCCGGTTCTGCTGGACGAAGTCCGTGCCGGCGGCCGTATTCCGCTGATCATCGGCCGTGGCCTGACCGAAAAGGCTCGCGCCGAACTGGGTCTGCCACCGTTCGACCTGTTCAAGAAGCCTGAAGCACCGGCCGAAAGCACCAAGGGCTTCACCCTGGCGCAGAAAATGGTCGGCAAGGCTTGCGGCCTGGCAGAAGGCAAAGGCGTTCGTCCTGGCACCTACTGCGAACCGAAGATGACCACCGTGGGTTCCCAGGACACCACCGGTCCAATGACCCGTGACGAACTGAAAGACCTGGCGTGCCTGGGCTTCTCCGCTGATCTGGTGATGCAGTCCTTCTGCCACACCGCGGCTTATCCAAAGCCGATCGACGTGACCACCCACCACACCCTGCCTGACTTCATCATGACCCGCGGCGGCGTTTCCCTGCGTCCGGGCGACGGCATCATCCACTCGTGGCTGAACCGCATGCTGCTGCCAGACACCGTGGGTACCGGTGGCGACTCGCACACCCGTTTCCCGATGGGCATCTCGTTCCCGGCCGGTTCCGGTCTGGTCGCGTTCGCCGCAGCCACCGGCGTCATGCCGCTGGACATGCCGGAATCGATCCTGGTGCGCTTCAAAGGCAAAATGAAACCTGGCATCACCCTGCGTGACCTGGTTCATGCCATTCCTTACTTCGCCATCCAGAATGGCTTGCTGACCGTCGAGAAGAAAGGCAAGAAAAACGCCTTCTCCGGCCGCATCCTGGAAATCGAAGGCCTGGAAGGCCTGACGCTGGAACAGGCTTTCGAGCTGTCCGACGCATCGGCCGAACGTTCGGCTGCCGGTTGCACCATCAAGCTGTCGAAAGAGTCGATCACCGAGTACCTGCAGTCCAACATCACCCTGCTGCGCTGGATGATCGGCGAAGGCTACGGCGATGCACGTACCCTGGAGCGTCGCGCTCAAGCGATGGAAGCCTGGATCGCCAACCCGCAACTGATGGAAGCCGATGCCGACGCCGAATACGCCGAAGTCATCGAAATCGATCTGGCGGACATCAATGAGCCTGTGCTCTGCGCACCGAACGATCCGGACGACGCCCGTCTGCTCTCCAGCGTTGCTGGCGAGAAGATCGACGAAGTGTTCATCGGTTCGTGCATGACCAACATCGGTCACTTCCGCGCTGCCGGCAAGTTGCTGGAACAGGTCAAAGGTCAGCTGCCAACCCGTCTGTGGCTGTCGCCGCCGACCAAAATGGACGCTCACCAGCTGACCGAAGAAGGCTACTACGGCATCTACGGCAAGGCCGGCGCACGCATGGAAATGCCGGGCTGCTCGCTGTGCATGGGTAACCAGGCACGTGTAGAGCCGAACTCCACCGTGGTGTCGACGTCGACCCGTAACTTCCCGAACCGTCTGGGTGACGGCGCGAACGTCTACCTGGCTTCGGCCGAGCTGGCGTCCGTTGCGTCCATCCTGGGTCGCCTGCCGACCGTCGAGGAGTACATGGAATACGCTGGCAAGATCGACAGCATGGCGGCCGACGTTTACCGCTACCTGTCCTTCGACCAGATCGCCGAGTTCCGTGAAGCTGCTGCGAACGCCAACATCCCGGTCGTTCAAGCCTAACGCTACAAAGCCATGAAAAAACGCCGCCCATCGTGAGATGAGCGGCGTTTTTTTATGCCTGACGCCGATTACCCAGCTATCTTTGCCTGATGTCGGCACCAGGACGGCGTGCCACGAGGCCCCACGGGCCTTATCTCAAGGAGGAGTCATGCGGGTCATCCTGATCGCCATCGGTTCGCCCGGTGACGTTTTCCCCTTCATTGGCCTGGCCAATGCGCTGAACCTGCGCGGTCATCGCGCGACCTTGTGCAGCCTGCCGGCGTTCAAAGCCACCGTCGAACAGTACGGGCTGGAATTCGAGCCGTTAGGCCAGCAAGCCTGCGACGACACGCCCCGCCCGCGAGACTCGAAAAGCGCTTTGGCAGAGCAGTGGAACGCAGTCTCGCACCTGCTCGAACCGACCTATGACTACATCGCAGCGCGGCGCCATGAGGATATCGTGGTGGTGGGCTCGTTTTGGGCGTTGGGCGCACGTGTGGCCCAGGAGACGTTCGGCATTGCCTACCTTTCGGTACAGATTTCACCGTTCTTGCGCGAGGTCCATCGGCTGGCGCTGGACCAGCTCTGTGCGCCATCACTTAACGCCTTGCGCGCCAGAAAGGGCCTGAGCGGGACGGTTCAGCACGTTATGAGCCAATGGATGCATTCGCCGGACGGCGTGATCAGCTTCTGCCCCGAGTGGTTCGCACCGCAGCAAGCTTCTGCGCCGGCCACGCTGTGCAAGGCCTGCGAAAAAGCCGTTGCGGCTATCGAGCATTGCCGCCAGCGAACCAAAGGTCGTCTGGCCGGGCATTCGAAGGGGGCGATCAACCGGGGCAGCTCCGATTGATCGCCCGCTGTTTCAGGCGCTGAGCGAGTAGATCAACGCCGAAATGGCCACCAGGCCCACCAGCGTCACGAAGACGTTGGAGGCTTGGCCACGGTAACGCGCCATCGCCGGTACTTTGCGGATCGCGTACATCGGCATCAGGAACAGAATCGCCGCGATGACCGGGCCACCGAGGGTTTCGATCATGCCGAGAATGCTCGGGTTCAGGGTCGCGACGACCCAGCAGACCACCAGCATGAACGCTGCGGTCATGCGGTCCAGGGTCTTCGGCGCCGGGCGTTTGCCGCTCTTGACGATCAAGCCCTTCAAGCCTTCGCTGGCGCCGATGTAGTGGCCCAGGAATGACTTGGAAATGGCCACGAAGGCAATCAACGGCGCCGCGAAGGCGATGGTCGGGTTGCTGAAGTGGTTGGCCAGGTACGACAGGATCGACAGGTTCTGTGCCTTGGCTTCCGCCAGTTGCGCCGGCGACAGGGTCAGCACGCAGCTGAAGACGAAGAACAGCACCATCACCACCATCAAGAGGTGGGCGCGGGACAGGATCTGCGAACTGCGCTCTTGGGCATGCGTGCCGTAGCGACGTTTCTGGTCCACCGCGAACGCCGAAATGATCGGCGAATGGTTGAACGAGAACACCATCACCGGAATCGCCAGCCACAGGGTGTGCAGCAGCGCCGACGACTCAGGCAGCGTGGACGCGGTGCTGAGGATGCCGCCATTCCAGTGAGGAATCAGGAACACCGCCAGGAACAGCAGCGCGACGATGAACGGATACACCATCAGGCTCATGGCCTTGACGATCACCTGCTCACCGCAACGCACCACCGCCAGCAGGCCGAGAATCAGCACGAACGACAGCACGGCGCGCGGTGGCGGCATGATGTGCAGCTGATGTTCGAGGAAACTGCCCACGGTGTTGGTCAGGGCCACGCTGTAGATCAGCAGGATCGGGAAGATCGCGAAGAAATACAACAAGGTGATCAGCGCGCCGGCCTTAATGCCGAAATGTTCTTCCACCACTTCGGTGATGTCTGCACCTTCACGACCGGACAGCACAAAGCGGGTCAGGCCACGGTGCGCGTAAAACGTCATGGGGAACGCCAGCAATGCCAGGATCAGCAACGGCCAAAAGCCGCCCAGCCCCGCATTGATGGGTAAAAACAGGGTACCGGCCCCGATTGCCGTGCCAAACAGGCCCAGCATCCAGGTGGTGTCATGGCGATTCCAGCTTTCGAGGCTCGCTGGTGTCGCCGCTACATAGCGTTCGTCGACGCTATTGGCCTGATCATTCATCCGGTCGGATCTCCGCTTTCCGGTCACTTGCCACTCGGTCAGGACGCGTCGGAAAAAACCGACAGACATGCTCCGGCCGAAACAGGGGCGGGATTCTCCGCGATAAACGAGCAGAAGCAAAGGCTTAGCTGAGCAATGGTTGTGCGGAGCAGATCAAAGGCCTGTCGCTTTTAGAAAAATAATTGTCGGCAGCGGGTATGCGATGTGTCGTTTTCTGACACGCTTTAGTAAACCCTAATGTACGGTGTGCCTGACGAACCGCAGCGCCTGACTTTACGACTGCTGCGCAGCCGAACGCAGGCTCGACAACTGCTGCGGCAATTTCATCGCGGACAAATCCTCTCCACCTGCCGCGCACTGATCTAGTGTTGTATCTAAGAAGCTCGCCGGTATCGCCAACGCCTGCACAGGTGCTTGCCAACCAATAGCCTATGATCTCGGACCATTGCCAATCTGCTCTGGAGTCAGCAATCTGACGCGACGTTCGAGCCCCACACTCCGCTGCCCACAGGAGCCCAGCATGACCGCAACCGTTCTGGTACTGGTTGAAACCATCAATGAATACCTGCCGATTCTCGAACATCAGGGGTTTCATTTGATCCTGGCCCCAACCCCGGCCGAGCGCGCTGCCGCCATTGCCCGGCAGGGCAGCCAGATCGATGCGGTGCTGACGCGTGGCCCGTTGGGCCTGTATGCCAATGAAATCGCCGCCCTGCCCAACCTCAAGATCATCTGCGTGATCGGCGCCGGTTACGAACACGTCGACCTGCAGGCCGCCGTCAACCGGGGCATCACTGTCACCAACGGCGCCGGCGTCAATGCCTCCTCCGTTGCCGATCACGCCATGGCGTTGCTGCTGGCACTGGTTCGTGACATCCCTCGGGCAGATGCTGCCGTCCGTCGGGGCGAGTGGCCGAAGATCATGCGTCCTTCGCTGGCCGGCAAACACATAGGCATCCTCGGCCTCGGTGCCGTTGGCCTCGCTATCGCCAAACGTGCCGCCAACGGCTTCGATATGAGAGTGAGTTACCACAACCGCCAGCATCGCAGCGATGTGCCGTACAGCTATTGCTCGACGCCTACCGAGCTGGCACGCCAATCAGACTTTCTGATAGTTGCCACCCCGGGCGGGATCGGCACCCAACACCTGATCAACCGGCAAGTGCTCGACGCCCTGGGGCCCAACGGTTTCCTCGTCAACATCGCCCGAGCCAGCGTGGTCGTCACGGCAGACCTGATCACCGCGCTCGAACAGCGGCGGATCGCCGGTGCCGCGCTGGATGTCTTCGACCACGAACCCCAGGTACCGGACGCCCTCAAGGGGTTGGCCAACGTGATTCTGACTCCGCATGTCGCCGGATTGTCCCCGGAGGCCACCCAAGGCACCGTCGAGCTGGCCGGCAAAAACCTGACGGCGTTTTTTTCCGGTCAACCGGTACTGACGCCCATTGCGTTACCGCCGCCGTCGACAACCACCCGGCTCAATCACTAAAGAACGCCCAACAGTGTCCAGAGTCGTCGGGATTCGGCATCGGCGCTGATCAGTTCGCCCAGCAGCTCGCTCAGGGGCTTGTTGCCCCACTCCACACCCCGCTTGATCAGATAGGGCACCGGGCTGTGGGGTTCGGTGCGCGCCAGGTACTCGGCGATCAGCAGCAATTGCCGGTACGCCTCTTCACGATTCGCCGGTTCGCTGAACACCTGGGGCACTGCAAGGACTTCAGGCGCGGCGGTCGGGCTGGGGCTCGATGCAGCCACCACTGGCGTTTCGACCGGAGGCGCCGGGGTCGGTTTTCGTGGATGCATGGCGATAAACTCCTGAACCAGGGTCAACAACGCGTCGATCACGTCCTGCAGCGCCTTGAAGCCTGGGGCCTGATTCCCGAGAAAAGCGTCGCTCCACACCTCCAGGCGCTGCAAGTGCTGCTGACTGAGCAGCAGACTGCCCTGGCTGCGCAACCAGAATGACAACGGTGTGGCACGAATCTGTTCGGTGATTTTTTTCTGTTCGTTGCGCGCGTTCTCGGCCGAGGTCTTGGCCGCTTTACTGTCGCTGCCCTGCACCTGTTGCAACTGCAACCGGCGCCAGGCGTCCAGACAGAAGCCGTCGAATTCGTGGTTTTGCGGTTCGAACAACGGCACTCGGGTCAGCAACACTTCAGCGTAGCGTCGAGCCAACCATTCCAGCGGTATCACTCGCCACGACAGGTCGCCATCCTCAGCCTGTGGGTGCAGGTGTTCGGGATAGCGTTCGCACAACCCGGCCACCAGCGCCAGGCTGCCCGGCAACCCATCGAGCCCGTCCTGATGCAGCCAGGCCTCCCCCAGCCAAGCGCTGAGCATCAAATCCTTGCTGCGCTCGAGCAGCAGGCTCGTGGCCAGTTTTTCCAGCTCCGGCCACTGGGCGCGCTTGATCGACGACTGCCACACCCCCGTCGGCAAACTGGTGTCATCCTCGCGGCGCAGTTCGCGCAACCGGTCGAACTCGGGTTCATAACGCAAATCCTGACCACAAGGCGCCTCCTTGCTGATCGGTTCGAGCAGTTGCGCAATCAGTTCCGGCAACGGTGTTGATGGTTGATTCACAGGCCCTCCTCCTCATGGGATTCAATCGCCGCGGTCGAGCGCGTCACCAGGAACGGTGAACGCGGAGCCCGGGTCGGCAAGGGCTGAATGGACAACGGCAATTTCGAGCCCTGGGTCATCAACGACAGGCGCACAAACATCAGGGTTTGCTCCGCTGCGCTGGCCTGCGTGGTCACGGGCAGGCGCAAGGTCAACGGAAAGTCCGTGTAGTCCAGGTTCGGCTGGCGCTGCACCGACACGTGCGAACGCATCAAGCGCAACAGCGACCATGGACCGCTGTACTCCCAACCCGCTTCCAGATCACGCACCACCAGGCTCGGCTGTAACGGATCGTTGGCCGGACGCTGATAGCCATTTCTGGCCCAACGCAAGGTCAGCCGGACTGGTTGGCCGACCATCCAGCGCAGGTTCTGCTGAGCTTCGCCGGGGTAGTTGATCTGTTGATTCCCGGCATTCAAGCCCCAGGCAATCACCTGGTCGGCACCGCGCTCTTCCTCCCGATCGGTACGCCAGCGCACATCCATCTCCACCCCCAGCACGCCGCTCTTGTCGCGCACGAACATCGGCCCCAGCCAGGTGCTGGCTTGCTTCAGACGATTGAGAAAGTCCTCGGCGGCCAGGCGTTCCGGGGTCTGGCTCAGAGCCAATCCGGCCTGCGCCACCGGCAAACGCTTGTCGATCAGCTCCAGCAAATGCTGGACCCGGGCCGGGTCGGCGTCGCTGGCCTGCAAGCCATTGGCAAACGGAAAGCGCTCTGCCAGGTACTGGTTGAAATAATTAGCCAGCTCATTCCAGGCCGCCGCAGCCTGCTGCTGTTGCAGGAACTGGCAGCGTTGCATGGCGGTTTGTTGCAGATCCACGGCGCGCAATGCCAACGTTCCGCGCCCACCGGACAGGTTGGCGGTTTGCAGGATCTGGCCACAGGACGCGACGTCCATTTCGATGAAGTCGCGGCTCACCAACTGCTCGATCTGCGCTGGCGAACTGGCGGGGTTCTGTTCTTTGTATTTGAGCAGTTCATCGTTGAGCGCACTGAACTGCGTCACCCGTTCGTAATCCAGCGCCGAGAGGTTCTGTTGCTGGACTTTCAGCCATTCCAGCGCCGAAGTGCGGCGTTCGGTGATGCCGAGCATGGTGTTGAACTGCTGCTTGAGGCTCAGTTTCAGATCCTGAACGTCATTGGCGCCGTACAGTTGCAGGCCGAAGTTTTTCGAGCCGTCCCACTGGCTGATTTCGGTGCGCCCGCTGAACAGTGGCTGGGCGACGATTTCATCGAGGCCACTGACGATATCGGCCAGGGCGCGGCGGTTCAAAGCGGTTTGCAAACGCGTAGCCAGATCGCTGCGGCGCACTTCGACAAAAGCCTTTTGCAAGGCAATCGCCTGAGAGGCCTGCACATTGAAGACACCACTTTGGACCTGCGCATTGTGCTCGCGCAGGCTCGACAACATGGCCTTGACCACCGCGCCTTCGGCCGCTTGCAGCAACGCGCCGCGATACGCCGGGGGGATGCGCGGCAGCTCTTCGGCGGCATAACTCTTGTAACTGGCGAAGTAGTTCAGCGCACTGTCGAGGTCGTCGCCATCAACACCGCGCCCCTGTCCATCCGGGACGTCGGACTGATCCGCCTGCAAGGCGATGGCGACGAAATCACGCTTGAACAGTGCCTGCACCGCGTTGTTCAACTGCACCACATGCTCCTGCAAGACCAGTTGCCCGCTGCCTTGCTGAATCAGCAAATTGTCCCTGGCCCCGGCCTGGGTGATCCACTGGTCACGAAAGCTCTGCTGCAACTTCGACGCCTGTTGATCCAGTTGCTGTTCGACCTGCGGACCAAGCAATGTGCTTTGGCGCACCTTGTCCATCATCGCCCGGTAACCGGGCACCAGATCCTGTCCCTTGCCCCGGCTCCACGCCGAGTTGGTCAAGCCGACCAGCGCTTGCAGGTCGTCGATCAACGCCCGCAGATCTTCCAGTTCGGTGAGGGAATTGCCGCTGCCGGCCTCCAGTCGCTCCAGGTGCAATCTCAGATAACCGGCCTGACGCACGAAGTTATCGGCAAGGAAATACTGGTCCAGCCAGCGCTCCATGAGCCCGAGGAAGTTTTCCTCGATCTGCGCGCGCTCGACGGTCAGGTCCAGCGGCTTCAACTCACTGTTGTCGGCATCCAGCAGCGCCCGGTTGTAAAAGCCGGCGCGGTGCAGAGTGCCTGCGTTGAGGTTCAGCGACAGGGCGTTGTTGCTCAGCAACACCAGGTCTTCGAGCGGTGCCTTGGTGTTGTTCAGCGCTTGACTGAACCACTGGTTCTGCTGCTCCAGACTCACCGCACGCTCGACCAGCTCCGTGGCCTTGACGTAGTTTTGCCATTGGGCCGGGTCTTCGCTTTCGACGTTGCCCCGTCGTTCGGTGTTGCGAATGGTCTTGAGTTGCGCCAGATCCGCGCTCAACAGATCGCGCAGCGGCAACAACAAGTGACTTTGTGCGGTCAGGCGCAATTCGTTCTCCAACTGCGCATCCAGCGAGGAGAACCAGGAGGTCGGAAACACCACCGAGGTGAAGCGCCAGCGCTGCGCCTTCTCCAGCACCCGCCAGAAACCCTGGACGTTGCGCCGGGTCGCCTCCCGCCGATGAGATTCATCCGTGACCGCCACGTAATTTTTCTGCGCCCCTTGCATCAGGCGCGACAACTCATGGGCATCCTTTTCCGAGTCCTGCCACACCCACAGCATGCCAGCGCCCCAGAGCAGCGCGACCACCAGCGCCACCCCACCGGTCACGCGCTGCCAGCGCTGACGCAGGCGTAACAGACGCGGCACCACCTGAGCCAGACCGCGCTCGGCGACCACCCGCCGCTGCCACAGTTGCCGGGCGAAAGCGCTCTGCTGCAAGCCGGTGTCGTAGGCCGAAAACCCGTCGGCGCTGTCATCCGAGGGCTGGCTGGCGGTGAAATAAACCCCGCGAAAACGCGGTGCTTCGCCTTGCGCATTACCCTGGAAAACCGGTTCCAGCAAGGATTGCAGATTGCGCCGCAAGGCTTCGAAGCGTTCCGGCAAGCCGTACAGATCGACGCTCAATTGCCCGGACAAGGCGCCGATTTCGATGATCGATTCCGCCAGGGCCCGGTTGACCTGATCCAGCGCCTGATCGCTCCATTGCGCCTGCCACACCGCATCGGGCCCGTGGGGCGAGGACCAGCCGAGCGTACGTTCGCGAGCCTCGACCGGCAGCGCGCTAATCAACTCCTGAAAACCCGGCAACTCTTCCATGCCGGTAACGACCACGTACACCGGCAGACTCAAACCGAAGCGCTGCAATAGATCGATAAAACGTCGACGCGCCGCCAGGCCGAGGGCCGCCGCCTGCTCGGCATTGCCCAGCCGACTGATCGGCACCGTCCAGATCACGCCGTCCAGCGGACGCTGACTGCGCAAGCGCAGGATCAAACCCAGCAAGCGCCACCAGCCACCCCGTTGCAGGTGCATGCCTTCATCCGGCAAAAACAGCGCCTGGGGCACCACCAATACGGCACCTTCGGGGTCCGACCACCAGCGACCGAACCAGCCCGGTTTGTCGGTGGGCTGCAAGCGCCACTGGGTGCACAACTGCGTGCCCTGAGTCTCGTTGCCGAGCATCAGCAGCCAGGGAATCTGGTAGCGATCCCGGGTGCCCTGCTCCTGCTCCATCTGCCGCACCGCCAGGTAAAAACTGCGGATCGCCGCGCCGCTTTGCGTGCGCAACCACCAGACCGCCACGGCGACAATCGCCAGCACCAACAGCACGACGATGATCAGGCCGATAATCCCCAGCGTGCTCATGAGTCTTGCTCCGAGGTGACCACCGAATCGGTCAGTTGCAAGACCGGTTCGAGCTCCTGGCGAATGTCACGCCAGAACAACTGCCCCAACCCGGTCAGCAGCAGGACCACGGCAAGAATTCCCAACCCCAGGCGAAAGCCATCGGGCAACGAAAGACGCACCGGCAATTGCAGCGGCGTCACCGCCGAAGGTTGTTCGAGCCGGGCGCTGACATCGGCATAATCCGCCTCGTGCTGCCAGGCAAAGGTGAACAGCGCCAGGCGCCATTTTTCATGCTGGGCCTGATTCTGTTCACCCCGCAGACGCCCCTGAAAGCCCAGCACCAGGCACTGCAAATAGACATTGGCCAGATCGCGAGTGGTAGGGATTTGCTCATCCAGCAGTTCCTTGATCGCCAACGGTATCCGCTCGCCGGCCTGACGACTGGAGTACATCCGCGATTCCAGGGGTTTATCCTGCCAGGCCGACTGGCCCGGCCACGGCGTGAACAGCAAGGTTTCATCGACCAGCGCGACAAAGGCATAGACCAGCGCTTTGACTTGTTCAGTGGCGGCGTCACCGACTTTGGCGAAGGCCGTTCGCCAGAGGCGTTGGGAGATTTGCGTGGAGAGTTCGACCACCGCTTCCACCAGCGCTTCGTCTTCGCTGTCCTTGGGCAACTGGCTCCAGTCCTGGGACCATTGCTGCCAGGCCTGGCGAAAAGCACTGCTCAGCGGCGCTTCGTTGAGGCCGCGTGTACCTGTCCCGGCATTCCCCTCAGACATATGACGTTCCTTCCTCGATCAAGCACTTTCACTCGCCTGGGCCACAAACAACACCACTTGCCATGGACTGCTGGCCAGCCTGGAAGCCGGTGCGGCAATCAGCAACGGCAACTGCCCGTCGAACCATTGGCCTTCGGCCGTCACCACGAACAACCGCGTATCGTCACCGACGCCGTAGGCCACTTGCTCATTGCGACTCATGGCCTGATGGGACAAACCGCTCATGCGCTGGCGGCTGAGCAACGGGATGTGCGGCTGCGAGGCGATGATCGCGCCGCTCAACCATTCGCTGGCGGCCTGCTCGCTGGCGCCATTGGGCATGCGCAAACCGATGACCAGCCGTTGGCTCGGCTGGTCGTCGGGCAATTGAATCGAGAAGGATTGTTCGTTGCGCTCGAACGCCAGGCTGCGATAGCCGGCGCGGATCAGTTCGAGGGTCTTTTCCAGCCAGTCGAGCACCGTTTCATAGCCGCGCTGCAACTCCAGAAAATCCAGCGGGGCGAACGCCGGAACACCCGCCAATGGATCGAGCGCCGACCAGGCGCCGGTCAGCCCGAGCAGCGAGCCATACAGCGCCTGCGGCGTGGCCACGCGACTGTTCAGCAGACCTTCGACTTCCGGCAACCGCGCCCACAGCGCGGTCAACTGACGCCGGATTTCCATCGAATCATCCTGATTGCCGGCCTGCTGCGCCTGACGCAAGCGACCGGCGAGGAACATGCATTTCTCCCGCGCCCTGGCACACAGTCCCGCCACGCGCCGGCCCACCACCGACTCGGGCAACAGGCACGGCGTCGGCGGTGTGTAAGGCAACGCAAGAAAACCGCCGCCTTCCTTGCGAATTCTCAGCAGCGGCAGGCAGACCGAATCGGCCTTGTTCAGTTGCGTGCACAAACGCGGATTCGGGCGCCACACCGTGATCGATTCGGGGTACTCGCCGCTGGTGAGATCCGGCAGCGCATCGCCGACGACAGACTGCAATCGCCCCTTGAGCGGCAGTAACTGACCGGCACGCCACAGCGGACTGACCGCCAGGTAAACGGTGACAGTGGCGTTGTCCGTGGCGTCGATCGCTTCACTGACGTCGAGCTCCAGCATCGGCCCGACACCGGCCTGCAAATTGACCGGCAAACCGTCCGGCAACGTCGCCTGCAAATTGAGCAGGCGCACCAGCCCGGCGCTCAGTGCCGAGGGATCGAATTCAACGCGGGCCACGCCCCAGAACCACGGATTACATGCTTGGGCGAAATGCGCTACCAACGCCTCGGCCCGCAGCCCTTGCAACTGAAAATGCTGGGGCAGCAACTGCATGCCCTCATGCCAGCAAACCGCGTCAGGAAGCAGACTCATACGATTCCCTTCGACCTCTCGTGACGCCGCACCAATGGCGGCCTGGCCCGCTTTTCGTAGGAGCCAGGCTTGCCGGCGAAGGCGCTCGCAAGGACGCCTTCGCCGGCAAGCCTGGCTCCTACATGTCTGTTTACGCGCCTTAATCCCCCGGTGTTCAGTTCGGGTGGTCGCTGACCAGTGTCATCTCGCGACTGTCGAACTTGAGCCAGGCGTTGCTTTGATCGTCCAGCCGCAACCGGTGTGCCCCGGGAGTGGTATAGCTGGCGAAGACTAAAAGTCCAGCCGCCCGCTTCCCCCCCAGCGGAAAGGGTTGTTTGTCGATGAATTGACCCGGCACCAGCTCCAGTCCCCAGACTGTCATCAGCTGTCGGTAGTCGCGCTGATACTGCTCACGCTCGGCGAACCACTGGCGGGCGGTGATACCCGACAATTGCTTGAGCAGATCTGCGTCGTTCACCGCAATGAAGTCCACCGCAATCGGGGTGTCGTCGTTGGCGCGGGGCGCGACGTCCAGCGTCAGGTTATCGAGATCGACGCGAGGACCGAACAACGAACACCCGGCGAGTGAGAGGAGCAGAACCAAAGAAAAGAGACGTGCGTACAAAATGAATTTTCCTTTTCTCGACACGGTCCAAAAACGTTTTTCGTTTGCTTTTTTATAGACCTGTTCTAGCGTCTTGGGTAGTTCGGTCGGCACGACGAATTCGGAAGGTTCGTCAAAGGAATGACAGGTCCTCTGCCCTCCCTTTCTAACCTACGGTCCAGTAAGGGAATGCGATGAAACGGGCCTCCCGATGCATTGCTCCCGCCTCATGCATCGGAGTCAGCCACCATGGCAGAAAGTACTCAGCACAAGCTAGACAGGGTTCGCCCACCCCGGGTGCAAATCACCTACGACGTCGAAATCGGCAACGCGATCGAGAAGAAAGAATTGCCATTGGTTGTCGGTATTCTTGCCGACCTCTCCGGCAAACCTCTCGAACCACTCCCGAAATTGAATGAACGGCGTTTCACCGAAATCGACCGCGACAACTTCAATGAAGTCCTCGCCTCGATCGGCCCGCGCGCCACCTTGCAGGTCAACAACACCCTCAGCGGCGACGACAGCAAGCTCAACATCGAGCTCAACTTCAAACACATCGATGACTTCGACCCGGTCAAGGTGGTCGAGCAAGTCACTCCGCTGCGGCGTCTGTTCGAAGCTCGCCAGCGTCTGCGCGACCTGCTGACCAAACTCGACGGCAACGATGATCTGGACAAGCTGTTGCGTGACGTCATTGCCAACACCGAGGGACTGCAAGAGATCAAGTCGGCTCGTCCGGACACCGCCGCTCCCGCTCCTGCTGGCGACAGCGAAGCACCGGCTGAACCGCAAGCCTGATCGCTCATCCACCCAGGGAGAATTTTGCCATGCCCGCCTCATCCGCCGCCCAGACCCAAGCCAGTGACAGTGCAAGCGAGACCTTGTCCTTGCTCGATGAAATAATCGCCAAAGGCCGCATGGCCCATGACGACAGCCAACAGGATTACGCCCGCGACATGCTCGCGGAATTCGCCACTCAGGTCCTCGATGAAGGCATGGCCGTCGACAAGGACACCGTGGCGATGATCAACGACCGCATCAGCCAGATCGACGAGCTGATCAGCGCTCAACTGAACGAAGTGCTGCACCACCCGGACCTGCAGAAACTTGAAGCCTCCTGGCGCGGCCTGCACTTGTTGGTTAAGAACACCGAGACCAGTTCCCGGCTGAAATTGCGCCTGCTCAACGTGACCCAGAAAGAGCTGCAGAACGACCTGGAAAAAGCCGTCGAGTTCGACCAGAGCGCGCTGTTCAAGAAGATCTACGAAGAGGAATACGGCACCTTCGGCGGCCACCCGTTCAGCCTGTTGGTGGGTGACTACACCTTCGGCCGGCACCCGCAGGACATCGGCCTGCTGGAGAAACTGTCGAACGTCGCGGCGGCCGCCCATGCGCCATTCATTGCCGCCGCCAGCCCTCGGTTGTTCGACATGAACAGCTTCACCGAACTGGCCGTGCCACGGGATCTGTCGAAAGTGTTCGAGAGCCAGGAGCTGATCAAGTGGCGCTCGTTCCGTGAAAGCGAAGATTCGCGCTACGTATCGTTGGTGCTGCCGCACTTCCTGCTGCGCCTGCCTTACGGTCCTGACACGTCGCCGGTGGAAGGCATCAACTACGTCGAAGACGTCAACGGCAGCGACCACGGCAAATACCTGTGGGGCAACGCCGCGTGGGCCTTGTCACAACGGATCACCGAAGCCTTCGCCAAATACGGCTGGTGCGCGGCGATTCGCGGAGCCGAAGGCGGTGGTGCGGTGGAAGGCTTGCCGGCCCATACCTTCCGTACAACCTCCGGTGACCTGTCGCTCAAATGCCCGACCGAAGTGGCGATCACCGACCGTCGCGAGAAAGAGCTCAACGACCTCGGTTTCATCGCCCTGTGCCACAAGAAAAACAGCGACGTGGCGGTGTTCTTCGGCGGCCAGACCACCAACAAATCCAAGGTCTACAACACCAACGAGGCGAATGCCAACGCGCGGATCTCGGCGATGCTGCCGTACGTGCTCGCGGCCTCGCGTTTCGCGCACTACCTGAAGGTGATCATGCGCGACAAAGTCGGCAGTTTCATGACCCGCGACAATGTGCAGACCTACCTCAACAACTGGATCGCCGACTACGTGCTGATCAACGACAACGCGCCGCAAGAGATCAAGGCGCAGTACCCGTTGCGTGAAGCCCGGGTGGATGTGACCGAGGTCGCCGGCAAGCCCGGAGCCTACAAGGCCACGGTGTTCCTGCGGCCGCACTTCCAGCTAGAGGAACTGACCGCGTCGATCCGCCTGGTCGCGACCCTGCCGCCACCGGTAGCCGCCTGACCTGCCTCCCGTCGGGGTCAACCCGGCGGGATTCCCCTGCTTATCTAGCACGATTACTTTCAGGAGTTTCATGCGATGGATGCAACCATTCTCGACCTCGGCGGCGACATCAAAGGCGATAGCTTGCTTGAGGGTTACAAGGACAAGATCGAAGTCATGTCCTACAGCCACAACGTGGCCATGCAGGTGACCAATGACGTCAGCAACTCGGAGCGCACCTCCGGCAAGCCGCACATCGGCGAGTTCACCCTGACCAAGTTCGTCGACAGCTCGACGCCTTCCCTCAACGAATATTGCTGCGCCGGCAAACCGATCCCCGAAGCCAAGATCACCATCGGCCGTAACGCCGCCGAAGGCAGCGGTAAGCTGATGCCGTTCATCATCTACACACTGACCAACGTGGTGCTGTCCAATGTCAGCGTCAGTGGTGGTACGGGTGGCAAACCGGTGGAAACCATTTCCCTGAACTTCACCAAGATCAAGTGGGAGCTCACCGCCCAGAAAGACGACGGCACCAAGGAAGGCACGGCCGCCTCGACCTGGGACATGGCCGCCAACAAGCTCGTCAAGTAAGCGGACGCGTCGGCCATGGCAGGCACCTGCATGCTCCCACCGTTGTTCGAGCGCCTCGCCGCCAGCGAGGTCGACACCGTGCAGGTGTTCGATCGCCAGGGGCTGCTCGACTCGGTGCACACGGAGTTGCTGCGCCTGTTCAACACCCGACGCGGCTCACGTCCGCTGACCTCCCCACCGAGCATTCTCGACTACGGCATCGCTGACTGGACGGCCTTGCAACAGCAGCGCAGCGATGACCGTCGTCAGTTGGCGCGGGAAGTGCGCGAGGCCATCAGCCATTTCGAACCGCGCCTGCAACTGGGCGAGGTCCAGGTCAATCCGGTCCCCGGCCATCCGCAGCAACTGAGCATTCGGCTGGTGGGCGAGTTACGCAGCGGCCAGCAGCACTGGCCCGTGGCCTTTGTCATCGAGAAGGCCAGCCATGGTCTTGAGGTGCGTCATGAGCGACTCGATTGACCCGCAACTGCTCGATTACTACCAACGCGAACTGACCTGGCTGCGCCACGCCGGGAGCATTTTTGCCGAGCGATATCCCAAGGTCGCCAGACGCCTGGAACTGTCCCCCGGTGAATGCCCCGACCCACATGTCGAACGACTGCTCGAAGGTTTCGCCCTGCTCGCCGCACGCTTGCAACGGCGGCTCGATGACGATTACGCCGAGTTCAGCGACGCCTTGCTCGAACAGCTTTACCCGTTGGCCATGCGGCCGCTGCCGTCCTGCGCGATCGTGCAGTTCGAGCCGGACCCGAGCAAGGGCAACCTGAACGATGGTTATCCATTGCCCCGCGACACACCGCTATTCGTCACCACCAGCAAAGGCGAGAGCATCCACTTTCGCACCAGCGCCGCGGTTCGATTGTGGCCGGTGGAAATCAACGAAGCGCTGCTGCTGGGCAGCGATGAAGCCCAGGCCCTGACCGGTGTGGAGCAAGCACGCTCGGCCTTGCGCCTGAGCCTGCGTTGCCTGGGTGAGAGCCAGTGGTCGACGCTGGCCATCAAACAATTGCGCGTGCACCTGGCCGCCTCACCGGTGATCAACGCCTGCCTGTATGACCTGCTCGGCGCCCACGCGGTGAAGGTGCTGGCCGGACCGGTCGGCAGCGTGCCGGTCATGCTGGCGGGGTTACCGCAAATCGTCGGTTTTGCCAGCGACGAAGTGCTGTTGCCGGACGAGGACGGCGTGCATCCGGGCATGCGCCTGCTCGCCGAGTACTTTGCGTTCCCGGACAAATTCAACTTCTTCGACATTCCATTGGCCGGCGCCTCCAGCGACAGCCAGACGCTGTACCTGTACATCGTGTTCGACCGCGCCCCGGCCAACCGCCTGCACCTTCAGGCCAGCGACTTCGCCCTGGGCTGCGCACCGGTGATCAACCTGTTTCCACGAACCTCGGAACCACTGCGCCCGGACGGCACCCGCAGCGAGTATCGCCTGGTCGCCGACAGTCACCGGGAAAACAGCGTCGAGATCCACAGCATCCGCGCCATGCGCGCCAGCTCAAGCCAGGGCGTGCAACGGGTGCCAGCGTATTACGGCAGTCAGCATATCGGCGGCGACAAACAATGCTATTGGCATACGCGACGGGTCAGCGGCATGACCCCGAATCGTCTGGGCACCGACCTGATGGTGAGTCTGGTGGACACCCGGCTCGACCCGCTGACCGAGGCCAGCGAATACAGCCTCACCGGGGAACTGCTGTGCACCAACCGGCATCTGGCCCAGAGCCTGCCGGCCGGCACCCCCCTGGGTTTCGAACGACCGGGGCCGGTGGCCTGGGCCCGTTTGCGTAACCCGCCGAGCCCGCAGAGTTTGCCGCGACTGGATGGCGAATCCCGTTGGCGGCTGGTGTCGCAACTGACCCTCAATCATTTGTCACTGGTCGAGGGGCCGCAAGCGCTGGATGCCCTCAAGGAAATCCTCCAGTTGCACAACCTGCGTGACGAGGCCAGCGCCTTGCGGCAAATCGACGGTTTGTTAAGCCTCGGCTGCGAACGGGTGATCGCCCATGTTGGTGAAGACGCGTGGCGCGGCTGGCGCAATGGGCTGGAGGTCCGGCTGCAACTCGACCCACAGCATTTCGTCGGCAGCAGCGCCGTGCTGTTCTCAGCGGTGCTGGCGCAGTTCTTTTCACTCTATGCCACGGCCAATCGCTTCGTGCGCACGGTTCTGGTCCAGTCAGACAAGGAGGTCAAGACATGGCAACCCCAAGCCGGCATGCCGCTGTCCCTCTGAGTCTGAGTCAGAAGCTGCGGCGCGATCCGCAGGCGTTCGAGTTGTTGCAGGCGTTGTTGCTGCTGGAACGCGAACACCCGCAAGCCGAATCCCTGGGCAGCGGCACCGCCCCTCAAGCAGAAGCCTTGCGCCTGCGCGGGCCGTTGACGCCGCTGTTTTCCGCCAGTGAAATCGAAAGTCTGACTCAGGAAGCTGACCAGCCACCGACGCTCACGACACCAGTGTTTGGCCTCGGCGGGCCGGACGGCCCCCTGCCCTACGCCTATCAGGAATGGCTGCAACAACGGGCCCGGGCCAAGGATCACGCTCCGGCCGAATTCCTCGACCTGTTCCAGCATCGCTTGCTCAGCCTGCTGTACAAGGTGATGCGCAAACACCGGATCGCCGTTGGCTTCACAGCCCCCGGCGCGTCGCCGGTGCAGGCGCAACTGCGAGCGCTGACCGGGCTGTTGCCCAAAGCCTTGCAGGAACGCCAGGCCGTACCCGACTCTGCGGTACTGGCGTGCAGCGCGCTATTTGCCGACGGTCGTCGTTCCCTGGCCGGTTTCGCCGCGATCGTGCGCGAGCACTTCGAACTGCCGGTAGAACTCAGCGCCTATGAAGGTGCCTGGCGGGAGATTCCGCCGGCCAGTCGCAGTCGCCTGCAACCGGGTGGGCGCAACCTGCAACTGGGTCGTAGCGCGGTGGCCGGCACTCGGGTCTGGGATGAACACGCCGGCATCCGCCTGACCCTCGGCCCGCTGACCTCGGCGCAGGCGGCGCGGTTTCTGCCGGACGGTGAAGCCCATCCGGCGCTGGCCAGTCTCAGCGCGCTGTATTTCGGCCCCGACCTGGATTGCACACTGGTGCTGTTGGTGCGCGGTGCGAGTCCGATGAAACTCGGTCGCCAGGCCCCGCCCCTGCTCAGTTGGAACGGCGGCCTGCAACGCCAGACCAGCCTTGCCGTGCAACGGATCGAAACCCGCCTTCGTCAGCTGGAGATCACCTGAACATGGAACTGGCCAGCCTGATCGGACGCCTCAACCCGGACAACCGCCGCGCCCTCGAACGGGCCGCGCAGCGCTGCCTGCAACGGGGTCATCATTACGTCGAAATCGAACACTTGCTGCTGGAGTTGCTGGACATCGAGGGCGGCGACTTCGCCTGGCTGCTGCCGCGCTTCGGGCTGGAGCGCGATGCTCTGACGGCGGAAATCAACAAGGCCCTGGAACTGTTCAAATCCGGCAGCACCCGCACCCCGGCGCTCTCGGCGCACACCATCGGCCTGCTTGAAGACGCGGTGGTTCAGGCCAGTGTGCTTGGCCTGGAGAGCATCCGCTCCGGTTTGCTGCTACTGGCCCTGCTCGACCGTGATGAACGTCGCAGCCTGCTGCTCAATAGCGCCTCGTCGCTGTTGAAAATTCCACGGGAAGCCTTGCGCAGTAATTTGCTGGAGTGGACCGAAAACTCGCGCGAACACGTTGGCGGCACGCGGCCGGTCAGTACCGGCCATCCGCAACCGAAACAGGATTCGGTGCTCGACCAGTTCACCCAGGACCTGACCGCCGATGCCCACGCCGGGCGCATCGACCCCATCGTCGGCCGCGACGGCGAGATTCGTCAGTGCATCGACATCCTGCTGCGCCGTCGGCAGAACAACCCGATCCTGGTCGGCGCACCGGGAGTGGGCAAAACGGCGGTGGTCGAAGGCCTGGCGTTGCGCATTGCCGCCGGGGATGTGCCGCCGTCGTTGCAGGAAGTCAGCCTGCGGGTACTCGACCTCGGTCTGTTGCAAGCTGGCGCCGGGGTCAAGGGCGAGTTCGAGCAGCGCCTCAAAGGCGTGATCGACGCGGTGCGCAGCGCCGACAAACCGATCATTCTGTTCATCGACGAAGCCCACACCCTGATTGGTGCTGGCGGCGCGGAAGGCGGCAGCGACGCGGCCAATCTGCTGAAACCGGCGCTGGCCCGTGGCGAGTTGCGCACCCTGGCCGCGACCACCTGGCTTGAGTACAAAAAATACTTCGAGAAAGACCCCGCCCTCGCCCGGCGATTTCAGTTGGTGCAAGTCGAGGAGCCGGACGAAATCACCGCTGTGGAAATGCTCCGTGGCGTGGCTGCGAAACTGGAACAGCATCACGGTGTGCAGGTGCTGGACGCGGCGATCCACGAAGCGGTGAAACTGTCCCACCGCTACATCTCCGGGCGCCAGTTACCGGACAAGGCCATCAGCGTGCTCGACACCGCGTGCGCCCGGGTCGCCCTCGGCCAGCACGACGTGCCGCCACCGCTGGAAAGCCTGCGCCATCGCCAGCAGAGCCTCAAGGATGAAGTCGAACGCCTGCGTCGCGAACAGGCCACCGGGCTCGATCACCGTGAACGCATTACCCTGTTGGAAACCGAATCCGTGGGTAACGTGCAGGCCATTCGCGAGCTGGAAATTCGCTGGAACGAAGAACGGATCGCCGTGCGCGAACTGCTGGAAACCCGTCGCGAATTACTCACCTTGAGCGAACGCGCCGACAACGATAAACCGGACGAAGCGACTGATAGCCGCATCGATCATCTGGCCGCCGAACTGGTGCGCCTGGAGGCCGGGCTGGACGCCATTCGCCAGGACGATCCGCTGGTGCCGGAGCAGGTCGACGGCAAAACCGTGGCTGCGGTGATCGCCGGCTGGACCGGCATCCCGGTGGGCAAGATGCTCGCCGACGAAGCCCATGCCGTGCGCACCCTCGGCCAGCGCATGGGCCTGCGCGTCATGGGCCAGAGCACCGCGCTGAACACCATCGCCCAACGCCTGCAAGCCTACCGCGCCGGCCTCACCGACCCGCAAAAACCGGTCGGCGTGTTCCTGCTGGTCGGCCCCACCGGCGTCGGCAAAACCGAAACCGCTTACGCCCTGGCCGACGCGCTGTATGGCGGCGAACGCAACCTGATCAGCATCAACCTTTCCGAATACCAGGAAGCCCACACCGTCAGCCAACTCAAAGGCGCCCCACCCGGCTACGTCGGCTACGGCAGCGGCGGTGTACTCACCGAAGCGGTGCGGCGCAAACCCTATTCGGTGGTGCTGCTCGACGAAATCGAAAAGGCCCATCCGGACGTGCTCGAAGCCTTCTACAACGTCTTCGACAAAGGCGTGATGGAAGACGGCACCGGGCTGGTGGTGGACTTCAAAAACACCGTAATGCTCGCCACCAGCAACGTCGGGGCTGAGTTGCTGCTCGACACACCGACCGCTCAACTGGGCACCGATGCCTTCAACGAAGTGCTGCATCACGTGCTGCTGAAAGCCTTTCGCCCGGCGTTTCTGGCGCGCATGACGGTGGTGGCGTATCGGCCACTGGATGAAGCGACGCTGGAAGGGATTGTGCTGGCGAAGCTGGAGAAATTGCGCGGCCGGTACAAGGCTGCGACCGGGAAACAGTTTGAGTTCGATGCCGGGATTGTGCAGGCGGTGTTGGCCAAGTGCAGTGCGGCGGGTGCGAGGGATGTCGAGAATGTGTTGATGACGCAGGTGACGGGGAAGTTGGCGGAGTGGGTGTTGGAGTAACTCCCGGACGACTGACTCTCTTGTGTAAACAGGAGCAAAGTGTAAACCCGAAGATGTCGCATAGCAGAGGAAGCAGTTGCCATGTGCTGTGCTGGTTATTTTTCGATGAAGGTAGTGCAGCCAATATGAGGTAAGTCATCATGCCGACCCGACTGATAATAGGCGCAGGCGTTTCCGCTGCAGTGTTCCTGAACACCTCATCCGATGGCTATAAAACTGTAGTTGTCGGTGAGGATGGACTATGGGCAAAACTCGTAGAACACCCCATGGGCCAGCCCGCCCACCTCCTGCACTTACCGGGTTCTCCACCACCGTCGTTCACGGTTGCCAATGGTGAAATGAGCCTGGACAACTTCCTCTCCTCAGGTGTTTTTCAGCAAGGCGTCAGTGAAATCGTCAAAGGTAGTCGCTACGGTCACAATCCTTCACGCAAGGTACGGCGGATATCCAAGTCACTCACCCAACCAGGAAATTACGTCGCCTGGTTTGATACCTCGCATGCCTTAATCGTTGAAAAAATAGTGATTGCCACCGGCATTGGCGCCCAACGTAAACCGCCCAAAATAACAGGAACACCTGCGCCCGGTGTTGAATACTCACAAGTTATCGAAGGTATCGAATTTCTTGAAGACGAGGAGCAACAAGTTCCCAATATTGACCGCGCTATCTACGGCGGTAGCGCCACCGCCGCCTGGGTGGTCGATATTGCCAGCAAACACTCGCCAAAGATGAACTGGCTTGCCCGCCCCGGCGGCTCCGAATTCACGGGAGCAGTACTGCCTGGGGCCAGGAATGCAAAGATCATCAAGCTTTGCGAAACTCACAACCTGCAGTTATTAAAAGAGGTTACCGAGGTCGAATATGTTGGTGAACGGTTGCATATACACGTCAAAGACGAAGATTTCTGTTATATCGCCGATCAGTTCATTTATTCATTAGGCGGGGACGACAACCCTACTGTTACGGATCATATCTATCAGGTAATGGACCCAGACATCAGGGATGACCTTTCTCCTATCCTCGACGCCAGCGGTGCATTAGGCACGCAATACAAAAGTGTATTGGCACTGGGCACCAGTGACAACGGAGTGATGATTGTCGGTGCTGCCACTTACAACTTCACCGCCATGACAGTCAATCCTACCTCAGGAAAACCGGTTCCCACTAAAAAGAAACCGGCACCCATGGCCCATTTACCCTGGAATGCTCAAGTTCCCGATGGTATCGCCGTGGTGGTGGCCAGTATTTCTGCCCTGAACCACTATATTCCCATCAAACAGCGTCTGACACTCAACTATCAGAACACCTATCAGGAATATGCCATTACTGAAAACAACACCAACATAAATCTGGCAGACGCCAACCAATTAGCCGTATTGTTCACCTTAATGTTTGACGAGTTATCGGCCAATCAGATCAACGATCTTGTGATTCGGACCATCATGGCCCGCAGCAGAAAAACCAAGGGTAGCACTGAGGTATTCGGCCTCAGCAAACGCGACTTCTACAACCTTATCAAGTCGAGAATTAGTTTCATATCAGACACTTCAATAGATGAACGCTGCTCATTGGCCGGACTTAAGCTTAGTTGATGCCGCCGCGCCAAGAATGGTTCGCTGCGAAGCTGATTCATTGACCACCTGAGGCTACTTGATGCCCCGCTCCGTCGATGCCACCACCAGCCTTTCCCTCACCGCCGCCTCGCTGTCGGCGCTTTACCCTGAATCCCTTTCCGGCGAAGAGGCCCTCAACCAGCTCGGCTCGCAAATTCTCAACGGCCTCAACGACGGCTCCTCGCTCACCCTGACCACCGCCGTCGCCACCCACATCACCGCCACCCTGCACAACGACGCCCTCACCCGCCCGCTGGACGCGCTGGTCGCCGAAATCCGACAACTCCCCGCCGACGCCACCGCCGAGCGCTATCAGCTTGTACTACGGCCATGGCTCTGGTGGCTGACCCTTGCCAGCAACAACCGCGTGTTCCAGAACCTCAGCACTTCAGACATCGTCACCACGATTTTCAAGGCCCACGCCTTCACCGACTTCAAGCTCTCACTCACCGGCAGTTACACCCCGCGCGAATACTGCGTGCAGTACGGCGAAACCGATTTCGCGTTCGTCTCGCGGTTGCTGGAGGAAGAAGGGATTTTCTGGTTTTTCACCCATGAGGACGGCAAGCACACGCTGGTGCTGGGTGACAGTAACGATGCGTTTGTGCCGATTCCCAATGGACCCAAGGTCAGCTATCTCGGCCAGCAACTGGGCGAACGTGAACTGCACGGCATTCGCTCCGGGCAGGTCTGCGTTCAGGCCGTGGCTGGTGTGTATCGGTCGACGGATTATGAGTTCACCACCCCGACCACATCGCTGTACGGCCAGGCCGAAGCGGTGGCCGGGCCGCGTTCGATGTATGAGCATCCGGGCGGCTACAACGCCAAGGCGCGCGGCGATGCATTGACCAAGCAGCGGGTCGACGGCTTGCGCAGTCAGGAGAAACGCTTTGTCGGTGAAAGCGACTGCCGCTGGCTGGTGCCGGGGCACTGGTTCACCCTCGCCGGGCACGATGATTCAACGTTGAACATCGATTGGGTGGTGACGGCGGTGACACATGACGCCAGTCACGACAGCTATCGCAATCGCTTCGAGGCAATCCCCAAGGCCACGCCGTACCGCCCGGAACGCATCACCCCCAAACCGCGCATGCACCCGCAAACGGCAATTGTCGTCGGCAAGTCGGGCGAAGAAATCTGGACCGACGAATACGGCCGGATCAAGTTGCAGTTCCCTTGGGACCGCGACGGCAAGAACGACGAAACCAGTTCCTGTTGGGTGCGAGTTGTACTGCCCTGGAGTGGCAAGGGCTTCGGCATGCAGTTCGTGCCGCGCATCGGCCAGGAAGTGATCGTGACCTTTATCGATGGCGATCCGGATCGACCGCTGGTAACCGGCTGCGTCTACAACGGTGACAACGCGCTGCCCTATGCGCTGCCGGCGAATCAGACCCAGTCGGGAATCAAGACCCAATCGTCCAAGGGCGGCGGCGGTTTCAACGAGTTGCGCTTCGAAGACAAGAAAGACGCCGAAGAGGTGTTTTTGCAGGCGCAGAAAGACCTGAAGATCAACGTGCTCAACGACACCACCGCCACGGTCGGCCACGATGAAACCCTGACCGTGCAGAACGCTCGCACGCGCACGGTGAAGGACGGCGACGAGACCGTGACCCTGGAGAAAGGCAAACGCAGCGTGACCATCCAGACCGGCAGCGACACGCTCGATGTGAAGGACAGCCGCACGGTGACCGTGGGCGCTGACCAGACCCACAGTACCGGCGGCAATTACACGCACAAGGTCACCGGCGATTACAGCCTGACGGTGGACGGCAACCTGACCATCAAAGTGACCGGCACCCTGACCCTGCAAAGCGGTGGCAGTTTCGCGATCAAGAGCGGCGCCGATCTGGCGGCCGAGGCCAGTACTTCGATCAGCCAGAAGGCCGGGACCTCTGTGAGCAACCAGGCTGGTACCTCATTGGAGAACAAGGCCGGCACGACGATGACCAACGATGCCGGGATCAGCCTGACCAACAAGGGCGCCGCTTCGCAGACCGTGGATGGTGGCGGCATGCTGACCATCAAGGGTGGTCTGGTGCAGGTCAACTGATGAGGAGACGCCATGGCCATCACGCCGCTGGATTTGCAGCAGAACGATAAACAGCTCAAAGGGCGCCTGCTCGATGGCCAGCTCGACGGTGCGCTGCACATCAAGGATGACGGGCGCGCGCAGGCTGATTTGCACTACAACCGGGGCGAGCTGCAAGGCACCACCCTGCTCTACCACCCCAATGGCAAGGTCTCGGCGCAGCTGCCATTTGTCCATGACAAGCTGCAGGGGGTTGCCAGTTTCTATGCCCCGGAAGGCAGTCTGCAGCGCAAGGCGACTTATCGCCGAGGGCTGTTGCATGGCGAGGCGTTCAATTACTTTCCCGATGGGCAACTGGCGGAGGTCGAGTTTTACCGCGACGGCGTGCGCGACGGGCGCTATCAACGCTTTCATCCGAACGGCAAGCCGGCCGTCGAGGCTCGATATCTCAACGGTCAATTGCTGGAACCGGAACAGGGCTTCGCCAGCGACGGACGACCATTGGACGCCGACGGCAAGCCGATCTCACGAATGCGCTGGTGGTTCAGGCGCTGGAGCGATCCTGCTCAAGCCTAAGTTCTGTAGCAGCTGCCGAGCAGCGCGAGGCTGCGTTCGGCTGCGAAGCAGTCGCAAGTCCGGCTGACTCAGTCTGCCTGATGTACCGCAGTCTCAGGTTTTACGACTGCTTCGCAGCCGAACGCAGCCTCGCAAGCTCGACAGCTGCTACGGCCGAACGCAGGCTTCGCCAGCTGCTACAGAGGTTGTGGCGATCAGGGAATCAGCATCTGCATTTGCCCCGGCATCACGATTTTGATCACTCCGGCCCAGTTGCACATCAAAGTGCTGTTGGCATCGATGGCCGGCATGCCGCCCAGCAGCAGGGTCGGCGCGCCGCCGGGGATCCATGGGGTGGCGGTGGCCGGGATGCACGGCATCGGCGTCAGCACGCCAAGTGCGGCGGCGGTGGCGGCCGCGACCATCGGGTTGGCCATGCTCATGCACGTGCCGAACGGCATGACGTTCACCAACGGAATGTGGTCCATGATGTTCGCCGCCGGCATGCCCCCGGTCATTGTGCGGTTCACTGGCAGCACGTTGAGTACCGCCGGCGCCGCGCCGAAACTGCATTGCAGGGTCGCGGTGGCGCAAACTTGCGGACAGCCCATGTTGAATCTCCTTCCTGGAAGCGACGCTCCCTGAACCATAGTCCGCCGCGCCTGTTCGCGCACATCAGGAACGCTGATTATCCGGCAACACGCTAACCTATAAGACCGTGCCGCGCTTGTGGCCACCCCGGCGCGCCATTAGATTAGCCAATGATGTCTGGCCTCCAAAATAAGCAGAAGGGATAAGCATGGCGCTTACTGACCAGTCCACCCGTATCCGCTCTGGCGAAGAACTCGATGCCAGCCTGATCGATCCATACCTCAAGGCGCACATTCCGGGTCTGAGTGGTTTGCCTGTGATCAGCCAGTTTCCGGGCGGTGCGTCGAACCTGACTTACCTGCTGGAATACCCCGAACAGGAATTCGTCCTGCGGCGGCCGCCATTCGGCCACAAAGCCAAGTCCGCCCACGACATGGGCCGTGAATTTCGCATCCTCAATCAACTGCGGGACGGTTTTCCCTATTGCCCCAAAGCCTACGTGCACTGCACTGACGAATCGGTGATCGGCGCCGAGTTCTATGTGATGGAACGGGTCAAGGGCATCATCCTGCGCTCCGAACTGCCACCGGAACTGGGTCTTGATTCAGCGAAGACCGAAACCCTGTGCAAGAGCTTCATCGACAAGTTCGTCGAATTGCACCGGGTCGACTACAAGGCTTATGGCCTGGGTGATCTCGGTAAACCCGAAGGTTATGTCGCGCGGCAAATCAAAGGCTGGAGCGAGCGCTACGAGAAGGCCCTGACCCCGGACGCGCCGAAGTGGGAAGCGGTAAAGGCCTGGCTCAACGACAAAATGCCAGCCGATCACCCGACGTCGAGCATCGTCCACAACGATTACCGCTTCGACAACGTGATCCTCGACCCGAACAACCCGATGCAGATCATCGGCGTGCTGGATTGGGAGCTGACCACCCTCGGTGACCCGCTGATGGACCTGGGCAACACCCTCGCCTACTGGATCGAAGCCGACGACCCGGCACCGGTGCAACTGATGCGCCGCCAGCCAAGCCACGCCCCCGGCATGCTCACCCGCCGCGAATTCGTCGATTACTACGCCGAGCGCTCAGGCATCCAGATCGACAATTTCGACTTCTACTACACCTACGGCCTGTTCCGTCTGGCCGGCATCGTGCAGCAGATCTACTACCGCTTCTTCCATGGTCAGACCCAGGACAAACGCTTCGCACAGTTCATTCACATGAACAAACTGCTGGAGCAGATGAGCTTGCAGGTCATTCAGAAATCCAGCCTCTGATCGGGCCCCATAACAAGGAAAAATCATGTCCAAGACTCAGTTGTTCGACCTCGACGGCAAGATCGCTTTCGTCTCAGGTGCCAGTCGCGGCATCGGTGAAGCCATCGCCAAACTGCTGGCGCAGCAAGGTGCCCACGTGATCGTTTCGAGCCGCAAGCTCGACGGCTGCCAGCACGTCGCCGACGCGATCATCGCCGCCGGCGGCAAGGCCACTGCCATTGCCTGCCACATCGGTGAGATGGAACAGATCACCCAGGTCTTCGCCGCCATCCGCGAACAATTCGGGCGTCTGGACATCCTGGTCAACAACGCCGCGACCAACCCGCAGTTCTGCAACGTGCTGGACACCGACCTCAGCGCCTTCCAGAAAACCGTCGACGTGAACATTCGCGGCTACTTCTTCATGTCGGTGGAAGCCGGCAAGCTGATGCGCGAACACGGCGGTGGCAGCATCATCAACGTCGCCTCGATCAACGGCATCTCGCCGGGGATATTCCAGGGCATCTACTCGGTGACCAAGGCAGCGGTGATCAACATGACCAAAGTGTTCGCCAAGGAATGCGCGCAGTTCGGCATTCGCTGCAACGCCTTGCTGCCGGGTTTGACCGACACCAAGTTTGCATCGGCGCTGGTGAAGAACGAGGCAATTTTGAACACCGCATTGCAGCAGATTCCACTCAAGCGCGTGGCGGATCCGAGTGAAATGGCCGGTGCGGTGTTGTACCTGGCGAGTGATGCTTCCAGCTATACGACCGGGGTTTCGCTGAATGTGGATGGCGGGTTCCTGTCCTGATTCGGTTTTGCGAATAAACCGAAGGCAGCCTCAGGGCTGCCTTTGGTGTTTGATCGGAGGGCTCGTGGAAGACTCTCGCCTGTTTCTGAGATGCATCGGGTGTCGGGTAATGGTTTGTATTCGAGGGACTGGACCCAGGAACGACTCTATTCCCCCTGCACAAACTCAACCGGCTTCCCAGTCAAATCCAGCGTAAGCATCCGGTGAAGACACCCACCCTGATGCAACATCTAGGGCAACGGGGTCCTCTGCGGCATTACCTCAAAACTTACTTCTGACCTATTCGAGTTGGTAATTCAACCAAATATGGTGCGTGCCATCGGTATCGACTTTGATCCCTCCTGATCCCGATATCCCTCTCAAATCACCTGTACCACTGCCTCCGACTATGCAGAAAAACTCATCTGCCCGATCAGTGCCGGTTGTGGAGGCAGAGTGGATGAAATTGAAGGCGCCTTCTTTTCCATTCACCGCACCTTTGAAGCTCTCAATAGCGATGTAACTGCCCGTCCTGGTCGTCTGATCGAACGCCGCAGTAAAAACTGTTGAGGAAACACCGTCGATAGCACCTGAGTAGCATTTCTCCATGGTGCAGATAGACACTGGTAAGGAGGTAGTAATCTCGGGGGTTGGGCTCAGGCCTGTTGGTTTGAAATTCTTAGTAGCAAAAGTGGCTAACGCTTCCATTCACATCCGTCCCTATCCAAATGAGTGAGGTTCTCATTCTAGTCCACAGCACAGCACGCACTGAGCCAAAAAACGCTCTACGGAGCTAAGCATATTTCCATCTATGTGGCAGCAACTTCGCAGAGCCATATCGGTTTTTGGGGGGAGCGTACTCATAAGCTCCCGGCCAACCGCGCTGCTGAATCTAAACTTCAATGACGTACACACCAGCGCCCCCAGCGTTGGGATCAGAACGAGATGTCGGCTGAATAGTTAGGCCAATCCATCACCAGTTCATAATCATCGGCAACCCAGGACGGAAATCGTGTGTCTGGCCACTTGCGCCATGATCGATTTCCAATACGACCAGATGCTCATCACCATGAACAATTTCAAATCCTTTCAGCTGATTTGCGCAGTTCGCAGGGGTAGAAAAAGCTTGGCTGTTGGGGGTGCTAACTCGCACAGATGTAATGTCGCGAAAGCCGTTGGGATGTTCAAACGGCTGCGCTCGCTCAATCGGAGCCTCATCTGGTCTCTTGGCAAACGAAAGAAAAAACCACATCGGTTCGGATACAGGCGCACGCCCCACGTCGACTTTCAGGGCAGCTGGTAAGTAAACAGGTCGATATTCCCAGACCGGAAATATTGGCTTCTCGCCTACGGTGGATGGTCTGAAGCAAATTCCAAAGGGCGCGGCGACTCCATCTGCGCACTTGAGTCGGTCAAAGAGTTGGGTTGGCGCCGTTAACTGACTTTGAGCTTCTGATTCATCGGTGAGATGTAAAAGCTCAATGAAAGAATTTCGGAAGAAGAACCTTCTATTGGCAGTGCCTTGGCCTGGGTGTACGTTTGGCGTCCCTTCAGCGAGCCCGAGGGCTTTCAGAGCGTCAGCGCCTCGCCCGTCATCACTCACACAAATAAAAATGTGATCTATTTCCATCGTTAATTCCCTTTAATCCTGTGATTTGATTGCCGAATTATTTGGCGGAAGGTCAGCAACTTCACTCGCCCGATGCGTAGGCAGCCGCGTGAGATCGAAGAGTTCCTACTTCATAAATGGAGCGAATCACATTCGGACTGGATTGGTGAGCGCTACGCCTCGAATAGGGCGATTCCAAGCGATGGGTGAGAGTAGGAATACTGTGGCAAGGAAAGCTACCTGGGACAGGTAAAACGGCTCCAGCCATTGTTGATTCAACGCGACGTATAAAGTGTTATGGGTCACGTCGACCAAAATAATCGCTAACGTAAGCACGATTCCGGCTCTTGGCTTGATGAACAGTAGCAATGCTGCGAGCGGGTCAAAAAACGTAAGCGCCCCCCAGAAAATACGGCTAGCCAAGTAAGCGCTAGGCCCGTATCCGTAGTCCCAGAGCAACCCATGCGAAACGTCTGCACGAATGTGATTAGCGGTTGCGATGAAAAGGCAGCATGCGAAC
Organism: Pseudomonas sp. GW821-FHT03E01; assembly: GCF_059420765.1. Classification (NCBI taxonomy): domain Bacteria; kingdom Pseudomonadati; phylum Pseudomonadota; class Gammaproteobacteria; order Pseudomonadales; family Pseudomonadaceae; genus Pseudomonas; species Pseudomonas sp. GW821-FHT03E01. Next base: position 133,690 of record NZ_JBWKUI010000015.1, on the reverse strand, counting down.
AAAATTCTGACGGCGAATGACAATTTTGGCATAGCGTTATCTACATTCGTGATCTACGCCATGCATGATAGCGGGATCGACCAACGACGCTAGCCGTTGCAAGCCGAATAGGTGTGATCGCTGAATAACTTCGTGTCGGGATGGGCGGCTCTCGGCCAGCCAGTTACGCTCGCGCCCACTACAAAATCAGATATGGAAAGTCTACTCAGCAGCTGATTTGATGGCCGGTCATAGCGTCTGAGAAATGGCTTCAACTCGACCATCAGGAAGTCCCCCATGATACTCGTGGGGCAACGCTCAGCCTGACTACTTTAAGGAGATCAACATTTTGACGGACCGCATCGCAAGAGAGGAAAGCCTCCGCAGCTTCAGAAAGTATCTGCGTATCGACGCTGCCCTGTTTATAGCGAGCATGGTGGGAGCTTTTACCCTTAGCGGTTTTGCGCACCTGGAGAAATTTTATCTAACACTGGATGTGCCGATTGATCGGGTGAGCATCAGCGCGCAGCAGTTCGTGGCCTACGGAGCCGCCGGGTTTGGGTCCTTCCTTGCAGCTCTGGTGTTCGCAATGGCTCTGGTCGGAACAGTAACCCTTCTTTTGGTACTTTTTGAGAAACCAGGAAACGACACGGGCAAGCCCGTCATAGTGCCGAAATGGATGGCCAACATGCGCGACCGGGCTGTTGAAAATCGAGGCGCGTTTGTGGTTGTCGGCTCCATTTGCATACTCGCGTTTCTGCTGATGTCTGCTTGGTATCTCTTGGTGCGGGTGCCATCGAACGCAGGACGGGCGGCGGCGCTGGAACTCGCTTCAGAATGTATTGTTCGCCAAGTGGTTTACGCAAATCTCGACCAGTACGAGGGATGCCAGGTAGCAGAGTCTGGCGACATGCTCTACTTGCTTAAGCGACACCATGCTGACTCAATGGGCGTTGAGTTCCATACGCTTGAATTACCGAAATCAGGCCTGAAAAGTGTTACAGGGCAAGTGCAGAAACTCACGTATAAGCAATGACCTCTACATGCCTAGGTGGGTGGATTACGAAGAGTGGAATTGCATTCGCTATAAATGCGCTGCGTGGAGCCGCGATGGTGTCATCCCCACCGTAAGCGTCCGGCTAACGCACCTTACGTACGCCTAGCACTGCGCGCGTTTAGGTATCTGTAAGCACGAAACCCATAAAAATCAGGAGTTCGCATGAGCCATAGACGACCTAAACCACTCAATTACAGGGGTGATCAGTGAGTTGTTACGATGCCGAGTGCGCAGTAGGTAACCGTGGTCATCACGAATTACTGTAGGCCCTAACCGCACCAATAGGCCATCCTGGATCGCCTGATCCACAAGTGCACCCCAAGCGAGCGTGAGGCCTTTTCCCTGAATTGCAGCGTTCAAAAGCAATGGATAATTGTTAAAAGTGAAACTGGTTTTTTCATCAATTGAACCAAACCCAGCAAGGGCAGACCATCTCGCCCAATCCAACCACCTTGGATTGCGTTCATCCATATGAAGCAACGCCAGCGACTTCAAGTCGCTCTGTGTTACGTCAGTCCATAAACCGTGCTGCTGCGCAAAAGCCGGGCTGCATACTGGAAAGACCTTCTCCGGCGCGAGCATGATTTCGCTTTCCATTTTTGGATCACGTTGATCGAAGCTGATGGCCAAATCTACGTCATGCAAATTGGATGTGTCGTGCGAGTCCATAGGAAGAATTTGAAATCGTAAGCCAGGAAATTCGAGCTGGAGAAGATGCAGCCTAGGTAATAACCAAAGATGGGAAAAACCAAAATTCGCAGAAATGGTAATCAATGGTAGATGATTAGAAAGGCTTGCTTGGACTCTTTCCAACGCAGAGTCTAAGTTGGAAAGCAGGGGCGATAGGTCTTCGTAGAAGCGCTTTCCACTGGCCGTTGGCCGCAAGTGATTGCCCGAGCGATAGAGCAAGGCCCCTCCTACCGTCTCCTCAAGGCTTCTGATTTGCTGCGAGATAGCAGGCTGAGTGGTGCCTATTTCCCTGGCTGCTGCGGTCATAGACCCGAGTCTGACTGCGGCCTCAAAAGCCACCAGCGCCTTCATAGCAGGGAAAGTTTTTCTCTGGCCTTCCATAAGATTTATGCATGCCCCGTATAAGGTTTAAACGTGTATCTCATCCGCAGGGGACTGAGTAGTCTTGGCCTTGAACCGAAATCTAAAACAAAAAAGCTCGGTCATCCTCACACACAAATTTGTTCTCTGCCAAGACCTACTGACCCTAGTTGACCTAACTGGTACGCGGAGACAACTCATGCGCAAGGCCTTGTTTTACTTAGCTTTTTCTGGATTGGCATTCACCTCTTTAAGCACCTTCGCAGCAGGTGATTCCGAACAGTGCAAGTCTATTCGATTGGCCGATCTCGGCTGGGCGGACAATGCTGCCAACAATGGAGTGACGATGGCCCTGGCTGAGTCCTTAGGCTACGCCCCAAGCAAAACGCTGGTCGCAGTGCCTATTGCTCTCGGGTCGATCCAAGCGGACAAACTGGACGCGTTTCTCGATTATTGGTCGCCTTCTCTCGATCCCACCGTCATGCCATTGGTCAAAGAAGGCAAGCTGCTCAAGCAACAGCCCCCGAACATGACTGGCGCCAAGTACACATTGGCGGTGCCCACTTATCTAGCGGATCAGGGCCTGCATTCTTTCCAAGATCTTGCAAAATTTAAAGATCAGTTGGGTGGGAAAATCTATGGCATTGAGCCTGGAAGCGGTGGTAATTCATCCCTGAAGAAGATGATCGAAAAGAATCTTTATGGTTTGGGTAACTTCACCTTGGTCGAGTCCAGCGAAGCCGCAATGCGGTTGGAGGTCTCGCGCGCCATAGCACGCAAAAGGCCAATCGTGTTCTTGGGCTGGGCGCCTCATCCGATGAACCTAGAATTCAAAATGACCTACCTTTCAGGTGGAGACGAGGTATTTGGCCCCGATTATGGTGCAGCCACTGTGTACACCGTTACGGCGCCCGATTACGCCGCGCGTTGCCCCAATGCTGCGAAGCTGATCAGCAATATGCGCTTCGACACCGATATGGAAAGCGAAATCATGGTAGGTGTCCTAGACAAAAAAGACCCCGTCATGCTCGCGAAAGAATGGATCAAGAGGAATCCCGCATGGCTGGAAAAATGGCTCGGCGGCGTTACGACGTTTGATGGGAAAGATGCCATGAGCGCTTCCCGCGCCTACTTTGGCATCTGACGTTAACCATTAGAAAAATGCATGGCAGAGATGCTGATTTCCCGCGTTTTCATTACGCACACTTCTCTAAAGAATGGGTTCACCTCCACTCTCAGGATCTGCAAAAAATGCAAGTCACCGAATTGAAAATTCAACAGACTCCTCCCGCGCTCAAATTTTCCACCGGCAAGGATGAGTACGAGATTCCTGCGTTATGGCTCCGTGAAAAAACCCAGGATCCAGAGTCGACAGACGCTAATACGCAGCAGCGCCTGTTCGATTCCCACCTCATCGATCCAGACGTTCAATTGACAGAGGTTGAGCCCCTTTCACAAGGGCGGGTTCGAATTGCTTTCAGCGACGGTCATAGTGCCCACTACACAACAGACTATCTGCTGGCTGAAATTGTTGACGCCGATCACAGCCCAGCGCCCATTGCTTGGGATAGCAGTTTAGATCAGCGGTTGATTCGTCATGACTGGCGAGCGCTGGGCGATAGCAAAGCATTCGAAGCAGCGCTTATGGCCTACCTGCAATATGGCTACATCGTCCTTGCGAACGTCCCAAATACTCCTGAGCAGGTACTCGAAGTAGGTCGAAAATTTGGGTACATCAAGGAAACCAATTTTGGCACTTATTTCGAAGTTCGTTCAAAACCGAAGGCGAACGACTTAGCTTATAGCACCGTGGCCTTGGGCCCACATACCGATAATCCCTACCGAGACCCAGTGCCGGGCATTCAGCTCTTGCACTGCTTGGTCAACGAAACCTCCGGTGGGCTCTCGACGATGGTGGATAGCGTTAAGGTGGTGGATGCGCTTATGCAAGAAGACCTTGCAGGCTACATGCTCCTCAAAAACACTCCGGTTCGCTTTCGGTTCGTAGATAAAGGTGTAGAGCTGACCACCCGGCGTCCGATGATCAAGACCGATGAAACTGGGCAGACCCTTGGCGTGCACTACAGTCCACGTCTGGACAGCTTACCGCTGCTGAGGGCCGACGAAGTACGGGCATTCCATAAAGCACGTAAGCGTTTGGCCGAATTGTTCAATCATCCAGACTATGAGGTGAGGTTCCGGTTAGCCGCCGGAGAGCTGATGTTTTTCGACAACAGCCGAGTCCTTCATGGCCGCACAAGCTTCAACCCTTCCGAAGGGGCAAGGCATCTGCAAGGATGCTACATAGACTTAGACGGGCCGCGTGAGCGTTTGAGCGAAATTATCAAAGGATCCAAACAAACCGAAGAGGCCGCGTGATATGGAGCAGGTCGAGTTCATCCGCATGAAAGATGGAACGTCCGAGGAATACCATTTCCTTGAGCATCTGGAGAGTGAGTTCAACAAAGGGTTGGCTGATCGAATTCTGAATGCACTGCAAGGGTTGGCCACTACGCTAAGCGGTTACAAAATCAACCGTCTTGAGCATTCCTTACAAACGGCTGCTCGCGCTGAGGCAGACGGTGCAGATGAGGAGATGATCGTAGGCGCCTTGATCCATGACATCGGTGACGATCTCGCGCCGTATAACCACTCTCAGTACGCGGCATCGATTATACGACCTTATGTACGTGGCGAGGTTGCCTGGGTGCTGCATCATCATGGACTGTTCCAGAACTTCTACTATGCCCATTACTTTGGCGGGGACCGTAACGAGAGAGATCGCTACAGAGACCATCCATGCTTCCAGCTATGCGCAGATTTTTGCGAGCGTTGGGATCAGGCCTCTTTTGACCCAGCGTTCCCTACCCCAGATCTGGAGCACTTCGCACCAATGGTCAGGAAAATATTCTCTCGCAAGCCGTTTGATCCCGAAGTGATAGGTGCTGAGTACCCTCTTGGCTGACCGACTGGATATCGTCTATCCCGAGTCCGAAAGTACCTTAAGCTTTGGGCTCGGGAACTATGCATTTAGTTAATCTTTCGGGATAAGTTTTTTGCCCTTTCCGACAAGAGCGAAAGCGAGCTTGGATGGCTCTGTCGCTTTAACTCCATCCAACGGTCGAGAAAATTCAAGCTACGGCAAGCACGCCTTGCGTAGTTAAACGGACACCCACTTGTGCGGGAGCAACTCAGTAACCCCACTCGCCCGCTGCGTCGGCAGACGAGTTAGCACATCCTTCAAATACATATACGGATCATGCCCGTTCATACGCGCTGACTGAATCAAACTCATGATCGCCGCCGCTCGTTTGCCGCTGCGCAGCGACCCAGCAAACAACCAGTTGGAGCGCCCAAGTGCCCACGGCCTGATCTGGTTTTCGACTTGGTTGTTGTCAATGGGCACAGCCCCGTCGTCTAGGTAGCGCGTGAGCGCCACCCAGCGTTTCAGGCTGTAATCCAGGGCTTTGGCCGTGGCTGATCCGTTGGGCACCAGGTCGCGCTGGGCCAACATCCAGTCATGCAGTGTTTTGATGATCGGTACCGCCTTTTCCTGGCGTATTCGCCAACGATCCTCATCGCACATGTCCCGAGCTTGGCGTTCAACTTCGTACAAGCCGCCAATCGAGTACAGCGCTTGTTCAGCCAGCTGGCTTTTGTTCGCCACGTGCAGATCGAAAAACTTGCGACGGGCGTGGGCCATGCAGCCAATTTCTGTAATGCCTTTCTCGAAACCGGCTTTGTAGCCAGCGAAATCGTCGCATACAAGCTTGCCGTTCCACCGCCCAAGGAAGTTGCGCGCATGCTCGCCTGCGCGACTGGGACTGAAGTCATAAACCACAGCTTTGAGCGCCGAAAACGGCGTGGTGCAGTAGGCCCAGACGTAAGCGCGATGAGTTTTCTTCTCGCTTGGCGCAAGCATCTGAACCGGAGTCTCATCGGCGTGGATCACGCCCTGGGCCAACACTTGTTCACGTAGCGCATCGACCAGAGGCTGAAGTTGCACACCGGTCTGTCCGACCCATTGCGCCAGTGTCGAGCGGGCAATCGCCAGCCCGGCCCGACCAAAAATATTCTCCTGCCGGTACAGCGGCAAATGGTCGGCGAACTTCGCCACCATCACATGGGCCAGCAGGCCTGCGGTCGGGATCCCCTTGTCGATGACTTGGGCCGGTACAGGCGCCTGGATCAGTGTTTCGCACTTGCGGCACGTCCATTTTCCACGCACATGCTGCTCAACGGTGAACACGCCCGGGGTGTAATCGAGCTTCTCGCTGACGTCTTCGCCAATGCGCTGAAGTTGGCAGCCGCAGACGCACTGAGTGTTTTCTGGCTCGTGACGGATCACTGTACGTGGGAACTGCGGCGGCAGCGGCGCACGCTTGGGGGTCTGACGTAGCTCACCCGGTGCAGGTGGCGGATTGACCGCCTTCAGCTCGGCCTCGATGGCCGCGATATCAGTGTCGAGCAGATCGTCGAGCAAGCTACCTTGGTCAGGGCTTAGCTGTTCGCTGCGCTTGGCGAACTTGTGTCGCTTGAGGATGGCGATCTCAAGAGCTAGTTGCTCGTTGACCGTTTCAAGACGGTGGATTTTCTGGCCCATCGAGTCAACCTGAGACAGCAACTGCAAGGCCTGTTCAGCCAAGGCACGTAGCTGTTCCGGTGTCATTTGATCGAGATTGGGCGAGGAAGTCATGCCGCTGATTGTGCCAGAGCCGGAAGTCAGCAGCGATAAACCGATGGGCTAATGGCAGGCGTTATAACACTGTGATCAAGCCGCCAGCACCGACCCGTTGCCATGGCAAGCCCAGTACCAAAGCCTGAAGTTGCTCGTTATCGAGTTCGACCTCCGATCCGTGCCGAATGCCGGGCCAGTGAAACCTGCCTTGATTCAATCGTCGCGCCGCCAGCCAGATACCCACGCCGTCATGCACCAGAACTTTCATCCGATTGGCGCGGCGATTGGCGAACAGATAAGCGCAGTGCGGCTTTGCCGCACCGAACACGGCAATGACCCGGGCTAACGCCGTTTCGGTGCCGGCTCGCATGTCCATCGGTTCGGTGGCGAGCCAGATCGCATCGATTCGAATCACCGCAACAGGTCTCGCAGAAAGGAGGCACAGTCGGCTGCGCTTTCGGTCGGCCAGTTCACTTTGACGGTGCCACGCGCGTGCTGGATTTCAACGCAGATGCTCGATGACGCAGCCTGGGAATGCCCTCCGGCGAACTGCAAAGGTAGCGGAATGAAAGCAGGTTGCAGCTCCGTGACTTCGTTCGTTTGTACCCGAATCCATTTATGGACGAGGTTCGCGTTAAGGCTGTGGTGTTGCGCGACGTGGGCAATCGAGGCGCCGGGCTGAGCGCACTCTTGGACTACCTGGGCCTTGAATGATTTGGAATAGGATCGGCGTTGTGGCTGCATGGAAAGACCCGCTTAAAAGGCTAGAAATGGTGTCCACCTAAAATACGCGGACACCATCGCCCTTAATGCTCAAGTTCGGTAGGTGACTTGGCCGGACGGTTACTCCCATCGGGCGGCATGGTGAAGTTCATGTGCAAACATTCGTTCGAGCGACGCGTCTTGGTTTGCTCTGAAAATGTCACTTGCAGGATCTACGGTCAAAAAAATAAGACCTGGTTCCGACGCATATCCTAGATGCCCCTTTTCTGGAATGACATGAGTGCCAGCTTTCACTATCACATCAAGTGGGCGCAACGGCATCAACGCAGTTGCTTTTGCGTAGGTTTCTAACAGGCGGGTGTGAAGCCAATCACGGTGATCGATAAGCGCGCCGCGCGCGTCGATGAAATGGAAATTTATGGATGTCATTATTATGCCTCCTTGCATAAAGCCTTGCGTAACGAGATAGGTTGCCAACTATGGCCCGGTACCCGCGCGCATATCCATCGGCTCCGTGGCGAGCCAGATGGAGTCGATGCGAATCATCTCAGCAGGTCTCGGAGAAAGGTTGCGCAGACAGCAGCATTTTCAGTTGGCCAGTTCACTTTGACGCGGCCATGTGGGTGCTGGATTTCAACACAGATAGTCGGTGACGCGGCTTGCAAATTTACCATTCGTTAGCCAAACAATGCCGCCGTGCTGGAATCCTGCAGAATCACGTACAACCATTGCTTCGTGACGATCACCATCAACAAAAACATAGGCCGTTTTTTCGAGATCCTTCGAATTAGCCGACGCACAAGCCAGCAGATTCCGGCGTTGTTGTAGGCAATGACGCAAGGCAGTGTAGCCATTCTCAGCGCTTCCTGACCTCGCCAAGAAAAAGAATATTTATTCCACTTTATTGCATGTTACGAATTTTTATTCCATAAATAGCCCTCCTGAAAATAAAAATCCAAAGGACCCCGGCTATGCGCGAACTCGGTATCGGACTCATCGGCACAGGTTTCATGGGCCGCGCCCACGCCCTGGCCTTTCGCAATGTCAGCGCTGTTTTTGAATTGCCGCTGAAGCTCAAACTCGCCGCCCTTGCCGACGCCGACCCGCAGCGCGCCCGCCACTGCGCCGAGGCCTGGGGCTTCGATGCTGCTCACAACGACTGGCAACAGTTGATCGATGACCCCAAGGTCAACCTGATCGCCATCACCACCCCCAATCATCTGCACTACCCCATGGCCATGGCTGCCATCGCCGCCGGTAAACCGGTGTATTGCGAAAAGCCGCTGGCGGTGAGCCTCGAGCAGGCCAGTACCATGCGCCTTGCAGCCAAAGCCGCAGGCGTGGTGACGCGGGTGGGTTACAACTATCAGCACAACCCGATCATCGGCCTGGCTCGGGATTTGATTCAAAACGGCGCGCTGGGGCAGATCATCAGTTTCCAGGGCGAGTTCAGCGAAGACTTCATGGCCGATCCCGTTTCACCCTGGTCCTGGCGCTGCGACGCCAATTACGCCGGCGGCGCCCTGGCGGACCTGGGCAGTCATTTACTGGCCATGGCCCGTCATCTGCTGGGCGATGTCGAGGCGGTGTGCGCGGATACCCAGACCGTACATGCGCAACGCCCCGTGACGGCGGGTGGCCAGGAACGACGCGAGGTCGCGGTCGACGATCAGGTCCACGCGTTGCTGCGGTTCGCCAATGGCGCGCGAGGGACGTTCAGCAGCAGCTGGCTCAAACACGGTTACAAGAATCACCTGAGTTTTGAAATCAGCGGCACCCAAGGCACCCTGGCGTTCGATCAGGAACGCTTGAATGAACTGCGGCTGTATCGTGCCGGGCAAGGCGGCTTCCAACGGCTGCTGGCAGGCCCGGATTTGCCGGGTTACGCCGCCTTCAGCCCGGCGCCGGGGCACCAGTTGGGTTACAACGAACTCAAGACCCTTGAAGTGCATGAGTTGGTGATGGCGCTGGCCGGTCTCGGCCAGGACGGGACCGATTTCGAGCAGGCGTGGGAAGTCGAACGCCTGGCGACGGCGATTCGTCTGGCGGCACGGGAGTCGCGGTGGGTCAGGATCGAGGAAGTCTGAACCGACGCTCAGGTCATACACCGCCAGTTGCACGTGCTACTGGCGGTACACCGGACCCGGTTTACTGAGTGACGCAACGGGTCAGGGTCGTGGTTCGGGTCACCTGCCCTTCAGCCCTCATATCACCCTGTACATCGGTACTTTCGGTGGTCGAACAGGTACGAACCGGTGTCGGTGGCGGTACGGCCGGGGGTGGAGGCGGCGGACTGGCGCAACCACCCAGAATCGCCATGCAGAGTGCGAGCGACAGTGGTGAAAAAGCACATTTCCAAAAATTGTTCATAGGCTGACCCGCGGTAAGTAATCGACATTTTCCGCGACTCGAAAACCATCCCGCGAACCCGCGGCCCTGTCACAGAAAAGAAATACCCTCGCATTCCTTATAGCTTAGCTACCCGCCAATGCCAGAAAGACAGCGACCATTCCATTACCGCAGGCCTGCGGGATATGACGCCTAAAGAGCGGAGGATCGATTCAAGCCACTGCTTTCAAGCTCATAGCGCAGCTCTTCAATCAACGCCGCCACTGCCTCCGGCGTCCGGAGCGTCGCCACGTTCAACCCGCTGACCACCAGATCCACCTGCCCTGTCGCCGGATGGTAAAGCTTCACCGTCAACGAATTATCCCCGGCAAGCGCACACTCACAGGCCAACGGCAAAAAGCTCCGCTCCAACCGCATACGCAATTGCACCAGGTAACTCATCCCGACTCACCTTGGCGACAGCGTAAAGTCGACTGCCCGCCTGTTCTTTTCGCACCCATGAGGTTGCTCCTTCAGCTGCATCGAAGAGGACGCGATACCGGGCCCAAGCCACGTCTCGCACCCCGACAGCCTAGAAAAAAGCCCCATCTGATCAATACATGAAATTGCACCACCCGCACTAGTGCATTTGCACCTTAACGTTGCCCCTTGGTCCGCTTCACGCCGGAGAACAGACCTCGTTCGCGAGCCCAGACAATCGCCTCGCTACGGCTATGCACGTCGAGTTTGGAGTACACCGTCGACACATGATTGCGCACTGTATTGGGCGCGAGTTTCAGGCGCGCGGCGATCTCCTTGTCGGCTAGGCCTTCACAAATCAGGCCGAGCACATCGCGCTCCCGGGTGGTCAGGTCGGTGAACGACACACTGAGTAACTGCGGCGAATTGACGTTCTTCACATTGGCCAGTTTTTCGATCAGCGTGCGGCTGAACCAGGACGCATCTTTCATCACCTCTTCGATCGCCGACACCAACTCCAACTCGGTGCGTTTGCGCTCGGTGATGTCCATCAACACCAGCAGGTAGCAAGAGCCATCCTGAATGTTCACGGTGTCCGCCGAGACCGCACAATCAATCAGCCCGGCATCCTTCCGGCGCACCCTGACATCGACACGATCCACGCGCCCGCTTTTCTCCAGGGTCGCAAACAGTCGCGTGCGAGCGCCCGCGTCATCAATGAAGCCGAGTTGCGCCACGGTCTTGCCGAGCACTTCATCATTGGGAAATGCGAGGGACTCGAGGAAGGCTTCGTTGACGTCCATCACCACTTGGTCGGCGGCGCGGCACACCAGGATCGGCACCGGAGTGAGGCGAAACGCTTTGGCGAACCGTTCCTCGCTCTGGCGCAGGGCGATTTCGGCCTTGTGCCGAAGCTCCATGTCGACGAAGGAAAACAGCATGCAAGCTTCGTCGTTGAGCTCAAGCGGTTGGCCGGCAACGATCACTTGCTTGCTGCCACCGTCGGCCAATCGCAGTTCGGCCTGCATCTGCGGAATGGTGGTGCCGTCACGCAAACGCTGCTTGGCCAAGTCCTTGTTCTCGGCGCGCTCCAGCACATCCAGCTCATAAGCCGAAGCGCCGATCACCTGATCACGGGCATAGCCAGTCATTTCCACGAAGCCCTGGTTAACCTTGATGTAGCGTAAATCGCTGAGGCGGCAGATCACTGCCGGGGCCGGGTTGGCATTGAAGGTCCTTTCGAAACGCTGCTCGGCGCTGGCCCAGTCGGTGACGTCGTTCATGATCAGCACCAACGACTCCGGCTCACCGGCACGGTCCGCCAGCACCATGCTGCGCACGCTGTGAACCCAGGTGCGCTCTTCATTTTCCAGCTGCGTCACCTCCACCATCACATCGCTGAACGTCTCGCCACGGGCCACGCGGCTGATCGGATAGTTCTCGATCGCTACCGGATGATTGTTGCGATAACGCAAGGCAAAACGCTTGGCGTACTCCCCGGCATTGGCCCCCAACTCGCCAATCTCGCTGACACCGTGCATGGCCAGCGCGGCGTCATTGGCCCAGAGAATGGTCTGGTCGAGCTCCAGCAGAATCACCCCATCGGACAGGCCGGCGATGATCTGCTGCAACTGGCGGCGATTGGTTTCAGTGCTCAGGACGTCCTGGCTCATTGGAACTCCACAATTGCGGCGGCACTTTTGCGCGCTGCCCAGTGAAGATTACGACCGCAGACGTTTGTGATAGTGCAAAAAGCCCGGCACCCGTGGCCCTCCCAAAGTAGCCCTATGCTCAATAGGGAAAGAGTGGTTTAGTGCCGCTTTTTGTCTATACGGAGAGTTGCCATGGTGTTTGATTCTCTTCACTTCACCCCCTGGTCTGCCCTCACGGGAGGAGCGCTGATTGGCCTCGCCGCGAGCGTAATGGTGGTGGCCAACGGGCGAGTTGCCGGGATCAGCGGGCTGTTGGGCAGCCTGCTTGAGCGTAATGATTCAGGACGAGGTGAAAAAGCCCTGTTCCTGCTCGGACTGTTGGCGGCACCGTTGGTCTGGACGCTGTTTCATGTGTGGCCGACCATCGAATTCAAAACCGGTACGGTGGGGCTGATCATCGCTGGATTGTGCGTCGGCATCGGCACTCGTTATGGCTCCGGCTGCACCAGTGGTCACGGCGTGTGCGGTATCTCGCGCCTGTCACCGCGCTCCATTGCCGCGACATTGAGCTTCATGTTCACAGGCTTCGTGACGGTGTTCGTCCTGCGCCATCTGCTGGGGTATTGAACATGCGCAAACTGACCGCTTTCCTCGCCGGCCTGCTGTTCGGCGTCGGCCTGTTGCTGGCCGGCATGGCGAACCCGGCCAAAGTGCTGGGTTTTCTGGACATTGCCGGCCTGTGGGATCCGTCACTGGCGCTGGTCATGATCGGCGCCATTGCCGTGGCTTGGGGGCCGTTTCACTGGGCCATGAAACAACCGACATCCTTGCTGGGTGCGCCTATGCAATTGCCGGTCAGCCGTGAGCTGGACCGACGCCTGATCGGTGGCAGCCTGCTCTTCGGCATCGGTTGGGGTATTGCCGGCATCTGCCCCGGCCCGGCACTGGTGTTGTTGCCGACGGGGCACTGGCAGGCCTGGGTGTTCGCCATCGCCATGCTGGCGGGGATGCTGATGTTCAAAGCGCTGCAAACCCGCCGTTGAGCATCCCCGCCAGGTCAGTGGTCAAGCCGCCTGCTTACCACTGGCAATTGCCTGCGACGCCGCCAGCATCGCCCGCAACAACACGGCGCACCCGGCGGCCAGATCATCCGGCGCGGCGTTTTCGATTTCGTTATGGCTGATACCACCTTCACAAGGCACGAAGATCATCCCGGCCGGGCCGAGTTCGGCGAGGAAGATTGCGTCGTGCCCTGCTCCACTGACGATGTCCATGTACGACAGACCGAGCCCTTGAGCCGCACCGCGTACCGCTTCGACGCAGCCCTTGTCGAAATACAGCGGCGGGAAGTCGGCGGTGGGTGTCAGTTCGAAGGTCAGGCCGTGTTGCTCGCAAGTGGTTTCGATGACCTCGCGGACTTCGGCGATCATTGAGTCGAGTCGCGCCGGTTCCAGATGACGGAAGTCCAGGGTCATGCGCACTTCGCCGGGAATCACGTTGCGCGAGCCGGGATAGGCTTGCAGGCAGCCGACGGTGCCGCAGGCGTGGGGTTGATGACCGAGGGCTGCGCGATTGACTGCGCCAACGATCACCGCGGCGCCGACCAGCGCGTCCTTGCGCAAGTGCATTGGCGTCGGACCGGCGTGGGCTTCGACGCCGCGCAGTTTCAAGTCGAACCATTTCTGCCCCAGCGCGCCCATCACCACGCCGATGGTTTTGTGTTCGTCCTCAAGAATCGGCCCTTGCTCGATGTGCGCCTCGAAGTACGCACCCACAGCATGACCGCTGACCTGGCGCGGCCCGGCGTAACCGATGGCGTTCAAGGCTTCGCCGACAGTCACGCCCTCGGCATCGACCTTGGCCAGGGTTTCCTCGAGGGTGAATTTTTCCGCGAACACGCCGGAGCCCATCATGCACGGGGCGAAGCGTGAGCCTTCCTCGTTGGTCCAGACCACCACTTCCAGCGGCGCTTCGGTTTCCACGCCGAGGTCGTTGAGGGTACGTAAGACTTCGACCCCGGCCAGCACGCCGAAGCAACCGTCGAACTTGCCGCCGGTGGGCTGAGTGTCGATGTGGCTGCCGGTCATTACCGGTGGCAGATTCGGATTGCGTCCCGGACGACGGGCGAAGATGTTGCCGACGGCGTCGATGCTGACCGTGCAACCGGCCTCCTCGCACCACTTGACGAAGATATCGCGCGCCTGGCGGTCGAGGTCGGTCAGGGCCAGCCGGCAGACACCGCCCTTGACCGTCGCGCCGAGCTTGGCCAGGTCCATGAGCGACTGCCACAGACGGTCGCGATTGATGTGCTGATGGGTGGATTGCAGAACGTCTACAGCAGCGTTCATGGTGATCTCCTCAGGCAGTTGTTATCGGTTTCTTCGCTAGTTCCCACGCCCCGCATGGGAATTCATCCCTGGACGCTCTGCGTCCGCTCCTGGAACGCGGAGCGTCCCTGGCTGCGTTCCCACGCAGAGCGTGGGAACGATCACTCATCACACCGGAGATTTCACGACAGTCGGACTCGGCCGCATCGAACTCAACCCGTAATAAATCAGCCCTCCCAAGGCCGAGCCGGTGAACCAGCCGTAGCTGTAGAACCAGCTGAAGGCATCGCTGCCCAGCGACAGCAGCGTCAACACCACCGGCACGCCGAACGCGATGAAGCCAAACCCGTTCCACGCCGGGTACACGTCATCACGATAGAGGCCGGCCAGATCCAGTTGCTGTTTCTTGATCAGGAAATAGTCCACCACCATGATCCCGGCGATCGGCCCCAGCAGGCTCGAATAGCCGAGCAACCAGTTGGAATACACCGTCTCCAGGCTCAGATCCGAGACAATCAGCCCGAGCTTTTTCAGCAGTTCATGGGCCATCAGCGCCAACCCGACCAACCCCGTGAGCATCACCGCTGTGGTGCGGTTGATGTACTTGGGCGCGACGTTCTGGAAATCGTTGGTTGGCGACACGATGTTGGCCGCAGTGTTGGTGGACAAGGTGGCGATGATGATCAGCGCCATGGCCAGTGCGACCCAGACCGGGCTCTGGATATGGCCGATCAGGGTGACCGGATCAGAGACGGTGACACCCACCAGTTTGACCGACGCGGCCGTCATCACCACGCCGAGGGAGGCGAACAGGAACATGGTCAGGGGTAAACCGATGATCTGCCCGACGATCTGGTCCTTCTGGCTTTTCGCGTAGCGGCTGAAGTCTGGAATATTCAGCGACAAAGTGGCCCAGAAGCCGACCATGGCGGTCAGCCCGGCGGCAAAATAACTGGCCACGCCGGCCCCTTCCGGACGCTTGGCCGGGATCGCCAGCAACTCGGTCATCGACACGTTTGGCATAGCCCACACCAGCAGGCCCACGCCCACCAGTACCAACAACGGCGCCGAGAGGGTTTCCAGCCACTTGATCGAGTCCGCGCCGCGAATCACCACCCACAGGTTCAAGGCCCAGAACAGCATGAAGCCGATCACCTCGCCGGTACCGCCGAGGGCCTTCCAGCCATCGAACACCGAGCCGAGAAACAGGTGAATCGCCAGCCCACCGAACATGGTCTGGATGCCGAACCAGCCACACGCCACCAGGGCGCGGATCAGGCACGGGATGTTGGAACCGAGAATGCCGAAGGACGAGCGCAGCAATACCGGAAACGGAATGCCGTACTTGGTGCCGGGGAAGGCGTTCAGGGTCAGCGGGATCAGCACGATGATATTGGCGAACAGAATCGCCAGCAGCGCTTCGCCCACGGTCAGGCCGAAGTAGGCCGTGAGCACACCGCCGAGGGTGTAAGTCGGCACGCAGATCGCCATGCCGACCCACAGCGCAGTGATGTGCCATTTGTTCCAGGTTCGTTCGCGCACCTTGGTCGGTGCCATGTCGTGGTTGTATCGGGGACTGTCGAGGACATCGCTGCCGGCTTCGAGCTCAAACAAGCCGTCGCGCTCGGTCACTTGCGATCTGATCTGTTGCATGGCCGCTCCACTGTTCTTTTGATTATTTTTGCTCATCAGAGGCTGGCGCAATGCGCGCGAGCCGGACGATGGCCGGAGAAACTGACAACTTTTACGGACCGGCCACGGTGTCAGCGGCGGCATCAATAAACGTGCCGGGTGCCCCGCTTGCGCCTCGGGCAGTGCCATAAAACTTTGCTAACCAACTGATGTTAATCAGCTTTATTTATCCAACTAGCGAGTCCCCGGTCAGTTGCCCTGTCACTCAGGCCGAATGCCAGGCAAGTTGTCCGAACAGTCAGGACTCAATCTGGTGCGTCGATCTTTTTTGTAAGGTTGCGCATCAACCATAGACCATCCTCAACCGGCTGATTTCACATAGAAAATCTTGACCATATTTCCAACCTGTCAAGTGCGTCAAAATGGTGAGCGGTCTCACCATTTTGGTGATTTTCATTTTTTATCGTTATTTATCAAACAGTTAAAACAATAATAAGCTTATAAAAAATATTCTTGCTCAATCCACAAACTGCAGCTAGCGTCTATTCTTGACAGCGCTGACAGGAATACACCGATTGGCGTCTGCTTCATATAAAACATCTAGAACCGGCAATAGTCGGTCATGCCTGCGAGGAACTCGGAATGTCTCTGTTGATCCGTGGCGCCACCGTTATTACCCATGATGAAAGTTATCGCGCCGACGTGTATTGCGCCGACGGCGTGATCAAAGCCATCGGTGAAAACCTCGATGTTCCCGCCGATGCTCAAGTGCTCGACGGCAGCGGCCAATACCTGATGCCCGGCGGCATCGATCCGCACACGCACATGCAACTGCCCTTCATGGGCACGGTGGCCAGCGAAGATTTTTTCAGCGGCACCGCAGCGGGATTGGCCGGTGGCACCACGTCGATCATCGACTTCGTGATACCCAACCCACAGCAATCATTGATGGAGGCCTTTCATCAATGGCGTGGCTGGGCCGAGAAGTCGGCGTCTGACTACGGCTTTCACGTCGCCATCACCTGGTGGAGCGAGCAAGTCCGCGAGGAAATGGCCGAGCTGGTCAGCCAGCACGGGGTCAACAGCTTCAAGCATTTCATGGCCTACAAGAACGCGATCATGGCCGCCGACGATACGCTGGTGGCGAGTTTCGAGCGCTGCCTGGAATTGGGCGCGGTGCCGACCGTGCACGCGGAAAACGGCGAGCTGGTCTATCACCTGCAACGCAAGTTGATGGCCCAGGGCATCACCGGGCCGGAAGCGCATCCGCTATCACGACCTTCGCAGGTGGAAGGTGAAGCCGCGAGCCGGGCGATCCGCATTGCCGAAACGTTGGGCACGCCGCTGTACCTGGTCCACGTCTCGACCAAGGAAGCCCTCGACGAAATCACCTACGCCCGCGCCAAGGGCCAACCGGTGTACGGCGAAGTGCTGGCCGGGCATCTGCTGCTGGACGACAGCGTTTACCAACACCCGGACTGGCAGACCGCCGCCGGTTACGTGATGAGCCCACCCTTCCGCCCGCGCGGTCATCAAGAAGCCCTTTGGCACGGCCTGCAAGCGGGCAACCTGCACACCACCGCCACCGACCACTGCTGCTTCTGCGCCGAGCAAAAAGCCGCCGGCCGTGACGACTTCAGCAAGATCCCCAACGGCACCGCCGGTATCGAAGACCGCATGGCAGTGCTTTGGGATGAAGGGGTGAACACCGGGCGTTTGTCGATGCAGCACTTCGTAGCGCTCACCTCCACCAACACCGCGAAGATCTTCAACCTCTACCCACGCAAAGGTTCGATCCGTGTCGGTGCCGATGCCGATCTGGTGCTGTGGGACCCGGAAGGCACGCGGACGATTTCAGCCAAGACTCACCACCAGCAGGTCGACTTCAACATCTTCGAAGGCAAGACCGTGCGTGGCGTACCGAGCCACACCGTCAGCCAGGGCCGAGTGGTGTGGGCCGATGGTGATTTGCGCGCCGAGCGTGGCGCGGGCCGGTATATCGAACGGCCGGCGTATCCGGCGGTGTTTGATTTGCTGAGCAAGCGGGCCGAGTTGCACAAGCCGACCGCAGTGAAACGCTGATCTGCCCTCTGTGGCGAGGGAGCTTGCTCCCGCTGGACTGCGCAGCAGGCCCAAAGCCAGTCGACTCGGGGGGTCAGGACAACCGATTTGGCAGGATGTGGGGCGGCTTCGCCACCCAGCGGGAGCAGGCTCCCTCGCCACAGGATGATGCGAAAAAACCAATGCCCACCAGAGGCAGTACCTCAATTAACCGTGAGGCCAACACCGTGATCAAGACTTTGAACCACCTCCCGCATCCCCATGAGGACGCGGCCGCCCTCGCCGGCCATTTCACCGACCTGGCGCCGCCGCTCAACGAGCGTCAGGCGCATCTGGAAGCCTCGCGCTGCCTGTATTGCTACGACGCGCCGTGCGTGAACGCGTGCCCAAGCGACATCGACATTCCATCGTTCATCCGCAATATCCATCAGGACAACGTGCAGGGTGCGGCGCAGAAAATCCTCTCGGCCAACATCCTCGGCGGCAGTTGTGCCCGGGTCTGTCCGACGGAAATCCTCTGCGAGCAAGCCTGCGTGCGCAACAACGCCCAGGAATGCGCGCCGGTACTGATCGGCCTGTTGCAACGCTATGCCGTGGACAACGCACACTTCAGCGAACACCCGTTCCAGCGCGCCGCCGCAACCGGCAAGCGCATTGCCGTGGTGGGGGCAGGCCCGGCCGGTTTGTCCTGCGCGCACCGCAGCGCCATGCACGGCCATGACGTAGTGATTTTCGAGGCCCGGGAAAAGGCCGGCGGCCTCAACGAATACGGGATCGCCAAGTACAAGCTGGTGGACGACTACGCGCAGAAGGAGCTTGAGTTCCTGATGGGGATTGGCGGGATCGAGATTCGTCACGGGCAGAAACTCGGCGACAACCTGACCCTCAGCGAACTGCATCAGCAATTCGATGCGGTGTTCCTCGGCCTCGGCCTGGCCGCCAGCAAACAACTGGGCCTGCCCAACGAGGATGCCCCCGGCCTGCTCCCCGCCACCGACTACATCCGCGAACTGCGCCAGGCCGATGACCTGACGCAACTGCCGCTGGCCGAACGCTGCATCGTCCTCGGTGCCGGCAACACCGCCATCGACATGGCCGTGCAAATGGCCCGCCTCGGTGCCCGGGACGTGAACCTGGTGTACCGCCGTGGTGTCGCGGACATGGGCGCTACCGCTCACGAACAGGACATCGCCAAGGCCAATCAGGTGCGGCTGTTGACCTGGGCGCAACCCGAAGAGGTGCTGCTCGACGATCAGGGCAATGTGCGCGGCATGCGCTTCGCCCGTACCCGATTGGTGGAAGGTCGCCTGCAAACCACCGGAGAAACCTTTGAACTGGCTGCCGACGCGATCTTCAAAGCCATCGGCCAGACCTTCGACACTTCCGCCCTCGCCGATCCGCTGGCCCGTGAACTCAAGCGTCAGGGCGATCGCATCCTCGTCGACGAGCAGCTGCGCACCAGCATTCCCGGCGTGTATGCCGGTGGCGACTGCACCAGCCTCGATCAGGACCTCACCGTGCAAGCCGTGCAGCACGGCAAGCTGGCCGCCGAGGCCATCAACGCTCAACTCATGCTCAATGTGGAGGCTGCGTAAATGGCCGATCTCTCGATTGTCTTCGCCGGCATCAAGGCCCCCAATCCGTTCTGGCTCGCTTCCGCGCCGCCGACCGACAAAGCCTACAACGTGGTCCGTGCGTTCGAGGCCGGCTGGGGTGGCGTAGTCTGGAAAACCCTGGGGGAAGACCCGGCGGCGGTCAACGTGTCGTCACGCTACTCGGCGCACTTCGGGGCTAACCGTGAAGTGATGGGCTTCAACAACATCGAGTTGATCACCGACCGTTCGCTGGAGATCAACCTGCGGGAAATCACCCAGGTCAAAAAGGACTGGCCGGACCGCGCACTGATCGTGTCGCTGATGGTGCCCTGCGTCGAGGAGTCGTGGAAAAACATCCTGCCGCTGGTGGAAGCCACCGGCGCCGATGGCATCGAGCTGAATTTCGGTTGCCCCCACGGCATGCCGGAACGGGGCATGGGCGCGGCGGTCGGCCAGGTGCCGGAATACGTCGAACAGGTCACCCGCTGGTGCAAGACCTATTGCTCGTTGCCGGTAATCGTCAAGCTCACGCCGAACATCACCGACATCCGCGTCGCCGCTCGTGCCGCATACCGTGGTGGCGCCGATGCGGTGTCGTTGATCAACACCATCAACTCGATCACCAGCGTCAATCTGGAGCGCATGGTCGCCAATCCCGCCGTCGGCAGCCAAAGCACCCACGGCGGTTATTGCGGCTCGGCGGTGAAGCCGATTGCATTGAACATGGTCGCCGAGATCGCCCGCGACCCGCAGACCCAGGGCTTGCCGATCAGCGGCATTGGCGGCATCGGCAGTTGGCGCGATGCGGCGGAATTCATTGCCCTGGGCAGCGGCTCGGTGCAGGTGTGCACGGCGGCGATGCTGCATGGCTTCCGGATTGTCGAGGAGATGAAAGACGGCTTGTCACGCTGGATGGACAGTCAGGGCTACGCCAGCGTGTCGGATTTTTCCGGGCGTGCGGTGGGCAATACCACGGACTGGAAGTACCTGGACATCAACTATCAGGTGATTGCGAAAATCGATCAGGAGGCGTGCATCGGTTGCGGTCGCTGCCACATCGCTTGCGAAGACACCTCGCACCAGGCGATTGCCAGCCTCAAACAGGCCGATGGCACGCATAAATATCAAGTGATCGATGAGGAGTGCGTGGGCTGCAACCTGTGCCAGATCACCTGCCCGGTGCAGGATTGCATCGAGATGGTCCCGGTGGATACGGGCAAGCCGTTTCTGGATTGGAACCATGATCCCCGCAATCCCTACCATGTCACGGTTTGAGGGCTGAAGATCAAGGGATCACAGCCTCGTTGCACTCTGTAGGAGCTGTCGAGTGAAACGAGGCTGCGATCCCTCGATCTATGGCTCCAACCCGATCCCACGCAAGATCACACTGGTCACCGTCTGCACCGCCCGTTCGAACTGCATGTCCGACAACGGCTGATGATCATTGAGGATGTTCACCTGATGATCGAAGTCGGCGTAGTGCTGGGTCGAGGCCCAGATCATGTACAACAGGCTGGAAGGCTCCACCGGCAGGATGCGTTTGTCTTCCACCCACTGGCGAATTTTCGCTTCCTTCATCTTGGCCCAGTCGTACAGGCTCGCATCCAGTTTCTCACCGAGGGTCGGAGCGCCGTGGATGATTTCGTTGGCCCAGACTTTCGAACCGTACGGCCGGCTGCGGGAATGGTTCATCTTGGCGCGGATGTAGCTACTGAGCACCACGCGCGGGTCGTCGAACATCTCGAAGCACAGGGCGTCCTGCTTCCAGACCTCCAGCAAACCCAGGAGCACCGCGCTGTACAGCTCGCTCTTGGTGCTGAAGTAGTAATGCAGGTTGGAGCGCGGCAGTTGCACTTCGGCGGCGATGTCGGCCATGGCGGTGCTGCCGAAGCCTTTTTCGGCGAAGACCTTTTCGGCCGCCAACAGGATTTTTTCGACGTTACTGCGACGAATCTCGATCTTGTGATTGCCCATGAGGGCTCCCTGACAACAGCGTTGCTCAAGACTAGCATCCGCTCTACGTCGCGGCGACAGGGGAAAACGAAACTTCGTACAGCGGCCCTGCGGCAGGTAAACTGCCCGCCACTTTGAACCTGCCGCTGAGGTCTTCACGATGCTGATCAAGAACGCCCTGACCACCGCTGCCCTGCTCGGCTCGCTGCTCGCCGCCTCATCGGTGTTTGCCCACGCCCATCTGAAAAGCCAGACCCCGGCGGCCGACAGCACCGTGCAGGCGCCAATGGAACTGCGCCTGGTGTTTTCCGAAGGGGTTGAAGCAATGTTCACCAAAGTGAAAATCAGCAAGGACGGTGCCGACGTACCGGTAAAAAGCCTCGCCACCGAAGGCAGCGACAAGAAAACCCTGGTCGTCACCCCGGCAGCGCCGTTGGCCGCTGGCGATTACAAGGTCGAATGGCATGCCGTGTCGGTCGACACCCATAAAAGTGAAGGCGCCTACCGCTTCAAGGTGGGTCAGTAATTCATGACCGAGGCGCTGGTGCTGTGCCGCTTCCTGCATTTCACCGTGGTGCTGATGTTGTTCGGGGCCTGGGTGTTCAGGCCTTTGCTGTTGGGCCGCGAAACGAAGTGGCTGGATCCGGCCCTGGCGCGAGCGACCCGCTGGCTCAGCGTGGTGGCGTTGCTCAGCGGCGTCGGCTGGTTGCTGCTGATCACCGCCAGCATGGCCAGTTCCCCGGAGGCGGCATTCGACCCGGCGATGCTGAACCTGGTGCTGAGCAATACCTTTTTCGGTCAGGTATGGCGCTGGCATCTGCTGCTCAATCTGTTGCTCGTGGCATTGTTGTTGACGCCCTGGCGTTCCAACATGGCCTGGCGCATCGGCCTTTCCAGCCTGCTGCTGGCGACCCTGGCCCCGGTCGGTCATGGCGCCATGCTCGATGGCCTGCAAGGCCAACTGTTAATCCTCAACCAGATTGTTCACCTGACGTGCGTCGGCGCCTGGCTCGGTGGGTTGATGTTGCTGGTGATGATCCTGCGCCAACCGGACGATCATCCCTTGAGCGCGATACTGCAACGCTTCAGCGGGATCGGTTACACGTTGGTGGCGGGGTTGGTGATGACCGGCCTGATCAACGTGCGCGTACTGACCGGCGTGTTCTGGCCGACGCCGTTGCTGTCCGGGTTTGCGCTGATTCTGTTGATCAAGGTTGTGCTGGTGATCGCGATGCTGGGGTTGGCGCTGTTCAATCGGCTGCGGGTCAAAGATTGCCAGCAGCGTCCGGGGCTGTTGCGCACCAGCGTCATGCTGGAATGGATACTGGGGATCGGCGCGGTAGCGGCGGTTTCACTGCTGGGCACCCTGCCCCCAATGATCGCCAACTGAAACACACCTCCCCTGTAGGAGCGACCTGTGGCGAGGGGGCTTGCCCCCGTTGGGTTGCGAAGCAGCCCCAAAGTTTCTGTTGTACCAAAAATCCTGTGAGTGCTACGCACTCAAACGGGGGCAAGCCCCCTCGCCACAGGTCACCCCCCACAAGAGGTATGCGTTAGTCAGGGGTACTGGGATCCCCTTCGGCAGCGGTATCAATACTCACCACCACCGACATCCCCGGCCGCAGCCGTTCGCTCTGTTCCTGATCGGCATCGACGCTGATCCGCACCGGCACTCGCTGGGCAATCTTGACGAAGTTGCCAGTGGCATTGTCAGCCTGCAACAAGCTGAACTCGGAGCCTGTGGCCGGTGAAATCCGTTGCACCCGCCCGTGGAATTTCTGGTGGTTCAGCGCATCGACGGTGAAGCTCACCGGCTGGCCGACCCGCACGTTGTCCATCTGGGTTTCCTTCATGTTGGCGATCACCCACAACTGGTTCGGCACCAACGCCATCAGCTGCGCCCCGGAGTTGACGTAGGCGCCAAGGCGCACGCCGATCTGCCCGAGTTGACCGTCGCGCGGCGCCACCACGCGGGTGTTCGACAGGTCGATCCGCGCCAGTTGCACCGCCGCCTCAGCACTGGCCACCGCCGCTTCCAGCGAGCCGCGATTGACGATCACCGTTTGCAGATCCTGGCGGGCGATGTCCAGATTGGCCTGGGCTTGCGCCACGGCGGCAACGGTCTGGGCGTTGGCGGCCAGGGTCACGTCCAGCTCGCGTTTCGACACCGAGCCATCACCGACCAGCTCTTTGTTGCGGCGCAAATCCGCTTCACTTTTGCGCAACTGTGCCTGGGCGTCGGCGACGGCGGCCTGACGCAACTTGATGGTCGCCTCGGCGCTGTTGCGTTGCTGCACCACGTTGGCCAGCGCGGCTTTCTGCACCGCCAGTTGTGCCAGGGATTGATCGAGACGTTGCTTATAGATGCGGTCGTCGAGGCGCACCAGTAAATCGCCGGCCTTCACGAACTGGAAATCCTGCACCGGCACTTCGTACACGTAACCGCTGAGTTGCGGGCCGATGATCGTCACCTGCCCGCGCACCAGGGCGTTTTCCGTGGTCTCGACCGCGCTGCTGAACGGTGGCAGTTGCCAGGCGTACAACACGATCAGTACACCGACGAGAGCAATCGCCGCAAAGCCCAGGGACGAGATGATCCGCACCCCCAGCGAGCGCGGTTCAGAGCCCGGCGAGGATGGCGGCGTCACGCCTTCGGGGGTGGCGGCAATAGTGTTGGTGGTCGTGGTGGTCGGTTCGGTCATGAAGAAGTGGCACCGCTGGATTGTTTGGTTGGAGTGGCAGGCGCCGGGGCAACGGCTTGGGTAGTGCTCATCAGCCACAGGGCGCGAATGGAAATCCAGATCATGGTCAGCACCGCGATCACGGCAATCAGCATGAACACATCGTTATAGGCCAGGACATTAGCCTCGCGAGTGGCGGCAGCGGCCAGGCTACGGATGCCCTGCAGGTTGCGCAGGCTCGGGTCGGAAATTATCGAGCCGACCGCGTTGCCGCCGCTCTGGACCCGCGCCGCCACACGCGGGTCGAGCAACGTCAGCTGCTCGACGATGTGACTGGAATGAAACTTCTCCCGCGCGATCTGGAACGTCCCCAGCAGTGCCGCGCCGATCAAGCCGCCGAGGTTCTGACAGATACCGAACAGCACCGAGAAACTCACCAGGTTGCGCGGGCTGGACAGCACGTTACGCATGCCGAAGACCATGGTCGGCCCGAGGAAGAACGTCCCGCCGAAGGCCAGCAGAAACTGGCTGAAATACAGGTTTTCCGGGCGGGTCAGGTTGTTCGAATAACTGTCCATCACCGAACCGACCGCCATCAGCGCCAGGGAGATGTTCAGCGGCATGATCAGGTACTTGGGGTCGATGGTCAGGGCGCTGGTGGCAAGGCCAGCGATACTGCCGATCAACATCACCACATACAGGCTGTGCAGCTGTTGACTGCTCATGTTCAGCGTCTGCATGAACCCCACCGCGCCGGTGGACTGTTCCGACGTCACCATGCGAATCAGGATCACCGCCAGGGCCAGGCGGATCATCGCCCCGCTGCCGAGCCAGCGGGTCATCAGCATCGGGTTGCTGCGATTGTGCTCGATGGCCAGGCCCGTGAGGATCAACACGATCGAAGCCGCCGACGCCACGCCGATCCACTGCGCTTCCAGCCACCAGTCGATCCGCCCCAAAGACAACACCGCGCAGAGCAAGGCCACGCCGGTGGCGAGGATGGCGAAGGTCAGGAAGTCGAGTTTTTCGAAGGTCTTGAAGCGGTCACCCGGCGGCAGTTTCAGCAGAAACACGCAGCCCAGGGACAACAGCGCCATGCCCAGTTCGAACAGGTACAGCCCGCGCCATTCGGCGATCTGCAGCAGGTCTTCGGAAAACAACCGCGCCATGGGCAAAGCCAGTTGCGAGGTGCCGAGGCCCAATACCAGCGCCTTCATCCGCCATTTCGCCGGGAAGGCCTGGATCATGTAATACAGGCCCAACGAACTCAGCGCTGCGCCGACCATGCCGTGGGCCGCGCGCACGGCGATCGCCGAACTGAGGTCGTTGACGAACAAATGGCCGAAGGTCACCAGCGCATAAAGCATCAGGAACACTTCGGTGAACGCCCGCAGGCCGAACTGCTGACGAAACTTCACCAGCAGCAGGTTCATCGACACGTTGGTCATGACGTAAGCCGCCGGCAGCCAGGCCATCTCGGCCGTGGTCGCGCCCAGCGCGCCTTGCAGATACGGCAGGTTGGCGACCACCAGCGAGTTGCCGAGACCACCGGTCAATGCCACCAACACCCCCACCAGCGCGTAGGCCAGCCGCCTGGGGTTGGAGTGCAACGGCGTCGAGGGCGAT
The DNA here is from genome assembly GCF_059420765.1 of Pseudomonas sp. GW821-FHT03E01. NCBI lineage: Bacteria > Pseudomonadati > Pseudomonadota > Gammaproteobacteria > Pseudomonadales > Pseudomonadaceae > Pseudomonas > Pseudomonas sp. GW821-FHT03E01. Next base: position 107,868 of record NZ_JBWKUI010000015.1, on the reverse strand, counting down.
CCGGGCAGGCTGGGCCGCTCGTGGGGCTGCCAGTCGCGCGGGGTGTAGTGATTCATTCAGTGGCCTTGGTTCAAGGAGTGTTGTCAGTTTGCCGCAAAATCACGGGGAGAACACACCCTTGCAAACACGAGCCTGTGGCGAGGGGGCTTGCCCCCGTTCGGCTGCGAAGCAGTCGCAATTCAGACAACTCGACATGCAGGAAAAAATAGGGGCCGCTTCGCGCCCCAACGGGGGCAAGCCCCCTCGCCACAGGACTTCTCCCACACTGGACGGTGTGTTCGGCGGGATTCGTAAATTCTGTTTAAAAGTCTTCTCGCCCGTAGCGGATTTTTCCGGGGCAATCCAAATGACACCCTCACGGCACTGTTCAACTCAAAAGGTGCCCCTTATGACCACTGCCCATTGGCAACGCTCCCCCCGCTGGCTGAAAAATCTGCTGGCCGCCGCCCTGCTGCTGCCGTCCCTCGCGTTCGCCCAGGAACGCCCGTGGCCGGATGGCTCGCAACTGGTGATTTCGTTCTCCATGCAATTCGAAACCGGCGGCCAGCCCGACGGTGCCGAAAGTCCGTTCTCCGGCACTCCATTGCCCAAGGGTTACCCGGACATGCCGGCACAGACCTGGTTCGACTACGGCTACAAGGAAGGCCTGTGGCGGATGCTCGACCTGTGGGACCGCAACGGCATCAAGGTCACGTCCCATGTGGTGGGCGAAGCGGCGTTGAAACACCCCGAACTGGTGCGGGCGATCGCCGACCGTGGCCATGAAGTCGCCGCCCATGGCATGCGCTGGGCCGACTCCTACAACATGAGCTACGAGCAAGAGAAGGCCTTCATCGGCGACGGCGTCGAGGCGGTGCAGAAACTCACCGGCCAGCGCTCGGTGGGCTACAACGCCAATTGGCTGCGGCGCAGCCCCAATACCCTGAAAGTGCTGCAGGACCTGAACTTCACCTATCACATCGACGACGTCAGCCGTGATGAGCCGTTTGTGACCCTGGTCCGTGGCAAGAAATTCGCCGTGGTGCCATACACCCTGCGCAACAACGACATCGTGCTGATCGAAGGCCGGCACTTCTCGGCGCAACAGTTCTACCGGCAATTGGTGCTGGAATTCGACCGCCTGTACGCCGAAGGCGCCAGCCAGCGGCGGATGATGTCGGTGAGTCTGCATGACCGCATCGGCGGCACCCCGGCGATGGTCGAGGCGGTGGAGCGTTTTATCCGTTACGCCAAGTCCCATCCGAAGGTCAGCTTCATGCGCAAGGATCAGATTGCCCAGATCGTGCTGACCGAAAAGAACCCGCTGATCGATAACACCGAGGCGGCGTACAACCACTGAGCCAAATCACCGCCAAAACCGGAATGAAAAGATCGCAGACTGCGATCTTTTCATCGGCTCGCTACGCCAACAACTGACTCAACACCGCACGCAACTTGCCGGGTTTCACCGGTTTGTTCAGCAATGGCGCGTCGAGCCGCTGCAACGAGCGTCGACACTGATCGGTGCGGTCGGCGGTGATGATCACCGCCGGTATCGTCCGGCTGAAATGCTCGCGCAGATGCCGGACCACTTCACAGCCCACCACCCCGTGATCGAGGTGGTAATCCGCCAGAATCAGTTCCGGCGCCTGCCCCTGCAAAGCCACCAGCGCGGTGGCCTCATCGGTGGCGGTGACCACCTCGCAGCCCCACTGCCCGAGCAGTGCGCTCATGCTTTCAAGGATGCTGACTTCGTTGTCCAGCACCAGCAGGCGCCGCCCCGGCAGCGGGTTGCCGGTGCTCGGCTGCGGCGCGGCCTGGCTGATCGGCAGTGGAATCTCACGGGAAATCGGCACCTCGATGCTGAACATCGAACCGCGCCCTGGCCGCGAATGCACCTGAATCCGGTAATCGAGGATCTTGGCGATGCGTTCGACAATCGCCAGTCCCAGGCCCACGCCCTTGCGATCGGCGGCGCGGCCAACGTCCAGTTGATTAAATTCAAGGAAGATCGAATCGAGACGATCCGCCGGGATCCCGCGCCCGGTGTCCCAGACTTCGATTCGCAGTACGTCGCCCCGGCGCCGGGCACCCAGCAGGATGCTGCCGTCGTCGGTGTAGCGGCAGGCATTGCTGAGGAAGTTGCGCAGAATCCGCGTCATCAGCCGCAAGTCGGTATGAATCGCGTAATCACCCATGTGCACCCGCAGGTTCAACCCGGTCGCCGCGGCCACCGACTGAAACTCCGAAACCAGTGGCGCGAACAATTCATCGAGGCGGTACAGGGCGATGTCCGGCTTTACCGCGGCCTGATCGAGCCGGGAAATATCCAGCAGGTCGGTGAGCAAGTCTTCGGCCCCTTCCAGTGCCTGATGGGTGCGCTCCACCAGTACCTGTTCGACGTCGGGCAAATGCCGTTCGCGCAAGGTCGAGATCAACAAACGCGCGGCATTGAGCGGTTGCAGCAGGTCGTGACTGGCGGCGGCGAGGTATTTGTCCTTGCTGCGATTGGCCGCTTCGGCGGCATCACGGGCGTCGCGCAAGGCTTCGGCGATCTGTTTGCGCTCGGTGATCTGTTGTTGCAGATTGCGGTTGGCGTCCAGCAACTCATTGGTGCGCGCGGTGACCCGTTGCTCCAGTTGATCATTGAGCTGTTGCAAGCGCTCCTGGGCCTGTTTTCGTTCGGTGATGTCGGCGACGAACCCCTCCACCAGGCCTTCCTGATCCGGTTTGAGCAGCAGGTTCATCAACACGTCGAGGACAGTGCCGTCCTTGCGCCGCAGCTGGGTTTCATAGCCCAGCAGGCTGCGCTCACGCTGGAGGACTTCGCCGATGCCTTCCAGCTCTTGCGCGCCGCCGACGAACAGCGTGCCCGCCAGGTCCGTCAGGGAAAACAGCACCTCCTGCGGGTCCTGATAGCCAAGCATCCGCGCCAGCGCCGGGTTGGCGGCGCGCATGCCTTCCTGCAGGCTGGCCTGGAAGATTCCGTGCACGGCGTTTTCGAACAGCCATTTGTAGCGGTTGCGCTCGGCCTCCAGTTCATCCAGGCGCGCGGCCAGTTCCGGGTAATGACTCTTGCGCGCCGAGTGATTGCCCAGGCCGAGTAACCCGGTCAGCGCCCGTTGCTGTTCGTCAGAGGGCTTCGCCATAGACGACCTCGACGTCGCGCTGGCTGGACTCGCGCGGGTTGGTAAGGATGCACGGGTCATCCATGGCATGTTGTGACAGGAACGGAATGTCCGACGTACTCACCCCGTGCAGGCCCAGTGTTTCGTGGAAGCCGATGGCGTGTTTGAGGGCGATCAAGTGGTCGACCAGACGTCCGCAGATCTGCCGGTGGTTCAGGCCGCGACAATCGATGCCGAAGGTCTCGGCAATCACCTTGAAGCGCTCAGGCGCAGAGCTGTAGTTGAACGCCACCACGTGCTCCACCAGCACCGCGTTGCACAAGCCGTGAGGCAGATCGAGGAATCCACCGAGGCTGTGGGACATGGCATGCACCGCACCGAGGATCGCGTTGGAGAACGCCAGCCCGGCCTGCATGCTGCCGAGCATGATTTTTTCCCGCAGGACAATATCGCCGGGGTTGGCGATCATTTGCACCAGATTGCCGTTGATCAGCCGCATCGCCTCCAGCGCATGGGGATCGGTGAGCGGCCCGTGGCCTGTGGAAACGAAGGCCTCGATGGCGTGGACCAACGCGTCGATGCCGGTACAGGCCGACAGGAACGGGTCCATGCTCAAGGTGGTTTCCGGGTCGATCAGCGACACGTCCGGCACCGCAGCCTTGCTGACGATGGAGAATTTCATGCGTTCTTGCTGATTGGAGATGATCACGAACTGCGACACATCGGCCGACGTGCCGGCGGTGGTCGGGATCAGGATCAGCGGCGGGCTGGGCATGCGCAGGGTGTCCACGCCCTCGAATTCAAGGATGTTGCGCCCGTGGGCGACGACGATGCCGATGCCCTTGCCGCAGTCCATCGGGCTGCCGCCGCCGACCGCGACGATCACATCGCAGTGATTCTCCCGGTACAGCTCGGCGCCGAGCATCACTTCCTCGATCCGCGGGTTGGGCGAAACGTCGCTGTACACAAAGTAATCGATGCCCTGGGCTTGCAGGCTGGCCTCGACATCGGCGACCCAACCGGCGGCGATCACACCGGGGTCGCTGACCACCAGCACCTTGCGGGCGCCGAAGGTCTTGGCGTAATTGCCGACGTTATGCCGACAGCCGGCACCGAAGATGATTTCAGGTGAAACGAATTTACGCAGTTGACTGAGATTCTGGCTCATTGGAAAGCCTGTTTTTATTGTTTTGAAAGGTAAAGCCAACACTAAAGCATCCGGCTGCGAATGCAATCAGACCAATGGGTAGCAACTACCGGGGGTGGGGGCTTCGCGTTCGCAATTTATCCGCGATAGATCAGCCGCGAAGCCTTTTCATTGCGCAATGTCAGGTGTTCCATGCCCTGCCCCGGCGCGTCGGCTTCGTCCCGGGCCTTGAGGATGACGCTGTGGTGCGGCGACTTGTTGCACACCGGGTCGGCGTTGCTCGCGTCCCCCGTGAGCATGAACGCCTGGCAGCGGCAGCCGCCCAGGTCCTTATGTTTTTCATCGCAGGAACGGCACGGCTCTTTCATCCAGTCATCGCCACGAAACCGGTTGAAACCGAAGGAGTCGTTCCAGATGTGTTCGACGCTGTGCTCGCGCACATTGGGGAACTGCACCGGCAGCTGACGCGCGCTATGACAAGGCAACGCCGTACCGTCCGGGGTGATGTCGAGAAACAGGTTGGCCCAGCCATTCATGCAGGTCTTGGGGCGCTCTTCGTAGTAGTCCGGGGTGACGAAAATCAGCTTGCACGGGTGGCCCTCGGCCTCAAGCCGCTGGCGATACTCGTTGGTGATGCGCTCGGCGCGCTGTAATTGTTCGCGGGTCGGCAACAGGCCGACGCGGTTGAGTTCGGCCCAGCCGTAGAACTGGCAGGTCGCCAACTCGACGAAATCCGCCTCCAGCTCCAGGCACAGTTCGATGATCTGCGCGATCTGGTCGATGTTGTGCCGATGGGTAACGAAGTTCAGCACCATCGGGTAGCCCTGGGCTTTCACCGCCCGGGCCATGGCCAGTTTCTGGGCGAAGGCCTTGCGTGAGCCGGCGAGCATGTTGTTGACCGCTTCGTCGGCGGCCTGAAAGCTGATCTGGATGTGGTCCAGCCCGGCGACCTTGAAGTCGCGGACCTTCTGCTCGGTCAGGCCGATACCCGAGGTGATCAGGTTGGTGTAGTAACCCATGTCCCGCGCGGCCTTGATCAGCTCGGCCAGGTCCTGGCGCACCAACGGCTCGCCACCGGAAAACCCCAGTTGCGCGGCGCCCATCTCCCGGGCCTCGCGGAACACCCGGATCCACTCTTCCGTGCTCAACTCCTCACCCTGTTGGGCGAAATCCAAGGGATTGGAGCAATACGGGCATTGCAGCGGGCAGCGATAGGTCAGCTCCGCCAACAGCCACAACGGTGGGCCGGGTTGCTGCTCGATCGCGTTCACAGGGCGATCCCCCGGTGCCAGACCCGCTCGGCGGTGACCGTGTGATACGGCGGGCGGTCCAGCTCATAGGCCATACTCATCGCGTCGAGCATGCTCCACAGCACATCAAGCTTGAACTGCAGAATCTCCAGCATGCGCTGCTGGCCCTCGACCGTGACGTAATGCGCCAGGGTGATGCACAAACCATGCTCGACATCGCGCCGGGCCTGGCTCAGGCGCGTACGGAAATAGTCGTAACCGGCCGGGTCGATCCATGGGTAATGGCTGGGCCAGGCGTCGAGCCGAGACTGATGGATCTGCGGTGCGAACAGTTCGGTCAGCGAACTGCTGGCCGCTTCCTGCCAACAAGCACGGCGGGCGAAATTGACGTAGGCGTCCACGGCAAATCGCACACCCGGCAGCACCAACTCTTGCGAGAGAATTTGTTCGCGATCCAGCCCCACCGCTTCGCCCAGACGCAACCAGGCTTCGATGCCGCCTTCGCTGCCGGGGACTCCGTCATGGTCGAGAATCCGTTGCAGCCATTCCCGCCGCACGTCGCGGTCCGGACAGTTGGCGAGGATTGCCGCGTCCTTCAGGGGAATGTTCACCTGATAGTAGAAGCGATTGGCGACCCAGCCCTGGATCTGCTCGCGGGTGGCGCGCCCGGCGTACATGGCTTGGTGGAATGGGTGGTGGATGTGGTAATAGGCGCCTTTGGCGCGCAGGGCCGCTTCGAATTCAGTGGGGGTCATGGGAGTGTCAGTCATTGCGGTTCTCCGGGGAATAACCGTTGGGTTCTGCGATGAGGCCATCCGCTACAGCTCAATACTCATGCCGTCATAAGCCACTTCAATCCCCCGCCGTTCCAGCAACGCCCGCTCGGCCGAGTCTTCGTCGAGGATCGGGTTGGTGTTGTTGATGTGGATCAGCACCTTGCGCTGGCGATTGAAGCCCTCCAGCACTTCGAGCATCCCGCCGGGACCGCTTTGCGGCAGGTGGCCCATTTCGCGGCCCAGGCTCTGGCCGACTTCACATACGCGCATTTCATCGTCGCGCCACAGCGTGCCGTCCAGCAGCAGGCAATCGGCGCGCTGCATCCAGCTCAATACCTCGGCGTCGACCTGCCCCAGACCCGGCGCATAGAACACCGATGCTCCGTTGCGCAGGTCTTCGATGAACAGGCCGATGGTGTCCCCCGGCTGCGGGTTGCCACGGTTGGGGGAATACGGCGGTGCGTTGCTGACCAATGGAATGGCGCGAAATTGCAGGTGTTGGCAGGCTGCGATGCTGAACGGCTCACGGTCCAGTTCGATCGGTTGCCACTGCAAACCACCGTTCCAGTGCTTGAGCATGGTGAACAACGGGAAGCCGCTGCTCAGGTCTTCATGCACCCGCTCGGTGCACCAGACCGAATGCGGGCAGCCTTCGCGCAGGCTCAACAGGCCGGTGCAATGGTCGATCTGACTGTCCAGCAGGACCACGCCGGCAATCGCCGTATCACGCACGCGGCGGGCCGGTTGCAGCGTCGGGAAGCTTTCGAGTTGGGCGCGGATGTCTGGTGAAGCATTGCAGAGTATCCATTCCACACCGTCGTCGCTCAGGGCAATGGACGACTGCGTACGGCGTTGCGCACGCAGGTTGCCGTGACGCATCGCCGCGCACTGGCGGCAGTTGCAGTTCCATTGCGGAAAACCGCCGCCGGCGGCGGAACCGAGAACGCGGATGTGCATGGCAGGCTCCAGAAAGCAGGCCCGGCCAACGCGACGGCTGACCGGGCGATCAATCAACGGTTGGCGAAATACATCGTCACTTCGAAGCCAATGCGCAGATCGGTAAACGCGGGTTTATGCCACATGGGTCATTCCTCTTCTTGTGCCGGACGATTCCGGTGGAGCCATTAATGCACGGGGCGCCGACTGCCCGAATGCTACTTTCGAAGGAGGTGGCGGCGTGCGTTGGTAGGGGGTGTTGCAAGGCCTTCAAGCACACACAGAACCAATGCGGGAACGGGCTGATGTGGCGAGGGGGCTTGCCCCCGTTGGGTCGCGAAGCGGCCCCAAAACCTGAAGTTCCGGGGACTGCTCCGCAGTCCAACGGGGGCAAGCCCCCTCGCCACATCAGCCCGCTCCCACATTTGGTTTGTGCTGTGCTTATGGGGTTAGAAGAACCCCAGCGGATTGATGTCGTAGCTCACCAGCAGGTTTTTGGTCTGTTGGTAATGGTCGAGCATCATCTTGTGGTTCTCACGGCCGACACCGGACTTCTTGTAGCCACCGAACGCGGCGTGGGCCGGGTACAGGTGGTAGCAGTTGGTCCAGACGCGCCCGGCCTTGATCGCCCGGCCCATGCGGTAGGCGCGGTTGATGTCGCGGGTCCACAGGCCCGCACCGAGGCCGAACTCGCTGTCGTTGGCGATCGCCAGGGCTTCGGCTTCGTCCTTGAAGGTGGTGACACCCACCACCGGGCCGAAGATTTCTTCCTGGAACACGCGCATTTTGTTGTGGCCCTTGAGCAGCGTCGGCTGGATGTAATAGCCGCTGGACAAGTCGCCTTCCAGACGCTCGGCCGCGCCACCGGTGAGCAGTTCGGCGCCCTCCTCCTGGGCGATTTTCAGGTACGAGAGGATCTTGTCGTATTGCTGCTCGGACGCCTGGGCGCCGACCATGGTCTCGGTGTCCAGCGGGTTGCCGCGCTTGATCTTGACGATCTTCTTCATCACCTCGGCCATGAACGGCTCATAGATCGATTCCTGCACCAGTGCCCGCGACGGACAAGTGCAGACTTCGCCCTGGTTGAAGAACGCCAGCACCAGGCCTTCGGCGGCTTTTTCGATGAACTGCGGTTCGGCGTTCATGATGTCTTCGAAGAAGATGTTCGGCGACTTGCCGCCCAGCTCAACGGTGCTTGGAATGATGTTCTCGGCTGCGCAATGCATGATGTGCGCGCCCACCGGGGTGGAACCGGTGAAGGCGATCTTGGCGATGCGCTTGCTGGTGGCCAGCGCTTCACCGGCTTCGCGACCGAAGCCCTGGACGATGTTCAGCACGCCGGCCGGCAGCAAATCGGCGATCAGCTCGGCGAACACCATGATCGACAGCGGTGTTTGCTCGGCGGGTTTGAGCACGATGCAGTTGCCGGCAGCCAGGGCCGGGGCGAGTTTCCACGCGGCCATCAGCAGCGGGAAGTTCCACGGAATGATCTGCCCGACCACGCCCAGTGGTTCGTGGAAATGATAGGCGGTAGTCAGTTCGTTGATTTCAGCGGCACCGCCCTCTTGAGCGCGGATGCAACCGGCGAAGTAACGGAAGTGGTCGGCGGCCAGCGGCACGTCAGCGTTGAGGGTTTCGCGCACGGCCTTGCCGTTGTCCCAGGTTTCGGTGACGGCGAGGATTTCCAGGTTCTGTTCGATGCGGTCAGCGATTTTCAGCAGCACCAGCGAGCGGTCCTGCGCCGAGGTTTTGCCCCAGGCATCAGCGGCGGCATGGGCGGCGTCGAGAGCCTTTTCGATGTCGGCGGCGCTGGAGCGCGGGAATTCGGCGATCACTTCACCGGTGACCGGTGAGGTATTGGTGAAGTACTCGCCATTGACCGGGGCGACGAACTCGCCGCCGATGAAATTGCCGTAGCGCGGTTTGAAGGAAACGATGGCGCCAGGTGTTCCGGGTTGTGCGTAGATCATGATGGGCCTCTGTCTGGGTCGATGCCTGTCAGGCCAACAGGCGATGAACCGATAGTAGAGAGCCCCGCCTGTCAGACGAATGCGCCGTTGGCAGGGGGACTCTCGTTATTTGGTAGTAGAAGGCGCCGCTGTGTCAGCGGCTTTTGTGGCGAGGGAGCTTGCTCCCGTTCGGCTGCGAAGCAGTCGTAAATCCAAACGACTCGGTTGGGGCCGGGAACGTTGGGGGCGGCTTCGCAGCCCAGCGGGAGCAAGCTCCCTCGCCACAGGTCATTCATCGCCACTCAGGTTGTGGTTGCCAGGGTTAGTGCTTGGCAACCAGGTCCTTCGGCAGCTTGAAGGTCCACAGCATGCCGCCCTGGTTGAAGTCCTTGATGCGCTTGGCCACTTCGCCGCCCCACAGCGGTACCGCGCCGCCCCAGCCGGAGAGCACCGAAACGTATTGTTCGCCATCCATTTCCCAGGTGATAGGCGAGCCTAGCACGCCGGAGCCGGTCTGGAATTCCCAGACTTTCTCGCCGGTCTTGGCATTGAACGCCTGCAGGAAGCCTTCAGGCGTGCCGGTGAACACCAGGTTGCCCTTGGTGGTCAGCACCCCGCCCCACAACGGCGCGAAGTTCTTGTGGCGCCAGACTTCCTTGCCGGTTTTCGGGTCGATGGCGCGCAGCACGCCGATGTAGTCTTCATTCAATGGCTTGATGGTGAAACCGGCGCCGAGGAACGCCGCGCCTTTTTTATAGGCGATGCCTTCGTTCCAGATGTCCATGCCCCACTCGTTGGACGGCACATAGAACAAGCCGGTGTCGCGGTTGTAGGCCATCGGCATCCAGTTTTTCGCCCCCAGGAACGCCGGCGCTACAAACACCGAACTGCCTTTGGCCTCGGAGCCCGGTGCACCCGGACGGCTGTCTTCGTTGTAGATCGGCCGACCGTTTTTATCCAGGCCACTGGCCCAGGTGATCTTGTCCACGAACGGGAAGCCGCGGATGAATTTGCCGTTGGTGCGATCCAGCACATAGAAGAAACCGTTACGGTCCGCGGTGGCCGCGGCTTTGATTTCCTTGCCGCCTTCGTTGTAGTTGAACGACACCAGTTCGTTCACGCCGTCATAGTCCCAGCCGTCGTGAGGGGTGCTCTGGAAGTGCCATTTGATCGTGCCGTCGTCCGGGTTCAGCGCCAGGCGCGAGGACGAGTAAAGGTTGTCGCCAGGGCGCAGGTGCGAGTTCCAGGGTGCCGGGTTGCCGGTGCCGAACAGCAGCAGATTGGTTTCCGGGTCGTAGTAGCCGCCCAGCCACGGCGCCGCGCCGCCGGTTTTCCACAAATCGCCCGGCCAGGTCTTGCCCGCTTCGCCGCCGGAGATGCCGTTCTCTACGGCCTTGCCGTCTTTGTAGACGTAACCCATGTGGCCTTCGACCGTTGGCCGGGTCCACAGCAGATCACCGTTTTTCGGGTCGTAGGCTTCGATCTTGCCCACCACCCCGAACTCGCCACCCGCCACGCCAGTGATCAGTTTGCCGTTGATCACCAGTGGCGCGGCGCTGATGGAGTAGCCTTCCTTGTGGTCGGCGACTTTCTTGCTCCATACCACTTTACCGGTGTCTTTATTCAGGGCCACGAGCTTGGCGTCGAGAGTGCCGAAGATCACCAGGTCGCCATACAGCGCCACGCCACGGTTGATCACGTCACAGCACGGACGGATGTCATCCGGCAGGCGCGCGTCGTATTGCCAGAGCTTGCGGCCGGTGCGCGCATCCACGGCGAACACCCGTGAGTAGGAACCGGTCATGTACATCACGCCGTCCTTGATCATCGGCTGCGCTTGCTGACCGCGCTGTTTTTCACCGCCGAACGAAAAGGCCCAGACCGGGCGCAAGTCTTTCACGTTGTCGACATTGAGGGTGTCCAGCGGGCTGTAGCGCTGACCCTGGACGCCCAGGCCATTGGTGACGACCTGTTCCGGATTCTTCGGATCCTGGAGGATGTCTTGATCGGAGACTGCGGCCATTGCCTGGCCGGACAACAGCATGGCACTGAGCAGCACGCTCAAGACGAAGGGTTGGCGACGTGCGGGTTGGGTCATGACGGCTACCTCTGCGGTTTTTGTTATACCCGGGAAATTTTCCCGGTCTGGTGCAGATTCTTGGGCGCCGCCGCCCTTGCAACAATTGCCCGCAATGCGGAGATTTCTAGTTCCTTGGTAGCGGGTCGGATGATGCCAATCAACGAAGGCTCACCACAAAGGATGCGTCGTATCTGAGATGGACTACTGATCCTTGCCGGAATCCACCCGCGTCATCTGCGCGCGCTCATAGCGCGGGTACAAATGGCTGACGCTGCGGATCAGCTCATAACGGCTCAGGTTGATCCCGGCGAAACGTTCAGGAATGGGGCTGCGGATCATCTCGGCCATGTCGCTGCCGTTCGCCGCACCCTCGCGCATGAGTTGATCGAGCCAGGAGAGGTAATCGCGCATTTGCTCGAACGGTTTGCTGTCCGTTGCCACGGGGCCATGACCGGGGACGATCAGCGTCCACGGCAGCCCCTGAAGCGTGGCGATATCCGCCAGCCACACCGACAACCCCGGGCTGTTCGGCGTGGTCAGGGCCCGTTGATAAAACACCAGATCCCCGGCAAACAGCACGCCGGTTTTCTGGTCGAGAATAGCCAGATCCGCGCCGGTGTGCCCACCCAGACTCAGCAGCCGCAAATCGTGGTTCCCAAAACTTTGCACGCCTGGCGTCAGCGTCTGCGTCGGCAACACCACTTCGGTGCCGCGCATCCAGTCACCCACCAGTCGATACATGTTCTCGGCCATCGCATCACCCTGTTGATGCAACAGCTCGGTGGTGCCGGCCAGTGCACCAATCGGCACGTCGACGAAGGCCTGATTGCCCAGCACATGGTCGGGATGGTGATGGGTCAGCAACACCTGGATCACCGGTTTATCGGTGGTTGTGGCAATCGCTTTGCGCAGGGCCTCGCCGTAGCGCTTCGATGGCCCGGTGTCGATCACCACCACCCCTTGCCCGGTGACGATGAACGCGGTGTTGACGATGTTGCCGCCGTTGTTCTTGGCGAAGTTATCGGTGCTGCCCTCAAGCAGCCAGGTGTCTTCGGCAATCTGTCGGGGCTTGAGTGCGTAATCGGGATCGGCCAGGGTCGGCAGGCTCACACAGATGAACAACAACAGCATCCAGCGCATCACACGCTCCTTGGGTCAGGGTATGGCCGCATCGAATTGATTGCCGCTGTTGTCGCGCAGTATCAGGCGCGTCTGCCCCGCACCTTCGATGTCGAAAGCCAGGTTGGGGTTTTCGCTGACCGCCGGGAACAGCTCCAGACGCGCCAGTACCCGGTCGTCTGAGTCCCGCAGCTCGGCCTGGTTGAGGAAAAATTCCGGGATGCCGCTGACCATGCCGTTGTCCATCGGATGCGCCACTTGCAAACGCACGCGACTGAACTCACCACGGGGATAACGACCGCCAAGCACTTCGCCGATGTGTTCTTCCCAGCCCGGCTGGGTGCGCACCACGCTCGGCGCCGTGCAACCGCCGCCCGCCGCGTCGATCAGGGTCGAGCCGACATGCCACAGCCCGTCGCGAGTCAACACCGCCGCGCGCAATGGCGTGGCCTGTTCAACGCGGATGCGGATCGACAGCCAGGGCAGCACACCGGTCAAAGGCTCGAAGTCGACGATTTTCGGCAGCGGGTTGAGTTCGGCCCAGGCAAGGATTCGCACCACTTCGCCCTTGAACGCCCGAGCGTCGATTTCCAACGGCACTTGCCGGGCGTCTTCGGCGAACGGCGGTGCCAGCAGCTTGACCCGCTCGTCGAACACGAACGGTGCGTCGCCAAGCATCTGCTTGTGATAGAACGCCCACATCACCGACGGCACCGGATCGACCTCAACCGCCTGCGCGGCCAAGGGCAACCAGCAGGCCAACAGCCAACGCGCGCGCCAGTTCATTGTTGATACATCTCGGGCACGTCATAGCGCAGGCCGTAATGGGCATAAATGCTTTTGAGCGTGCCCTCGCGAATCAACGTTTCCAACGCCTCTTCCACGGCATAGGCCAGTTGCCGGTTGCTTTCATGCACCGCCATGCCGATCTCCCAGCGTTGCTTGCCCATGTTCGGGTAGGCGTTTTCCGCCAGCGCCACTTGCGGGTCGGCGGCCTGATGCACCTGCCAGTCGATCTCGCCGCGCATCGCCATCACCGCGTCGACTTCACCGGCCTTCATCGCGGCAAACGCCTGGGGCACGCCGGGGTAATGGTGGGTCTTGGCGGCAAGCATGCCGTTGAACACCGAGGTCAGGTAAAACGAGGGCACGCTGTCGACTTCGACGCCAATCGGGTGCTGCTGGAACACCGCGACGCTGGCCACCGAGTCCAGTCGACGACGGTCATACGCCACCTGCCATTGTTCGGTCTGGTACGGCCCGAACATCACCACATGGCCGTTCTCCAGTTCGCCCAGCTCATTGCGTTTCTGTGAGTAATCGCGGTCGTAGGGGACGCGCATCATCAGGTCGGCCAGTTGCTGATTGTGCAGCTGACTGGCCCGCCAGATGTAATCGCGCAGGTCGTCGTCGAGCTTCTCCCCGGCGGGTGCCCAGATCAGTTTCAGGCTTACCCCCATGGCCTTGGCCAAGGCCTGGGCGAGTTCGACATCGACTCCGCGAGGCTGGCCGGCGTCCTCGAAACTGTAGGGCGCGAAGTCCTTGTAGACCGCGACTTTCAGCTCGGCGGCGGCGATCATTTCGTCATAGGTCCGGACCTGTGCCTGCGCTGCCTGGCAGCACAACCACACAGCGCTGATCAACACCGCGAGCAGGCGCATGGGTCACTCCTCGACGTGCACGCTGTCCAGGTAGGTGCGTACCGCCCACAAGGCTTCCTGACTCAAATAGTCAGCCATCTTCGGCATGTACACTCGGCCATCACGCACCGCGCCATGGCGCACCCGTTCGACGAACCACTCGTCACCGGCTTCGGCGACGTCGAGCTTGCGCAAGTCAGGGGCGATGCCGCCGGACTTGGCTTCCAGACCATGACAGGCCGCGCAGTTCTGGTTGTAGGCCGAAGAGCCGATTTCCAACGCTTTATCGTGCTCCGGAGAGGAACGATACGGGTTCACCGCCGCCCAACCATCGGCATCGACCTGCACACCGGCATCCTTGATCGGGGTCAGTCCCTTGGTTTCGACGGCCTGGGGTACCACGTTGCCGTGGGCCCAGACGGAACCTGCGCTGATGAAGCCGGCCAGCAGTCCGGCAACGAGCAAGGCGTTGCGTTTTGTTGTCATTGTTATGCCCTCAAGATTGCACGCAGAACCTCTTTACAGAGGCTATGGCAGCCATCTTAGGAACGGCTTCGCGCCAACCCCATGCTGCTTTGGTGGTCGCGGCCTACTCCCTTGGTAGTAGGGCTTGCGGCGAACAGTCCGGGGGCGTTCTGGCGCCGTTACTACCTTGGTACTGGCTCATCGGTACTTTCTGCATATTTCCCCGACCGACCGGGGTTCCTATGCTGGCGCTACCTGTGATGGAGTGCCTTATGCGCCAGCTCGCCCCTTATGCCTTGATCTACCTGCTGGCGATTGCCTGCGCCGCCGGGTTGGCGACCCAGAGTCAGGCGGCGGATGCTCCGTTGCAGGTGCGGATCGGCTACCTGGGGTATCGCCCCGATCCTGGGCCATTGCTGTCGAACGTTATTCCTGAACCGACCGATGCCGGCCTGCGGGGCGCTGAACTGGCAATCATCGACAGCAACAGCACCGGGCACTTTCTCAACCAGCGCTACGAGTTGGTCAGCGCCAATGTCGACAACCCCGACGCCTTGCTCGAAGCCGCCAAAGCCCAGCACCAACAAGGCCTGCGCCTGTTTGTGGTGAATGCGCCGGCGCAAACCCTGCGCCAGCTCAGCGCGGTGCTGCCCGACAGCCTGCTGTTCAATGCCGGCAGCCCGGATGACAGCCTGCGCAGCACCGACTGCCTGCCGAACGTGCTGCACAGCCTGCCGAGCCGCGCGATGCTGGCCGATGCACTCGCGCAATTTCTGGTGCTGCGCAAATGGCAACGGGCGCTGCTGATCGTCGGCCCCACCGCCGACGATCAAGCCTATGCCGCCGCCCTGCGCCGGGCGGCGAAACGCTTCGGCCTGCAACTGGTGGCGGAAAAAGCCTGGAGCTTTGATAACGACCAGCGCCGCAGCGCCCAGGCCGATATGCCGCTGTTCACCCAAACCGCCGAGTACGACGTAGTGCTGGTCGCCGATGAACGCGGAGATTTCGGCGAGTACGTGCCCTACCAGACCTGGTACCCACGGCCGGTCGCCGGCACCCAGGGCCTGACCCCGGTGGGCTGGCACAAGACCGTGGAAACCTACGGTGCCGCCCAGTTGCAAAAACGCTTCGAAGCCCTGGCCGGGCGCTGGATGAACGATCGGGATTTCGCCGCCTGGATGGCGGTGCGCAGCATTGCCAGCGCGGTGGGCAAACTGCGTCAGGCCGATGCCATGGCGATTCGTACGCTTGAAATCAGCGAGCAATTGCCGCTGGACGGCTTCAAGGGTCGCAAGCTCAGTTATCGGCCATGGAACGGTCAGTTGCGCCAGCCGATCCCCATCGTGCAACCCAGGGCGCTGGTCAGTACGTCGCCGCAAGACGGCTTCCTGCACCCCTTCAACGAAATGGACAGCCTGGGTTACGACAAAGCCGAGGTCAGTTGCCGCTTTCCCTGAAAGCTCTACCACCACAACAATAAGGAATCTGCCATGCGCCGCACCCTGCTTTCATGCGCTCTACTGCTCGCCGCCGGGCATGCGGCGGCCAGCACCGCCTGGGTCTCCAACGAAAAGGACAACAGCCTGAGCCTGATCGACATGCAGACCCTGCAAGTCACCGACACCCTGCCCGTCGGCCAGCGCCCGCGCGGCCTGTTGCTGTCCCACGACAACAAGCTGCTGTACATCTGCGCCAGCGATTCGGACCGGGTCCAGGTGATGGACGTCGCCACGCGCAAGATCATCAAGGAACTGCCTTCGGGCAAAGACCCCGAACAATTCGCCCTGCACCCCAACAATCGCTGGTTGTATGTCTCCAACGAAGACGATGCGCTGGTGACGGTGATCGACACCGAAACCTCCAAGGTGCTCGGGCAGATCAACGTCGGCGTCGAGCCCGAAGGCATGGCCGTCAGCCCCGATGGCAAATGGGCGGTGAACACCAGCGAAACCACCAACATGCTGCACTGGATCGACACCAGCACCCAGACCCTGGCCGACAATACGCTGGTGGATCAGCGGCCGCGTTTCGTCGAGTTCAATCCCGATGGCTCGCAGCTTTGGGCCTCGGCGGAAATCGGTGGCACGGTGACGATTCTCGATGTCGCCAGCCGCAAGATCCTCAAGACCCTGAGTTTCCAGATCAAAGGCGTGCACCCGGACAAAGTCCAGCCGGTGGGCATCAAACTCAGCGCCGACGGCAAGTACGGCTTTGTCGCCCTCGGCCCGGCCAACCATGTGGCAGTGATCGACGCCAAGACCTTCGAGATTGTTGATTACCTGCTGGTGGGCCGACGGGTCTGGCAGATGGCGTTCACCCCGGATCAACGGCAATTGCTGGCCACCAATGGCGTCAGTGGCGATGTGTCGGTGATCGATGTCGACACCCTCAAAGTCAGCAAATCGGTGAAGGTCGGGCGCTATCCGTGGGGCGTGGTGGTGACACCATGAACGCCCTTGAGGTCAGCGACCTGAGTTTCGCCTACGGCCCGCGCGAGGCCTTGCGCCAAGTGAGTTTCAGCTTGGCACCGGGGCGTTTTGCGGCGCTGCTTGGGCCCAATGGCGCGGGCAAATCCACCCTGATCGCCCTGCTCACCCGCCTCTATGATCTGCAACGCGGTGATATCCGGGTTGGCGGCTGCTCGTTGCGCGACGCGGCACGCCCGGCGCTCAAGCAATTAGGGGTGGTGTTTCAGCAAAGCACGCTGGATCTGGACCTCAGCGTCGAGCAGAACCTGCGTTATCACGCCGCGCTGCATGGTCTGTCCCGACGCCAGACCGGGCTGCGGGTCGACGCTGAGCTGGCGCGTCAGGCCCTGACCGAGCGCCGTCGCGAGCGGGTCCGCGAACTCAATGGCGGCCATCGTCGGCGGGTGGAAATCGCCCGCGCGTTGCTGCACGAACCACGCCTGTTGTTGCTTGACGAGGCCAGCGTCGGCCTCGACCCGGCCAGTCGCCTGGCGCTCAATCAGCACATCCGCAGCCTGTGCCGCGAGCAAACCATCAGCGTGCTCTGGACCACTCATTTGCTGGATGAAGTGCAACCCAGCGACGACTTGCTGATCCTGCATCAAGGCCGTTTGGTCGCCAGCGGACAAGCTGATGCGCTGAGCCTGGAACATGGCGGCGACCTCGATTCGGCCTTCGCTCGCCTGACCACCTCGACCCCTTCAGGAGCAGTCAGCAGATGAACGCTTACTGGCAATGTTTCAGCGGTATCGTGCTGCGCGAATGGCTGCGCTTCGTGTTGCAGCGCACGCGGTTTCTCAGTGCGCTGGTGCGGCCGTTGCTGTGGCTGCTGGTGTTCGCTGCCGGGTTCCGCGCGGCACTGGGCATCGCCATCATCGAGCCCTACGACACCTACATTCCCTATGAGGTTTACATCATCCCCGGCCTTGCCTGCATGATCCTGCTGTTCAACGGCATGCAAGGTTCGTTGTCGATGGTGTATGACCGGGAGATGGGCAGCATGCGCGTGCTGCTGACCAGCCCCCTGCCCCGGACCTTTCTGCTGTGCAGCAAATTACTGGCGACGTCGCTGATTTCGTTGTTGCAGGTGTACGCCTTCCTCGCGATTGCCTGGCTGTACGGCGTGCAACCGCCGGCCATGGGCCTGTTGCTGGCGTTGCCGGCGTTGCTGCTGGTGGCGTTGATGCTCAGTGCGCTGGGCCTGTTGCTGTCCAATGCGATTCGCCAACTGGAGAACTTTGCCGGGGTGATGAATTTCGTGATCTTCCCGCTGTTTTTCCTGTCGTCGGCGCTATATCCGCTGTGGAAAATGCGCGATTCCAGCGAGTGGCTGTATTGGCTGTGCGCCTTGAACCCGTTCACCCATGCGGTGGAGCTGGTGCGCTTCGCGCTGTACGAACGCTTCAACCTCTTGGCGCTGGCGGTGTGCGCGGGGCTGACGCTGGTGTTCGCCCTGCTAGCTGTGCTCACCTTCAACCCGCAACATGCGGCCTTGCGTAAATCCGGCTGACTACTCCGAACGATAAAAAACAGGACAAAATTACTACTTTGGTACTGGTTTACCTGTCTATCGTCGCATTCACAACGCATCGCTACTGGCATGTAATGGGTTCATAACTATAAGGACTGACCCCTATGCCGCGTGCCCGACGTGTTCTGTTGCGCCCTTCTCTCGCTGCGCTGTCGCTGAGCCTGTTGCTGGGCACCGCACAGGCCGAAACAGCGCTGTTCTCCGCCGACGGTTATCGCATCGGCCTGTACCGCAGCCCGACCCCGACTCAGCTCCAGGGCGCGAGCATCATCGACACGCCCGCCCTGCAAGACCTGCTCAAGCAGACACCCCCGCCGGTGCTGATCGACGTCTACCGCCGACAATGGCTGCAAGGCCGCTTCATTGAAGACCAGCCCCACGAAAACCTGCCCGGCAGCCATTGGTTGGCCAATACCGGTGACGGCGATCTGACGCCCGACTGGCAAGACTATTTTGCGCGTAACCTGAACACATTGACCGCTGGCGATCACACGCAACCGTTGGTCTTTTACTGCCGTTCCGATTGCTGGTTGAGCTGGAACGCGGTAAAACGCGCTGCTTCCATGGGCTATAAAACACTGTATTGGTACCGCGACGGACTGGATGCCTGGCAAGCGGCGAATCTGCCCGTGACACAGGCGAAGCCCGAGCCTTTTCCCTGACTTGAGCATTTGCGTGTTGTTGCCACACCCTGAAAAAAAATAATGAGGTGAAAGGCCATGTACAAAATTCTGATTGCCGACGATCACCCGCTGTTTCGCGAAGCCATTCATAACGTCATCAGCGACGGTTTCCCCGGCAGCGAGGTCATGGAAACCGCCGACCTCGACAGCGCCCTGGCCCTGACCCAGGAAAACGACGACCTGGACCTGATCCTGCTCGACCTGAACATGCCCGGCATGCACGGCCTCAATGGCCTGATCAACCTGCGCAACGAGGCGCCGACCATTCCGGTGGTGATCGTCTCGGCCGAACAGGACAAGCAGATCGTGCTGCAAGCCATCACCTATGGCGCGGTGGGGTTCATCACCAAGTCCTCGCCACGGGCGCAGATGACCGAAGCCATCCAGCAGATTCTCAATGGCAATGTGTACCTGCCGCCAGACATCATCCGCACGCAAAAGAGCGGTGCCAGCCGGCGCATGAGCGAGACCCCGAGCTTCCCGCCGGAGCTGCTCCAGGCGCTGACCCGCAAACAGCTGCTGGTGCTTGAACGCATGACCAAGGGCGAGTCGAACAAACAGATCGCCTACACCCTGGAAATCGCCGAAACCACGGTCAAGGCCCACGTCTCGGCGATCTTGCGCAAACTCAATGTGCACAACCGGGTGCAGGCGATATTGAGTGCCGGGGATATTGATTTCGGGTCGTATCTTCGGCGGTAACTGCCCGGTTTGAAAGCTGACCTGTGGCGAGGGAGCTTGCTCCCGCTCGGCTGCGAAGCAGTCGTCAATCCAGGCGACTCGGTGGTTTGTAAAGGGCCGCTTCGCGCCCCAGCGGGAGCAAGCTCCCTCGCCACAGGTTCGGTGTTATCTGGATGGGCCGAGCAAATGACTCATCGCCGTCTTGAGCTTCATCGGCCGCACCGGTTTGTGCATCAGGGTGTGGCCCAGTTCGCGGATCTGTTGCTTGAGTTCGTTGCTGTAGTTGGCGGTGATCATCATCGCCGGGATCGCCGAAGCGCGACGGGCGTTGATGCGGGCCACGGCGTCGACACCGTTCTGCTCGTCATCCAGGTGATAGTCGGCGATCAACAGGTCGGCTTCGGCGTGATAATTATCCACTTGCCGCGCCAGATCCTCCTCCGACAGCGCCGTAACCACCCGGCAGCCCCAACCTTCGAGCAAGGTGCGCATCCCGGCACAAATTGCCGCGTCGTTGTCCAGCACCCACACCCGTGCACCGCGCAGGCGCTCGAGCATCGGTTCACTCATCAACAAACTCGGCAATGCCTTCGGCGCCGTGGCGCTCAAAGGCACTTCGACGGAAAACATCGAGCCCTTGCCCGGCCATGAACGCACGTGAATCCGGTGGCCAAGAATACGCGCGATTTTCTCGACGATCGCCAGGCCCAGCCCCAAGCCGCGATCTTGATCGGGGCGCTGTACGTCACCGCGTTTGAACTCCTGAAAAATCTCCTCCAGACGGTTCTCGGCAATGCCCATGCCGCTGTCCCAGACTTCGATGGTCAGCCGCTGGTGATGGCGCCGGCAACCGAGTACCACCCGCCCGCTGTAGGTATAGCGGATTGCGTTGCTCAGCAGGTTGCGCAGGATCCGCGCGAGCAATTGAATGTCACTGCGCACCAGCGCCGAACACGGGATGAAATGCAGCTCGAGGCCTTCACTGCGGGCCACTTGGGTGTATTCGGCGGCCAGGTTTTCCAGCAATTCGCTGAGGGCGAACGGCGCAATGTCGGCCTTGATCACCCCGGCATCCAGTTTGGAAATGTCCACCAGTGTGCCCAACAGGTTTTCCACGTCTTCCAGGGAATTGCTGACATTGCGCACCAGATTCTCGTTGGCCACCGGTTCCCGGCGCTCCAGCAACGCGCTGGTAAACAATCGCGCGGCGTTGAGCGGTTGCAGCAGGTCGTGACTGACGGCGGCGAGAAATTTGGTCTTCGACAGGTTGGCCTGCTCGGCCTCGAGCTTGGCCTCGCGCAAGCGTGATTCCACGCGGCGGCGCTCGTCGATTTCGCGCAATAGCTGGTCATTGAGGGTGGTCAGTTCGGTGGTGCGTTCGCGTACCCGCAACTCAAGGTTCTGATAGGCCTGATGCAGCGCCTCGGCGGTGCGGCGGCGCTCGGTGATGTCGCGGATCAACACGAAAATCCCCACCACTTCCCCGCTGGCCAGGCGGTTGGGCACGTAGGAGCGCAGCATGTAGCGCTCCTGATTGTTGATGTTGGTTTCGGCGAACTCGAACGTCACGCTCTCGCCGGCCAGGGCACGAGCCACATAGGCCTCGAGGCGCTGATAGTGCTGCTCGCTGTGCACTTCGCGCAGGCTCTGCCCGAGCATCACGCCCCGGGGCCAGCAGTACCATTCTTCATAGACTTTGTTGGTGAACTCATAGACCAGATCGGCATTCAGGTAGGCGATCAGCGCCGGCACATGGTCGGTGATCAAGCGAATCCAGCGCTCGCTTTCGCTGAGGGCTTCGGCGTGCTGATAGCGTTCGGTGATGTCGGTGAAGGTGTTGACGAAGCCGCCGGTGGGCAACGGATGGGTGCGGATTTCCAGGACCCGGCCATCGTAGAGGCGCTGCTCGCATTCCTGCACGTACCGCCCGTTGGCATCGCGACTGGCCGGGGTCAGCAGGTTCAGCTCGCTGTCGGCGATCACTTCGGCGAACGGCCGATGAGCCGCCACCGGGGCCAGGCCACTGAGTTCCAGGAAGCGCCGGTTCCACAACTCCAGAATGCCCTCGGCGTTGACCATCGCCACCCCTTGGGACAGGTTGTCGACCGCCCGTTGCAATAGGTGCGATTTCTGCGCCACCGCCTGCTCGCGGCGCAGGGTTTCGCTGAGTTTGACGTCGGTAATGTCGGTGAACAGGATCACCCGCCCGCCTTCCTGGGTCGGCCGCTCGCTGACTTGCAGCCAACGGCCATTGTGCAGGCGATAGAGCAGGCTTTCGTCGACAGGCGACCGGGGTTCTTCACTGAACAACCCGGTCGAAGTCATCAACCGTTTGACCTCACTCAGGCGCATGCCCGCGTTGATCCGTACCCGGCTGTTACCCCAAAACGCCTTGAAACGGCTGTTGAACAGCACGATCCGCTGCTCGGCATCGAACAGCACAAAAGCGTCGGAGATGCTTTCAATGGCGTCGATCAAGTGTTGATGGGCGGTTTCGGCCCGTAGCCGCGCTTCGCTGAGCAAATGGTTGCCAGCCTTGAGTTCGGCCATGGCCTGGTTCAGGGCGTCGGTGCGCTCACGCACCTGTTCGGCCAGCACCACCGAATGCTGGAACGCCGCATACGGGTCGTTGCCCCGGGTGATACCGGACTCGATGCGTTCGATCAACGCGTCATTGATGCGCTGCAATTTTTGGTTCTCGTGCCGCAGGCTGGCGATTTGCGCCTGAAGGTCAGCGCTGTCCAGGGGCGCGTCCTCGGGCAATGGCAACCCCGGTGAAGGTCTGGTTGATGTGCATGCCATTGAACTGTTCTCCGTAGGTGTTGAAACCCATCACCCGCTGGTCCCGCAAAAACGCGCCGATCTGCTCGAGACTGCCGGCGTCCTCCAGTTCCAGGCGCCGGAGAAAACAGTCACAGCCGATGGTCAGCAACAAGTCCCCGAGACGCTCGCGCAAGCCCTCGAACAAGCCTTGCAGATTCGGCAGCATGGGGCCGGGTTTCATGACGGTGAGGACGATGCCGTTTTCCACCGCACAGTAGAAACTCAGGCTCAGGTCTGGATGAACCTGCTGGATCGCCCGCACGTAATACTGATCGTTGATCCGCACCGCCAACGGGTGTGCGGCAAAGGTCCGGTAATCGAGGTCGGCCACCGGCACGCCGATATGCCGGGCGTACTCCTCGGCGGCCGGTTCGGCGTTGAGTTCGAATACCCGGCGCGAAGTGCTGTCGGCAGCGGTGACCACCAGTTTTTCGGCCCTGGGCAGGATGTGGTGGGTGGTGAAGACTTCAAAGTCCAGCCAGGTATTGACCAGCACCACCACCGCCGCGCCGCTGTGAAACTCGCCGCCGAAATACACATGAGTGTGGGTCAGGTAATTGTCGTCGCCGGCCGAACCGCCGAAATGCGGAATATCGCCCAACGCCGCGCTCAAGGCAGCGAGCACCATTTCTTCACGACTGGACAAGCCATCGAGCAGGGTCAGGGCGAAGCTGTTGCCCTTGATCGGCGCCAGGGTATTGCTGCGACAACCGCTGACCAGGCGCTCGACCATTTGCTGGGCATCGATCAGGCTGAAATGCTCCATCTCATCGATCAGTTCGGTAGAGATGGAAAAGTGCCGATGATCGAAGCCCACCGCGGTCACGCAGCTGCGGCCATAACCTTGGGGGGTGATTTCGCCGGCACTGGTGCAGCCCACCAGCCGAATGCCGCCGAAGCTCTGCTGCAACGCCTGCCCCAGCGCCTGCAAGTCGTACTCGGCGGAACAGAAGAACAGCACGAAGCCCAAATGCGGGTGCAAGAGTTGTCGCGCCAGATCCTGCGCCGCTTGCTGGGCATCGATGGCCTGGGACATGGCACTGACCACACCGTCGCTCTGAACCTGCTGCATCGTCGCCCCTCGCCTGTAAGAGGCTCGAGTGTACGAAGCCTGCGGGCGGCGACGAATGCTACTTGGGTAGCGGGTGGGTGGTTCGATGGGATGAGAATGGTGGCCTGATCAATGGGTGACTAGCGCAATTGTGGCGAGGGAGCTTGCTCCCGCTGGACTGCGAAGCAGTCCCCCGAATACTGGCCGATGCGCGACCAGGATCGGGGCCGCTGCGCGACCCAACGGGAGCAAGCTCCCTCGCCACAGGCAAGTCCCCTCGCCACAGCAAGCTCCCTCGCCACAAGGAGTGGTTAGTCAGCTCCTACCAGGTCAACACCGCCCCCACCGCAAACGTATCGGTGTTTTCATTCTGGGCGCTGGTGTCGTGGCCGTTGATTTCGAACTGGTTGTACTCGGCCACCAGCTTGAGGTTGTCGTTGACGTCATGGAACAGCGCAACGCCGCGAGTCTCATAATCGGCGCCGCTGCCGACCACGCCGTTACCGTCGTCCTTGGTCTTGCCATAAGACAAGGCCAGGCGGTTCTTGCCCAGTTTGTAGGAGCCCTGCAACAGGTAACCGTTGCTGTCGACATTGCGCAGGGTCGGTTCACCGGCATTGTTGGTGAAGAACGGGTTAATGCCTTTGGCCTGGAAACCGGAGCCGGTCAGCGACAGCCCGCCCATCTTCGCCTGCAAGCCATAGCCGACGCCTTTGGAGGTGACGGACCCGACGCTGGAATCGGTGTTGTCCGAGGTCTGGTAGCTGCCGTTGAGCCAGCTGTAAATCTTCGCCCCGCCGAGGTCGAACTGATAGGTGATCTCGCTCTCGGTGCGCGGGTTCTTCTGGTACGCCTTGCCGGTTGCGCTGCTGTCGTTGGTGTCGACCGGGTCCATGATCCCCACCGCCACCCGCAAGCCGTCCATCATCGGGGTGCGATAGGTAATCTGCGAGGTCGGGAACGGGTACGGATAACCGCTGCCGATGTTGCCGAACGACACCCCGCCGCCGTCCACCAGGCCCAACGTATCGCTGACCTGACCGTAACCAGAGAGCAGTTCGTCGAGCAGGATGTTGGAACGGGCAAACAGGCCGAAGTCTTTGCCGATCAGCACCTCGCCCCATTCCGGGTTGGCCACCGTGCCGTAGAACTGCCGCACGTCAATGGCGGTGTTGGTGCCGTTGGTTTCGCTGTCGTTGATGGTCACCCAGAACGAGGCCCGGGCGCCGAGCTTGAGGTCATCGACCTGTTTGCCCATGTTGAAACCCAGATAGTTAGGCAAAAAACCCATCTTCACCCGCGCCTGGCGCCGGTCGTACTGATCGCCGGCCCGGTCCACGTTGCTATTGACGTAGAAGGCGTTGATGTAGCCATCGGTGGAGAATGTGGTCTGGTCCTTGTCGTACAGCATGATCTCGGCCTGGACCATCGAGCTCAGGCCCAGGGATGACAGACTAACGATGAAAGCCGGCAAGAAACGATGCTTGAAATTCTTATTGTTGTGCATGACGCGCTCCGCTACGGGGACTTGATGTCGGAGGCGATTATCGAAAGCGGACAGGCGGCGTCATACGCTGCCTTGGAGGCGGTTGTCAGGTGCTTTGGGGTGGCCGGTAGCGCGCGGCAAATTCGGTGTAAGACCGCCCGTCGGCCAGGCCCGAAACTTAGGGTGTAAGCCTGCGGGCCACACAGGCGTCCACAGGAACCGGTGCGCGCTAGGCGAGCGCTCTAAACAGCATGTAAACGGCAACCACCACGCAGACGCTGGCAAAGCCGATCTGCAACCCTCGGGCCGGCACCCGCGCGCAGAGTTTTCGGCCGAGGATCATCCCGACGATGCTGGCGACAATGAACGACACGCCCAAACCATCGATCCGCACCCCGGCGTGAAACGCGCCAATCACCCCGATGATCGAGATCAGGCTGATCACCATCAACGACGTGGCGACGATCCCGCGCATCTGCACATCGGTCAGTTGCTTGAACGCAGGCACTATCAGAAAACCGCCACCGACCCCGAGCAACCCCGAGACCACACCAGTGACCGCGCCGAGTGCGGCGAGGGTCGCGGTGCATTTGGCGGTCCAGGAAAAACGCCCGGTCTGCTGATCGAGCATGCAGTTCTTCTGGCCCCAGTTGGCGTGGCCGTGGTCGCTCGGACCGGTGTCGAGCTTTTCCGGGCGCAGCATCCGCCAGGCCACCATGACCATCAGCAGACTGAACAGGATTTTCAAGATCTTTTCCGGCAACTGATGAGCGAAGTAGATACCCACCGGCGAAAACACCGCGCCGAGCAAAGCAATCAACAGCGCCGCGCGATAGCGCACCAGACCATGGCGCAGACCGTCGACCGCACCGATCGCCGCCGCACTGCCCACCGCGAACAAGGCGACGGGCGCCGCCTGGGTCATGGTCAAACCCAGCCCGAGCACCAGGGCCGGCACCGCAAGAATACCGCCACCGGCGCCAGTCAAACCGAGCACCAGGCCCATGACCAGGCCAAAAAAACTTGCCAACAACATAAAACACTCATGATCCGCGAAAAAAGGCCGGGGACGCCCGGTATCGATTGAGTGACAGGATAGAGCCCGCACAGTTTTTTTCATTAATTGAATTGATGCGGGGCTGGTCAACGCAGGGAAAATGAAACTACCCTCAAGGCTTGTCCAAACAGAAACAGCCACCATGCCCGCCTTGATTGAAGCCTTCCTCGACCCCGCATCCAAGACCTACAGCTACGTGATCTACGAGCACGATGGCGGGCACTGCGCGATTGTCGACCCGGTGCTCGATTACAACGCCGCCGCCGGGCGCACTTCGACCGTCCAGGCCGACAGGATCATCGCCTTCGTTCGCCAACACCAGTTGCAGGTGCAATGGCTGCTGGAAACCCATGCCCACGCCGACCACCTGTCGGCCGCGCCTTATCTGCGCCGGGAACTGGGGGGCAAGATTGCGATTGGTCGGTCGATCAGCAAGGTTCAGGGTGTGTTCAAGACACTGTTCAACCTTGAGCCGGGATTCAGGACCGACGGTTCGCAGTTCGATCACCTGTTCGCGCCGGACGAGTCATTCCGCATTGGCAATCTCAAGGCCACGGCCCTGCATGTGCCAGGGCATACTCCGGCAGATATGGCTTATTTGATCGACGGCGATGTGATTATGGTGGGCGACACGTTGTTCATGCCGGACGTCGGCACCGCGCGTTGCGACTTCCCCGGCGGCAACGCCAACCAGATGTTCGCCTCGATCCGCAAACTGCTGGCCTTCCCCGCCAGTGTGCGTCTCTTCGTTTGCCACGATTACCCGCCCGACAGTCGCGCTCCACAGTGCCAGACCACGGTTGGCGAGCAGCGTAAAAGCAACATTCATATCCACGATGGTATTGATGAGGCCGCCTTCGTCGCCATGCGTACCCAGCGTGACGCCGGTTTGTGCATGCCGACGCTGTTGCTGCCGGCGATTCAGGTGAATGTGCGGGCGGGGAATTTGCCGCCGGCGGAAGACAATGGCGTCACTTACCTGAAGATCCCCCTGAACCAACTCTGACCCACGCCATCGATCGTTCCCACGCGTGGGAACGATCAGTTGGCCAGAGTCAGACCATTCGCCGGCAACGGCAGCGCCGTCTTGTAGCGCACTTGCTTGAGCGCAAAGCTCGAACGAATGTTCGCCACCCCCGGCACCTTGGTCAGGAAGTCCATCATGAAGCGCTCCAGCGACTGGATGGTCGGCACCAGCACGCGGATCAAATAGTCCGGGTCACCGGCCATCAAATAGCACTCCATCACTTCCGGGCGATCCGAAATCGCCTCTTCGAAATGCTGCAGCGCCTCTTCCACCTGCTTCTCCAGGCTGACGTGAATGAACACATTCACATGCAGCCCCAGCAAGTCGGCATCCAGCAACGTCACCTGCTCGCGAATCAGCCCTAATTCTTCCATCGCCTTGACCCGATTGAAGCACGGCGTGGGCGACAGGTTCACTGAGCGCGCGAGGTCGGCGTTGGTGATGCGCGCGTTCTCCTGAAGGCTGTTGAGAATGCCGATGTCGGTACGGTCCAGTTTGCGCATGAGACAAAAACACCTGTTTTTTATGTTTATGCAGATTTTTTATCCTCAAATGACCTCCAGTGCAACGAAACACAGAGAAATATTCTTCTTGGCCCGGCCTATGATTGTTGTAGGACAAGAATTCTTTTACCGAAGAATGACTGCCAGCTCACTACAAGAAATTCACAAGATCGAGCGTAGAAGCCATGAACCAAGCGTACGAACCGCTGCGCCTGCACGTTCCCGAACCTTCGGGCCGTCCCGGCTGCAAAACCGACTTCTCCTACCTGCATCTGACCGATGCCGGCACGGTGCGCAAACCCCCAATCGACGTAGAACCGGCCGATACCGCTGATCTGGCCAAAGGCCTGATTCGCGTGCTCGACGACCAGGGCAATGCCCTCGGCCCATGGGCTGAAGGCGTACCCGTCGAGATCCTGCGTAAAGGCATGCGCGCCATGCTCAAGACGCGGATCTACGACAACCGCATGGTGGTCGCCCAGCGCCAGAAAAAAATGTCGTTCTACATGCAGAGCCTCGGCGAAGAAGCCATCGGCAGCGCCCAGGCCCTGGCCCTGAACATCGACGACATGTGCTTCCCCACCTACCGTCAGCAAAGCATCCTGATGGCCCGCGAAGTGCCGCTGGTGGACCTGATCTGCCAACTGCTGTCCAACGAGCGCGATCCGCTCAAGGGCCGTCAGTTGCCGATCATGTACTCGGTCAAGGAAGCCGGTTTCTTCACCATTTCCGGCAATCTCGCCACCCAATTCGTCCAGGCGGTGGGCTGGGGCATGGCCTCGGCGATCAAGGGCGACACCAAAATCGCCTCGGCGTGGATCGGCGACGGTGCCACTGCTGAATCGGACTTCCACACCGCCCTCACCTTCGCCCATGTGTACCGTGCGCCGGTGATCCTCAACGTGGTCAACAACCAGTGGGCGATCTCCACGTTCCAGGCGATTGCCGGCGGTGAAGCCACCACCTTTGCCGGACGCGGCGTCGGTTGCGGCATCGCCTCCCTGCGGGTCGATGGCAACGATTTCTACGCGGTCTACGCTGCATCCGCCTGGGCTGCCGAACGCGCGCGGCGCAACCTCGGCCCGACCATGATCGAATGGGTCACCTACCGCGCCGGCCCGCACTCGACCTCCGATGATCCTTCCAAATACCGTCCTGCGGACGACTGGAGTCACTTCCCGTTGGGTGACCCGATTGCTCGCCTCAAGCAGCACCTGATCAAAATCGGTCAGTGGTCCGAGGAGGAACACGCCGCTGTCAGCGCCGAACTGGAAGCCGAAGTGATCGCCGCGCAGAAAGAAGCCGAGCAGTACGGCACCCTCGCCGGCGGCCAGATTCCGAGCGCCGCGACCATGTTCGAAGACGTCTACAAAGAGATGCCGGAGCACTTGAAGCGCCAGCGTCAGGAGTTGGGGATCTGACATGAACGATCACAACAATAATATTCAGTTGGAAACCGCCATGACCACGACCACCATGACCATGATCCAGGCCCTGCGCTCGGCCATGGATGTGATGCTTGAGCGTGACGACAACGTCGTGGTGTTCGGCCAGGACGTCGGCTACTTCGGTGGTGTGTTCCGTTGCACCGAAGGCCTGCAGACCAAGTACGGCACCTCCCGCGTATTCGATGCACCGATCTCCGAAAGCGGCATCGTCGGCGTCGCCGTGGGCATGGGTGCTTACGGTTTGCGGCCGGTGGCCGAGATCCAGTTCGCCGACTACGTGTACCCGGCGTCGGACCAGATCATTTCCGAAGCGGCGCGCTTGCGTTATCGCTCGGCCGGCGAGTTCACCGCGCCGATGACCCTGCGCATGCCCTGCGGCGGCGGCATCTATGGCGGCCAGACTCACAGCCAGAGCATCGAGGCGATGTTCACCCAGGTCTGCGGCTTGCGCACCGTCATGCCATCCAACCCTTACGACGCCAAAGGCCTGCTGATCGCCTCCATCGAAAACGATGACCCGGTGATCTTCCTCGAGCCAAAACGCCTGTACAACGGCCCGTTCGACGGTCACCACGAGCGCCCGGTGACCCCATGGTCGAAGCACCCGGCCGCGCAAGTGCCGGACGGTTACTACACCGTGCCGCTGGACGTTGCCGCCATCACCCGCCCGGGCAAGGACGTGACCATCCTGACCTACGGCACCACGGTTTATGTGTCGCAAGTCGCCGCTGAAGAAACCGGCATCGACGCCGAAGTCATCGACCTGCGCAGCCTGTGGCCGCTGGACCTGGAAACCATCGTCAAGTCGGTGAAGAAAACCGGACGCTGCGTAGTTGTTCACGAAGCGACCCGTACCTGCGGATTCGGCGCCGAGCTGGTCGCGCTGGTGCAAGAGCATTGCTTCCACTACCTGGAAGCGCCGATCGAGCGAGTCACCGGTTGGGACACCCCCTACCCGCACGCGCAAGAGTGGGCGTATTTCCCTGGTCCGTCCCGTGTGGGCGCGGCTTTGCATCGGGTTATGGAGGTCTGAATGGGCACGCACGTTATTAAAATGCCGGACATTGGCGAAGGCATTGCAGAAGTTGAATTGTCTCAGTGGCACGTCAAGGTCGGCGACATGGTCGTCGAAGATCAGGTGCTGGCCGATGTCATGACCGACAAGGCGATGGTCGACATCCCCTCGCCGGTGAACGGCAAGGTGATTGCACTGGGCGGACAGCCGGGCGAAGTCATGGCGGTCGGCAGCGTGCTGATCAGCATTGAAGTCGAAGGCGCGGGTAACGTTAAGGAATCGACTGCGCCAGCGGCTGTTGTTAAAGAAGCACCTGTGGCGGCGCCGAACGTTGAAGCCGTCGTAGAAAGCGCACCGGCTGCAGCGGCCCCGCGTCCGGCTGCCGCTTGCCAAGGACCGATGGTCGCGCGTGAAGCCGACGAACGTCCGCTGGCCTCCCCGGCCGTGCGCAAGCATGCGTTGGACCTTGGCATTCAATTGCGACTGGTGCGGGGCAGCGGCCCTGCCGGGCGGATTCTGCACGAAGACCTCGAGGCTTATCTGGCTCAGGGTCAGTCGAACGCATCGACGGCCACCGCCGCTTACGCCCAGCGCAACGACGAACAGCAAATCCCGGTGATCGGCATGCGCCGCAAGATCGCCCAGCGTATGCAGGACGCCACCCAGCGTGCCGCCCACTTCAGTTACGTCGAAGAAATCGACGTCACCGCCGTAGAAGAACTGCGCGCGCACCTGAACGAAAAACACGGCGCGACCCGTGGCAAGCTGACCTTGCTGCCGTTCCTGGTGCGCGCCCTGGTCGTGGCCCTGCGCGACTTCCCGCAGATCAACGCCCGTTACGACGACGAGGCCCAGGTCATCACCCGCCTCGGCGCGGTGCATGTGGGCGTCGCCACCCAAGCCGACATCGGTTTGATGGTGCCGGTGGTGCGTCACGCCGAAGCCCGCAGCCTGTGGGACAACGCCGCGGAAATCTCCCGCCTGGCAACTGCCGCACGCACTGGCAAGGCCAGCCGCGATGAGCTGTCCGGCTCGACCATCACGCTGACCAGCCTCGGCGCCCTGGGCGGCATCGTCAGCACGCCGGTGCTGAACCTGCCGGAAGTGGCGATCGTCGGCGTGAACAAAATCGTCGAACGACCAATGGTGATCAAAGGCCAGATCGTGATCCGCAAGATGATGAACCTCTCCAGCTCCTTCGATCACCGCGTGGTCGATGGCATGGACGCGGCGCAATTCATCCAGGCCGTTCGTGGCTTGCTCGAACAACCCGCAACGCTGTTTGTGGAGTAAGGAATGCAACAGACTCTAAATACTACGCTGCTAATCATCGGCGGCGGCCCTGGCGGCTATGTGACGGCGATCCGTGCCGGTCAATTGGGCATTTCGACCATTCTGGTGGAAGGCCAATCGTTGGGCGGCACCTGCCTGAACATCGGCTGCATTCCGTCCAAGGCGTTGATTCACGTCGCCGAACAGTTCCATCAGACACAGCACCACAGCCAATACTCGGCGCTGGGCATCAGCGTATCGGCGCCGACCCTGGACATCGGCAAAAGCGTCGAGTGGAAGGACGGCATCGTTGATCGCCTGACCACTGGCGTCTCCGCGCTATTAAAGAAGCACAAGGTCCAGGTCATCCACGGCTGGGCGAAAGTGATCGACGGCAAAACCGTTGAGGTCGGCGACACGCGGATTCAGTGCGAGCACCTGGTGCTGGCCACCGGTTCGACAAGCGTCAACCTGCCGATGCTGCCGATTGGCGGGCCGATCATCTCCTCCACTGAAGCCCTGGCGCCGAAAAGCGTGCCGAAACGGTTGGTTGTGGTCGGTGGCGGTTACATCGGTCTGGAGCTGGGGATTGCTTATCGCAAGCTCGGCGCCGAGGTCAGCGTAGTCGAGGCGCAGGATCGTATTCTGCCGGCCTACGATGCCGAACTGACCCATCCGGTGCACGAAGCACTCAAACAACTCGATGTGAAGCTTTACTTGAAGCACAGCGTTGAAGGCTTTGATTCACAAAGAAATTCCCTGCGAGTTCGCGACCCGAACGGCGACATCCTGAATCTTGCAACCGATCAGGTGCTGGTGGCCGTCGGTCGCAAACCCAACACCCAGGGCTGGAACCTCGAAACCTTGAACCTGGACATGAACGGTTCGGCGATCAAGATCGACAACCGTTGCCAGACCAGCATGCGCAACGTCTACGCCATCGGCGACCTCAGCGGCGAACCGATGCTCGCCCACCGGGCCATGGCCCAGGGCGAGATGGTTGCCGAACTGATCAGCGGCAAACACCGCGAATTCAACCCGACCGCCATTGCCGCCGTGTGTTTCACCGACCCGGAACTGGTGGTGGTCGGCAAGACCCCGGACGAGGCCAAGGCTGCGGGGCTGGACTGCATCGTGTCCAGCTTCCCGTTCGCCGCCAATGGCCGGGCGATGACACTGGAGTCCAAAAGTGGCTTCGTGCGGGTCGTGGCGCGGCGTGACAATCATCTGATTATTGGCTGGCAGGCGGTGGGTGTGGGTGTTTCGGAGTTGTCGACGGCGTTCGGTCAGAGCCTGGAAATGGGCGCGCGGCTGGAAGACATCGCTGGCACCATCCACGCGCATCCGACGCTCGGCGAGGCGGTGCAGGAAGCGGCGTTGCGTGCGTTGGGTCACGCGCTGCATTTGTAACCGCTCAACTGTGGCGAGGGAGCTTGCTCCCGCTGGGCTGCGAAGCGGCCCCAACCGCGTCACTGCGATCTGCCTGATGCACCGCAGTGTTCGGTTTTACCAGTGCTGCGCACCGGAACGGGAGCAAGCTCCCTCGCCACAGGGTTTCGAATGATGAAAGATCGGCGACAAGTTTCATGAGCTGGCTAAGAAATCTGCCAATCACCCGATAGTCCGGGCTGCGATTTAGGCCCGGAATGAAGTATTGTTGTCCCCATCCAGAAAAATGTCAGAAGCCTTGAACCGTTTCGACGGTTGTTAAGTGATAGAGGGTGTCATGGGTAACGAAAGCATCAATTGGGACAAGCTGGGTTTTGACTACATCAAGACAGACAAGCGCTATCTGTCGCACTGGCGTAATGGCGAGTGGGACAAAGGCACCCTGACCGAAGACAACGTGCTGCACATCAGCGAAGGCTCGACTGCCCTTCACTATGGCCAGCAGTGCTTCGAAGGCCTGAAGGCCTACCGTTGCAAGGACGGTTCGATCAACCTGTTCCGCCCGGACCAGAACGCCGCCCGCATGCAACGCAGCTGCGCGCGCCTGCTGATGCCGCAAGTGTCCACCGAACAGTTCATCGAAGCGTGCAAGGACGTGGTCCGCGCCAACGAGCGTTTCATTCCGCCTTACGGCACCGGCGGCGCGCTGTACCTGCGTCCGTTCGTGATCGGCGTGGGTGACAACATCGGCGTGCGTACCGCACCCGAGTTCATCTTCTCGATCTTCTGCATCCCGGTCGGCGCCTACTTCAAGGGCGGCCTGACCCCACACAACTTCCAGATCTCCAGCTACGACCGTGCCGCTCCACAAGGCACCGGCGCGGCCAAGGTCGGTGGCAACTACGCCGCCAGCCTGATGCCAGGCTCCCAGGCCAAGAAGGCGCACTTCGCCGACGCCATCTACCTGGACCCGATGACCCACACCAAAATCGAAGAAGTCGGCTCGGCCAACTTCTTCGGGATCACCCACGACAACAAGTTCGTCACCCCGAATTCCCCTTCGGTGTTGCCGGGCATCACCCGTCTGTCGTTGATCGAACTGGCCAAGACCCGTCTGGGCCTGGAAGTGGTTGAAGGTGACGTGTTCATCGACAAGCTGTCCGACTTCAAGGAAGCCGGTGCTTGCGGTACCGCCGCGGTGATCACCCCGATCGGCGGCATCAGCTACAACGACAAGCTGCACGTGTTCCACAGCGAAACCGAAGTCGGCCCGGTCACCCAGAAGCTCTACAAAGAGCTGACCGGTGTACAGACCGGCGACATCGAAGCGCCAGCGGGCTGGATCGTCAAGGTTTGATCTGACGCCACAGTCCGTTTGAACACAAAAGCCCGGCCATCACATTGAAGGCCGGGCTTTTTTTCGCCCGCGTTTCGTGCAAAACGCCACTAGACTTGCCTCGTGCAACCGCCATCAACAGGTGCCACCACAACCATGGATAAATTCTGGCGAAAGTATCTGGCCTTGCTGGAAACCGACTTCACCACGCAGGTGTTCGACAACATCAAGAACCTGCTGGTGTGCGCCCTGTTGTTCGCGGCGGGCACCAACGCGTTGCGAGGCGGTCATCAACTGTTTATGGGATTGCTCGCCTCAAACCTTGCCGGCTGGGGGTTGATTGCAATATCAGCACTGTTGATGCTGCTCAGTGTCAGCGACGGCTTGCGCCGGCTGTCCAGGTTGCCGTATCACACGGCGTTCCAGATCATCCTGGGTCTGGTTTACCTGGTGCTGGCGGTGCGGGTGGTGGAGATCGTCTGGGATTTCAGGGCGTAGCGGTCACGGCACGAGGTGTCTGCCAACTCAGCTCATCCTGAGCAATCCGGGCAAACAACCACTCCACAAAGATCCGCGTGTGCGCCGTCACGTCCGGCGCAACACCGTAGTAATAACGCGGCAACGGCATGCGCAACTCGGATAACGGGCAGATCAGGCGTCCGCTCGAGATATGGCTGCCCAGCAAAGAGGTCGGGCACAGGGCAACGCCCTGTCCATCCACTGCGGCCTGAAGCACCAGGTGCATGTGATCAAACTGCCGGGTGACCTGAGTGGCTGACTGGCTTTGACCAAAGTGCATGGCCCAATTGTGCCAGTCTTCACGGCGTGCCTTGGCGGTCAGTAACGTATGCCGACTCAGGGACGTGAGGTCTTCAAGTGGCAGGCGCTCGATCAGCGCAGGGGCCGCGACCAGCAACAGTTCGTCTTCGAACAGCGCTCGCGCCTCAATCGCCGGTGCCCAATCGTCACGACCACGGCGAATGACGATATCGAACCCGTCGCGTGCCTGATCGGGTGCCTGGGTCTGGGTGATCACCTGCGGTTTGATGCCGGGGTGCCGCGCAACGAAATCCGCCAGCCTGGGCGTCAGCCAAAGCATGGCGAAGGACGGACGCACATTGATCTTCACCGTAGGCAGCGAGGCATGCTGCTTGAGCGCAGTGGCGGCATTGGCGATCTGCGACAGCCCGGCGCTGACCTGCTCATAGAAGCGCTGGCCGGCCGGCGTCAGCACCGATTGCCGGATACGTCGCTCGAACAGCAGCACCCCCAGGTATTCCTCGAGCAATTTGATATGCCGGCTGACGGCACTGTGGCTGACATGCAGCTCTTCGGCCGCCAGGCTGAAGCTCTGATGACGAGCAGCAACGGCGAAGGCGCGAACAGCATTAAGAGGCGGTAGTGGATTCATGCGTCTAATTTAGTCACCTATGCGCTGTAATTAAAGCGTTTGTCACGCCCTCCTCGCCACGCCAATCTGCCAGCACGCAGCCAACGCCACCTGACGGAGCAAGCCATGAACAGTTACGGACTCTTTGTACTCTTCGCCACCCTGACCATTTTGAGCCCGGGGCCTGGTGTGGTCCTGACCCTGTCCAACGCGGTGCGCCACGGTTGGAGGGGGGCCGTGCCGGGCATTCTGGGGATCGCGTCGGGGGCGTTTGTGGTCGCCGCCATCAGCGCCACCAGTGTTGGCCTGATACTCAGCACCTCCGCGAATGCCTTTACCGCATTGAAATACGCAGGGGCTGGCTATTTGTTGTACCTGGGCTACAAAAGCTGGCGCTCGGATCGTTTCAGCACGCTGCTTGAAACACGCTCCTCAAGCCCGGGTTATCGCTTCCTTGAAGCGGCTTCGATGCAGCTTCTGAACCCCAAGGCGGTGTTTTTCTTTTTGGCGGTGTTCCCGCAATTCATCGACACTTCGGCGCACTTCTACAGCCAGTTCATCAAGCTGGTCGCCTCCTACGGCGTACTGGTAATCCTGGTGCACGGCAGCTATGCCTTGCTCGCCAATGCCGCCAAAGGCTGGTTGTCGAGCCCGAAAGGTTCCTGGCTGACCGCAAAAGTTTCGGGCGTGACCTTCGCCGGTTTTGGCGTGCTCATGGCCTCGGCCAGTCGCTAAGTCGCAGGACTGGCGATCGCGCGGCGCCTGTTCCCGGTGGACGTGAGTGGCGCTGTCGTTCCCTGAATCGGCAGTTCAACGGCGAACCGGTGACCGAGTTCCTTTCGCCCCACCGCCGTCAACGCCAACGCCCGACTGTCCAGATCCTGCGTCACCCATTGGCGTTTGATCGCCGTTTGCAGCAACGCCGCGCCCAAGGCACCGCCCAGGTGCGGCCGACGCATGCTCCAGTCCAGGCACGGGCAGGCAAAGCGGCGGCGCAAAGTGCCGAGGTCTTTGACGTCGATGCCCAATCCTTCGAACAACGCTTCACCACTGTCGCTCAATCGATAAGCCTGCTCATCGGTTTGCAGCAACCACCCCGCGTCGATCATCCGGTCATGCAGCACCACTGCCAACGTGCCGGCCATGTGGTCGTAGCAGGTGCGGGCGAATTGCAGGCGGTCCGGGGTGCGCGGGTTGAATGTCGGCACGGCGTTCTGGCCGATCACCATCAGTGCTTCGAGTGCCTGGGCCACGCGTTTGTCCGCGAGGCTGTAATAGCGATGGCGGCCCTGAACGTGCAAACGCACCAGCGCCAGTTCCTTGAGCTTGGCCAGGTGTGCGCTGGCGGTCGAGGCGCTGACTTCGGCAACCGCCGCCAGCTCGGTGCTGGTGCGGGCATGGCCGTCCATCAGCGAGCAGAGGATTTTCGTCCGCGCAGGCTCTGCAATCGCTGCCGCCACTTGAGAGATGCCAACGTCGTGTTGCTCTGCGTTCATATTTCGCTCCCGGACGAATCAAGGCCCCTTCGGACTGGAGATAGTAGCAACACTTTTCAACCATCGATAAGGCTGCGACCCATGGACCCGATCATCGCTGCGACTCACGCCGATCCTTACCCCTACTACGCGCAACTGCGTGCCGAGGGTGGATTGGTTTTTCATCAGGGACTGAAACTGTGGGTGGCCAGCAGCGCCCGAGCGGTCGCCGCCGTGCTGGCGCATCCGGATTGCCATGTGCGGCCGGCGCATGAGCCGGTGCCCAAGGCAATTGCTCAGGGCATGGCGGGCAAAGTGTTCGGTCAGCTAATGCGGATGAACGAGGGTGAGCGGCAGCGTTGCCCGAGGGCAGCGATTGAGCCGGGGCTGACGCTGATTGATGGGAATGACGTCAATTCACTGGTCAGCGCTCGGTTGATTACCCCTGGAGCCGATGGGTTGTACGCGGCGATGTTTCGCGGGCCGGTCTGTGTAGTGGCGACGTTGCTGGGCTTTTCTCCGGCTCAGGGCCGGGCCATCAGCGAGCTGACCGCTGACTTCATCGCCTGCCTGTCACCCCTCAGCGACCAGGCCCAACTGGACGCTGCCCATGTTGCGGCAGAACAGCTGAAGGGATATTTCATCGAGCTTCTGGCTGATCCGAACAATCGAAGCACCCTGCTCGCCGGTATCCGGCAGCGCTTCGCCACCTCGACCGCCCCGGAAACCTTGATCGCCAACCTGATCGGCCTGTTCTCCCAGACCTACGAAGCCACCGCTGGGCTGATCGGCAATGCGCTACTGGCGTTGAGCCGAAACCCGCAGATCGACCCAACTCAAGCCAACGACCTGATCGCCGAAGTGCAGCGCTTCGATCCTTCGGTACAGAACACCCGCCGCTTCGTCGCAGCGCCCTGCGAAATCGACGGCGTGAACCTGAACTCCGGCGACGTCATTCTGGTGCTGCTGGCCTCGGCCAATCGTGATCCGCTGCTCAATGACGATCCCGATACATTCCTGCTCGAACGCCCAAACCGCCGCAGCTTCACCTTCGGCGCCGGCCGTCATCAATGCCCAGGGCAGGTGCTGGCCTTGAGCATTGCCCGCGCGACGCTGACTCAGATCCTGATAATGAAACCGGCTTTGGATCGGTTGACCTGGCACTACCGCCCTTCCCTTAACGGGCGCATTCCGCTCTTTGCCTGAAAAACACCTCAAGCGTTGCGATATTCGACCGTCAGGTGAGACAACTCATGAACCGGCGCCAGACGTTCGCGGATGGCGTCGGCACTGACGCTCGCCGTAGCCACGACACTCACAATTGCGGCTCGCGCCTGGGGCCCGACTTGCCAGACATGAAGGTCACTGATGCGGACATCGTCCGTCGATTCAAGCAGCTCACGAATTTCGGCGGCGACGTGCTCGTCGGTGGCGTCGAGCAATACCGCGGCGCTATCGCGCATCAAGCCATAGGCCCATTTCGCGATAACAAGGGCTCCGACGACGCCTATCACCGGGTCCAGCCAGACCCAACCCAAATAGCGCCCGGCCAACAATGCCGCAATAGCCAGTACCGAGGTCAATGCATCGGCCAGCACATGGACATACGCCGAGCGCAGGTTGTTGTCGTGATGATGGTGACCGTGGTTATGGTTGTGATGATCATGACCGTGATCCCCATGGTTGCCCGCCAGCAGCAATGCGCTGACGACATTCACCGCCAGCCCCACCACCGCAATCACCGTCGCTTCGGTGAAAGCCACGGTGATAGGTTGAAACAGCCGCAGGATCGATTCGCCGGCGATGCCGATCGACACCAGGCCCAGCACCATGGCAGAAGCAAAAGCCGCCAGATCCCCGACCTTGCCAGTACCGAAGCTGAAGCGCGAATTGTTGGCGTGTCGCCTGGCAAAACTGTAGGCCGCCGCGGCAATGCCCAAGGCCACGGCGTGGGTCGCCATATGAAAGCCGTCCGCCAGTAACGCCATGGAGCCGGTGATATAACCAGCGGCAATCTCGCCAATCATCATCACGAACGTCAGCGCCACCACCCACAACGTGCGGCGAGCATTTTCATCGTGGGCGGCCCCCAGAAACAGATGGTCGTGAGTAAAGCGCGAAGCCTGAGGTGTCAGTGTCATGGGGCAGGCCTCTATTTCGAGTAACGGCGGATGGCTTGCAACAAGTCTTCCACGCCTTCGGCGCGTGCTTCGTCGCTGAGGCCGGGACGGGCCACATGTTCACGGGCGTGGGCGTCGATGAACTGGTCCATCAGACCATTGACCGCACCGCGAATTGCCGCAACCAAGTGCAGGGTTTTGGCGCACTCGGCATCGGACTCCAACGCCCGCTCCACCGCCTGGACCTGACCGGCAATGCGCCGGACGCGATTGAGCAAATCGTCTTTGTGTTCGTGGATGTGCGACATACCTATACCCCCTACCCCTATTTAGGCGGGCATAGTTACCGATATTGCCGGGGCTGGCAAGTCGGGTTGACCGCATCATGGCTCATCGGCTTGTATCGCGGTAATAGCGGATCAGGCCTCCAGCAAAAACTGTTGTTGCCATTAGCATTTGTAATAGCGGCCAGAGTTTCAGACCAGTCCTACATCTATCAAATGCCCTTTGATATAGCGTCCGCATCGCTTTCAAAAGATGAAACCAGGACGCTCATGGCTGGAAAGGAAAAACCGATCACAAAGGCAATATTCAGGGAGTTAAAAAGTGAGCCTTCTCTACCAAGATCCAACAATGAGCCACGAGGAAACGACGAGACTTCTAGCTAGCAACGTAGAAACCAGCGTTGTTGTCGCATTGATTTCTATTGGCCTGAATGAACAAGACAAGTCCTGGGCTCAAAACACCTGTCTGAAGTACCTCGAGAGTGAGTCCGAATCAGTTGCAGCATCTGCCATAACCGCGCTCGGGCACATAGCCCGCAGACAGGGTGGTCTGGACTTGGGTGCTGTACGCCCGGCCCTTGAGAAGATGAAGAAGAAATTTCCCTCCCTGGAAGGGATTGTGGCGAACACCCTTGATGATATTGAGGCATTCACCTGACTTGCCCATCCGCAAAGGGAACTGGCCGTGAACCGGGCGCTGGATAACATCGATCCGCAGTAATAGCCGATCAAGCCTTCAGCAAAAATAGTTGTTGAAATGAGCATCCGTGGCGAGGGGGCTTGTCGGAACGCCGCATCGCCCCGTTCGGCTGCGCAGCAGTCGTAAAATCAACGTATGCGGTCAGTCCTGAGAAACCGCGATGGATTGGATTTGGGGTCGCTGCGCAACCCAACGGGGGCAAGCCCCCTCGCCACAGCAAGCCCCTCGCCACAGATAGCAAAAACCCCGCTCTCTCCTCTCAGAGACAGCGGGGTTAATCATTTCAATTCACTCGCCCATCAATCATCCCGCGTCAGCACTTCCAGCAATTCAATCTCGAAAATCAGATTCGAATTCGGCGTAATCGCCCCCATCGAGCGCTCGCCGTAGGCCAGGTGCGCCGGCACCAGCAGCTTGCGCTTACCGCCGACCTGCATGCCCATGATTCCCTGGTCCCAGCCCTTGATTACCCGCCCGGTGCCAATCACGCACTGAAACGGTTTGCCCCGGCTGTAGGAAGAATCGAATTCGGTGCCGTCTTCCAACCACCCGCGATATTGGGTAGTGATCAGCGCGCCTTTGACGGCGGCTTTGCCGTCGCCCACTTCAAGGTCGATTACCTGCAACTCATCATTCATTACATTCACTCTATCTGTGCGCTTGCCCGAGCGGGCTTGATGGGCGCCGTTTTCCCAGAAATGCGGGCTATTGGCAACCATTTCGCTCTGCATCCGGCAGTGGTCGTGAACTGGGCACTATACGAAAACTGCCTGATCGCCACTCGGCGACTTTTCGTACAGACCCTAATTTACACAACAGGACTTATGTAACCCGACAATACGCCGATACCGTGCAGCGGCACGGAAGCACCGAAGCACCGAAGCACCGAAGCACCACTTACTCCATAGAAGGCAGGAGCCTGAACAATGTTTGAACACATCTGGCGCAGCATCCATTCCCCGGGCTACTTCCCCAACGTACTGGAGTGGATGATCAATATTCTCCTCAACCCGTTCATGGTGATTATGTGCCTGATGGTCGGAGCGCTGGCCGGTAAATGGTGGAGAGCCATCCCCTACGGCAGCCTCATTTGTTATGTGGTGTTCCTGAGCCGGTCGTCATTCTATCGGTGGGGAAGCATTTTCCCCGAAGCCGGCCTGCCTGCGCTGTTGATTGACGGCGCACTGCTGGCCCTCCTCGGCTTCTATTTGAAAGGCGTACTCAGAACCCGCTCAGAAGCAAAACCCGAAGGCCATTGGTTGCGCTGGCTTTATCAAAGCCTGAAGGTCGTCATGCTGACAGTCATGGTGATGTTCTGGGTACTCGTCGTGCTGGTTGTCGTGACCTTCACCGTCTCGGTCGCGACGCAACCGTCAGTGGTGAACTGACCCACCTCCTGCTTGCCAGGGTCTGTACGAAAAGTCGCCGAGTGTCGATCAGGCAAGGCAAAAACAGGCGAAGAAGCGGAGTTTACGGGTTGTAAATGAGCATTCCGAGCCTGTTTTTAACGCATCATGATCGACACGCAGGCAGTTTTTCGTACAGAGCCTTAATATACCCGCCACCTCCCCCACGGTTCGATACGCCATGAGCGCAATTCCTCAATGAGTCAGCTCTGGACCGACGTCACCATCGGCTCGCTGACCCTTGCCCTGATCGTCGCGCTGATTTGGCGCGATCGTTCGCTGCAAAAGCAGTTGGCCGAGTGCCGTGCGCTGATCGATAGCCTCACCGAGGGACAAAGTATCCACCAGGAAGGCGACGCCGAGCGCTTCAAACGCAGCCAATACTTCGCCCGCATCGGCACCTGGGACTGGGAGGTTGATACCGACAAGCTCTATTGGTCGGATGCAATCTATGGGATGTTCGGGTTCAAGATCGGCGAGGTGACGCCCTCCTACGCCCTGTTCTGTTCCTGTGTGCACCCGGACGACCGGGTCAAGGTCCGCGCCGGTGAATTGCGTTGCCTGGAAACCGGCGAAAACCACGACGAGGAATACCGCGTGGTCTGGCCGGACGGCAGCATCCGCTGGCTGCGGG
Organism: Pseudomonas sp. GW821-FHT03E01; assembly: GCF_059420765.1. Classification (NCBI taxonomy): domain Bacteria; kingdom Pseudomonadati; phylum Pseudomonadota; class Gammaproteobacteria; order Pseudomonadales; family Pseudomonadaceae; genus Pseudomonas; species Pseudomonas sp. GW821-FHT03E01. Next base: position 65,620 of record NZ_JBWKUI010000015.1, on the reverse strand, counting down.
AGACCGGCAATGTGGTCAAGAATGAGCATGACGCAACGATCAAGATGATGGGCGTGGTCCGCGACATCACCGAAGAAAAAGCCTCCGCCAGTTATCTGCAGCACCTGGCCCATTACGACCCACTGACCGGCCTGCCCAATCGCCTGGTACTCGAAGAGCGCCTGTCCGCTGCCCTGGAACACGCCCGCCTCAGCGCCACGCGGGTGGCACTGGTATTTGTCGACCTCAATGGGTTCAAGGCGATCAACGACCACTATGGCCATGCGGCCGGCGACCGCGTGCTGGTCACCACCGCAACACGCCTGAAGAAAATCCTGCGTTCAACCGACACCGTCGCCCGGATCGGTGGCGACGAGTTCGTGGTCATCCTCCAAGGCCTTCCCCAAGGCAACAGCCTGCAAGACGAAGCCCGCAGCATCTGCCAGAAAATCTTCATCGAACTCGCACCGCCGGTGACCATCGGCAACGACCAGCGCCACATCGGCAGCAGCCTTGGGGTTGCGGTGTTCCCGGACCATGCGCCGAGCATGGACCGGTTGATTCACATTGCCGACCTGGCGATGTATGAGGCCAAGCGCAGCGGGAATAATCAGTATCGGTTGGGGAACATCAGCCCGATACGCGTACACAGCGAATAGCCTTGGGTAAACGCCGCGTCTCTGGGTCGGCAGCATTGATCCGCTTCATGCATCAATACATACCAACTATGCAATTAACATATCGATGTCCCTGCTCCACTATCCACCCCAATAAGAACCGTGCACCGCGTCCAGGCAGTGCACGTCATAAAAGCGGTGGAGTACACGTCAATGACAGCATCAATCCATTCCGGTCGCTCCCGGACCAGTGCGATTTTCCGAGTGACCTCGGGCAACTTCCTCGAGCAATTCGATTTCTTCCTTTTCGGCTTCTATGCCACGCAGATCGCTGCCGTATTTTTCCCTGCCAGCAGCGAGTTTGCGTCCCTGATGATGACGTTCGCGGTGTTCGGCGCGGGCTTCCTGATGCGTCCGTTGGGCGCCGTGATACTGGGCGCTTACATCGATGATGTGGGGCGCCGCAAAGGGCTGATCGTCACCCTGTCGATCATGGCCAGCGGTACGATTCTGATTGTGCTGGTGCCCGGATACGAAACCATCGGGCTGTTCGCCCCGGCCATCGTGCTGATCGGCCGATTGCTGCAAGGCTTCTCGGCCGGTGCGGAACTGGGCGGTGTATCGGTGTACCTCGCGGAGATCGCCACTCCCGGCAACAAAGGTTTCTTCACCAGTTGGCAATCCGCGAGCCAGCAAGTGGCGATCATCGTCGCGGCGGCTTTGGGCTATGGTCTGAACCAATGGATGGCGCCGACGATGATTGCCGATTGGGGATGGCGGATTCCGTTTTTCGTCGGCTGCATGATCGTGCCTTTCATCTTCTTCCTGCGCCGTAACCTGGAAGAAACCGAAGAGTTCACCGCCCGTAAACACCGGCCAAGCATGGGCGACGTGTTCCGCACCCTGGGACAGAACTGGGTCATCGTGTTCGCCGGGATGATGATGGTCGCCCTGACCACTACCGCGTTCTATCTGATCACCGTGTACGCGCCGACCTTCGGCAAAACCGTGCTGCACCTGAATACCTCCGATGCGCTGTTGGTGACCTTGCTGGTGGGCGTTTCGAATTTTTTCTGGTTGCCGATTGGCGGCGCGCTTTCAGATCGCATCGGTCGTCGCCCGGTACTGATCGCCATGGCGTTGCTGACGTTGGCCACGGCCTACCCAGCGCTGACCTATCTGGTGCAAGCACCGAGTTTCATCAACATGCTGTTGGTGCTGCTGTGGTTGTCGTTCATTTATGGCTTGTACAACGGCGCAATGATCGCCGCGCTGACGGAAATCATGCCGGTCGAGGTTCGGGTCGCAGGTTTCTCCTTGGCTTATAGCCTGGCGACGGCGGTGTTCGGCGGTTTCACACCGGCCATATCGACCTTCCTGATCCAGTACACCGGCGATAAGGCCGCACCCGGTTACTGGATGAGTTTCGCCGCGTTCTGTGCCCTGTGCGCGACGCTGTTTCTCTATCGCCGTGCCTCTGGCCGCCTGCAACCGGCCGTGTCGTGAACCACCCAACCTCTAACTGCGAGAGCTATTTGATGAAAAGGTTTTTCAACTTTACCGCCCTGGCCCTGGTGGCCAGTCTCGGTCTGAGTTCGATCGCCCAGGCTGAAGAAATCCGTGTAATGACGTCCGGTGGTTTCACGGCAGCCTACAAAATCCTCGGTCCGAAATTCGCCGAGTCTAGCGGCAACACCCTGGACACCGCCCTCGGTCCATCCATGGGAAAAGCCCCGGAAGCGATTCCCAATCGTCTGGCCCGCGGTGAGAAAGCCGACGTGGTCATCATGGTCGGCTATGCCCTCGACGACCTGATCAAGCAAGGCAAAGTCGATCCCGCTTCACGGGTCGAACTGGCGGATTCGCGGATCGGCATGGTGGTGCGTGAAGGTGCGCCGAAGCCGGACATCAGCTCGGTGGAAGGCCTGAAAAAAACCTTGCTCGACGCCAAGTCAGTCGCCTACTCCGACAGTGCCAGCGGCGTGTATATCGAGGATCAACTGTTCAAGCGTCTGGGCATCGAAAACCAGCTCAAACCCAAATCGAAGATGATCCCGAAAATCCCGGTGGGCTCGGTGGTTGCCACCGGCGATTATCAACTGGGCTTCCAGCAGGTCAGCGAATTGCTACCGGTGCCTGGGGTAAGTTTTGTGGCGAAAATTCCGGAATCGGTGCAATCGGTCACCCGTTTCGCCGCCGGTATTCCGGTCAATGCGCAACACCCGGCCGAGGCCAAGGCGCTGCTTGCGTACCTGGCCTCCAGCGCAGCCCAGCCGGACGTAAAAGCGACGGGGCTGGACTCAGTCAGCCACTGACCGAAGGTTGCTGGACTTTCATTTCCACCACCAGGCGCTCCAACGCCAATGCCGCCGGGGTTAACGTACGACCCCGGCGCTTGATCAACCCGACATTGCGCATCACCTGCGGATCGGTCAACGGTACCCGCGTCAGAATCGGGTGGTCCGCCGCCGGCATCGCCATCAACGGCACGGCAGCCACGCCCAACCCGGCCTCCACCAGACCGATCATGGTCGTCACATGACGGGTTTCGCAGATGCTCGGCCGCTGCGGCACCACGCCAGCCAGCGCTTGATCCAGCAAAAAGCGATTGCCCGAAGTCTTGTCCAGCGAGATGTAATCCTGCTGATAAAACTCATCCCATGTCACGCTGCTGCGTCCTGCAAGGGGGTGATCTCGTCTGCACGCCACCACATAACCTTCCTGCACCAGCGGCTCGAATTCGACTTCGGCTTCCAGGGTGCCCATGAAGCTCAGGCCAAAGTCCGCTTCACCGTTGACCACGGCACTCAATACCTCGTGAGCACTGGAGTCGAGCACCTTGACCTTGATCCGCGGAAATTGCCGATGGTAGTGGGCGATCACACGCGGCATGAAGTAGTACGCCGCCGACGGCACACAGGCGACGGTGACATGCCCGAGCCGGGTCGAGGCGACTTCGCTGATACCCAGTAGCGCCACGTCCAGGTCATCCAGCAGGCGTTCGACGCTGGGCATGAAACCACGCCCGGCCTGAGTCAGGCTGACCCGGCGAGTGGTGCGTTCGAACAATTTCACGCCCAGAGCATCTTCGAGCTTTTCGATCCGCCGGCTGAGGGCCGGTTGGGAGATACGCACGGTGTCCGCAGCCTTGCGAAAGCTGCCCTGCTCCACCACGGCGCGAAAGGCTTGCAGATCGTTAAGGTCGAAGTTGATGGTCATGGTGCGCACTCGGGAACGAACAGTTTGATCAGCTTATCCTATGAATGTCACTAATTGATGCTAAATGTAACGACATCTTGGGTGCCTGCAAAATTGCCATCGCGAGGCCCAAACATTTTCGTTCATGGCTGACGCATCCGGCTCCAGCCTTTATCCTTATCGCCCCCGCCGTATCGAGTTTTTGGAGTTTCACATGCCCCATGAAGGCAACCTGTTACAAGCCGCTGTCGTCTTTTTGTTCGCGGCGGTGCTCGCCGTTCCCTTGGCCAAGCGCCTGCAATTGGGGGCGGTGCTCGGCTATCTGTTTGCCGGGGTGATCATCGGGCCGTCGGTGCTGGGTTTGATCGGTAATCCACAAAGCGTCAGCCACATCTCCGAACTCGGGGTGGTGTTGTTGCTGTTCATCATCGGCCTCGAGCTGTCGCCGCGACGTTTGTGGGTGATGCGCAAATCGGTGTTCGGCGTGGGCCTGGCACAGGTGCTGCTGACCGGTTCGGTGATTGGTGTGCTGGCGTTGTTCGTGTTCGGCCAGTCCCTGAACAGTGCCATCGTGTTGGGCCTCGGCCTGGCGTTGTCGTCCACCGCGTTTGGCTTGCAAAGCCTGGCCGAGCGCAAGGAGCTGACCAGCCCCCATGGGCGGTTGGCGTTCGCGATTTTGCTGTTCCAGGACATCGCCGCGATCCCTTTGATCGCGATGGTGCCGTTGCTGGCCGGCGGTGATCACACCAGCAGCGCGGCCGAAGATTTGAACCATGGCTTGCGGGTGCTGGGCAGCATCGCGGTGGTGGTGATCGGCGGGCGTTATCTGTTGCGCCCGGTGTTTCGCGTGGTGGCCAAGACTGGTCTGCCGGAGGTGTCCACCGCCACCGCATTGCTGGTAGTGATCGGCACGGCGTGGCTGATGGATCTGGTGGGCGTGTCCATGGCACTCGGCGCGTTCCTCGCCGGTTTGCTGCTGGCGGACTCCGAATACCGTCACGAACTGGAAGCGCAGATCGAACCGTTCAAGGGCCTGCTGCTGGGGCTGTTTTTCATCAGCGTCGGCATGGGTGCCAACTTGAGTCTGCTGCTCAGTGCGCCGGTCGTGGTGCTGGGGCTGACCCTGCTGCTGATCGCCATCAAGCTGCCGCTGCTGTTTGTGGTCGGTCGACTGGCCGGAGGGTTGGGCAAGGTTAATGCGATTCGTCTGGGGATCGTGCTGGCGGCCGGTGGTGAGTTTGCCTTCGTGGTGTTCAAGATCGGTCGGGACCAGGGCTTGTTCGAGCCGCGCCTGTACGACTTGCTGGTGTTGACCATCACCCTGTCGATGGCGCTGACGCCGCTGTTGCTGCTCGCCTGCGCACGCCTGGTCAAACCCAAGGTGCAACCGGTGGAGGTGCCGCAGAAGTTCCGCGAAATCGACGCCGACACGCCCCGCGTGGTCATCGCGGGCATGGGCCGTATGGGTCAGATCGTGGCGCGGATTCTGCGGGCGCAGAACATCAAGTTCATCGCCCTCGACACCTCGGTGGAAACCATCGAACTGTCCCGCAGCTTCGGCGGCGTGCCGGTGTTCTACGGCGACCCGATGCGCCCGGAAATCCTCAGCGCGGCCAAGGTCGAGCAAGCGGAGTTCTTTGTGATCGCCACCGATGATCCGGACACCAACATCAAGACGGCCGAGGTGGTGCACAAGCTGTATCCGCACATCAAGATCATCGCCCGTGCCCGTAACCGTCAGCATGTGCACCGGTTGGTGGATGTCGGGGCGCAGGCGGTGCGGGAAACTTATTACTCCAGCCTGGAAATGACCCGGCGCACCCTGGTTGGCCTTGGGCTGACCCAAGCCCAGGCGGATGCGCGGATCAAGCGCTTTACCCATCACGACGAACAGGTGCTGGAGGCTCAGCACGCGGTGTATGACGATGCGGCCAAGGTGATGCAGACGGCGCAGGAAGCGCGGGCGGAACTGGCGAAGTTGTTTGAGTCGGATCAGCTGGAAGAGCAAGCGGGCAAGGTTTGAGGTAACGGTGATGGCTTCATCGCGAGCAGGCTCGCGATGAACGATAACGCAGTGTTCGAGGCACCCCGAACGCCCAGGGAAACTTATCGCTGACGCTCGTTGACACCCGCACCAAAGCCCTTGGGCAGCATGCGCGTGAGCGTGTTGTCGCGAACCCAGTAGTGATGGACCAACCCCGCCGCCGCGTGCAAACCGATCAGCCAGTAGCCGGCACTGCCGAGCCACTCATGCCAATGTTTGAATTGCTTGGCCAGCACGGGATCAACCGCCACGGGCGCCGGCAGGAAGAAATCGAAATACGGCATTGGCTTGCCGCCGGCGGCCAGCATCAACCAGGCCAATAGCGGTGTTGCGATCATCAGCACATACAGCGCCAGGTGCATGAGGTGCGAGACGCCGGTCTGCCAGGTTGACAGAGCCGGGGTAATCGGTGGCCGGGGGGTGAGGCGCCCGAGCAGGCGGACCCAGACCAACGCAAAAATGCTCAATCCGAATAAGCCGTGAAGCCCCAGAAAAAGGCCCCTCGAATCACTTCCACGGGGCAGTAGCCCTTTGATCTCGATGCAGCCATAAACGCCGACGAACAGCGCCAACATCAGCCAGTGCAAGGTGATCGAGAGTTTTCCATACCGGTGTACTGCTGAATCTCGGGTCATACAGAGCCTCTTGAAGATCGGTGGCGGCTGCCGACTCATTTCGTGCAGCCTGGATCCGGTTTCGTCGAACCGACCGGCGCCACCCTGCCTGTCCAGTCTTAAGACAATCTGAAGATAACCTTCAGACTTCGTTAAGAATCGCCTTTGATACTCCCCCCAAACTGACTCGGGGAGGCGTTCTTGCCCATGCACGATTTTGACTGGAACATCCCTCTGCCCCTGCACTTCGGTCAAGCCGAAACCTCGCAGATGAGTCTGGTCAGGGCCTTGCCAGACGATGCCCAGCGACCCGTCTTCGAAGCTTTTATCCAGCAGCGTTTTCGCAAGGCCCATGGCGCCGATATCCGCCATTTCATGCCACAACTGTTCGGCCTGAGCGATGAGTCCGACACGCTGTGTGCGGTGGCCGGCTTACGACTGGCCAGTGCCGAACCCTTGTTTCTGGAGCGTTACCTGGACGAGGCGATCGATCCGCTGATCAGCGCCGCTGCCGGCCAACCGGTGGACCGGGCCGGGATTGTCGAGGTCGGTAACCTCGCAGCCAGCGATACCGGTAGCGCGCGGCTGAGCATCGTCGCCATCACCTATCTGTTGGCCATGGGCGGGCTGGAATGGGTGGCGTTCACCGGCAACATCGGGCTGGTAAACAGTTTTCATCGCCTGGGTTTGAAGCCGGTGACGCTCTGCGCCGCCGATCCCGAGCGGTTGGGCGACGACCGTCACCACTGGGGCAGTTATTACGAGAGCCAGCCATGGGTGCATGTCGGCAACATCCGCGCCGGCTTCATTCATTTGCGCAACATCGGCCTGTTCAATCGCCTGGGGCTGCCAACCTCCCTTGAGGAGTCCAGCCATGTCGCCTGAAATGGAGCGTTTCAAACAAACCCTGCGCCATCACGCCGAACACAAAGGCAACGCCGTCGCCCTGTGGGGCGATCAGTTGAAACTCGACTACGCCACGCTGTACGCCGAGGTCACGGATCGCCAACAGCGTCTTCGTGATGAGCACGTCAAAGTGGTCGCGCTGGCCCTGGACAACGGTACCGAGGCGATGCTCTGGGACCTGGCCATCCTGTTCGAAGGCCTGACCTGCCTGACGTTGCCGCCCTTCTTCAGCCCGGCACAACGCATTCATTGCCTGCAACAGAGCCAGGCCGAACGGGTGATTGCCGAGCCGGAACTGGGCGCCGAACTGCAAGGGGCCGGCTACGAACACACAGGCGAATTCTGGCGTCGTTCCTTCAGCGGCCCGAACCTCATCCCCGAAGGCACCGCCAAACTCACCTTCACTTCCGGCACCACCGGCACACCCAAAGGTGTATGCCTGAGCGCCGAAAGCCTTTTGCGAGTGGCCCGTGAACTGGATCAGGCGAGCAAGCCCACCCATCCGCGACATCACTTGGCACTGCTGCCCCTGGCGATCCTGCTGGAAAACCTCGGTTGTTATGCCGCGCTGTATGCCGGCGCGACCCTGAGCGTGCCGAGCCAGAAAACCCTGGGCATTCAGGGGGCCAGCGGTGTCGATGTGCCGCGCTTGTTGGGGTGTCTGGCCTCCCGCGCGCCCGAGAGCTTGATCCTGGTGCCACAGTTGCTGCTGATGCTGGTCAGCGCCGCCGAGCAAAAAGCGTTCAACCCCCAATCGTTGCGTTTTGCCGCCGTGGGCGGTGCGCGGGTTTCCGAAGAACTGCTGCATCGTGCCCAACGCATCGGCATGCCAGTGTATGAAGGTTACGGATTGTCAGAATGTGCGTCGGTGGTGTGCCTCAATCGCCCCGGAGCACACCGCCCCGGCAGCGTCGGCCGGCCCCTGCCCCATGTAGAAATTCGCCTGGCCGACGACGGCGAAGTGCTGGTCAAGGGCTCGACCCTGCTCGGCTATCTGGGGCAAGCGCCCTACCACGATGAATGGTGGCCGACCGGCGATCTCGGCGAGTTCGACCCGGAAGGTTTTCTCTACCTCAACGGGCGCAAGAAGCATCAGTTCATCACCAGTTTCGGCCGCAACGTCAACCCGGAATGGGTCGAGGCCGAACTCACCCAGCGTCGCCACATCGCCCAGGCGTTCGTCTACGGCGAAGCGACGCCGAGCAACCACGCCCTGCTCTGGCCCCATCGGCCGGACTGCACCGATGAAGAACTGGCCACCGCCGTGGCCCAGGCCAATGAGGCCTTGCCTGATTACGCTCAGGTTCATCACTGGACCCGTCTCGATCAACCGTTCACCCCCGCCAACGGCCTGCTGACCGCCAATGGCCGACCGCGCCGCGACGCCATTGTCGAGCGTTACCGGGCGCTGCTCACTGAATCCGTTTTCCCCGAGGTATCTGCACCATGAGTTTTTTCGACACGCTGCAAGAAGCCACCTATCAAGAACGCCACGAGCTGTTCAATCTGCCGATCATCCGCGATGCCCTTGAGGGCAACGTGAGCCTGGACAGCTACCGCGCCTTCCTCACCCAGGCCTACTACCATGTGCGCCATACCGTGCCGTTGATGATGGCGTGCGGCGCACGTCTGCCGCAGCGTCTGGAATGGCTGCGCAAAGCGGTGTGCGAGTACATCGAGGACGAATACGGCCACGAACAGTGGGTGCTCGACGACATCGCAGCCTGTGGCGGCGACAAAGACGCCGTGCGTGATGGTCGTCCATCGCTGCCGATCGAGTTGATGGTCAGCTTTCTTTACGACCTGATTGCCCGGGACAACCCGGTGGGCCTGTTCGGCATGGTCAACGTGCTGGAAGGCACCAGCATCGCCCTGGCCACCCACGCGGCCGGCAGCATCCGCGAACGCTTGGCGCTGCCGGAGACCGCCTTCAGCTACCTGAGCTCCCACGGCTCACTGGATATCGAACACATGCAGACCTACCGCCGCTTGATGAACCTGCTCGAAGACCCGGCCGACCAGGCTGCGGTGATTCATGCCTCAAAGGTCGTGTACACGCTCTACACCGACATGTTCCGTGGCCTGCCGCGCGATGGGGAGAATCTGCATGCGCCCGTCTGAGGCACGCGTGGTATTGACCGGCGCCAGTGGCGGCATCGGCCTGGCCATCGCCGGCACCCTGTGTGCCAGTGGTGCACACGTATTGGCCGTGGCCCGGCATCGAGAGTCGCTGGAGCCCTTGCTCGAGCGCTACCCGGAGCAGTTGCGCTGGGTCGGGGCGGACCTGACCCTGCCCGACGACCGGCGCAAAGTGCTGGCGGCGGCCGAGGCCATCGGCGGCATCAACCTGCTGATCAATGCCGCGGGCGTCAATCACTTCGCCATGCTCGAACAGCTCGATGACAGCGAGATCAACGCCATGCTCGCGGTGAACGTCGGCGCGCCGATCAGCCTGACCAGGCTGTTGCTGCCGCTGCTCAGGCAGGCCGAGAGTGCCATGGTGGTGAACGTCGGTTCGACCTACGGCTCCATCGGCTACCCCGGTTACGCCAGCTATTGCGCCACCAAGTTTGCCCTGCGCGGTTTCTCCGAAGCCCTGCGCCGGGAACTGGCCGATACCCGGATCAACGTGCTCTACGTCGCCCCCCGGGCAACCCATACCAGCATGAACAGCGCGGCGGCCCAAGCGCTGAACGATGCGCTCAAAGCCAATGTCGACGACCCGCAAACCGTTGCCTCGGCGGTCATCCACGCCATTGCCGGTGACCGTCGCGACTTGTACCTGGGCTGGCCGGAACGCTTTTTCGTGCGCCTGAACAGTCTGTTGCCGCATCTGGTGGACCGTGGCTTGCGCAAGCAATTGCCGCTGATCCGTCGCCTGAGTCAGAAGCCCGATAAGGAGAGCCTCAAACCATGAAGAAAATTCTCGCCTGCTTGCTGTTCGGGGTACTGAGCCAAAGCGTCTGGGCGCTGGACGCCGCCGATCAGCAGCGCCTCAATGCCATCCAACAGAGCTGGGCGCACATCCAGTACGAATTGCCTGCCGAACAGCGCAGCGCCGCCTTCGAAAAACTCGCAGCCCAGGCCTCGGCGTTCACCCGGGAACGCCAGTCCCTGGCCGAAGCGTGGATCTGGTCCGGCATCGTCACCAGCAGTTGGGCCGGCGCCCAGGGTGGCCTCGGTGCCCTGAGCAAGGCCAAGGCCGCCAAAGTCGATCTGGAAAAAGCCCTGGCCATCGATCCCAAGGCCCTGCAAGGCTCGGCCTACACCAGCCTCGCGGCGCTGTATGATCGGGTGCCCGGCTGGCCTATCGGTTTCGGCGACGCCGACAAGGCCGAAAAACTGTTGAAGCAGGCCTTGGACCTGAACCCGACCGGCATCGACAGCCTGTACTTCTGGGGTGATCACCTTTACCGTCAAAAGCGCTATGGTGAAGCTCGGGATGCCCTGCAAAAAGCCCTGCACGCCGCGCCCCGTCCTGGCCGGGAAAGCGCCGACGCCGGGCGTCGCAAAGAGATCGAAGCATTACTGGGTGACGTGAACAAGAAACTCGACTGACAGGAGTCCCGTGTGCGCTTATTACTGATCGAGGATGACGTAGCCCTTGGCGAGGGCATTCATCAGGCCCTGGGCCGTGAGGGTTACACCGTCGACTGGCTGCAGGACGGCAGCAACGCCTTGCATTCACTGCTCAGCGAAACCTTCGATGTGGCCGTGCTCGACCTCGGCCTGCCGCGCATGGACGGTCTGGAAGTGCTACGCCGCTTGCGTGACAGCGGCTCGAACCTGCCGGTGCTGATCCTCACCTCCCGGGATGCCACTGAAGACCGCATCGCCGGGCTGGATGCCGGCGCCGACGATTACCTGGTTAAACCCTTCGATCTGGCCGAACTCAAGGCTCGCCTGCGAGCTTTGTTGCGCCGCAGTGCCGGTCGCGCGCAAGTGCTGATCGAACACGCTGGCATCTGCCTGAACCCCGGCACCCAGCAAGTCAGCTATCAGGGCGAACCGGTGGCGCTGACGCCCAAGGAATATCAACTGCTCCATGAATTGCTCTCGCCTCCGGGCCGGGTCATGACCCGCGATCACCTGATGCAACTGCTTTACGGCTGGAACGAAGAAGCCGAAAGCAACACCCTGGAAGTGCACATCCATCACTTGCGCAAGAAGTTCTCCACCGACCTGATCCGCACCATTCGTGGGGTGGGTTATCTGGTGGAGGAGCGTCGATGACTTCGATCCGGCGTCGCACCCTGACGCTGATCATCGGCCTGATGCTGACGGGGTTGGCAATCCTCAGCGTGTTCAACCTGCACGACAGCAATCACGAAATCGCCGAAGTCTACGACGCCCAACTGGCGCAGAATGCCCGGCTGCTGCAGGGTGTGATGCGCATGCCGCTGGCCAGCCATGAACACGCCGAACTGTATCAAGCGTTCAACAAGGCCTTGAGTGAAGCGGTGCCGGGCGTCGATGGTCACCCCTATGAAGGCAAAATTGCCTTTCAGGTGTGGAATAGCAAAGGCGAAGTGCTGGTGCACACCGCCAGCGCCCCCTCCTTCACCGTGCCGCCGACGACACATGGTTTCAGCGATGTGGTGGATTTGAGCAGCCGTCATTGGCGGGTGTTCGTGCTCGAAGACAAAGAGAATGACCTGCGCATCTGGGTCGGTGAACGGGACGACGTGCGTGCAGACCTGGTCGACCGGATCGTGCGTCACACCCTGTGGCCCAATGTGCTGGGCAGCCTGATGCTGGCGGCCATGGTCTGGCTGGCCATTGGCTGGGGGCTCAAACCCCTGGCCGATATGGCGGCAACGTTGCGGGCACGGCACAGCGGTTCTCTGGAGCCGTTGCAACTGACCCCGTTGCCCAGCGAACTGGAACCGATGCAAGCGGCGCTCAATCGGATGCTCGCGCAAATTCAAGAGGTGCTTGGCCGTGAGCGGCGCTTCATCGCCGACGCCGCCCACGAATTACGTACGCCACTGGCCGTGTTGCGGGTGCATGCGCAAAACCTGCTGGAAGCCGGCACGGAACAGGAGCGTCGTGAGTCCCTGGCGTTTCTGATTGCCGGGGTCGACCGCGCCAGCCGTCTGGTCAATCAATTGCTGACCATGGCCCGTCTCGAACCCAAGGCTGTGACGCCGGTGCTGCACAGCATCGACCTGAGTGAAACCGTGCGCGCCAGCCTGGCCCAGCTCACACCCTGGTTACTGAGCAGGAACCTGGAACTGGCTTTCGACGCCGAGGATCGGCCTTTCAAAGTCCTCGCCGACGCCGGCACCATCGACATCGCCCTGAACAACCTGGTCACCAACGCGGCGAATTTTTCGCCGGAGCATGGCGTCATCACCGTGCAATTGAGCCAGGACGACGGGTTCTACAATTTGAGCGTCCAGGACCAGGGACCGGGCATCGACGAAGCGGATCGCGCACGATTGTTCGAACGCTTTTACAGCCGTGGAAACACCGGCGGCGCAGGCTTGGGACTGGCCATCGTCAACACCATCGCGACGCGGCTGGGTGGGCGGATTACCCTGGTCAATCCGCCCGAAGGCGGGTTGCGGGCGACGCTGTCGATTCCTGTTGACCAGCACCATTGAACACTCTGTGGCGAGGGAGCTTGCTCCCGCTGGGCTACGTAGCGGCCCCAAAATCTGAACAATCGCCGATTTTTGTGAGTGCTACGCACTCAAGCGGGAGCAAGCTCCCTCGCCACAGGTTTCTCACTGACTCAAGATTCCATTACCCGAGCGAGGCTAGCCCGCGAAGAACGATAACGCGGTGTGCCAGACCTGACGCCTTCGCAGGCAAGTCGGATCGCCGCACCGCTCGCTCCTACAAAGGAATGGAGCCTCGCAGCAGAGCCTGCTCACGCTCACACAACTCCACCACGTAATCCCACAACACCCGCAGCCGCACCGACTTGTGCAGCTCGCGCCGCGTACTGATCCAATAGCTGCGCTGGATGCTTTCGTCCGGCAGCAACGGCACCAGTTCAGGATCGGCGCTGGCCATGTAGCACGGCAGCACGGCGATCCCCAGGCCCGAGCGTGCGGCCTGTTGTTGGGCGATGACGCTGGTGCTGTGAAACACCACCTGAGGGTTACGGCAGAAGCTGTTGAGGAACATCAGTTCCTGGCTGAACAGCAAATCATCGACGTAGCCGATCCACGCGTGGCGGCCGAGGTCTTCGCGGCTGCGCAGCGGTGGCGAGCGGTCCAGATAGGCCTGGCTGGCGTAGAGCGCCAGTCGATAGTCGGTGAGTTTGCGGGTGACCAGCATGTCGGCGGCCGGGCGTTCGAGGTGAATGCTGATCTCCGCTTCACGGTTGAGGATGCTGACGAAGCGCGGCACCGCCACCAGTTCCACTTCCAACCCCGGATAGCGTTCGAACAACCCGTTCATGCGGCTGGCGAGGAACATGATGCCCAGCCCCTCCGTCACCCCGACGCGGATCTTGCCCAGCGGCGCGGTGGATTGGGTGATTTCTTCCTGGGCCAGTAGCGCGACGTTTTCCATGGCCTCGGCGTGCTTGAGCAGCGCTTCGCCAGCCGGGGTCAATTCGTAGCCTTGGGCATGCTGGACGAACAGCGCGGTGCCGAGGCTTTTTTCGATGGCCTCGATGTGCCGGGCCACGGTGGCGTGGGTGGTGTTCAAGCGGCGGGCGGCGGTCAGCAAGCGGCCGCTGCGCTGCAATTCAAGAAAAAACCGCAGGTCATTCCAGTCGAACATGAACCATCCTTGACGTTATGCCGTTACTAACGGCTGTTTAAAAACGCACAGCAGCTGCGCAAAAACTAACATTCTTTTAACGAAAGCTAACAACTAGGATGACCGACAACAAGAACAACAATACGAGGTCAGGGATGCAGACTTCCCTTGATGAATACGATTACATCGTGGTCGGCGCCGGGCCGGCCGGGTGTTTGCTGGCCAATCGACTGTCAGCCAACCCGCAACACCGCGTGTTGCTGCTCGAAGCCGGCGGCCGCGACAACTATCCGTGGATTCACATCCCCGTGGGTTACCTGTTCTGCATCGGCAACCCGCGCACCGACTGGTGTTTCAAGACCGAGTCGCAACCGGGCCTGCAAGGCCGTGCCCTGAGCTACCCGCGCGGCAAGGTGCTCGGCGGCTGTTCCTCGATCAACGGCATGATCTACATGCGCGGCCAGGCTGGCGACTACGATGGCTGGGCGGCCGAGGGCAATCCCGGCTGGGGCTGGCAAGACGTGCTGCCGCTGTTCAAACAGAGCGAAAACCATTTTGCCGGCGATTCGGAGTTTCACGGCGCCGCCGGCGAATGGCGGATCGAGCGGCAACGCCTGTCGTGGCCGATTCTCGATGCCTTCCGCACTGCTGCCGAACAAAGCGGCATTGCCAGCATCGATGACTTCAACCAGGGCGACAACGAAGGCTGCGGCTATTTCCAGGTCAACCAGAAAGCCGGGGTGCGCTGGAACGCGGCCAAGGCGTTTCTCAAACCGGTCCGTCACCGCACCAACCTCACGGTGCTGACTGATGTTGAAGTCGACCGCGTGCTGCTGGAAAACGGCCGTGCCTCGGCGATCAGCGCCCGTTGGCAAGATAAGGCGAAAACCTTCAAGGCGCGTAAGGAAATCATCCTGTGTGCCGGCTCCGTCGGTTCACCCGGCATCCTCCAGCGTTCCGGCATCGGCCCTCGCCCGCTGCTGCAACAACTCGGCATCGGCGTTGCCCATGAACTGCCCGGCGTGGGCGGCAACCTGCAGGATCACCTGCAACTGCGGCTGATCTACAAACTGGAAAACGCCCGCACCCTGAACCAGATCGCCGGCACGCTGTGGGGCAAGATGGGCATGGGCCTGCGTTATCTGTATGACCGCAGCGGCCCATTGTCCATGGCCCCAAGCCAACTCGGCGCCTTCGCCCGTTCGGGGCCGGAGCAGACCTCGGCGAACCTCGAATACCACGTGCAACCCCTGTCGCTGGAGCGCTTTGGCGAACCGCTGCACGCCTTCCCCGCCTTCACCGCGTCGGTCTGCGATCTGCGCCCGCAAAGCCGTGGGCGCATAGACATTCGCTCCGCCGACCCGCGGGAAGCGCCGCTGATTCAGCCCAACTACTTGAGCCATCCCGAAGACTTGCGAGTGGCGGCCGACGCGATCCGCCTGACCCGCCGCATCGTTCGCGCCCCCGCCCTGCAAGCGTTCAAACCGGTGGAATACCTGCCCGGCGACAGCTTGCAGAGCGAAGAGCAATTGCACGAAGCCGCCGCCCGGATCGGCACCACCATTTTCCACCCGGTGGGCACCTGCCGGATGGGCAACGACGCGGAAGCAGTAGTCGACGCTGAGCTGCGCGTGCATGGAATCCCCGGCCTGCGCATCGCCGACGCCTCGATCATGCCGCGCATCACCTCGGGCAACACCTGCTCGCCGACATTGATGATCGCCGAGAAAGCCGCGCAACTGATCCTCGAAACAACCGCAAGGAGTTTTGCCCCTGACGAAAAAGCACTGACCGCAGTCTCTTGAGCAAAGGAATAGCGGCACCCGCCCACAAGGCTGGCGTCGACAGTGGAACAACAAAAACAATCACTGTGAGGGATACCGATATGTCAGAACATGTTCAGCCCCTGGAAGCCGTCCGCAGCGCGGGCACCAGTCAGGAAACCCAGAAAGTCATCTTCGCCTCGTCCCTGGGGACGGTGTTCGAGTGGTACGACTTTTTCCTCTACGGCGCCCTCGCGGCGGTCATCAGCAAACAGTTCTTCGCCGGGGTCAACGACACCACGGCGTTCATTTTCGCGCTGATGGCCTTCGCCGCCGGCTTCATCGTGCGCCCGTTCGGTGCGTTGGTGTTCGGACGGTTGGGGGACATGATCGGGCGTAAATACACGTTCCTCGCGACCATCGTCCTCATGGGTCTGGCGACTTTCTGCGTCGGTTTGCTGCCGACTTACGCGAGCATCGGCATCGCCGCGCCGATCATCCTCGTGGTGCTGCGCATGCTCCAGGGCCTGGCGCTGGGTGGTGAGTACGGCGGCGCTGCCACTTACGTCGCCGAACACGCACCGATCGGCAAGCGCGGCTTCCACACCAGCTGGATTCAATCCACCGCCACCCTCGGCTTGCTGCTGTCGCTGCTGGTGGTGCTCGGCTGCCGTTACTTCACCGGCGACCAGTTCGAAGTCTGGGGCTGGCGTATTCCGTTTCTGTTTTCGATCGTGCTGCTGGGCATTTCCACCTGGATTCGCCTGAGCCTGCACGAGTCGCCTGCGTTCGTGAAAATGAAAGAGGAAGGCAAACTCTGCAAGTCGCCGCTGCGCGATTCCTTCGGCAAATGGGAAAACCTTAAAGTGGTGCTGATCGCCCTGTTCAGCATCAACGCCGGGCAAGCGGTGACCTTCTATGCCGCGCAGTTCTACGTGCTGTTCTTCCTCACGCAGTTCCTGAAAATGGACCCGGCCCTGGCCAACAGTCTGCTGATTGTCAGCGTGATCATTGGCGCACCGTTCTTCATTTTCTTCGGCTGGCTGTCGGATAAAGTCGGGCGCAAACCGGTGCTGATGATCGGCCTGCTGCTGGCGACTGCACTGTACTTTCCGATCTTCAAGTCCATCGCCCACTACGCCAACCCGGCCATCGACCAGGCCAGCCGTCAGGCACCTATCACCGTGCTGGCCGACCCGGCCACCTGCACCTTCCAGTTCGACCCGGTGGGCAAGGCGAAATTTGATAGCCCGTGCGACAAGGTCAAAACCTTCCTGGTCAAACAGGGCCTGCCCTACAGCAGCGAAGCGGCCCCGACCGGCAGCGGTGTGCAGGTGAGCGTCGGTGACGTGAAGCTCGACGGCTTTGACGAAGCGGCCCTGCGTGGCGCAGTGACCCTGGCCGGGTATCCGTCAAAAGCCGACATCCAGCTGATCAATAAACCGATGATCGTGGTGTTGATCGTCGCGCTGATCATCATCTCCGCCATGTGCTACGGCCCGCTGGCGGCGCTGATGGTCGAACTGTTCCCGACCCGCATTCGCTACACCTCGATGTCCCTGCCCTATCACATCGGCAACGGCTGGTTTGGTGGTTTCCTGCCGACGGTGTCGTTTGCCCTGGTGGTGTACACCGGGGACATCTTTTACGGGTTGTGGTACCCGGTGGTGATTACCGGGGTGAGCCTGGTGGTGGGGATGATGTGTTTGCGCGAGACGAAGAACGTGGATCTCGATAAAAACTGAGCGCTAACGGGAGGTTAGTTTGTGGCGAGGGTGCAAGCCCCCTCGCCACAAAATGTTTTCTGCACATCAGGTCTTGAGCACCTCAAACGTCACTTCGTCAGGATAGAACGCCACATACCCGCCAATCTGCGCAACCGACACCTTGGGGTGCTCATAACTCCATACCGCATTGGCACCTTCATGCCCGGGGATCTGCAGGCTGTAGTAGCTGGCATCGCCCTTGTACGGGCAATAGCTGGTGTGGTCGGTGCGGGCGAAATACTGTTCGGCGATGTCCTCCCGCGGGATGTAGTACACCGGAGGATAATTGGTCTCATGCATGACCAGCGCCCGAGTGGACGACGCCACTTGAATGCCATGGAACTTCACCACCACGCAGCCGGGTTGGGGGACGATGGAGATGGGACTACCGGCACCTGGGACTTTCATGAAGTAGGTTCCTCTGTTGCTGTTGTGCGGTTTCCGCGCCCCAACAGGTATACCCCATGTTCTGGTATCGCGAGTACTTCGCAGCCGAACGGAGCGTGCTTCAGTCGCTGGATTGACCGCTGTCATCAAACGCAACAGCTCAAGCTGTACATCCATACAGATAAAGATTGCTCCATCGCTCATCAACCGCCATTCTGTGCACCTCTCGAACACTGATCGATGATGGTGGTTATGCGGCTGTACCTCTGTGAAAAACCTTCCCAGGCCAAAGATATCGCGGCCGTGCTCGGCGCCAGGCGTCGGGGCGACGGCTGCTGGCTGGGAACGGACGTCACGGTGACCTGGTGCATCGGCCACCTGCTGGAAACCGCGCCGCCGGATGCCTACGACGCGCGTTACAAGCGCTGGGTGCTGGCGGATCTGCCGATCATTCCCGAAAAATGGAAAATGACCGTCAAGCCGCGCACGGCCAGCCAGTACAAGGCAGTCAAACGCCTGCTCGGCGAGGCCAGTGAACTGGTGATTGCCACCGACGCCGACCGTGAGGGCGAGATGATCGCCCGGGAACTGGTGGAACATTGCCGTTATCGCGGGCCGATCCAGCGGCTGTGGTTGTCGGCCCTGGACGATGCATCGATCCGCAAGGCGCTGGCGGCGCTCAAGCCGGGGGCCGAGACGTTCAGCCTCTATCATTCGGCGTTGGGGCGCTCCCGGGCCGACTGGTTGATCGGGATGAACATGAGTCGGCTGTTCACCCTGCTGGGGCGTCAGTCCGGCTATCAGGGCGTGTTGCCGGTCGGTCGGGTGCAGACGCCGACTTTGCGCCTGGTGGTGGATCGCGACCGCAGCATTGCCGATTTCGTCCCGGTGGCCTACTGGGCCATCGACGTGCAACTGCTGCACGATGGCACTGCGTTCACTGCCCAGTGGCGCGCGGCGTCCGATGCTTGTGACGATCAGGATCGCTGCCTGAACCAGGCGCTGGCCCAGCAGGCGGCTGCGGCCATTGGCAATGCGGCGAGCGCTCGGGTGATCAAGCTACGTACCGAGCGCATGCGCGAAGTCGCGCCGCTGCCGTTCGACCTGGGTACTTTGCAGGAAGTCTGCTCGAAAAAACTCGGGCTCGGCGCCCAGGAAACCCTCGATATCGCCCAGGCCCTGTATGAAACCCATAAAGTCATCACCTACCCGCGCAGCGACTGCGGCTACCTGCCCCTGAGTCAGCACAGCGAAGCGCCGGGTATTCTGGCGGCGCTCCGGCAAGCCGATCCGGCCCTGAACGCCTTGCACGATTATCTGGAGCCGCAACGCCGATCGCGGGCCTGGAACGATGCCAAGGTCAGCGCGCACCACGGCATCATTCCGACCGCCGCGGCGAAGAATCTCGATCGACTGGTGGGCAAGCAACGGGCGGTCTACACCCTGATTCGTGCGCGTTACCTGGCGCAGTTCCTGCCCAATCATGAATACGACCGCACCCAGGCCGACTTCGACTGTGCCGGTGAAGCCTTGCGTGCCGTGGGCAAGCAGATTGCCGAGCCCGGCTGGAAACGCGCCCTGCCCGAAGCCCTCGCGCCCGCCAAGGGCCGCGAAGCACCGGCACCGCAAACACTGCCGACACTGGCCGAAGGGCGTGACTGCGCGGTGGCCGACGTGAAGCTCAAGGACCTCTGGACCCAGCCGCCCAAGCCATTCACCGAAGGCGATCTGATCAAGGCAATGAAGAACGTTGCCAAACTGGTGGAAGATCCGCTGCTCAAGCAAAAGCTCAAGGACACCACCGGCATCGGCACCGAAGCCACACGCGCCTCGATCATCCAGGGCCTGTTGGATCGTGGTTATCTGATCAAGAACGGCAAGGCCCTGGCCGCGACGCCGGCGGCTTTCAGCCTGATCGATGCGGTGCCGCGCGCGATTGCCGACCCCGGCACCACGGCGATCTGGGAACAGGCGCTGGACATGGTGCAGAGCGGTGAAATGAGCCTGGAAGAATTCGTCACCAAACAGGCCGCGTGGATGAGCAAGCAAGTGGCACGTTGCGCCGGCCTGAACCTGACCATCAGCGGGCCGGCAAGCCCGGCCGGGCGTGGCGCCACACCGTGGAAAAACAAACGCAAACCCGCCAAACGCAAGCCTTCGACTGGAACCAAGCGCGCGGCGAAACCGGCGGGCAAGGTTTGAGGGCAGCGAATCGAAATGGTCTAGTGTTCTTCAATGTCAGTTAAGACACCGAAGGTACGACCATGGCGACAATCAGGAGCCAGCCCTCGATAGAACTGCACGCCGCCCAGCGCGACGAACTGGAAACCATCGAAAACCTGATGCAGTTCTACATGTACGATTTCAGCGAATGGCTGCCGCTGAAGCTCGGGGAACATGGTTTCTTCAACATCCAGCCCAGACTGGACTACTGGCGCAACCCGGCAACCCGGCCGTTTCTGATCAAGGTCGACGGCGAGCTGGCAGGGTTCGTGACCGTGGATAACCAAACCCATATCGTCGGCGCCGAGTACAACATCGGCTACTTTTTTGTCAGTCGACGCTTTCGTGGCCAAGGTGTCGCGAAGTTTGTCGTCTCTGCCCTCTTGAGCCGCTTCCCCGGTCAATGGCAGATTTTCCACATCGATGCCAACCAGCCTGCGCGGCTGTTCTGGGCCAGGGTGATGCCCGATCTCACGGCCGGAGTGTTCACCGTGCATCAGCTGCCGATCGACGGTTATCCATGCACCGTTTACCGCTTTGAAAGATCGCAGCCCTCGGCAACGCCTACGGGGCCGGGGTAAGCGCTGCCAAAGATTCCAAACGGTGGCCACGCTGACTTTCTAATTCCAAAACCACTTTGTCCGACAATATGTAGTGAACAAAAATAATCACTACAAAACCGTTGACGCCTCCGATTTGCCCTTGCATGATGCAGACGTCTCCCCGATCGGGAGTACAGGCAACACGTTTGAGCAAGTTCGTCTGACCGCCGAGCTGTTTTTCCCGGATACACGCTGCCCACAAGGCAGATTGAAGAAGCTGACCTGGCCTGAACGTCCAGTACAAGGGCGAGAAACGCTAGCGATCAATCCTCATGAAGCTTGTGGCCGACCCTGAAAACGTCGGCAGTGGCCTCCAGGTTTTCGCTGCTTCTCTTCGTTGTGACGCTATTGCGTAGCAGTTATTCAACACGACTACATGCAACAGATGCGCGACCCCGTCGTATTGACGGTCGACCGCTGACGTCCTGGTTTCGGTGCCAGGGATCAACTAACCGATGGGCTACCTGTATTAGCGAATCAACTTTGAAAGATCACCAAATGGTCAAGGGGCTTACAATGAATCTGAACAATCAACCTACTATCGATGAACTGGCTCGTTTGTTCGCTGCGCAAAAAGACAGCCATGACAGCCATATTCTGTGGATCAGCAAATCGGGCCAGGTCCATATCGACTGCCTGTCGCCCCATGCCCACGAAGAAGAGTTCGACAAGAACAACCAGAACCTGCTGGCCCGCATGAAGATGTACCGTCGCGGCCAGGGCTATGTCGGCAAGAAAGCCGCGGCCGACAAGGACTTCATCGGTAATGTGCTGCAAACGCTGACACAGGCGTGGGCCTCGCTGCAGAACCAGAATGAAGTTCGGGTGATTGATCGGTTGTACTGATCTCTCCCAAACACAAGAAGGCCCCGCTCGTTTTATCGAGCGGGGCCTTTTTTATTCGTCACCGTCTGCACCTCTGACTTTGCACCGGGTCAAAAGAACAGGGCTATGGTTAACAGTGCGCTGGACATCGGTTTATCCGCTGGAGGTCTGCGATGAAAACAACCCTGACATTCATGCTACTGGCATTGGCGAGTGCAGCCCATGCGAACAGTCTCCCCGGCATTCCCGCCTTCGATGTGGACTGTCCCGGGAAAATCATGGTCCACGCCGACCAGGATGGTCCGGTGATGATCAACAGCAAAGAAGCCCAGACCAAAATGATCAATGATCGCCTTTTCGAGGCCAAGGGGCCGGATGTGACGATCTCGATCAGCATCGCGGATGACGAAACGGTAGCCGTGACCTATACCAGCAAGAAAGGCGGCAATGGCATCTGCCAGTCGGTGGATGATTGATTCACACGCTGGTGCTGCCGGCCATCACCAGGTTCGCGAACGCCACAGACGCGGCACTGTGATAGTTGTTCTTCCTGCGCAGCAATGCCGCGTCGCGCCGGGGTGCCTCGCCCTGTAATTCAATTCGGCGCAATGCCCGTTCCGCCGTGGCGATGGGCTCCGGGAGGATGGTGGCCATCGGCGTGTGGCGAATGACCTCCAGCAACGTACTCACCGAATTCACCTCGATCGCCACCTTGGCCGTGATGTTCTGCTGCCGAAAATACTCGTCGACTGAGGATCGGGTGATGAAGTCCGGCGTCAGCAACGCGAATTCCAATTGCGCCATCTCCTTGGGCGATAGCGGGATCTGCCGTTCGTACAACGGATGACGGTGCCCGACCACCACACCCAGAGTCTCGACAAACGCCGGCACGCACTCGATATCCGGGCTCCTCACCGGGGTGAAGGCAATGGCAATGTCTAGCGAGTCATCAAGCAACCCCGTCTCGATGTCATCCATCGACAACTCGAAAATCTGCAGATGGATGTTCGGAAACTTCGCCGCGTAATCGCGCACCAGCGGCCCCACCAGATACGCCATGAACGTTGGCGTCATGGCCAGTCGCAAGGTGCCGCGAGACAAGTCCTTCACATCATGCAGCGCGCGTTTGCCCGCTTCCAGTTCCACCAGCACCCGCCGGGCGCATTCGATATAGGCCTGCCCCGCGTCGGTCGCTCTGACCGTGCGCGAGGTGCGGTCGAACAGGCTGACACCCAGGGTTTCCTCCAGTTGCCGGATCTGCTGGGACAGTGTCGGTTGGGAGACGTGCAATGCCTCCGCGGCGCGGGTGAAGCCGCCGTGGTCGGCGACCGCCAGCAGGTAGCGCAAATGTCGGAGCAGCATGGGGCTCATCATCTATAGGCAGGACTTATGCAAATCATTGTATATCGATCTTGGACGCTATGGATCAATCAACCGAAGATGGCTCCACTTTCCAGCCACAACCGATAGGAGTCACACCATGCAACAGTCCCACGCTTACCAGGACACTCGTCTGGCCCTGACCACTTCGATCCTCGATGCCAAGGCGCGCAAGAATCTGTCCTGGCAGGATCTGACTGACGGCACCGGCCTGGGTCTGGCCTACGTCACCGCCGCCCTGCTCGGTCAGCATCCACTGCCGGAAGCCGCCGCCAGAGTAATCGGCGAAAAACTCGAGCTGGACGCCGACTCCGTGGCCCGCCTGCAAATCATCCCGCTGCGCGGCAGCCTGTCGGGTGTTCCGACCGACCCGACCATCTACCGTTTCTACGAAATGATCCAGATCTACGGCACCACGCTCAAAGCCCTGGTTCACGAGCAGTTCGGCGACGGCATCATCAGCGCGATCAACTTCAAGCTGGACCTGAAAAAGGTCGAAGACCCGGAAGGCGGCTCCCGCGCCGTGATTACCCTGGACGGCAAGTTCCTGCCGCTGCGTCCGTTCTAAGTAACTGGCCACCTTTAGCAAGCGATACCCCGTAGCAGCTGCCGAGCCTGCGAGGCTGCTACGCCCCCTCATTCATTGCAAGGAAGTCCGCCATGAAAGCGCTCATCGAAGGTTTATTGAAGTTTCAGAAAGAAGCGTTTCCGCAACGTACCGACCTGTTCAAACACCTGGCCACCACCCAGCATCCCGGCACCTTGTTCATCACCTGTTCCGACAGCCGCGTGGTACCGGAACTGCTGACCCAGCAAGAGCCCGGCGAACTGTTCGTGGTGCGCAACGCCGGCAATATCGTGCCCTCTTACAGCCCGCATCCGGGCGGCGTGTCGGCCACGGTGGAATATGCGGTCGCGGTATTGGGCGTGACGGACATCGTGATCTGCGGTCATTCGGACTGTGGCGCCATGACCGCCATTGCCCAGTGCAAATGCATGGATCACCTGCCCGCCGTCAGCGGCTGGTTGCAGCACGCCGAGTCGGCCAAGGTGATCAACGAAGCCCGCCCTCATGCCAGCGACGCGGCCAAGGTCAGTTCGATGGTGCGGGAAAACGTCATCGCCCAACTGGCGAATATCCAGACCCACCCGAGCGTGCGCCTGGCCCTGGAAAAAGGCCTGTTGAACCTGCATGGCTGGGTCTATGACATCGAAACCGGCTCGGTCGATGCCCTGGATGCCGGCAGTCACAGCTTCGTGTCGCTGGCCGAACACCCCGGCACTTGCGCCGTGCACGGCAAAACGGTCGAAGCCGCCTGAAGGTGTCGACCGCACAAGCTGCACCAGGCTTGGCGCAGCGTTACAAAGTGGACAGGCGCGCTACTGCGCCCGTCCTCGTTTCCCGGCCGGGAATGTGACACTCACACGGTCGCCCTGGTTATTTGTCGTCCGTCTTGGCTGACGATTGTGGCCGACGTTCAGGTGTGTCTTCAGCGTTGGGCGCTTCTGGAAAACTGCCTGGGGTGAACACATGAGTGAGCAATTCGCTGGCATCGATGTTGACGACACCAGGAACCGAACGGGCCAGTGCAACAGCGTGCTCACACTGTCTATGGGTATTGACGCGACCGCTCAATGCCACCGCACCCGCATGGGTTTTGACATGGACATTCAGGCCAAGAGTGGTATCGGCCAATGCCAGGGCCGACTTTACCCGGGTGGTAATCCACGTGTCGTGAACGACCGTTTCCAGACCATGGGAGTAATGTTGGAAGTCATGAAGTTTCATGGCGCAATCCTCTCACACGTAATCAGATGCGCTGTCCGTCCCCGCGCGGGCACGGACACACAATAAGTATAGTGCGTGCCGTTGCCTGCGGCCGGCGGCTCCTGATGAGCGATGAAAATCCTCTGGGAGCAGCTTTACTTACCGCTCTCAGCGTTTGACCGACAGGCTCGTCTGGGTCATGCGGCTGCGGATCGTGAACACGCCATCACCCGAGAGAATCGCGCTGCGCGCAAACAGGCGACCGCTCTCCCAGTTCGAAAGCCCCAGTTCCGGCTTGTTCAGCGCGTACTGTCCGTCGACCCAGCGGGTGATCCCGTTGCCGACAAAAGGCGCGTTGACCGCGTTGTAGAACCGCGCCTGCGCCTGGGCATCTTCACTGATCAGAGACACGGTGAATTGCGGGCTGTAGCGGTTGAACAAGGCAATGGCCTGATCCAGATCGTCGACGATCTTCAGGCTGACTTCCGGGGTTTCTTCCCATTCCCACTCGCGGCCCAATTGGTCCTCGGGCAGCGGTTCGGCCTGTGCTTCGGTCTGATAGCCTTCGGCGCGGTACACCTCGACGCTCGCGGTGCGCCAATCGCTCGGCAAATGCTGCTCGCTGCCCTCGACGATGTGCAGTTTGCAGCCCTGGCCCCGCGCGGTGCCAGCCTGTTGCAGTGCATCGAGAAACAGCGGCACCAGTTCGGCTGCTCGGTCGCGGTGGATCAGGCAAACGTTCAAGGTGTTGCAGACTTTGCGGTCCAGCGAATTGCGCACCACGGCGGCGAAACGCTGGGCATCGGCATCTTTATTCGCGATCAGCCAGGCGCCACCGGTGCCATGCAGGCTGACGGCGGTGCCGGCCTGTTGCGCGATGCTGCCCAACTGGCTGACCGCACGCCCCGAACCACGAGCCACGGCCAGCGACAGGCGCCGGTCGGCGAACATTGCCCAGCCGGCGGCGTGATTGACACTTTCGACCAGCGACACTGCACCGCTCGGCAACCCGGCATCGGCCAGTGCCGGATTCAATGCATGGGTGACGATGGCCTGGGCGGTGCCCAACGCGTCGCTGCCAATGCGCAGCACCGCAGTGTTACCGGTACGCAATACACCGGCGGCGTCGGCGAAGACATTCGGCCGGCCTTCGAACACAAAAGCGACGATGCCCAGCGGCGAAACCACCTGCTCGACTTTCCAGCCGTCGTGCTCGACGCAGCTCACGACTTGGCCGCGGGTGGCCGGTGCATCGCGCCAGGCCCGCAGGCCGGCAATCATGTCGCGGCGCATGCGCTCATCGGCCAGCAATCTTGTGGTGGAACGCCCGCGCGCCTTGGCCCGCTCGATGTCGGCCAGGTTGGCGGCTGCAATCAAGGCCCAGCATTCCGGGGTTTCCAGGCGTTGCGCGAAGCGATCGAAGAACTCGCTGATGGCGTGATCCGAAACGCTGGACATTGCGGCAAACGCCGCCTCGGCGCGCTCGATGGCGACCGTCGCCGCCTGCTGATCCGCCACCGGGATCAGCAACAACTCGCCGCTGACCTGCTCCACCAGCAGATGGTCGCCGGGCTGAAAGCGCGCCGCCAGTTCGGGGCTGACGACCGTGACACGATTACCGGCAAATGGGATCGGCGTGCCAGCGACTAGACGTTCGAGCGCAAGAGACATGAAGCGGTTTCACCATGCAGGGGGGCGGTCGGAAAATGTATAGGAAAATCCGTGGAGCGTCATTCACCGGGACGCGGTGGAGGTTACTTTTTTGCAAGTCGAAATACGTCCTGCTCCAGTCCATTGCTACCCTGTTTACGCTTGTCCGAATTCACGTCATAAACCACCAGCAACAAGGGCTCTTCTACGCCTTCGGTGCCGATAAAGGTCATCCCTTCGGCATGATCGCAGCCTTTATCTTCTCCTTGCCCATAAGGAACCTCCAGGACCGACGTCAATTGTTCGCTGAAAACGAAACCTTCATCTGCTGGCCTGGCGCCGTCGTGCCATCGAAATACAGTAACGGGCCCGTCGAGGTCCATCGTCGGTCCAGCCAGGATCAACATATCGTCACCATCGAGGCATAAGTCCCTGACGCCGAGTCCATTCAGCTGGAAGAAATGCTTTCGATACTTTCGCCCACCCGGCCCGATTTTCTTCAGCCTCAGTGTGTGAGCAACCTTGGGATGGTCTTCGGGTTCGACCTCCAGAATGATTGCCCATCCCCGCAGCACAGGCCCTCGCAACCCGATAAAAACACGCTTGCCATTGACCTCGAGGCCTTCGGTATCGAACCCGTTGTCCTTGCCGGGAATGTGCAGGAATGCCCCGACATGTTCGTCGTCCTTGAGTTCATCGAGCAATTCGTTACCCAGTTGATTGCCGGCCAATTGAGCGGCGACTCGATCATCGCTGGTGGTGCTCTTCACCAAAGTGAACGTCCCGTTTTCTTCGACCAGCGGAATCCGGGCCAGGAGAAAACGATTGCCATCACGGCTGACAATGGCCAGACGTTCGGCGTTTTTCTTCAGGGACTTGGTGCTATCGGGTTTTTTCCGTTTCAGGCTGTGAGAGCCCACGATCCAGAGATACCCTGTGTCGCGGTCGTAGCTCATGCCTTCCAGGTCGGCTTCAACGTCTTCTTTGCCAATGTCCGGCATGACCGGCAGCGTCAACAGGGATGCCAACGGGAACCGCTTCTGCTGATCAAACAGAAATTGGCCCGGGCTGGCGCGCTCGCGCTGGGTGAAACGTTCAAGGCTCAAGGATTCATCATTGGCGACCCACAGGGTATTACCGACCTGCACCACGGCAGACAACCCGTCGCGCAAATGAGCGTCCGCCTCATTGAAGACGAGAAGCGCGGAACCGAACTTCATCATGGAATCACCCGCGCCTCCACCCGATCGGGTGAGCAGTCAAAAGATCTACTTCACGTTAGCGACCACCCGGTGCAAGTCAAGGAGCGCCATCAGAACACCGACCAGCCAATCCGCTGACTCAACAACTCCAGCGCCGCCATGCCAGCGAGCGAGTTACCGGCGGCATTCAATTCCGGTGACCAGACGCACACCGTGAATTGCCCCGGCACCACCGCGACGATGCCCCCGCCCACGCCGCTCTTGCCCGGCAGACCGACGCGATAGGCAAAGTTGCCCGCTTCGTCGTACAGCCCGCTGGTGGCCATGATCGAGTTGACTTGTTGGGTCTGGCGGGCGCTGAGGATCTGTGCGCCGCTGTGTTTGCAGAAGCCGTCGTTGGCCAGGAAGCAGAACGCCCGGGCGAGGTCCACGCAACTCATGCGCAGCGCGCAATGGCTGAAGTAGCTGCGCAGCACCGCCTCGACATCGTTATGGAAGTTGCCGAACGACTGCATCAGATACGCCATGGCCGCGTTACGCGCGCGGTGCTGGTATTCGGATTCGGCGACCTTGCCGTCCACCATGATGTTCGGGTTGCCGGACAAGCGCCGGACGAAATCGCGCATCGACAGCGCTGGAGCGGCAAAGCGCGATTGATTGATGTCGCAGATCACCAGTGCACCGGCATTGATGAAGGGATTGCGCGGGCGCCCGCGCTCGAATTCCAACTGCACCAGCGAGTTGAACGGCTGGCCCGACGGCTCGTGGCCCAGGCGTTCCCATATCGCTTCGCCGGAGTGTTCGATGGCCTGCACCAGGCTGAACACCTTGGAAATACTCTGCACCGAAAACGGCGTGTCGGCGTCTCCAGCACAAAACAACTCGCCGTCATTGCCATACACGGCAATGCCCAATTGATTGCCCGGTACCTCGCCGAGGGCGGGAATGTAGTCAGCCACTTTGCCCTGACCGATCAACGGTCGGACTGCGTCAAGGATCTCGTTCAACAGAGCTTGCATGCCGGGTTCCGAAGTCTCGCCCCATGGGATTGCGGGGACACTGTCGCTAGACGCCGCTGAGCGGCGTTGAATCACAGTTTTGTATGGGAATGTATCTGTCGCGGCCCGGGATACACCAACTTGCACCGGGTGGTCTTTCAGACATATCGCCAATACAGCTGATTGCAACACTTCTGTCGTCCGCTGACCACCGGCAAACCGGGTCGGCCCTTGCTCAGGAGTGTCGTCATGATGACCCAAGTCCCCCGTTACCATGGTTGGTCGCTGTTTGGCCTGCTGGCCATGCTGGTGCTGTTGATGACCGGCCTGATTCTGCTGCTCAACCCCGATCTGGTGGAAGCCACCCGCAGCGCCATTCGCGCCACCGCACGCACTTCGTTTGCGCTGTTTCTTGCTGCATTCACTGCATCGGCCCTGGCGGTGCTGGTGCCCTCGCCTTTCAGCCACTCGCTGGTGCGTGAACGACGCTTCATCGGCCTGGCCTTCGCGTTTTCCCATCTGGTCCACGCCATTCTGATCTACAGCTACGGCCAACTGAACCCCGAGTTCTGGCCTGGTCGCACCACCGTCGGCAATATTCCGGGTTCGGTCGGTTACCTGTTCATTCTGTTGATGGCATTGACCTCATTCAAAACCACGGCGCGCCTGATCGGCCCCAAAGCCTGGAAAACCCTGCACACCTGCGGCATGTGGGTGATCGCGGCGGTGTTCGCCTTTTCCAACTTCAAACGCATCCCCCTGAGCGCCTGGTACGTCCTGCCGTTCGGCCTGATGTTTTCGGCGATTGTCATTCGGCTGCTGGGCACGATTGCGCAGAAGTACAAACGTAGCCTGCCCCGCGCCTATCCCCTGACCAACAACACCCCGTAGCAGCTCTGCGCTCGCTGTAGCAGCTGTCGAGCCTGCGAGGCTGCGTTCGGCTGCGCAGCAGTCGTGAATTCGACTAACGCGGTCAGCCTGACGCACCGCAACGTCAGGCTGTACGACTGCTGCGCAGCCGAACGCAGCCTCGCGCTGCTCGGCAGCTGCTACAGCGGCTACGGGTGATTGCCTGCCAACGATCAAACTCACGGAGATCAAACCCATGAACACTTCCCTTTCATCAGCCGTCAAAGGCCTGCACCTGAACCTCGACCGCGTCGGCAACTGGATCGCGCCCCTCACCCTGCGGCTGTTTCTGGCCTGGGAGTTTTTCGAGTCTGGCCTGGAAAAATGGAACGGCCAGAACTGGTTCGCGGACATCCAGGACCGCTTCCCGTTTCCCTTCAACCACGTTCCCGCCACGCTGAACTGGGAACTGGCGATGTGGGCCGAGCTGATCTGCGCCCTCACCCTGCTGGCAGGCCTCGGGACACGGCTCTCGGCGATTATTCTCGTGGTGGTCACGGTCGTCGCGACCGCTGCCGTCCACTGGCCGGCCGATTGGTCTACATTGAGTGAACTTGCCCAGGGTTATGCCATCAGCAACAAAGGCCACGGCAACTTCAAGCTGCCGTTGATCTACCTCGCAGCCCTCATGCCGTTGTTGTTCTCGGGGGCCGGCAAACTCAGCATGGACGCGTTGTTGGCTCGACTCTTCTGGCGGCGCAGTCACCGCTGAGACGCCAGCGTCTCGATACCCCATCCAACTTATGCAAAGGAGCCATCATGAGCGTAACCAGCCAATGGATCGAAATCAGCAGTCCCGAAGGCACCTTCGGCGCTTACCTGGCCATCCCCCACACCCGTAAAGGGCCGGGGATCGTGCTGATTCAGGAAATCTTCGGGGTCAACGAACACATTCGCTCGGTTGCCGAGCAATACGCCGCCGATGGCTATCTGGTCATAGCGCCGGATCTGTTCTGGCGCCACGGCCACCGTATCGAACTGGGCTACGACGAAGCCGGCTGGAAACGCGCTGTCGAATTGATGAACGCCACCGACCGCTATAAAGCCCAGGCTGACATCAAACTGGCCATCGATACCCTGAAGACGCATACCGGGCTCGACGGCAGGATCGCCTCCATCGGTTACTGCTTCGGCGGCATGCTGTCGTACAACACCGCAGCCAACGGTTTCGTCGACGTGGCGATCGCCTATTACGGCGGCGGCATTCAGAACCAACTGGATCGGGCCGGTGAAATCAAGGTGCCGCTGCTGATGCACTTCGGCGAACAGGACAGCCACATCCCCATCGACGCCGTGAAGCAAATCGCCGAGCGTTTCGAGTTCAACGACGATGTCGATATCGAGGTGTATCCGGGGGCCGAACATGGTTTCAACTGCTCGCACCGTGACAGCTACAACCAACGGGCGGCGGCCGAGGCGCATGGCAATACGTTGATCTTTTTAAGTCAGAACCTTTGATAGCCGAGGTTGGCGCTATCAATACTCGATGAGTATTCAGCCCGGAAACCAGCATGGACAACCTAGCAAAACCCAGACCAGCCTCACTGCGTATCCCCTCCACGGTCTGGGCCCTGGGTTTTGTCAGCCTGTTCATGGACCTTTCGTCAGAGCTGGTGCACAGCCTGTTGCCGGTATTTCTGGTCACTACTTTAGGCGCTAGCGCACTGACCGTCGGGGTGATCGAAGGCATTGCCGAGGCGACGGCGATGGTGGTCAAGATATTCTCCGGCGCCATCAGCGACTTTATCGGCCGGCGTAAAGGCCTGCTGTTGATGGGCTACGGTCTGGCGGCGTTGTCGAAGCCGCTGTTTCCCCTCGCGCACTCGGTTGATGTGGTATTCACCGCGCGCTTTCTGGATCGCATCGGCAAAGGCATTCGTGGCGCGCCGCGCGATGCGCTGGTCGCCGATGTCGCCCCCGCCGAAATCCGTGGTGCCTGCTTCGGCTTACGCCAGTCGATGGACACCGTGGGGGCGATTCTGGGTCCGGTTCTGGCGATCGTGCTGATGCTCTGGCTCGGGCAGATCCATCTGGTGTTGTGGTTTGCGGTGATCCCGGCGGTGATATCGGTGGCGCTGATTGTCGGTGGCGTTAAAGAGCCTACCGATGTCGCCGGGAAACACACCTTTCGCTCGCCTATCCACTGGAAGGTACTGCGGGAGTTTTCCCAGGGTTACTGGTGGGTGGTGATCGTCGGCGGGCTCTTCACGCTGGCCCGTTTCAGCGAGGCCTTTCTGGTCTTGAAAGCGCAGCAGACAGGTCTGACGGCCACTTGGGTGCCGATGGTGATGGTGGTCATGTCGCTGTTGTATGCGGTGTCCGCCTACCCGGCCGGCTGGCTGTCCGACCGGATCAGCCGCACCAAGTTGCTGTGTGTCGGCATGGGGCTGCTGATCCTGGCGGACCTGCTGCTGGCGCAAGCGGATTCAATCATGACCATGCTGGCGGGCGTAGCCCTGTGGGGTCTGCACATGGGCTTCAGCCAGGGCATTCTCGCGACGCTGATCGCCGACACCGCACCCGAGCATCTCAGGGGCACGGCGTTCGGCCTGTTCAATCTGATCAGCGGCGTGTGCCTGTTGATCGCCAGCGTACTGGCTGGCGCGCTATGGGAAACCTCGGGCTCCGCCAGCACTTTCATCGCCGGGGCGGTGCTGGCGGCTGCGGCGTTGGCGTTGCTCCTGCTACGCAAGTCCTAATGCCGGCAAATTAAGCCGCAGCGCACTCTTTGTAGCAGCTGTCGAGCTTGCGAGGCTGCGTTCGGCTGCGCAGCAGTCGTGAATCCGGCTAACGCGATTCGCCTGACACACCGCAAGTTCTGGTTTGACGACTGCTTCGCAGCCGAACGCAGCCTCGCAAGCTCGACAGCTGCTACAGATCGCGATGCGACTTACCCGCATCAGCGCAAGTCCTAGTCCGCGATCGCGGTGAACCCGCGTTGCAAATCCTCGATCAACGCGTCGACATCTTCCAGGCCAATGTGCAACCGCAGCACCGGGTTCAATGCGCGATCTGCCGCACTGTTGCGATCCTGGGTGTCGGCGACGGTGACCAGGCTTTCATAGCCGCCCCAGGACGCGCCCAGACCAAACACCTGCAACGCATCGATGAAGCGCTCTACATACGTAGCGTCGGCATCACGCAGTTCGAAGGACAGTAAGCCGTTACTGCCCGTGAAGTCCCGCCGCCACAGGGCATGATGGGGATGATCGGCCAGCGCCGGATGGAACACCCGTTTCACCTGCGGTTGCGCTTGTAGCCAATGAGCGATTTCCAGGGCCTGGCGTTCGTGCACCTCCAGGCGTGACGCCAGGGTTCGGGCGCCGCGCAGCACCAGCCAGGCGTCGTCGGGGCTGACGGCGCTGCCAAAGGTGTCGCTCATGGACGCCAGCGGCTGCCAGACTTCTTGTCGGGTACAGACGCTGCCCATGACCACATCGCTGTGGCCGCACAGGTACTTGGTCAACGCCATGATCGAGATGTCCGCGCCCAGCGTCAGCGGCCGGTACAGGTAGCCCGAGCCCCAGGTGTTATCGACGGCCAGCAGAATGCCTCGTGGTTTGCACAGCGCGGCGATGGCCGGCAGGTCGCTGAGTTCATACAGCAGCGAGCCGGGCACTTCGGTGTAGACCATTTTTGTATTGGCTTGCAGTTGCCCTTGCAGGCCGCTGCCGTCAGGCGCGAAGTAGCCGACCTGGATGCCGAACGGCCCAAGCAGCTCCCGAGCCAGACGCCGCACGGGCGCATACACCGCGTCGGTAATCAGCACATGATCGCCGGGCCGCAGGTAGGCCAGGAACGTCTGCGCCACCGCCGCCAGCCCGGTGCCAAACAAGCGGGTGCGATAACCGCCTTCCAGCTCCGTCACCAGGTCTTCCAAGGCAAAAGCGGTCGGATTGCCCCGAGCGCCATAGCTCAGCACCCGCTCCCGGTCACGGCGAGCACGGGCATCGCGCATCTGCGCCAGGTTGTCGAACAGCACCGTACTCAAACGAGTGACGGGCACGTTGACACCTCGACTGCCACTGCCCTTTTCGGTACGCGCCGCCTGCACTAGACGGGTACGCACCCGCGCATCACGAGTCGCTTGAGACGGCGCGCGCAGCGGTTTCAGGCTGGCGATTTCGTCTGCGCTCATTTGCGCCAACAGGCCGATTTCCCAGGCCAGGTACTGACGCGCCGCGTCCTTGTTGCCGGCGTGGCGATCATGGGTAAAGAACAGAAAATCGATGCACTGCTGATCGGGCGGCGTATTGGCATCTTCTTGCAACGCAAAACCCGCCTCGCGCCAGGCGTCAACGCCGCCGCTCAACAGCCGGGTTTGCGCACGTTGAACATCGGGCAATTCCAGCGCCGCGAACGCTGCCAGCTGCGGGTCATCGGCCAGCAACACCAGGGGTCGCTGTTCACCGGCCACTTCACTTGCCAGCAACGAACGAATCGACCAGCGTGAGCCGGCGATATGACCTTTGCGGAAGGTCATGCTCGGGCGCAGGTCAATCAATGCCACCGCGCCATCCTTCAACGCATCGGCCAGGGCTTGCGCGGTGGTCACGGGCAATGTTTCGTGAACGGATACCTCAAGCGCGGGCAATGCCAGACCGCTACTCACCCCACCTTCCAGCACATAAGCTTCATGCCCCAACTGCCGAAGCCAACTGGCAACGATCGGCGCCCGTATGCCATCGCTGTCGATCAGCACCAACCGCGCCTGACGCACGCCGATGTACAGGTCGGTAGACTGAATCAACTGCCCGCCCGGCGTGTGTTGCGCACCGGGCAAACTGCCGGTGACAAACTCCTCGGCGGTGCGCACATCGCACAGAAACAAACTGCGTGCGGCCTCCCCGGCCCACTGCTCGACTTGCGCCGCCGTAACGGTTTCTACCCCGGCCCGTGCGGCCAGTTGTGCCGCGGCGAGGCGTTGTTGCGGCAAGGTCTTGGATGACACCTCATCGGCATAGCGGCGGGTGCTGCCATGTTCCAGCCGGAAATCTTCCAGGTACCAGCCCTGCGTACCGTTTTCCAAGGCGTAGACCGGATTCTTCAATCCAAGATTGATCAGGGTCTGGGCGCCAATAATGCTGCGGGTTCGACCGGCACAATTGACCACAATCGGCGTGCTGTCGTCCGGCACCAGATCCTGTACGCGATAGCCCAGCTCGCCGTTCGGGCAGCAGACAGAACCGGGGATGGTCATCTTGCGGTATTCGTCGAACGGCCGACCGTCCAGCACCACCAGAGGCTCGCCCCGGGCTTGCCATTCAGCCAGCTGCCTGGCGGTGACATGCGGCGTATCACTGGTCTCTTCCACCAATTCGCCAAAGGCTTTGGACGGCACATGCACACCCGCGAACAGTTGCAGGCCTGCCGCCTGCCAGGCATCGGCACCGCCGTCGAGAATATGCACGCGGCTGTACCCCAGCGCCTGCAAACGCCGAGCAGAGCGCACCGCGATGTCCCCGCCGTTCTGGTCATAGATCACCAGCCGCACCTGAGGATTCGGCGCCAGGCGTCGGACCTCCAGCTCCAGGCGACTGTAGGGCAGGTTCACCCCGTGAAACAGGTGAGCTTCGCCATATTGGCCATGCTCACGCACGTCAAACAGGGCAATTTCCTGCCCGTCGAACAGCCATTGCTGCAGTTGCCCTGGGGTTACGGTCTGGCTCATGTGTAGGCCTTGATCGACGGCGCCATTTGCGAGGCGTTGTAATTGAGAATGCGCCCGTCGGCCTCGACCCCATAACGGCCATTGAGCGATTCCAGCGGCAAACCGTACAGGTGGAAATGCAGGGTCGGCTGCTCGCCTTCGACACGGATGCCATGCAGGTCTTCACCGAGAAACGAGATCGATGTGCCGGGTTGCACGATCACTTCCTTTTCCAGGTGCAACGTGGTGAACCCAGGCTCGCGGCCCTCGTCATCACGGGTGTAGACGTAATTGATTTCCTGGCCTTCGATGGCGCTGATGATCGCCCAGGTTTCGTGGTTGTGCGGGATCGTACTTTTACCCGGCAGCAATGAGTTGAGGTACAGCGTCGGCGTGTCGCCATCGTCGTTGAGGCGGTAGCGGAACGCGGTGCTGCCCTGCCCCGGCACGGGCGCCGGGAACGCGTCGAAATTAAACAAATCACGGCGCTCGGCCAGGGTTTCGAGCAAGGCGACGATCTCCGTCAACGCGGCGCGGTCGACGCCACGCTGATGGATGACGCGGATTTTCTTGAGGAAATCCTCGATGACGGCGGCACGGTTATCGGTACTCATGAACAGACTCCTCGGTATTAGACGGACAGGCTGTAGCGGCTCAGGTTACTCAACAGATATGGATCGTTGGCGACACGGGGACGGCGTCCCGGATCGCCCAGGGCGTGACGCAGAAACTCCTGGG
Source organism: Pseudomonas sp. GW821-FHT03E01 (assembly GCF_059420765.1). Classification (NCBI taxonomy): domain Bacteria; kingdom Pseudomonadati; phylum Pseudomonadota; class Gammaproteobacteria; order Pseudomonadales; family Pseudomonadaceae; genus Pseudomonas; species Pseudomonas sp. GW821-FHT03E01. Next base: position 29,684 of record NZ_JBWKUI010000015.1, on the reverse strand, counting down.
TCCGTTCGCTGGTGGGGTGCTGGAAGATCTGCTCGGCACTGCCGCGTTCGACGATCACACCGTTTTCGGTGAAGTAGACGATGTCGCTGATCTCTTCGGCAAAACGCATTTCGTGGGTCACCAGCACGCAGGTCATGCCCTCTTCCGTGAGTTCGCGAATCACCGTCAGCACCTCACCAACGGTTTCCGGGTCGAGGGCAGAAGTCACCTCATCGAACAGAATCAGTTCCGGGCGCATGGCCAACGCCCGGGCAATCGCCACCCGCTGTTGCTGACCGCCGGAGAGTTGCCCCGGAAAAGCATCGGCCTTGTGCTCCATGCGCACCTTGGCCAGCAAGGCGCGGGCGTCTTTTTCGGCCTCGGCGCGGTTGCGCCCGAGCACTTTGCGCGGGGCGATTACCAGGTTCTCCAGCACCGACAAATGCGGAAACAGGTTGTACTGCTGGAACACAAACCCCACACGCTTGCGCAATTCGATACGCTGGCTTTCCTGGGCCAGGGTGTGAACCTCGGTGGCGCCGACGCGGATGCTCCCGCGCTGGGGCTGCAACAGGCCGGTGATGCAGCGCAGGATCGTCGACTTGCCGGAGCCGGACGGGCCAATGATCGACACGGCCTGGCCGCGATGCACGTCGAGGTCTATGCCCTTGAGCACCGGGTTGCTGCCAAATGACAGGTGCAGGTCGCGCAGGCTGACCAAGGGTTCGGCGACGGTTTCAGTAGAAGGCATAACGTCGCTCCAGGCGTTGGGTGAGTCGGGAAATCGGGTAGCAGTAAGCAAAGAACAGCACCAGCAGGCTCAGGTAAATCACCACAGTGAAGCCGGTGAGGTTCACCGTGTTGCTGGCGATTTGCGCGGTGTCGATCACGTCATGCACGCCCACCAAAGACGCCAGTGCGGTGCCCATGGTGATCACCGCGTAGAGGTTCATCCACGGCGGCAACATGCGCTTGAAGCACTGCGGCAGGATGATCGAACTAAAAATCTGAGCGCGAGTGAAGGCCAGGGATCGCGCCGCTTCCCACTGGGTACTGGGGATCGAGGCGACGGCACCACGGAAGATCTCCGCAACATTGGCGCTCGCCGGCAACGCCAGGCCAATCGTGACCTTGACCCAGTCCGGGAACGCGACATAAGCGCTGCCGATGTGGATCTCGAACGGGAACACATAGGTGGTGAAATAGATCAGCACCAGCCACGGCGCGTTGCGAAAAATCTGCACCCAGATCCGCGCCGGCAAGCGCAGCAGCCACAACGGCGACAACGTCAGGGCTCCGACCAACAACCCCAGCAACGAGCCCAGCCCGATCGCCACCAGACTGATCAGAATGTTCTGGCCAAACCCGACGACCAAGGCTGGCGACCATTGCAGCAAAGCCTTGAGTACCGGGCTGTGCGGCGCGAAATACACCAGCCAGAGCACGGCCCCCGCCAACAGCAGCAACTTGCCGACATGCCGACGCGGCCAGGCCAGCGGCGCGGTGACGGACGATTCAATGGCCATAGCCGGGCATCCTCAGGCGCGCTTCGAGCAGGCGCCCCACACAATTGACGGTAAAACTCAGCAGGCCGAAAAACGTCAGGATCAGAATCATCAGCTCCAACACGTTATCGCTCTGGGTCCAGATCATGATCGCCGCGTAGGTGATGTCGCCGACGGCAATGGCCGAGGCGACGGCGGTCATTTTCACCAGGTCGATCAGATTGTTGATCAGCGATGGCAAGGCAAAACGCAGGGCCAGCGGCAGTTGCACATTCCACAACAACTGGCGACTGCTGAACGCCAGCGAACTGGCCGCCTCGATTGTCACTGCCGGCACCGCTTCGATCCCGGCACGCAAGGCTTCGGCATGAAACGCACCTTTGTGCAGCGAAATCACGATCACCACCCAAGCGAACGGCGTCAGCGGGTTGGCCGCGCCGACGGCCTGGGTCAGCAGCATATTCAGCACCAGAAATGCGCAATACAGCTGCACCAGCGTCGGTGTGTTGCGGGTGACTTCGACAAACACCCGAGCAGGTTTTGTCAGCCAGGGTTTACCCGAGGTCAACATCGCCGCCAAACCGACCCCCGCCAGCAGGCTGCCGACGATGGTGAACAGGCACAGCAGCACCGTGGTCAGCGCGCCCTTCTCCAGGGTTCCGCGCTGATAAGCGTCCAGCAGAAAGCCGTAGTTCAGGCCGAATCCGGCGGCCCAGTGGACGAACAGCTCCAACAAATGACTCATGGTTCGCCCCGCAATTGCCTGCAGGCTTGAGCGATGCGGCATCCGGCTTCGACTACGGTGTCGGTCGCCGTGGCAATGGACAGGCGAAACCACGGCGACAAGCCATAAGCGCTGCCCGCCACGCCGGCCACGCCCTCTTCCAGCAAATACGCGACGACGTCGGCATCGCTTTGCAGACGTCGACCGTCCGGGCGATAGCGCCCCAACAACCCGGCGCAGCGCACAAACACGAAGAAACCACCTTGAGGTTCGAGCACTTCAAGACCGTCCACTTCGCGTAAGGCGCTGACCAGTGAATCCCGGCGTTGTTGATAGGCCGCGACTTGCGACCGCAAGAAATCCAGTCCACCTTCGAATGCCGCCAATGCGGCGGCTTGTCCGACCGAGGAAGCGCCCGAGGTGGATTGCGATTGCACCACGGTCATGGCCTGGGTCAGCGCTTGCGGTCCGGCGCCGAAACCGATGCGCCAACCGGTCATGGCGTAGGTCTTGGACACCCCGCCCACCAGCAGGCTGCGCGCCTGCAAATCCGGCGCAACGTTGAGCAGGCTCTGGGCAGGCAAACCGTCGAAACGGATATGTTCGTAGAGCTCATCCAGCAGAATCAGCACGTGGGGATGGCGCCGCAGCACCTCGGCCAGGGCACGCAGCTCGGCCGCGCTGTACACCGCGCCGCTGGGGTTGCCGGGGCCGTTGAGGATCAGCCAGCGAGTCCGTTCGCCAATCCGTTGCTCCAATTGTTCGGCCGTCAGTTTGCAGCCCTGCGCCAGCCCGCATTCGATAAACACCGGCTCGCCGCCATTGAAGCGCACGCTGTCGGGGAACGACGGCCAGTACGGCGTTGGCACCAGCACCTGATCGCCGTCGTCGAGGGTGGCGGCAAAGGCATTGAAGATGATCTGTTTGGCACCGTTGCCAATCACGATCGATTCCAGCGGATAGTCCAGCTGGTTTTCCTGCTGGAGTTTGCGTTGCACCGCGATGCGCAAGGCCTTCACGCCCGGTTTCGGCGTGTACTTGGTGGCACCGGCGGCGATGGCGGCATAAGCGGCCTGCTTGATGTGCTCCGGGGTGTCAAAATCCGGCTCGCCGGTGGTCAGGTCGAGGATGTCGCGACCAGCCTCGCGCAATGCCGTGGCTTGAGATTTCGCGGCGGCATTGGCCGACAGCGAGACGCGCTGTACGCGTTTGGACAGACGAAGCGTCATGACTGACTCCCCTTCAAAACCTTGCCGGGGTTCAGCAGATTGTTCGGGTCCAGCGCTTGCTTGATCCGGCGCATCAGGTCGAGTTCCACCGGGCTTTTGTAGCGCCCTAGCATGTCCCGTTTGCGCTGGCCGACACCGTGCTCGGCGCTAATGGAGCCGCCGTGAGCGTGGGCGCTGTCGTGCACCAGTTGGCTGAGTGCTGCGTAATGGGCCATGTGCGCCTCGACCGTTGAGTTGTGCGGATGGGCGACGTTGTAATGCAGGTTACCGTCGCCCAGATGGCCGAAGGTGTAATGCCGCACACCAGGGAAATGGCGCTGCAACAGCGCATCGGTATGGGCGACAAATGCCACGACCTGGGAAATCGGCACCGAGATGTCGTGCTTCATATTGCGACCGGCACGCTTCTGCGCCTCGCTCATGTTCTCGCGCAACAGCCAAAACGCCTGGCTCTGGGCGAGGCTTTCGGCGATCAGCGCATCGGCCAGCAGGCTCTGCTCGTAGGCCTCGCCCAGTACCTGTTCAAACGCTTCGCGGGCATGGCTTTCGCTGTGGTTATCGGACAATTCCAACAACGCGAACCAAGGCTGACGGGCACCGGAAAAGGGTTGTGGGCCTTCGGGAAATTGCTCGCGCAGCAACGCAAGGCACCCGGCACTGAGCAGTTCGAACGCGGTCAGGCTGGCACCGAAACCGGCGCGGGCATGGGACAGGAACGTCACCGTTTGGGCCAGCGAGTCGAAGGCCAACAGCGCTGTGGCCTGGGCCTTGGGCAACGGGAACAGTCTCAGGGTGGCGGCGGTGATGATGCCGAGGGTGCCTTCGCTGCCGATGAACAGGTCGCGCAAGTCGTAGCCGGTGTTGTCCTTGCGCAAACCGCGCAGGCCATTCCAGATGTCGCCCTGGGCGGTGACCACTTCCAGACCAAGGGTCAATTCGCGGGTATTGCCATAGCGCAGCACCGCCGTGCCACCGGCATTGGTGCCCAGATTGCCGCCAATGGTGCAGCTGCCTTCGGCGCCCAGGCTCAGCGGGAACAGGCGCCCGGCATTGCGGGCGACGCCCTGAATGGTGTGCAGAATGCAGCCCGCCTCGACGGTCAGGGTGTCGTTGTCGGTGTCCACTGCCCGAACGCGATTCATCCGGTCGAGCAGCAACAACACCGCGCGGCCACTGGCGTCCGGAGTCGCGCCGCCCATCAGCCCGGTGTTGCCGCCCTGCACCACCACCGGCGTATCGCAGGCCACGCACGCGCGCACCACCGCCGCAACTTCTTCGGTGCTTGCCGGGTGCACGGCGGCAATCACCTGCCCCACGTAACGGCCCTGTTTGTCGGTCAGGTACGGCGCGGCCTCTTCGCTGGTCTGCACATGACGGGCGCCGAGCAGTTGCTGCAAGGCCACGAACAACGGTCGACTCATGACCGCACTGCCAGCGGTGCCGCGTTGCGGTATTGCTCGTGCAGGTCACGCAAGGCTTGCGACGGTGCCATGCCCGTGCGTTCGCCCAATTCGATCAGCCAGCCGCTGCGGTGCCAGTCGCGCACGATGGCATCCAGCTTCGCCTGGGTATCGTGCTCGCCCTTGCGTATCCAGATCACCGAGTTCGACGGGATCAAGTCACCCGGCAGCGGAATTTCATACCCGGCCCACTCGGCATCGCTCAATAAGGTATGCATGGTCGGGCTGACATGCACCGCCGCCACGCAGCCATTGCCGCGCAACGACAACAGCGATTCGGACTGGCTGCGAAACGCCTTGATCTGCGCGCCGTAGGTTTCCTGTAATGGCTTGATGAAGTTGCTGCCCTGGGACACGCACACCGGTTTGTCCTTAAAGTCGCTCCACTGGGTGATACCCGCACCCTTGCGAATCAACGCGGCGCCACCGACTTCTTCATAGGGCGTGGGCACGTAATCGAGAATCTCGGCGCGTTCTTCGGTGAACTGCATATTGGCGATCAGGATGTCGACCTTGCCCTGCTGCAGGAACTGCACCCGGTTGGGTGCCAGCACCGAAACAGTCTGGGCCTCGACACCCAGCGCCTTGGCGATGCCCTTAGCCAGTTCGACGTTGTACCCCAGGTGTTCGCCGGTCTTGGGGTCGAGGGTGCCGAACGGCGGACCACTGAGCATCACCCCGACGCTGATCGCGTGGCGTTGTTCGATCTTGTCCAGCGTGGCATCGGCCTGAGCGAGGCTGGCGCCCAGCACGGCGCATCCTGCCAGGCACAGCATGGCCAGGCTTCTAGCGGAAAAATATCGGTTCATGCACGACTACCTTGAACGACCGCCGAATCCGTCGGCGGTCTATTGAAAACAATGAGGTGAACCGCTCAGGCGCCGTTGGCCTGGAACTGTTTCTGCAACTCCACCAAGGCCGGTGACGCAGGGGTGATGCGGTTGCGGGCCTGGGCGTCGATCAGCCAGCCGCTGCGGTGCAGTTCCTTGACGATGGGGTCGAGCCGGGCCTGGGTGTCGCGTTCGCCAGGTCGGGTCCAGATCACCGAAGGGGCCGGGTTGAGCTCCGGACTCAGCGCCCGATAGCCCTGCCATTCGGCGTTGTCGGCGATCAACGGGTTGATCAGCGTGGCGTCATGCACTGCCGCGACGCAGTTGTTGCCACGCAGCGCGAGCAAGGATTCCGACGAGCTCTTGAACGCCTTGATCTCCACACCCAGCTCGGTGAGCGGCTTGATGTAGCTGCTGCCCTGGGAGGTGCAGACGGGCTGGCCCTTGAGGTCTTCCCAACGGCTGATCTTGCTGTCCTTGAGCAGCGCCGCGGTACCGCCGACACGGTAGAAAGGCGTTGGCACAAAACCGAGGATCTCACCGCGCTCGGCGGTCCATTCCATGTTGGCGATCAACAAATCCACTTTGCCCTGCTGCAAAAACTGCACGCGGTTGGCGGGCAATACCGGCACCAATTGCACCTCGGCGCCCAACTGCCGACCCAGTTCCTGAGCGAGGTCGACGTTCAAGCCCCGAGGTTTCTGAGTGCCCGGATCGATACTGCCGAAGGGGCCGCCGGACAGTACGACCCCCACCGTCAGCACATGCCGTTGCTGGATCTTGTCCAGCGTGGCATCAGCCTGAGCCCCGGCACTGGTAGCCAATGAGATCAAGGCGCCCAGCATCACAGGCAACCATCGTTTTACAGGTGAGCGCTCAAGCAACATGGATTTCCCCTCATGGATGATCGGCGTTCCCCGACCTGATGAGGCGGCATCCTAGGTACAGTCCTGAAGTAACGGAAATTCAAATATCTAATATCGTTATAACTTGCCGTATTGCTGCTAAGCGAAAATCCTCACAGCGCCCGTAGTTACCGCATTAGCACTAAAACATCGCCAAAAACACATAAACAAATGTAATGTTTATGTTTGCAGCCTTGATGTAAAAACAGCCCCGGAAATGGCCATGCCGACCTCACCTACCCTCGATCTCGAATTACTGCGCACCTTCATTGCCGTGGTCGATCACCACAGTTTTGCCGAGGCCGGCGCACAACTGGCCCGCACGCAATCGTCGGTCACCCAGCACATGCAACGTCTGGAACAACAAGTGGGGGTGAGTCTGTTCGAGAAGCGCGGGCGTCAGAAGCAACTGACCGAAGCCGGCTTGCAGTTGTTGCGTCATGCGCGGCAGATGCTTTCGCTCAACGACGATGCGCTGAACTCCCTGCGCGAAAGCAACTTGAGCGGTGTGCTGCGGATCGGCTCACCCCATGACATCGCCGACACCATCCTGCCGCCGATCCTCAGCCACATCGCCCGCTCGGCCCCGCGCTTGCGCCTGGAGATCGATGTCGGCCGCAGCCCGTTTCTGATGGATGATCTGCACCGGGGCAAGGTCGACATGGTGATCTCCACCCGTGAAGACCCGACGCTCGAAGGCTTCGCCTTGCGCACTTCGCCGGTGTGGTGGATCTGCTCGGCGCAGTACATTCATACGCCCGAAGAACCCTTGCCGCTGATTCTGGTGGATGAACCGAGTATCTATCGTCGCTACGCCCTGGAAGCGCTGGAGCGCGCGAATATTCCATGGCGCCAGGCGTACCTGGCGTCGAACCTGATTGGCATCAAGGCCGCAACGCGTGCCGGGTTGGGTGTCACGCCCAGAAGCATGGAAATGCTCGGCCCCGATATGCGCGTGCTCGGCGAAAACGATGGCCTGCCACGGCTGCCGGACGTGACCTACCACTTGTGGATTCGGCCCAACACCGTGAACCCGCTGGTGCGTCGGGCCTATGAGTTGATCAGGAGCAGTCGAGGGCTTTGACGCGGCCATTCAGAAGACCCGATCTGCGAGCGGGTCGCGCAGAACCTGCAACGGCTGCGGGGCAAGCGCCATTTGTCCCTCGACGCTCTGGCCCGGCAATGCGGCGTGAGTCGGGCGATGCTGGCGCAGATCGAATCCGGACGCAGCGTGCCGTCGATCAAAGTACTGTGCAAAAGCTTTGCCGCGTGTCCGCAAGTGCAGCAGTGTTACTACGTCGCGGGCGAGTGGGACTTCGTGCTGATCCTCGCGGTCAGGAGCATGCAGCAGTACACCGACCTGACCCGCGAGTTGCTCTTTGAGAACAATAACGTCAAACGCTTCAAAACCCTTGTTTCGATGAGCACCGTGAAGCTGGGTTTGAATATCCCGTTGGGCGTTGAATAGCCTACGGTGCAGGATGCGCAACTATAGCGCTGGGGGGGGGCTGCGCCCCATTTCCTCTGTAATTTAACGACGGTATTTCTTTTGTAAAAGATCGATTGCGATCGCTACTGCAAATAAAGCAGCCGCTGCCAAAATCAACATACGAAGATGGTCAGATTGCGTCGAGGTTATATATGAATAAGCCCCGTGATTATTGATCAGGACTTGATGTGTCGCGTCTGGATTTTTCGTGCCCTCCCCCGCATATTGAACAAACAAGCTATTTCGATAAAAAAACAGTAAGACACCAGAAGTCCCAGCTAAAAATTTAGAAACCAAAAAAACCATTTTCATGCTCATCACCACGGACATCCAGCCGATCCAGAAACAGCGCTCGTTTGTCCAGCAAAAACCTCCTCACCAGTCTCACCAAATAAATCCTTTCCTGCTTTTCTCAAGCGCTTTCTTTTTTCTCTTTTCTTATACCAATCAAAGACCAACCAAGAAAAAAACAGACAACAACCCCTATCGCCGCCGCAACAAGCACGAGAATAGATGAGTTAACTTTATTAGTTGTTGCAACAAGCCTTACCAGCGCAGTAAATGCGACACCACTATAAATACTATTTTGCAAAGTTTTTCTTGGGTTTAATGGTTGCCTTACAATGTAAAATAGCGCCCCAAACATCATTGAAATAACAATTGAGCAGGCAATTATGAGTAGCATCATGTGACCCCATCCTGATTAAAGCAATCATTAACTGAACTACTGAGACTGAGATGAGCAGGAGGGAACCGCCGCCCCCCGCTTTTGAGTAGACAAGCAAATAAGCGCCAATGGCTACTGGGGTCAATCAGGTTGAGTTTACAGGCGATAAAGTATAGATATGATCATTGACGACAGATCTCACGCCAGTGACTTTTAATTTACCACTATCGTAGAAAGTTCTTTCGTCCATGGACTACTCCTACTACTTCTAACGATCCATCTAAAGGCGTTCGTCGCAACTCAATTCAAATAGGCATCATTCTGGGTGATGCTAGTACAGGGCCATCACTCTGTCCAATGACTGCTCTTGGCCCCCGTGACTGGGGGGGACCAACAGGCCTCTTCGTGCGAAAGATTCTGTAACCTCAGCGACCAAGACTATCCGCCAATCTCCTGGCCTGCTGAGTCGCGACCTCACGCGCGCTGAGGTCAACGTCTTCCCCCAGGATGGTTTTCTCTACAGTCACCGAGTGCACATCCGTCACGCCGATAAATTTCAGCCAGGCTTCAACGTAAGGCTTCTGGAAGTCGAAGCGCTCTGCCGGGGTGATCGACTGCGCCGAAAAATCCAGGCCGCGGGCATACATCACCACAGCGGTCTTGTTGTGCAGCATGCCTTCCAGACCGCGCTCCGGGTCGAAGCTGAACAGGATGTCTTTCTGCGACACCAGGTCGATGAAGTGCTTGAGTTTGTACGGGATGCTGAAATTCCACAGTGGCACGGACATCACCAGCACATCCGCGCTGTGCAGGTGTGCGGCCAGATCTTTCAAGGTGTTCCAGGCGTCTTGTTGTACCGGGGTCAAGGGCGTGCCATTGAGTCCGGCATATTTGGCCTCCATGGCCTGATCATTGAACTCCGGCAACGCCATGTTCCAAAGGTCTAGGGTGATGATTTCAGTGTCCGGGGTGTTTTCCTGATAGCGCGCAATGAAGCTGCGGGCGACTTCAAGGGAGGCCGAGCGCTGTTTGCGCGGGGAACATTCGATATGCAGAAGAGTAGTCATGGCACGCCTCGGGTAATGGGAGATGGGGGGCGGCAAACATTGCAACATAGTTTTATTTGGAATATAAATCGTAAATAAATAAGCCATTAATCACATATCAAACTATGTTCGATGCTCTGCTACTCAAGACTTTTGTCACAGTCGTCGATGAAGAAGGCTTCAGCCGTGCAGCCGAGAAGCTGCACCTGACCCAGTCCGCGGTCAGTGGGCACGTGCGACGACTGGAAGAACAGATTGGTAAACCCCTGTTGAGGCGTACCACCCGTTCCCAGCGACTGACGCCCGATGGCGAACGCCTGGTGGCTTATGCACGCACCATCCTTGCGCTGAACCGTGATGCCTGGGCTGAACTGACGCGCACGCCGTTTCACGGGCGACTGCGGATCGGGGTATCCGAAGATTTTGTCGAGTCGCGATTAATGCGCACTTTTCAGGATTTCGCGGCGCAGTACCCGGGGATGGAGATCGACGTGCAGGTGGGCATTCCGGGCACATTGCTGGCCTTGATGAAGCAAGGGCATCTGGAACTGGTCATCGGCTCTCTGTGCGAAACCAGCGACACGGGGCTGCTGCTATGGCAAGAACCGCTGGTGTGGGCCTGGTCGGCGCAGCCCGTCACCGAGTTACCGACGCCGTTGCCGCTGGCCCTGTTCCCCGAGCCGTGCCCTTATCGCGAGGTGGCCCTGACACAACTGGCTCGGGCGGGGATCGCCCAACGAACGGCGATGTTGTGCAGCAGCACGGCCGGATTGCGAGCCGCGGCGCTTGCTGGCTTCGCGGTAGCGCCCATGCCAGTCAGCCAGTTGGGGCAAGGACTGGCGGTTCTTGGTGCGGAACAAGGATTGCCGGATTTGCCGGATGCGCAGTTTCGGTTGTTCAGCGCTCCTGAAGCGGATCAGGCGATTGTGGCAGCGGTCACTCAACTCATTGTGGAGTATTGCTCTACGCGCAGGACCTAAGAATCATACCTTGTTGACCCCGTTACTCACTGCTCAGGGAGAGCGCCATGTCTTTAGAAATCCAGCTTTCGGAAAATGCGACTGAAGCAGAGCGACTAGGAATTCGATAGCTGCGCTTCGTAGCGGACGGCTATCGGCCAACAGCGAACCTTAACGATGGTGAATCAGTCCTCACCTTCATGCGCTCATTTGCCAACCCGGTGCCGTGCAGCTACTGTCAGCGTTATGAATCAGCCACGAATTGCCTTGACCACGACTACCACGACCGCCAGAGGCGGGTCGTGAGAGGTGTCGTGAGCCAATAACACACGAACTTCAAAGGCCCGCCAGTGATGGATAGGGCCTTTTCTTTTGCCCTTGTGTCGCTGGTCCAAACGCAAGGAAAAGCACTATGTATGCACTCTTGATTCTCGATATGCAGGTTGGCTTGTTTCATGGTCCGGAAAAACCATGGGCTGGCGAAGCGCTGCTAGACACGTTGAATAACCTGTTGAGTAAAGCCCGGCGTGCAGGTGCGCCGATTTTTCTCGCACGCCATATTGGTCCACCTGGTTCGCCTATCGAGTCCGGAAGTCCGTTGACGCAACTGGTGCAGGAACTGGAGCTACAGGGTGACGAAGTGATCTTCGAGAAAAGCCGACCCAACGCCTTCACCAAGACTGCTCTGGCCGATCAGCTACGAGCTTGTGGCGCTCAGGGCGTGGTCATTACCGGAATGAAGACCCAATACTGTGTCGATAGCACCTGCCGCGCTGCACGGGATTTTGGATTCGATGCAGTGCTGATCGCCGATGGCCACACCTGCAACAGCACCCCTGCGCTGACGGCTGAAGAGATTGTCGCTCATCACAATGCGACTCTGGCGGGACCATTCTGTCGCGTCGTATATGCTGAGGACTGGTGTTTCTAACCGCCATCGACAGACCGGTCCGAGTCAGGACCGATCTGCCCACTTTGGGCCGACAGCAGCCGTCGCCGAGTGGCAACGGTCGTGGCCCGCCCCTATCGCCCCCGGCTGCGCCCTCTTCACGCTCACACCTGATCCATAGCCTCGACCACTCCCTGATCCTCACCCAGAAACCCGCCGCTTTGATGCTGCCACAGCCGCGCATAAATCCCGTTCTTCCCGAGCAATTCGGTGTGGGTGCCCTGCTCGATGATGCGTCCGTTGTCCATGACGATGAGCCGGTCCATGGCCGCAATGGTGGACAGTCGATGGGCGATGGCGATCACCGTCTTGCCCTGCATCATTTCATCGAGGCTTTCCTGTATGGCCACTTCGACTTCCGAGTCCAGCGCGCTGGTGGCCTCGTCAAGAAGCAGGATCGGGGCATTCTTGAGCATCACCCGGGCAATCGCGACGCGTTGGCGCTGGCCGCCCGACAGCTTGATGCCGCGCTCACCCACAAGGGTGTCGTAACCGGTATGGCCTTGCCGGTCGCTCAGTTGGCTGATGAACTCGTCGGCCTGGGCATTGGCCGCGGCGCTGCGGATTTGCGCGTCGGTCGCATCGGGGCGGCCGTAGGCGATGTTGTCACGAATGGAACGGTGCAGCAGGGAGGTATCCTGCGTGACCATACCGATGGCGCCGCGCAGGCTGTCTTGCGTCACTTGTGCGATGTTCTGGCCATCGATGCGAATCTCCCCGCTGTCGACGTCATAAAAGCGCAGCAGCAAGTTGATAAGCGTGGATTTGCCGGCGCCAGAGCGGCCAACCAGACCGATCTTTTCGCCCGGACGGATGTGCAGGCTCAGGCCATCGAGCACCTGACGTTCGCCATTGTAGTTGAAGCTCACCTTATCGAAGGTGACCGCGCCGCCGGAGGTCACGAGCACGCCCGCGTCCGGCGCATCCTGCACCTTTGGGCCCCGGGTAAAGGTTGCCATGCCATCCTGCACGGTGCCGATGCTCTCGAACAGCGAGGTCATTTGCCACATGATCCAGTGCGACATGCCGTTGATACGCAACGCCATGGCGGTGATTGCCGCCACGGCACCTGCGCCGACCTCACCCTGGTGCCATAGCCACAGGGCATCCCCCCCCGTCGCCACGATCAACGCCACCACCAATGCCTGGTTGACGATCTCGAACTGGCTCACCAGACGCATCTGACGAAAGCCGGTTTGTTTGAAATCCTCCATCGCTGCACGCGCGAAATGCGCTTCACGATTGGAGTGGGAGAACAGCTTCACCGTCGTGATGTTCGTGTAGGCGTCTGAGATACGCCCGGTCATCATCGACCGCGCATTGGCCTGTTCCTGCCCGACTTTCCCCAGGCGGGGCACGAAGTACCACATGGCCAGCCCGAACAACACGACCCAGGCAATGAAAGGCAGCATCAGTTTCAGGGCGAAGCCGCCGGCCAGTGCGATGATCGCGATGAAATATACCCCGATCCCGGGCGCGATCTCGATAAGGGTGAATAGCATGTCGCGCACCGCTAGCGCCGTCTGCATCACCTTGGTCGTGACCCGGCCGGAAAACTCATCGGAAAAAAACGAAAGGCTTTGCCGCAGCATCAAGCGATGGAAGTCCCAGCGCAGCCGCAACGGCAAGTTAATCGCCAATATCTGGTGCTGCACCATGGTGCGCAACGCCACCAGCCCGACACTGGCCACCATGATGATGCCCATGCCCCACAACACGCGACTTTCCTGCGCAGCCGCTTCACCGCCTGCCTGCCAGGTCGAGAGCAGGTCCACGACTTGCCCGAGGAAGGAAAACAGCCAGGCTTCGTAAATCGACACACCGGCACTGAGCAGCGCAAACACCAGAATGTAACCGCGAGCACCCCGCGTACAGGCCCACAGGAAGCGAGCCAGGCCGTCGGGTGGCGGTGGTACCTCGTCAGGAGGAAAGGGGTCGAGCCTTCGTTCAAACGCACGAAGCATGGTGTTCTCCAAAACGATCAAGTTGAGGAGATTCTGCCATTGAACGGTTGCTTTGAGGGGGTTGCGAAGTTAGAGGTATGGCGCTTAGGCAGGTCGCTCTGAGGATTGGGCTGCCGGGGGCGGCCTCTTGTGCGCTGCCAGAGATCCGCTCGGCAGGGATAAATTTGTCGGTATCGAAGGGGGCTGGCCAAGACCGGACGTTCATCGAAGCACCGCTTTCAGCTGTGGATTCAACCGGCCAAAACAGACATCCCGTTACAACCCCTCTTGGGCAGCAGCTGCCTCTGCATGGGCATCGAGGCAGCTATCCATACTTACGACCTAAGCTTGGAGCAGGTTGTAGATCTTGACGTCCGGATCGACGTCAGCCTCGTAGTCCACCCCTTCGATCCCGAAACCGAAGAGACGCAGGAACTCCGCCTTGTAACCGACAAAATCAGTAAGTTCATAAAGGTTGTCATTGCTGACCTGATCCCATAGTTGCTTGACCCGATCCTGGACTTCGGGAGCCAGCTCCTTGTAGTCCGCGCGCAGGCGACCCTCTTGATCCATAACTGGAGAATGGCCGTACAAGCTGTCTTTGTAGAGCGCGTAGACCTGCTCGACGCATCCCTCGTGTGTGCCCTGCTCCTTCATGACTTTGAACAACAATGACAGATACAGCGGCATGATCGGGATAGCTGAACTTGCCTGGGTAACCACCGCTTTCAATACCGAGACCCGCGCGTCGCCTCCCAGAACAGCCAACCGTTCACGGATACCAAGGACTTTCTGATCCAGGTCCTTCTTGGCCGCACCAATGGAGCCGTTCCAGTAGATGTCATGAGTCAGCTTTTCGCCCAGATAAGTGAACGCGGTCGTTTTCGCCCCATCAGCCAGAACACCCGCTTCGTGCAAGGCATCGATCCACATCTGCCAATCTTCGCCGCCCATCACGGCCACCGTGCCATCGATTTCGCTTTGGATCGCGGGTTGTAGCGTGGTGTCCTTGACCACTTCCTTATCAGTATCCAGGCCCCGCAAGGTCACGGCCTTGTCGAGCGGCTTGAGGGTAGAACTGAGTACTTCACCCGTCTTGGGGTGTGTCCGGCGCGGTGCGGCAAGACTGTAAACAACCAGGTCGACCTTCCCGAAGTCGCGCTTGATAACGTCGATAGTCTTCTGTTTGATCTCATCGGAAAAAGCATCGCCGTTGATGCTCTTGGCGTAGAGGCCGTCGGACTCGGCAAACGTGTGAAAGGCCGCTGTGTTGTACCAGCCGGCGGTGCCGAGCTTGCCCTCATCGCCTTCACGTTCGAAAAACACACCGAGAGTGCTGGCGCCACAACCAAAAGCTGCCGTTATCCGCGCAGCAAGTCCGTATCCGGTCGATGCACCAATCACCAGTACGTTCTTTGGCCCCCCGGTGATCAATCCTTTCGTAGTAACGTAATCGATCTGATTCTTGACGTTGGCTTCGCAGCCAGTGGGGTGGGTAGTCACACAGACAAAGCCGCGAACGCGCGGTTTAATGATCATAAAAGATCTCCCTCTTCCAGGATGAGAGCCAACCTTGGCTACGAAGTTATAGACGCCTGGATAGCTGGAACGTCACGATGAAGGATCTGCAGCGATTGGTACCTCGCCAAGCAATGCTTGAACAAATCCTTCCTACTGGTCATATAGCATTGGCGACCTAGAGCCTGGCAAGAGACTGCAACGGTCTAGTCTCGACCGTTGGGTGGTCAGACGTCCGTCTGTTCCGCCATTTCCAGGGCGTCATCGACCTCGATCCCCAAGTATCTAACGGTACATTCAAGCTTCGTACGGCCAAGCAGGAGTTGCACTGCTCTCAGGTTCTTCGTCCTGCGATAGATTAGCGATACCTTAGTTCTCCGTAGCGTGTGGGTACCGTACATGGTTGGAATGTCCTGCATCGGCAGCCTCTCTACGAAAGTCGTTAGGTTCAGCGGTTGTTACGGAGTGCCCATTGGCTCGCGCAAATGGACGGAATCCGTGTGTCAGTCCGCACTTGGCCGTTTTTGACTATCTATCGCCACCGGCAGCTTTGGGTCGAAAACAGTCAGTTCAATCAAGAATGGGACGAAGGAAACTGCGCTCGTAGCTCAGGATGAATTTTTGCTCGGTAGCCTGCGTCACCAATTGAACGCACTCAGGATCTACTCCGGCCTCCCTACGGTACTGCTCATAATCTGCCAGGCTGGAAAAGCTGAATAGACAGTAAGCGATATTGTTGGCGCCTTCGGCTGGTAGAAAGTAGCCGTGGTGGTTCCCTCCCATACGGTTCACCACACGAATCCAATGGCGAGAATAGCTTTCGAAAGCCGGGATCTGGTAGGGATCGATTACATACCTGACGTGGCAAGTGATCACTGGATCATTCCTTTGAAAATGGGGAAAACACTATTCTACACATGCCATAAGCTGAGTCGTCGATGGCAGCATTGGGTCGATAACTGCCACTTGCATCTCTCATAGCGTGCACACGAAGATTCTCGACCAACCAAAACGGTTTCACACCGAATCAAGGACGATGCATGAAACAAGTCGAAATTCATCAGATCACGCACCTGCCGCCACAGATTCTAGCCTTGGAAAAAGAGGCAGTTGGAGAGGGTTTCAGGTTTCTCACTCGGCTGATTGCCGAATGGCACTCCGGAGCGAATCGCTTCGATGCACCCGGAGAATGTCTTATGGCGGCGTATTTCACCCAGCAACTGATAGGTATCGGAGGCCTTTCAGTTGATCCATATGGCGAGACTAATACGGCAAGGCTGCGACGGGTTTACGTAGCAGCTTCTTCAAGGGGGCAACACGTGGGTCAAACGCTAGTAAAAGCGCTGGTCGCACATGCCACTCTTCGCTTTCAGAACGTACGTCTTTCCACCGATACGTCTGAAGGAGACGCGTTTTACCTGCACTGCGGTTTCATGCGAACAGAGGATGTCCATGCTACTCATATCATGCTGCTAGGCGACGCCTGATTCAGGCAGCTATCGGCCGATTCTGTTGAAAAAGTCGGCCATGGTTTGCGTATCAGAAAAGTACGCGTCCGAGATTGAAATCTTTACTTTTTGCAGTGGCTTCCGGACTCAGATTTCACGTAGCAGCGTGCAAAAAAGGTGTTTTCACCAGTCAATGATCAGGCAGTTTGGGCAGACCGACTTTTTCAACAGAATCGGCCAAAAGCGGACCTCCATTAGGAGCTTCCAACTCATCTGGAGATGGCCGGGCTATGGCATGTGATTGCTCACCACCAGACAGAGACCTACAAGCCTCTGTCATCCTTTAAGCCAAATCAGTGATTGAAGTCTCAGCTCCGTCACGCAGCCCAACCACACCGAGGTAGAGGCAGATACCAATTCACGGCTGACAGTGGGAGAGGTCCACAACGGGGCTAAATGCGGGGTTGCGGTGCGTTGCGAGCTGATCAAGGCGGATTTTTGCCTATACTCCACCAACTGACACAAAGTGTGGAGGCAATCAAAATGATCTCGGACATTAAAGCATTATTTGACCTCGGCCAACAGATAATAAAGTATTTTGAGACATATAGATCAATGAGAGAGGAAGACAAGGACGAGCTTTGCGAATTCTGCAGGAAAGTTGATTATTCGCTGGAGCACGCTATAAATAACTTGCGCGAGTTCGGTGGCAATAATTTTTCAATACATACTTCTTTTGAAGCAGGTTATTTGGCAGCATTCGTGAAGCACGAACTAACCAATAGATATCCTGAAATATTTAACGATAAGCATGTAAGTTTGCTGAAGAGAGCTGGATTGGCAATAAGTAAACTTGAGCGAATTCCCAATCTGACTGACGAGGAACGGCTCACGTTCATCGATGTAATAAACCAGGCTAGAGCCACGTTCCGGGTTTTAGAACAACAAATTAAATTTCTAGGATAAGAGCCACTATGAGTGTGCCACCACTTTCGCTTGGAAGTCTTGAAACTCTGATGTAATAGATCAGCGTCAAAGGTGCGGCAATCAGTACGCTCATTATCAAAGATATTGGGCAATGAGGGTTGGCAGACAATGCGGCTTCCCTAGCCAGCTAGCCCTCGCGCTGCTCTGTAGCAACTCAAGCCCTGATGAAAGAAACCGGGGCCAAGGCCGCTGAGGGATGTCCAGTTTTAGGGCCACGAAACAAGCGAAAATCAATGAAGGGAATTCGAGTGTTAGCCTGCTGGGCTCTTTATCGGTTGCGGGTGTAGAGTTTCCAGATGTTGCCACCGGATTCGACAGTCGAGCCTGGCGCGAAGCGAACGACCTTACTCAGTCGCTTTTTACTTGTCACGACTGACCGCTTTGGGTCGTTTTCTGCCTGTCGTGACAGGCAGCAATCGGCCGAAGCTGTGTAAGAATGATTTAGAGCAAGTTAAACGGTCAGAACCAGAACGTTACTGGACAATCGAGACTATAGTCGGCCTGGTAATACGCATTCTGCCTGCCTATTTCTCCATACAGGCCTTCATCATCACCCTAAGCTTGGCGGGGTCTGGCTGCTGATTAAAGCGCCCTGCCCAGGTATGTTCGACCTACACCAGCACGGTCAACCAGGCCGACACCAGCAGCAAAAAAGCCAGTGCATGGTTCACGCGTTTGAACGCCTGTGGCGAACCAAAAAACCGAGCACTACCCACGCCGAGCAACGCCCACAGAGTCATGCACGGCAAAGAGACCAACAGGAACACCAGCGACAACAACACCAGCCGCATGGTCTTGTCGCCGCCACCGGCAAACACGCTCACCACCGCCACCGCCATCATCCAGACTTTGGGGTTGAGCAATTGCAGGGTGGCGGCACCGAACACACTCAGGCCCTCGTCGCGCGGGGTAGTCGGGTTCAGGGACGGCGGTGCGCTTTGAAAGATCTGCCAGGCCAGCCAACTCAACCAGAACACCCCGATCCAGGCCATCGCCTGCTGCACTCGCGGAAACCGCAGCAGCGTCTCGCCCACGCCGAGCCCGACGGCAAACACAATCAGCGCCGCCGCCACGCAAGCGCCAAAAATGATCGGCAGCGTAGCGCCCAGCCCCCACCGCGAACTGTGGCTCAGCACCAGAATATTGGTCGGCCCCGGGGTGATCGAGGCAACGAACGCAAACAGCAGGAAAGGCAACAACGATTCCATGGCTCAGACTCCCTGAGGACACATCGAAGGCGCAGAAAGGAACAGCGAAAAAGACATGGCATGGACTCCTTGATCAGATAGGAGGCCATGGTCGCGGGTCAGCGGGATTCAGTCTGGAAGGTTTGAGCAGCGCTTGCGGTAGTCCGCTGGCGTGAGCTGGTAGGCACGGCGGAACCAGCGCCCCATATGGCTTTGATCGGAGAACCCGAGAGCACTGGCCACCTGCGCCGGCGACTCGCCCCGCGCCAGTAGCTGCCGCGCCTTGGCCAGGCGCAGCTGGATCAGATAAGCATGAGGCGCCAGCCCAAAGGCTGCCTTGAAGGCCCGCGTCAAGCGAAAGCGATCAACACCACAGGCTTGAGCCAGATCATCCAACCCGATGTCCTCGTAGACATGGGCATGCAGATAGTCACGCGCAACCTGGGCCACCAACGGCAGACGCGGATCAAAGGCCTGCCGCTTGCGCCAATCAAGGTGGCAAGTGAGCGACCCCAACAAGGTATCGATGGCGCTCTGGCGCACGATGCGCAAGTCACCCTCATGGAGCACGTGGAAGGCTTGATAAATGGCAGTGGCCAGGCCCGGATCCTGGCTCAGGGTGTCGGCAAAGCCCGGCTGACTATCGGCTGGCGCGTGCTCGAACAACGCATGCAACTCCCGTTCAAGCCAGTGCGGATCGAGGTAGAGCATGGAATAGGTAAACCCTTCCTCGGTCGGCGCATGCCCATCGTGGATTTCCCCCGGCTCCAGCATGAATACCTTGCCCGGCGTACTAAGATGGCGAACGCGTCGGCAATTGAACTGCTGCACCCCCTGTTCGGTGACCCCCACCAGAAAACTGTCATGCCAGTGCGGATCGTAGGCATGCCCCTGAAAATGGGCACGAATCGATTCAATCCCGGTATCGGCATCCTGGGACAGCTCAATCCAGTTGCGTTTATCCACGGAAGGCTCCAGAGGTATGGTTCAGCTTTGAACTGTGCGGGCGACTAAATTACCGCGCTTTTGAAAAGAACGTTTAGAAGATTTGTGCGGTTTGATGCTGAGCCATAGCTGCCTATGCTGAAAGGCAGAAAACGGGTCGATCTCCGTCAGTCGTGATAGGCAGAAAGCCACCAGAAACAGCCTTTCGCGGATAGAAATCGACCAGCAGCTGACCGCGTTTATAGGTAGAGATCGGTCACTTGCTCATCACGAGGGCGATCGCGAGCACAACTACGGAGGCTCATTGAAGGGATCGCCCTTAAACCAAGGGTGTATCAAGGCCAAATCAAATGAAGCCTCAATGATCACCTCTGCCCACCCTCTTAGGGTTGATAAATCCTCAACTCCTCGGCAGTAGTTAACGCCTGAAAGCATGCCCCTTGGCTATCGAAACAATCAACAGCGCTGGTAGCAACAATGCCAGCGCTACCCAGGGAATAGCACCTGCCCCCCATGTTTCCAGGAAAATGCCGCCGATCACACCACTGCCTGCAAACGCCAGATTGAAGACGGTCACCAACATTGATTGCGCAATATCAGCGCCGTCACTGGCAACATCAGCCAAGGAGGTTTGCAATAAGGTTGGCGCACCACCGAAGCTCATCCCCCACAGGACGATGCCGATATAGATCGCACTGACGGGCAGCTCACCCAGGCCCAGGGCAAACGAAACCAGGATGAATGCTGTCAGGCTGAGCAGTACCAGACTCCGAAGCCTGTCATCAATCAGCGTGCCGATCATCCATAGACCGAACAAGGCCGCAATACCGAATGAAAGGAGGCCCCGATCTATCTGATCGGCCAATCCAACAGAAGCCAGGAACGCAGCAATATAGGTATAGAGGGTGTAGTGAGCCAGGATCCAGAGCATGACCACCGCCAGCACGGGCCGCACGCCCGGGGTTTGCAGGACCCTGCGTAGCGGCAAGCGTCGATCGGAGCGTTGTCCGGGATAATCAGGCACTTTCAGATATATCCAGGCCATCAGCAAAAGGCTGAGTCCTGAGAGAGTCCCGAACACACAACGCCATCCCAGCAGCTTGCCGAGCCAGGCACCTAGCGGTACGCCTAGGGCAAGTGCCAAAGGGATGCCGAGCATGGCCAGCGCCATTGCGCGACCGTGCTGCTGTGGGGCGACCAATCGTCTGACATAGCCGGCCAGCAGGCTCCAGGCCAGACCGGTTGCGATACCCACCACGAAGCGGGCAGCCAGCGTCAATGAAAACCAGGGCGACAGGGCGGTCACCGCATTACAGGCGCAAAACACCCCGACAGCCAGTAATAGCACCAAGCGCCGACGCCAGCCCTGCAAAGCGAGAGTCAATGGAATAGCCGCTAACCCTGAGCCCAGCGCACATAGGGTCACCATCTGACCAGCCCACGCTTGCGACACACCAAATGCCTCGGCGATTTGCGGCAAAAGTCCTGCTGGCACCGTTTCGTTGGCGGTGGCGATAAAGCTCCCCATTGTCAGCGCCAACAGGGCCGCCAATGGGAGACGCCCAGTAGTGAGGTATTCGGTATTGCCCGATGTCGTGAAAGAGCCATTTTCAAATTGCGATTTGCCGGTCATGACCTGTGCTCAGAGGAATGGGAGACGTGAGTGTGATGAATTGCTACGAATTTGATAATTGGTCTACCATTTGATGAACCATCAAATTTGAATTGAATATGGCTACTGACCGATTGGGCGACATGCGTTTGTTTGTCGAAGCGGCAGCACTCGGCAGCTTGTCTGCCGCAGGGCGCAAACTGGCGCTGTCGCCGGCCGCGGCCAGCGCGCGACTTATCAAGCTTGAGGCGGCGCTGCGCACCAAGTTGTTTGATCGCACAACGCGTCAGTTGCGCCTCACGGAAGAAGGTCGGTTTTATTTGCAGCAATGCTGGGTCGCATTGCGGGCTATCGATGAGGCGGAAGCTGGGCTTCAAGCCAGTCAAACAGAGGTGCGTGGCAAGGTCCGGATATCCGCATCCGCCGATTTTGGCCGCAATCTTTTAAATGACTGGCTTGAGACATTCAGTACATTGCACCCGGAACTGTACGTCGCACTGACGTTGTCGGACTCGGTATCAAATCTGGTGCAGGACGATGTCGATCTGGCAATCCGGTTTGGACAGCCCCATGACAGCTCGATGATCGCCAGGCAGTTGGCTCCCAACTGGCGAGTACTGTGCGCTTCGCCTGATTATCTGGCGCGATACGGTGAACCCCAAACCCCTACTGACTTGCCTAGCCACAAGTTCATCGTGCTGGTGACGTCTGCAGGTCCATTGAACACCTTTCACTTTGTGGTGGATGGTCAGGAATGGAACCACACCGTTCCCATGAGCCAGGCATGGGAAACCAACGACGGCGCCCTCGCGCGCGCATGGGCGTTGGCTGGACATGGCATCGCACGCAAGACCATTTGGGATGCGGCAGCCGATATCCGTGCTGGACGACTGAAGGTCCTGTTACCTGACTTTTGTGTCCGAGAGGCCGGCGTCTACGCGGTATTACACGGCAATCGTTACCGGATTCCCCGCGTGCGTGTATTGCTGGATTTCCTTACCGACCATTTTGATCGCGCAACCGATGAGCTGTTGTTCGACCTTAAAGTACCTAATGCCTGATGTTAGGAGGTTGTAAGCCACGCCATACCGGATAAGAGTTGCCGTCAAGTGCGCAATGAGGTTGCCTAGGTCGGGGGCAGACAATTTCCAGTAAGTTGAATGGCCCTCTGGTCTCGCAGACACATCTGACTGGCTGCTGGAGTGTCCGCTATGGGTCCAGGCTGTGTAAAAACGCAGGCCTCGTTTTGAAGTCTGTGTCGCTACGTAAAATCTGACCGTGATTGGCAGATCAGTGGTCCTGAAATTTGCGTAGGAACGCGGTTTTCGTTCCGATTCGAACCTTCAAACCTGCTCTAAAACGTTTTTACACAGCCCGGGTCGAAAGCGGTCCCTCGCCAGCGGCTGCTTTCGACCCGATCACTGAAGCGATTACTGACCAAGCCTGATCCTTACATGCAAAATGCTGTCTCTGGCATCGTGTTGGATGGCAAGGGCTTCGCCCGTGTTCGCGGTGGTGCGGCACTCCGGTAAGCCCGCTCCCACAGGAGTCGCGAATACTTTCGGTAACCCTTCGATCGGCTAGCTTGCGGCTTGGCTACAGACAGCTTCGGGTCGATTGCTACCATCAACGACTGACGACCTCTGACCCAGTGCTTATGCGCCATGCGTAGGACTAGCCCACTGCCCGATAAAGTCGCCAACTCTCCGCTCAATGTCACTCTCAACTGTCCGCAGCCGCAGAATAGGAATGCCACTTCTAGCCAAAATCTCATTTTTCATGGCGTCCCGAGCTGCCTGCACGGGTCGGTCGTGGTACCCGCCATCAACCTCGATCACCCCTATCGGTTTTTTGCCCACTTTGAAATAGATCACGAAATCGCAACTGGCGCGCCTCATGAACGCCCGCTGGGGCTCCGTCCAGTCGAGGCTACCCGGCGATGCAAGCTTATCCAGCTGGATCTGTGTGTGGTACTTCAATGCCTGGCACGCCGGGGCTGACAGCGCTTCACGCAGCAACTGTGCCACGATCTGCTCGGACTTGTAGCGTGAATCCTCGGGCCGCAGGCGGGCGTCCAAGCGTGCCAGAGACTGGTCGTACTCGCGGTACAGCAAGTCGAATGCCGACACCACCGGCGCGCGTACGATCTGATCGTCCTGCGCGTAATAGCTGATGTAGCGGATCAGCGCGGCGATGTGGCCATTGTTGTCAGTGAACACCTCGTCACCGGTCACCAGGGTGAAGCGATGTTTGGCCCGCGAAACTGCCACGTTGATCATGCGTGGGTCGTCGACGAAATCCAGGCGTGTTCGCGCCTGGTTGTAGCGCTTCTTGTCCAGCACGGTGGAGAAGACGATCTCGTCGCATTCGCGCCCCTGAAACTTGTGCACGGTGTCCTTGACGAAATCCGTCGGCAAGTGCGTGTCGGAAAGGTTGACTTGCGCCCGGAACGGGGCGATGTAACCGCGGCCTTCACCGTCCATACCGACGGGCGGCCCCTCGTCCCCAAGCACCTTCAGCAGGGAGTCCAATTCCCGAAGGTTGGTGTTCTTCCTGGCGTGGTTGCCCTTGGCTGTCACCACCAGGCGCAGGGGGGCTTCGCCCTTGTCCTCGGTCATCGGCACCAGTGCGTTGTCGTAGAACTGCTGGTTGCAGAACTGGATGATCCTGGGGTGGCAGCGGTAATGTTCTTTCAGCAGGGTTCTGGGCAGCGTGTCCTGAAACACGGCAATGCACGAATCCAGCAGGCTGTAGTGCTCGCAATCGTAGACTTCGGCGGGCGCTTGAAGCCCCAGTGCCACAGGGATATGCGGCAACTGGCGGTTGTCTCCAACGACGATCAGGTTCTTTGCGCAGCCCAGTGGCAGGATGCCCGGCACGATGTCCTGCAAAGAGGCTTCGTCGATGATCACGTAGTCGAGGACCGCTCCCGGCGCGATCGAATTGACGATGGAGTGCGTGCCGCTGCCCAGGATAGGGAAGCGCTGCAAGAAGACATCGAAATGCCTGCGGTAAGTTTTGACATCAAAGCTGTCCGACGGCGGCGGTACCTGAAGTTGCAGATGCTGCTTGAGATGGTGCATCGATGCTGTTGTCAGTTCTTTCAGCAGGGCCGTGAAATTCGCGCGTGCCAACGATTCACGGCACGCCCGCAGCTCCGCTTCCTTGTCCCGTAGCGACTTGTCGTAGTAATGCATCTGCAGTGCATGGAAAACGGCCATGCGCGCCTCGCCCTCGGTGAATGGCTTGGTGCGAAAGATTCTGAATTTGAACAGAAGCTCGATACGGTCTTTGAGATGAATGCGCTGCTCGCCGAGGTACGCCAGGTAGGCCATGAGGTCCGCAGTCTTGCGCGGTGTCAGGCCGTACTTGTCGAGCGAGACTGTGGCCTGTACATCGCTTTCTGCCTGCCACTGCTGCAGGTAGCGCCGCTCGATGACCAGCTCGTCCAGCTCGATTTGCAGTTGTGCCGCCCTGTTGTGGTCTTGCAGGTGCTGCTTCAAGCGGGTCAGCAAGGCCTGGATTTCATCTAGGGATGGTGCCGGCTCGGGTGCGTTTGATGGCCAAGCAGGCAGATCGGCAAAGAAGGCCTCACGTTTGTCCTGGTTGCCAAGCTTGGCGACCAAGTAGCCCAGGCCGTATTTCTCCAGCTTTTCGTAGACGTTTTCCACGGCAGCATTGTTGTTGGACAGCACCGCTACCGTCTGCCCACGTAACAGAATATTGGCGAGGATGTTGAGGATCGTCTGGGTCTTGCCGGTCCCTGGCGGGCCTTCGATCACGCTGATTTGCGCGCTGAACGCCCGCTCGACCGCCTGAAGCTGACTCTCGTTAAGCCCGAACGGATAGATGAGCCCCTGACCCGGCGCCAGCGTGCCGTTGCGCCCCGTACAATAGGCTTGCAGGGCAGTGCCAGCGATGGCGGGCAGTTTTCCGAGCTGGCGCACCACATTGTCGGCAATTTCACGATCAGTTTTCGACTCAGCGTGATCCTGTCGGGCATTCGCCACGAGAGTGAAATAGCGGAAGACCGGTGTTTCCTTCATCGATGTCGGGGCGGTAAAGCCGATACCGTCCATCTTGTAGACATAGGGCTTTTCGGCGCCCGGGTAGTGCACGACGGCATATCGCTCGCCGTAAATCGTAGCTTTGGCAATGGGCGTGACGATCGTGCTGCCGGGCTTGTGCAGCAATACATTGGTCAACTCGCGGGTGGGCGAAACTTGGCAGTTACTGAGCGCACGGGTGTATTTTTTCTTGGAGGGGAAGTGACAGGTCAGTTCCAGGGCTTCGTACTTGTCGCTCCAGCGAATCGCCCAGTCGCTGATCTTTGCGGTCTTGTCCTCACCATCCACCTGAATCGAAACCATATTCCTTATCCCTATGCGCATGACATCCGGCTTCGCCTCGCGCCGAATGTTACTTTCTCCAAGATGAGTCATATTGCCATCATTGCGTGCAGGATCGATAGCCGGTTCTGCACTGCGACGGCCAGCGTGAATTCGTCGGCCGCACCACTCATGCCCCGTAGTCGCAGGCGATCCAGTTTCAGGATGCGCTTGAAGCGGGCAAACAGCATTTCGACCTTCTTGCGCTCATGGTGAGAGCGCACGTACTCCGGCGTTGCTGCAATGCGTCGAGCCACATCACGAGCGGCTTCATGGACGCTGCGAGCAATCTTGCGAATCGAGGTGTTCGGACAGCACTTGGCTTTCAGCAGGCATGTCGCGCAGTCGGTCTGCCTGGATCGGAAGATGATGGTGTTGGTGACGTGCGAACGCTCGTCTTGAAGGCTCGCCATTCGCTGCGTAATACGTTGCCGGCCGGGCAGCGGTATTCCTCGGCCTCTTCATTCCAGTGGAAATCGTTACTCGAAAAGCTGTCGTTCTTGCGCTCAGTTTTGTCCCACACCGGCATATGCGGCTCGATGTCTTTTTTCTCCACCATCCAGGCCAGCATCGGCGCAGTACCGTAAGCGGTGTCGCCAATGAGGCGCTCTGGCTTGATGTCGAACTGCACTTCGACCCGATCGATTATCGTCTTGGTGCTCTCGACTTCTGGGGTTCGATGAGCCGGTGTGGGTTCCACATCCATGATCACGCAGTGCTCGCCATCCATCGACTGGCACGCTCGCTCAAGCTGTGTGCAATCAGCTCTAGCTGCGGTCAACCCAAGCTTTGGATGACCTCATCCACGAAGTGTCGGAGCTTTGCTGAAGGGCGACGGTCGGCGGGGTAGATCAGGTTGACAGGGTAGATGGGGCCTTCGAAGTTCTCAAAAAGCACGACCAACTCACCTCGTCGCACGTAGGGCGTCAGCACGTCCTCGACGCAGAGCGTAATACCGAAACCCGACAATGCGGCGTTCACCTTGGCCATGGTGTTGTTTACTTTCAGTCGACTCGCAATGGGGATCGTGAACGTCTGCATATCTTTAGTGAATCGCCAGAGCTTGTCTGTCATTCGATCGGAAAACAGGTAGCCCAGACAGTCATGGTCCACGAGCTGCTCAGGATGGAGCGGGACCCCTTTGCGCGAGAGATAAGCGGGGGATGCGCAGGCTAACATCCTGAAAGGTTTCAAACCGCGTTGAACCAGAGCTGCACTGTCGGCCAGCTGAGGTTTTCCCAGCCGGAAGACGACTTCGTAGCCTTCTTCCACGACATTCACGAACCTGTCCGTCAACTCCAACTCGATTTCCGTTTCGGGGTAACGCGTCAGGTATTGGGTGAGGAACGGGATCAGTCGATGAGAGCCATAATTATACGGCGCACTGATCCTTATTTTTCCTCGCGGTGTTGAGTTCGCTGCCAAGGCCAGAGCATCGGCGTCATCAACGTCGCTCAGAATGGCTTTGCAGCGTGAGTAATATTCCCTGCCCACGGCAGTCAAGCTTTGACGGCGAGTGGTTCGCGTGATCAATTTGAGGCCTAGCTCAGATTCCAGATTGCCGACCTGTTTGGCAATCAATTGCGGGGTCACGCCTAACAAGGCAGCGGCTGCCGAGAACGAGTCTGATTCGGCTGCCGCCACGAACGCTGCCATGCTTTTCAGCTTGTCCATATCTACAACCTTTAGTTGTCAATGTTATTAAATCTTGAGCATTTATCTTCAAGATCTTGCTGTTCATCATGCCTCTGGTCAATCAAAGTAATAGCGCCTTGCGCTTCGTAGAGCGGAGATTATGAATTGGTGAACATATCGCATGAAACGGCAGCGGATACCGAGCGCCGACTGCTGCACGTGACCTCTCAGGCGCGCGTCCGGTTCTTTCCTGGCACATATACGTTTTTGGAGTTTCCCTTGTCATCGTTTCCTGGTGCGGCATATCCCGACGCACTGGCGCTCGTTCGAGACGACAAGGTATGGAGTCAACTGGTCCCTTGCGACGACATCGAGCGAGAACTGTTCGGCGTCTTCCGTTTCCATTTCCCTGAAAACGTAGACAACAGCGGATTCGTGGGCTGGTTGGCGATGCGTCTGAAGCGGCATTTTGGAACTGGCGTTTTCGTCACTTGCGGCCAAAACAGAGATGAGGGCGGGATATTTGATTATTGGGGCGTCCCGGCCAGCCTTGCTTCGGGTGTCTTCGCAGAGATCCAGGCTTTGGTTGATGGCCGAGCGGCCGGGGAAATGGGAGTTTCCCGGTAGCGGATATGGTCGCGCGTGCCCAAGTGTTCGCTTTTGGCCGATTGAATAGCAGCCGTTCCCGGAAGACCTAAACCGGCCAAAAAGTGGATGATTTGAGTCGAGAAAATAAATCAAGGAACCGCGGTACGCGGTCCCAGAGAGCGAAGCGAACGGCTTGAACCGCTTGTTATACGTTAACCCTGTAACTCAAGGTTGCCTCATCGCCTGTGATCCCTCGGAATCCCCAGCAATGACTTGGTTGCTCAAATATTGTGATTTCAACGTCAACCGGATTTATAGCCAAGTTTCGCTCAAAGTCTGTAAATATTTGCTTTATGAGCTTCTTTTTTGTTTCTTCCGTTCGCCCAGAAATCATGCTTATTTCGATTACTGTGTATTTTTCAGATCTGCCGCCGGGGTAATAGAAATTAGTTTTATCTAGCGGGACGAAACGGTGAGCACGCTTGTCTTC
Organism: Pseudomonas sp. GW821-FHT03E01; assembly: GCF_059420765.1. NCBI lineage: Bacteria > Pseudomonadati > Pseudomonadota > Gammaproteobacteria > Pseudomonadales > Pseudomonadaceae > Pseudomonas > Pseudomonas sp. GW821-FHT03E01. Next base: position 1,201 of record NZ_JBWKUI010000015.1, on the reverse strand, counting down.
GGGTAACCCAAGAACGGTAGTCATGCAATTATGTAGCACATCGGACATCTGTGCTTTTTTGGCATTTAAATTGTAGTCAATTCCATAGACGGTGATCATTGCGATTCCTTGCAAGCGTATAACTACTATAGGTGACATGCCATGTCGCGATGGCGTGCCGTATAAAGTTCCTTGTCGTCCTGTAAGTCCTTGTCTAGCTTTGCCATCACCGTGTCCACCGTCCACTTTTGACCGATTCCTGCCGTTCGTGAAGGGCAGAAATCGACCAGTAGCAATCGCATTCGACAGGTGAACGTCTGAGCGCCTCGCTCAGATATGCAGCCAAGCCAGCGAACCCAGCATGACGCCAACACCCGCGGCCCCAAACGAGAGCCGCTTGAGCCATTCCTTACGCGTCAGCAAGGTAATGGCCGCCAGTGAAATTGCTATTTGAATCGCTGTCATTGCCTGGGCCCAGCGGTGATGCTGATGCAACGCCTGCTCTGACTTCTCGTCCCACTCCCTTGCCCGTTGTTCGAATGCTTCAGCCTTCTTGCGCGCCTCCTCCTTCTGTTCCCCGTACCGCCGCGCCTCAGCAACATAATGGGCGGAGTCCAGCCCTGGGAGATGGCTTGCCAGATCCGACAGGTTCTGCCGGCTGGACTTGGCCTGGTAATAATTCCACTCGTTGGCGGCTTCGGTTTTCTGGATAGCGGCGTTGTTTTTGTCCATGGCCGCCTCATTCTCCGTTGAGCCGGCCTGATAGCTCATCAGGGCGCCGACGGTCGCCATGATGGCTGTCATCACCGCAATCTTGCTGGCAAAGCTGTCGCCTTGTGCATGCGCATGATGGGTGGTGTGCTCAATGTGTTGCTCGTGTGGGCTGGGGACTTCGAACTCTTCAGGCATGGGTGTCGATCTTGGAGGTGTTAGTGGAGATGGACAGCATTATGAATTGTCCCTGATTCTTTGGACACAATTGACTGGCAGCCAGTGGTCCAAAGTGTGTAAAAAGCCACTGATCTCGATAACGCTGTGCAAGACTCTTATTTCGATGGACGTTGAGGTCACAAACGACCTTAGCTCTTAGTACATCTCACCCGTGACGATCACCGTCCACAGGACTCGCGAGGAAGCACATGATCGATGGTTCCGCCGTTTTGACAGTCTTTTTGGTCTACTTGGCCGGCGTCGTTATCCCCGGGCCAAATTTCGTTGCGGT
>NZ_JBWKUI010000014.1:0-238809 GCF_059420765.1 Pseudomonas sp. GW821-FHT03E01 | reverse complement strand
TGTTTACCAAGGAGTTTTCCGTTTCGACTGCGCCGGAAGTGGGGCGAATTATAGACGTCCAGAATCTGCCGTCAACCTCTAATTTGGCTTTTCTATCAATAGCTTGCAGAAAGCCGGAAAACCGCCCGTTTTCCTTCTATAGAGGAGAGCAAAACCACTCCCTCTATATAGAAGAGGACTTCAGAGCACCCCCGCCTCTTTGAAAGCAGCGACTGCACCGGCATCCAGACCCAATACCCGCTGCAAAACCTCCAGTGTGTGCTCACCCAATAAAGGAGGTGCGCTACGGTACTCCACTGGCGTCTCGGACAGGCGTATCGGGCTCGCAACTTGAGGTACGATCCCGGCCAAAGCATGAGGCAGCTCAATAGCCAACCCTCGAGCCTGAACCTGAGGGTCGGCAAACACCTGGGCCAAATCATTGATCGGCCCACACGGCACGCCTGCCTGCTCCAACTGCGTCACCCATTCAGCAGTGGTCTTGAACACGGTCGCCTGGCGGATCAGCGGGATCAGCACCGCCCGATTTGCCACCCTTAACTTATTGGTCGCAAAACGCGGATCATCCGCCCACTGCGGCTGCCCGGCCACCTCCGCAAATTTACGGAACTGCCCATCATTACCCACGGTAAGGATGAAGTCGCCATCGGCTGTAGGGAAGTCCTGATAAGGCACGATATTCGGATGGGCGTTGCCCAGGCGCTTAGGCGCAATGCCCGTAGTCAGGTAGTTCATCGCCTGGTTCGCCAGACACGCCACCTGAACGTCCAGCAATGCCATATCAATGTGCTGACCGCTGCCACCATGATCCCGATGAGCCAGCGCAGCCAGGATCGCTACCGTTGAATAGAGTCCAGTCAGAATGTCTGTCAGCGCCACGCCAACTTTCACCGGGCCTGCACCTTCATCTCCTTCGGGGCGACCGGTCAAACTCATCAGACCGCCCAAGCCCTGGATCATGAAGTCATAACCCGCACGCTTGGCATACGGGCCGGTCTGACCGAACCCGGTGATCGAGCAATAGATCAGCTTCGGATTGGCCACCTTTAGCGACTCGTAGTCCAGCCCATATGCCGCAAGACCACCGACCTTGAAGTTCTCGATGAGGATATCCGACTTCGCCGCCAACTCACGCACCAGCCGCTGCCCCTCTGGTCGCGTGAAGTCGATGGTCACCGATTGCTTGTTGCGGTTGGCGGACAAGTAATAAGCCGCCTCGCTGGTGTTCTCGCCATAAGCGTCCTTAAGGAACGGAGGCCCCCAGGCACGCGTGTCATCGCCATTACCCGGGCGCTCGACCTTGATGACGTCAGCGCCAAGGTCCGCAAGAATCTGCCCGGCCCAAGGCCCGGCGAGCACCCGCGACAAATCCAGTACCCGTAGATGCGAAAGCGCGCCCATGGCCGTTCTCCTATTAATAGAACGCCTGGAGGCCGGTCTGCGCGCGACCGAGGATCAGCGCATGGACGTCATGCGTACCTTCATAGGTGTTCACCACTTCCAGGTTGACCAGGTGGCGAGCCACACCGAACTCATCGGAGATACCGTTGCCACCCAGCATGTCGCGCGCCATGCGAGCGATGTCGAGGGACTTGCCGCAGGAGTTGCGCTTCATCATCGAAGTGATCTCGACCGCAGCAGTACCTTCATCTTTCATACGCCCCAGACGCAGGCAGCCTTGCAGCGCCAGAGTGATTTCGGTCTGCATGTCGGCCAGCTTCTTCTGAATCAACTGAGTGGCCGCCAATGGACGACCAAATTGCTGACGATCCAGGGTGTACTGGCGAGCGGTGTGCCAGCAGAACTCGGCAGCGCCCAATGCCCCCCAGGAAATGCCGTAACGCGCCGAGTTAAGGCAGGTAAAAGGGCCTTTCAAGCCACGGACATCCGGGAAGATGTTCTCTTCAGGAACAAACACGTTATCCATGACGATCTCGCCGGTGATGGACGCACGTAAGCCGACCTTGCCGTGTATCGCCGGAGCGCTCAGACCTTTCCAGCCCTTCTCAAGCACAAAACCACGAATGTCGCCCGCGTCGTCCTTGGCCCAAACCACGAATACATCAGCGATCGGACTGTTGGTGATCCACATCTTGCTGCCGGTGAGGCTGTAGCCACCTTCCACTTTGCGTGCACGAGTAATCATCGCGCCCGGGTCGGAACCGTGGTTGGGCTCGGTCAGACCGAAGCAACCAATCCATTCACCCGTGGCCAGCTTCGGCAGGTATTTCTGCTTCTGTGCTTCGGTACCGAATTCATTGATCGGAACCATGACCAGCGAAGACTGCACACTCATCATCGAGCGATAGCCGGAGTCGACACGCTCGACCTCACGGGCAATCAGGCCGTAGCTGACATAGTTCAGGCCGCTGCCACCGTATTGCTCAGGGATGGTCGCACCCAGCAGACCCACCTCACCCATCTCACGGAAGATCGCCGGGTCAGTCTTCTCATGACGGAAAGCTTCGAGAACACGCGGTGCGAGCTTCTGCTGAGCAAACTGCTCGGCCGTGTCGCGAATCATGCGTTCTTCTTCAGTGAGCTGTTGATCCAGCAACAGGGGATCGATCCAGTTGAAGCTAGCTTTACCGCCCATGAGTGAGTCCTCTCGAATCGGGTCAAATAACGTGGATTGATCCTAGGCCGGGTTCGGCGTCCCGGCAAACGAGGTTTTCGCATACTGTTGTGCTAATTTCTCACTTCGAAACGTTTAAAAATCGCCTTTATGCAATGCATTAGTGAGGTTGACGTACATGCGCAGGAAGATCCCCAGCACAACAGCCCTGATCAGCTTTGAAGCGGCAGCGCGCCACGAGAGCTTTACCAAGGCTGCCCAGGAGCTTTCTCTCACTCAGGGAGCGATTTGCCGACAGATAGCCAGCCTCGAGGAGTTCCTCAATGTCGAGCTGTTCCGGCGTTCACGGCGCGGAGTGAAGCTGACAGAAGCCGGGCTTTCCTACAGTCGCAGGGTGGCCACCCAACTCGACGCGGTTGAACGGGACACCTTGTCAGTGATGGGCCAGCAAGGCGCCAACTCGATCGAACTGGCGGTGGTTCCGACCTTCGGCACTCAGTGGCTGCTGCCACGACTCAAGGATTTCCAGCACAAACACCCGGAGGTGACGGTCAACCTCACCAACCGTACGCGCCCCTTCCTGTTTGCCGACACCGACTTCGATGCCGCCATTTATTTCGGCGACGCGGACTGGCCAGGTACCGAATCCCACAGGTTAATGGGCGAGAACCCGATGCCGGTGTGCAGCCCCACGCTGCTGGGCCAAAAAACCAACCTGAGCCCCGGTGAAATCGCCGAGCTGCCCTTGCTGCAACAGACCACTCGCCCTTATGCCTGGCGCCAATGGTTCAACTCCCAGAACCTGAATATCCCGCGAGACATGACAGGGCCGCGTTACGAGCTATTCTCCATGCTCGCCCAGGCAGCGATGCATGACATGGGGATCGCGCTGATTCCGCCATTCCTGATTCAGCGCGAATTGGCAGAGAAGCGCCTGGTCATTGCCAATACCCAAGCACTATCGAGCATCAAGGCCTACTACCTGATGATTCCTGATCGAAAGGTCGAATCAGCCTCTTTAAAGGCATTTCGCGATTGGCTGGTGAATCAGGCACACAGCTACAACCTAGAAGGATAAAGGCTCACAGCCATTAGCTGACCGCGTAGTCAGCAAAACAAAAGCACTACAGATATAAGTATTTGTCGCATATTGACAGACTGTACCGACAAACAGCACAAACGTCCCACAAGCGTTTGAGTACGTGGCTTTGAGCCTCTATTGGCAGGCAATGACAACCTATTCACCGTGCGGATGTGTAAATTCTTGAATTTTGGCAAAAATCCTTAGAAGCCACGGCCTGCAAGGGATTTAACGGAAAGGTGCGACATTCGGTCACGGGGTGACTTGTAGTTAATTTTCCGTCACCCGTCATAATCCCTTGAAGGGCACAAAGTTCGCCTGCAAAATGCCGCGCCCCGCCCTGATTTGGTGGGGTCGTGCTGATCGGCCGCCCCAGCCGCACCATCCGAAGTGCCTGGGTTTACTCAATAAGATCACGCAGGAGATTTGACGTGCACATTGGTGTTCCTCTCGAAACCCAGACGGGTGAAACACGGGTTGCTGCAACCCCGGAAACCATCAAGAAGCTGATCGGCCAGGGTCATAAGGTCACTGTACAAAGCGGCGCCGGCATTAACGCCAGCGTTGTCGACAGTGCTTATGAAGCGGCAGGCGCAACCATTGGCAGCGCCAACGATGCGTTTGGTGCCGAGCTGATTCTCAAGGTGGTCGCCCCCAGCGACAGCGAACTGACGCTGATCAAGAGCGGCACCGTAGTGGTCGGCATGCTCAACCCGTTCAGCAATGAAACCATCGCCAAACTGGCCGAATGCGGCATTACCGCGTTTGCGCTGGAAGCTGCGCCACGCACCTCCCGCGCCCAGAGCCTGGATGTGCTGTCCTCCCAAGCGAACATCGCCGGCTATAAATCCGTGCTGCTGGCCGCTCACTACTACCCACGCTTCATGCCGATGTTGATGACCGCCGCGGGCACTGTGAAAGCGGCGCGCGTGCTGATTCTCGGTGCCGGTGTGGCCGGTTTGCAGGCGATTGCCACGGCAAAACGTCTGGGTGCCGTGATCGAAGCGTCCGATGTGCGTCCTGCGGTGAAGGAGCAAATTGAATCCCTGGGTGCGAAATTCGTCGACGTGCCGTACGAAACCGATGAAGAGCGCGAATGCGCCGTCGGCGTCGGCGGCTATGCGCGCCCCATGCCGGCCAGCTGGATGCAGCGTCAGGCCCTGGCCGTACACGAACGCGCCAAGCAGGCTGACATCGTCATCACCACGGCACTGATCCCGGGTCGCAAGGCGCCGACGCTGCTCAGCGCCGAAACCGTGGCGCAGATGAAGCCAGGCTCGGTGGTTGTCGACCTCGCCGCAGCGCAGGGCGGCAACTGCCCGCTGACCGTGGCGGACCAGGTCGTGGTCTCGAATGGCGTGACCATTGTCGGCCCGACCAATCTGGCCGGTGCGGTGGCGGCAGACGCTTCGGCGCTGTACGCACGCAACCTGCTGGACTTCCTGAAGCTGGTCTTCAACAAGGAAGGCCAGTTCGAAGTGAACCTAGAAGACGACATCGTCGCCGCGTGCCTGATGTGCCGCGACGGCCAAGTCATCCGCAAAAACGCCTAAGCAGGGATTCAGACGATGGAAGAGCTTATCTCCCCCGGTATCTACAACCTGATCATCTTCGTGCTGGCGATTTATGTCGGTTATCACGTGGTCTGGAACGTTACACCTGCACTGCACACGCCATTGATGGCGGTGACCAACGCCATTTCGGCGATTGTGATCGTCGGCGCGATGCTGGCGGCTGCTTTGACCGTAACACCATTGGGCAAAACCATGGGCACCCTGGCGGTGGCTCTGGCGGCCGTGAACGTGTTCGGTGGTTTCCTGGTCACCCGTCGCATGCTTGAGATGTTCAAGAAAAAAGCCCCGAAAGCCGTAAAAGAAGAGGCGCCCAAGTAATGAGCATGAACCTGGTAACGACGCTGTACCTGATCGCGTCGATCTGCTTCATCCAGGCCCTCAAAGGCCTGTCGCACCCGACCACGTCGCGGCGCGGCAACGTGTACGGCATGCTCGGCATGGCCTTGGCGATCCTCACCACCATCGGTCTCATCTATAAGCTGGCGGCGCTCTCCATTGAGCAAGGCGGTGCTACCGCCGGCATCGGCTACGTCATCGTCGGTCTGCTGGCCGGCGGTACCGCCGGTTCGATCATGGCCAAGCGCGTTGAAATGACCAAAATGCCGGAGCTGGTCGCCTTCATGCACAGCATGATCGGTCTGGCAGCGGTGTTCATCGCCATTGCAGCCGTCGTCGAGCCGCAGTCGTTGGGCATCGTTAAACATCTGGGCGATTCGATTCCGGCGGGTAACCGTCTGGAGCTGTTCCTCGGCGCGGCCATCGGTGCAATCACCTTCTCCGGTTCGGTGATCGCGTTTGGCAAGCTGTCGGGCAAGTACAAGTTCCGCCTGTTCCAGGGCGCACCAGTACAGTTCAGCGGTCAGCACAAACTGAACCTGCTGCTGGGTCTGGCGACGCTGGCACTGGGTGTCACGTTCATGCTGACCGGCAACTTCAGCGCCTTTGCCCTGATGCTGATCCTGGCCTTCGTGATGGGCGTGCTGATCATCATCCCGATCGGCGGCGCCGACATGCCCGTCGTGGTGTCGATGCTCAACAGCTACTCCGGTTGGGCGGCAGCGGGTATCGGCTTCTCGCTGAACAACTCGATGCTGATCATTGCCGGCTCGCTGGTGGGCTCAAGCGGTGCGATCCTCTCGTACATCATGTGCAAGGCGATGAACCGTTCGTTCTTCAACGTACTGCTCGGCGGCTTCGGCAACACCGCGGATGCTGGCCCGGCGGGCTCCAAAGAAGCCCGTCCGGTGAAATCCGGTTCGGCTGATGACGCCACCTTCCTGCTGACCAACGCCGACACCGTGATCATCGTTCCAGGCTATGGCCTGGCGGTAGCACGGGCGCAGCACGCCTTGAAAGAGCTGACCGAGAAACTGAGCCACCGCGGCGTAACCGTGAAGTATGCGATTCACCCGGTTGCCGGCCGGATGCCTGGCCACATGAACGTATTGCTGGCCGAGGCCGAAGTGCCTTACGACCAGGTGTTCGAGATGGAAGACATCAACTCCGAGTTCGGCCAGGCCGACGTGGTGCTGGTGCTCGGCGCCAACGACGTGGTGAACCCGGCAGCCAAGAACGACCCGAAATCGCCGATTGCCGGCATGCCGATTCTCGAAGCGTTCAAGGCCAAGACCATCATCGTCAACAAGCGCTCGATGGCCAGCGGCTATGCCGGCCTGGACAACGAGTTGTTCTATCTGGACAAGACCATGATGGTTTTCGGCGATGCCAAGAAAGTCATCGAAGACATGGTTAAAGCCGTCGAGTAAAAACCTTCGGCAACCTGAACGCCCCGACTCGTCGGGGCGTTTTTGTTTGCGTCTGTTACCGATCCTGCAAAGGTGTTTTGCCTGAAAGCACCGGAATAGACGCCCCGAATGCGACCTTGGTAGCGGGACGGGCACCGCTCGAATTCACTAGACTGCGCACCTTGCTTCCGTTGCCCGAGATAACAATCATGTACCGTGACCGTATTCGCTTGCCTTCATTGTTGGACAAGGTAATGAGCGCCGCCTACGCTGCCGCTCTGATTCAGGACGGCATGACCGTCGGCATGAGCGGCTTTACCCGAGCCGGCGAAGCCAAGGCCGTGCCTCATGCACTGGCCGAGCGCGCCAAGGTCACGCCGCTGAAAATAAGCTTGATGACCGGCGCCAGCCTGGGCAACGACCTCGACAAACAGCTGACTGAAGCCGGCGTACTGTCGCGACGCATGCCGTTCCAGGTGGACAGCACTCTGCGCAAGGCGATCAATGCCGGCGAAGTCATGTTCATCGACCAGCACCTGTCGGAAACCGTAGAGCAGCTGCGTAACCAGCAACTCAAGCTGCCGGACATCGCGGTGATCGAAGCCGTGGCGATCACCGAGCAGGGCCATATCGTGCCGACCACCTCGGTGGGCAACTCGGCCAGCTTCGCGATTTTCGCCAAACACGTGATCGTCGAGATCAATCTGGCGCACAACCCGAATCTCGAAGGCTTGCACGACATCTATATCCCTACCTACCGGCCGACCCGCACGCCGATTCCACTGGTGAAGGTCGATGACCGTATCGGCAGCACTGCCATCCCGATACCGCCGGAAAAAATCGTCGCGATCGTGATCACTAATCAATCCGACTCGCCCTCTACTGTGCTGCCGCCGGATGTGGACACCCAGGCCATCGCCGACCACCTGATCGACTTCTTCAAGCAAGAAGTGGCTGCCGGTCGCATGACCAACAAACTCGGCCCACTGCAAGCCGGAATCGGCACCATCGCCAATTCGGTGATGTGCGGCTTGATCGACTCGCCATTTGAAGACCTGACCATGTACTCCGAAGTGCTGCAGGATTCGACTTTCGATTTGATCGACGCCGGCAAGTTGAGCTTCGCTTCGGGCAGTTCGATCACCCTGTCGAGCCGGCGCAATGCCGATGTATTCGGGAATCTGGAGCACTATAAGGACAAGCTGGTGCTGCGCCCCCAGGAAATCTCCAATCACCCCGAAGTGGTGCGGCGCCTGGGCATCATCGGCATCAACACCGCGCTGGAGTTCGACCTGTACGGCAACGTCAACTCCACTCACGTCTGCGGCACGCGGATGATGAATGGCATCGGCGGCTCGGGCGACTTCGCGCGCAATGCGCACCTGGCGATTTTTGTCACCAAGTCGATCGCCAAGGGCGGGGCGATTTCCAGCGTGGTCCCCATGGTCAGCCACGTCGACCACACAGAACATGACGTCGATATTCTCGTGACCGAGATCGGCCTGGCCGACCTCCGAGGCCTGGCGCCGCGTGAGCGTGCCCGCGTCATCATCGACAACTGTGTGCACCCGGACTATCGCCCAGCCCTGAATGACTACTTCACTGCTGCTTGCGCGGTCGGCGGGCATACCCCGCATATCCTGCGTGACGCACTGAGCTGGCACATGAACCTGGAAGAAACCGGGCGCATGCTGGCGGTGTAATTGATACAGATAGCAGCTGACGCAAACACAGTTTCGTCAGCTCGCTGTTGCAGCATTCCTTTCAATCAAAAACTGTACTGCTGTACCGGTCTTTTCCTACCGTAATTGCCTACCTTTTCCAGCCCAAGCCCTACAAATGCACCATAATGGTGCTGATAGGTACAGTTGCCTCAATTTAGACCAGTACACCACCGTTTAACAGTTAACTGGTCTCTCACAATACAGGTGAACTGTATCTACAGAGACTGGCCAAACGAGAGGATCATTGGCATCAGTCAAAGTTAAACCACTACCTAATCCCGCCATAAGCGGAAGGATGTCAACCATGGAACGTACACTCAGTTCCGAACTGTTCTTCGAAGACACTGCTGCAAAAACCCAGGCTTCCCTGCCTTTGCGCGTTATCGCCAACCTGATGCTGTGGCAGCGCCGCATCTCCAGCCGCCATCAACTGGCTCGCCTGGATTCGCGTCTGCTGGCTGACGCCGGGATTAGCGAAGCACAACGCTACGAAGAGCTGAGCAAGCCGTTCTGGCGCTAAGTTAGCGTCGCTGGCTCTGACCCACCGGGTCCACCGCCAGCAACCCGAATTGAACAAACAGAACCCGTCGTGGGAAACCACGACGGGTTTTGTCGTTTTAGGGCTTCATATTGGGGGCGTACAGAAGAGAAAACTACCGACAGTTACAGTTTTTAAATATATAAAAACAACCAGTACAGTTTATTCTAAGGGTGTCTGCGCTCGCCTGCATGAACAAGCGGGACTGTTCTAACCGATGTACGCAGGCCTAATATCTGTATAAAACGTGGCGAACGCTTTAAGACGATAGGCGTCTGATCCTTTGCCACCTCTCTATCGGTCTATCCAAAGGAGCTACCTCATGTCCCCCCTTCGCCTGCTCAGCGCTGCAGCCCTGCTTGCCATGGCTGCCAATGCCCACGCCTCCAGTTTTATCGTGACCACCGACTCCATCGTTAATGGCCTGAAGGCTTCCTCCGACGCGACTTCGGATGTCTCGTCCTCCTTTCGCGACAACAAAATCGTCCGTGCTGCCCGTGACGATGCCGCCAGCTTCGTTGCCAGTGAAGGTGCCATCCGTGGCGTGAAACTGGAAAGCGCGCTCAACCATATCCGCCAACAGGCTCCACAACTGAATGCGACCGACGCACAGCTGGCCCAGGCCATCCTGACGATCTAGGCAACTGTGCTGAACCGGGACACGCCCGTCGTGTCCCGATGTTTCGACGCTGGCTCTAGCCCGGGCATTGCGCTAGCCTTGGGGCTCGCTTTCAGCTATCGAGCCTCATGCGTTTTCTTTCAAGTCTGTTGATCACTCCGGTTTTTCTCGCGGCCTGCTGGTCGGGTTCGGCCCATGCCTTCGACGCTTTCAACCTGTCCACACAAGGCACCGTAGCCAGTGGTTACGCCACCAGCATGGTGACCTCCGCGCCCTTCGACCATAAAATGCTGATCGCCGCCCGGGATGACGCTGCAGCGTTCATCGCCAGTGACGGCCAACTGCGAGGAGCACAACTGGAATCGGCCTTGATCTACCTGCGCCGGACCCAGCCAAAACTTCATGCCAGCGACCTTGAACTGGCGCAGGCAATTCTCGTCCAATAGTTATCCTTGTTTCTCCGGAGTCACTCCATGCGTAGCCCGCTGATTGCTGCCACCCTTGGCCTGCTGCTATTGGCCGACGTGGCCCAGGCCCAAACCCTGGTAGCCACCAGCAACATGATCATTCGTGCCTCCCAGCGCACGCTTGATTTCACTTCCGATACCACCACGTCCATCCGCGATTCGAAGATCGTCCGTGAAGCCCACGACGATGCGGCCAGTTTCGTCGCCAGCGAGGGTGCAATCCGTGGTGCACACCTGGAAGCTGCCTTCGACACCTTGCGCACCCGCGTACCGGAAGCCCGCGACGCCAGTGATCAGGTTCTCGCCGAAGCCGTCCTCGCACTGTGAAATCACTAAGCGCCTGGCTGCTGGCCGGGGTTGTGTTGCTGCTTGGCAGCACGGCCCAGGCCGGCTTGCAATTGCGGCTCAAGACCGACGGCCTGAGCCCCGCGCAACAGCAGGCCAGTCAGGCGCTGCTCGATGAAGCCATGCAGGCGTTACCGCCACGCTTCATCGAGCAGCTGGACCGGCACATCGATGTCGGCTGGACCGACAACATGCCGAGCAATGCCTATGGCCAGGCATCACTGGTGTCCGAGCTCGACCTGAATCGCAACCTGCTCGCCAGCCTCACCGACGGCAGCGCCGCGACCAAAAAAACCTATCGCCCCCACGGCACCGTGCGTCAGGAACTGCTCGCCACGGTGTTGCACGAGCTCACCCACATCTACGACCGCGCACGCCTGTGGCCGGACGCCGAGCGCACACTGATCCAGCGCTGCACACAACGTAACAGCAGCTCCGGACTGATCGGCATCCCGGATCAGTGCCGCGGACAGACCGACCGACGCTGGACCCTCAGCGACGACCCTCGCCTGCTTGATCTGGCCGGCTGGCCACAATACGTCGGTCGGCGCGGCGAGCGCGAACAGCACAACCGGCAGATTGCCCGCAGCCCGGACATCTACGAGACGAGCAGCCCGAAGGAGTTCGTCGCGGTCAACATGGAGTACTTCCTCCTCGACCCAAGCTATGCCTGCCGTCGCCCTGCGCTGTATCGCTACTACAAAGAACACTTCGGCTGGGCGCCCGCCGCCAAAGACACCTGCGCCCGATCATTCGCCTTCCTCAATGCCGGTAATGATTTCGCCAAACAGCCCTTGGGCCAGGTCGATCCGGAACGGGTGTATGCCGTCGACTATCTGCTGGCAGAAGCCAATCAGAACTGGGTCAGCCGCTGGGGTCACAGCATGCTGCGACTGGTGATCTGCGCGCCCGGTCGGCCTCGCGGGCCGGATTGCCGCCTCGATCTGGATCAACATCTGGTGCTGTCTTACCGCGCCTTCGTCGGCGACGTACAGTTGTCGAGTTGGGATGGGCTGGTGGGCAAATATCCATCGCGCCTGTTTGTGCTGCCGCTGGCCCAGGTGATCGACGAATACACCAAGACCGAACTGCGCAGCCTGGCCTCGGTACCGCTGAACCTGTCGCGCAGCGAGATCGAAGACGTGGTGGAGCACGCCGCCGAGATGCACTGGAGTTACGACGGCAATTACTTCTTCCTGTCCAACAACTGCGCCGTGGAAAGCCTGAAGCTGCTGCGCAGCGGCAGCAATAATGCCCAGCTGACAGGGCTCGACAGCATCATGCCCAACGGCTTGCTGGAAGTACTCAAGAGCCGTGGACTGGCGGATACCAGCGTGCTCGACGACCCTCGCGAAGCGTTACGCCTGGGCTATCGCTTCGACTCCTTCCGCGAGCGTTATCAAGCGATGTTCGAGGTGCTGAAAAAGCACTTGCCGATCAAGCAGGAAAAGGTCGAAGACTGGCTGGCATTGAAAGCTGATGAGCGCCGCAAATGGATTGACCAGGCGGACCTGCGCACCAGCGCGGCATTGCTGTTACTGGAGCAGGCGAGCTTCCGCCAACAATTAGTATTGGCCCAGGACGAAGTGAAGCAACGCTATCTGGGCGCTCAGGAATTGAACAACGGCAGCATGGATAAGGCCAACGCGACCTTGAAGCAGATTCTCGCCAACAGTGGCTTCCTCAGCCGTCCGGCCGAACTGCTCGGCACCGGTGGCTATGGTTTGCCGCAGCCGAACGAGTGGACGCGCCTGGAGTCGGAAAGCAATCTGCGTCAGAAGCAGCTTCAAGTGCTGACCGGGGACCTCGACAAGGAAGTGCGAGCGCTGCTCGAGCCAAGCCGCGCTGCTGAAATGGCCGCCAACGAAGAGAACCTGAAACAGGTTGGCGAACATTTGAGGAAGTTGCACAAGGCTGCGGGTGGGTTGGAGTTGCCCTGAAAGCAAAAAGGGCTTCAGAACATAGTCCTGAAGCCCTCGGTCTTGCTGTATGTGCTGTGCCGCGAGGCACTAATTCCTCTCTTACTTTCAGCTGACCCGCGCTTTACGCACGCCGTCGGACAAGGCCGCGCACAGGCTGAGTACGCCCTCCACAGCCTGATCAGGGGTCGAGGCGTTGGCGATGTGATCAATCAGCGCCGACCCCACCACCACACCATCAGCCAGACGCGCGATTGCCGCTGCCTGTTCCGGTGTGCGAATACCGAAGCCGATGCTGATCGGCAGATCGGTATGGCGACGCAGACGGGTGACGGCCTCTTCGACATGTTCCAGAGTCGCCGCGCCCGCACCGGTCACACCCGCCACAGACACGTAGTAAACAAATCCGGAACTGCCATTCAGTACGGTCGGCAGACGCCCATCGTCAGTCGTCGGAGTGGTCAGACGGATGAAGTCCAGGCCCGCCGCCTGTGCCGGGTCGCACAATTCAGCGTTATGTTCTGGCGGCATGTCGACCACGATCAGGCCATCGACACCGGCTTCTTTGGCTTCAGCGATGAAACGCGGCACGCCGTACATGTGAATCGGGTTGAAGTAACCCATCAACACCAGCGGAGTCTCGCTGTTGCCTTTGCGGAACTCGCGAACCATTTGCAGGGTTTTCGCCAGGTTCTGCTTGGCGCCCAAGGCACGAATGTTGGCCAACTGGATCGCCGGACCATCGGCCATCGGATCAGTGAAGGGCATGCCCAACTCGATCACGTCGGCGCCGGCACCGGGCAAGCCTTTGAGGATCGCCAGGGACGTGTCATAGCTCGGATCGCCGGCGGTCACGAAGGTCACCAGGGCGGCGCGGTTCTGTTCCTTGAGTTCGGCAAAACGCGTTTGCAGGCGGCTCATCAGTGTTTCTCCTGCTTGGACTGCACTTGTTGAGAGTTTTCCATGTGGTGCATCACGGTTTGCATGTCTTTGTCGCCACGGCCGGACAGGTTGACCACCATCAGGTGATCTTTCGGCAGGGTCGGTGCGCGCTTGAACACTTCGGCCAGGGCATGGGCGCTTTCCAGTGCAGGAATAATCCCTTCCAGGCGGCAGCACTTATGGAATGCGTCGAGGGCTTCGTCGTCGGTCACCGAGGTGTACTGGACGCGGCCGATGTCATGCAACCAGGCGTGTTCAGGGCCGATGCCTGGATAGTCGAGACCGGCTGAAATCGAGTGCGCGTCAATGATCTGGCCATCATCGTCCTGCAACAGGAACGTACGGTTACCGTGCAGCACGCCTGGTACGCCACCGTTCAGGCTGGCCGCGTGCTTGCCGGTTTCGATGCCGTAACCGGCCGCTTCGACGCCGATGATCTCGACGCTCTTGTCATCGAGAAATGGGTGGAACAGGCCCATGGCATTGGAACCACCGCCGATGCACGCCACCAGGCTGTCTGGCAGGCGACCTTCCTGGGCTTGCAACTGCTCGCGGGTTTCCTTGCCGATGACGGCCTGGAAGTCGCGAACCATGGCCGGGTACGGGTGCGGACCGGCCACGGTGCCGATCAGGTAGAAGGTGCTGTCGACGTTGGTCACCCAGTCACGCAGGGCTTCGTTCATTGCGTCTTTGAGGGTGCCGGTGCCCGCGACTACCGGGATCACTTCGGCGCCCAGCAGCTTCATGCGAAACACGTTGGCTTGCTGACGTTCGATGTCAGTGGTGCCCATGTAGATCACGCATTCGAGGCCGAAACGCGCGGCCACGGTGGCGGTCGCCACGCCGTGCATGCCGGCGCCGGTCTCGGCGATGATGCGTTTCTTGCCCATGCGCCGCGCCAGCAGGATCTGGCCGATGCAGTTGTTGATCTTGTGCGCGCCGGTGTGGTTCAGCTCTTCGCGCTTGAGGTAAATTTTCGCGCCACCGCAGAACTCAGTCAGGCGTTCGGCGAAATACAGTGGGCTTGGACGTCCGACGTAATCACGCTGAAAGTAGGCCAATTCTTCTTTGAATGCCGGATCTTCCTTGGCTGCTTCGTATTCACGGGCCAGATCGAGGATCAACGGCATCAGGGTTTCGGCGACGTAACGGCCACCGAACGCGCCAAACAGGCCGTTGGCGTCGGGGCCGTTGCGCAGATTAGTCTGGGTCATGGGTCGCTCCAGTTGTATTCGAGAGGTGACGATGGGGTTCACTCTACCCCTGACATCCCACGCTGAAAACCGATAAGATCGCCGCAACCTGTCAGGAAAACTCACAGATCCCATGAGCCATGACCTCCCCCCGCTGAACGCGCTTCGCGCCTTCGAAGCCACTGCCCGCCTGAACAGCGTCAGTCAGGCTGCCGAACAGCTGCACGTCACCCATGGCGCGGTCAGCCGGCAACTCAAGGTACTGGAGGAACACCTCGGCGTGAGCCTGTTCATCAAGGATGGACGCGGCCTTAAACTCACAGATGCCGGCGTTCGATTGCGCGATGCCAGCGGCGAAGCCTTCGAGCGTTTGCGCAGCGTTTGCGCCGAGCTGACCCAAAGCACCGCCGATGCGCCGTTCGTGCTCGGCTGCTCGGGCAGTCTTTTGGCGCGCTGGTTCATTCCGCGTTTGGGGCGCCTGAATGCGGACCTGCCGGATCTGCGCTTGCACCTGTCGGCTGGCGAAGGCGATCTCGATCCACGACGGCCCGGTCTGGATGCCCTGCTGGTGTTTGCCGAGCCGCCGTGGCCGGCGGATATGCAGGTCTACGAGTTGGTGAGCGAACGCATCGGCCCGGTCATGAGCCCGCGATTTGCCGGCTACGAAAGGCTACGAAACGCACCAGCAAGCACACTGTTGAGCGAACCCTTGCTGCACACCACCTCACGTCCGCAAGCCTGGCCGATCTGGGCACAGCAAAGCGGCCTCGACGACAAGGCGCTGAAGTACGGTCAGGGCTTCGAGCATTTGTATTATTTGCTGGAAGCGGCAGTGGCCGGGCTGGGCGTGGCCATCGCGCCCGAGCCGCTGGTGGCCGAAGACGTGAAGGCCGGTCGCCTGGTTGCGCCATGGGGCTTCCGTGAAACCCCGGCGCAACTGGCGTTGTGGCTCCCCAAGCGCGCCGCGGACGGGCGCGCTCGGCAGTTGGCGCAGTGGCTTAAAAACGAACTGCGCCAGACACCTTAATGACCGCGCTTGAACAATAAATAGGCCGCAAGCAATCCCAGCGCACCAACGGCAACACCGGCTGTAGTCCAAGGGTGCTCCTGGGCGTAGTCACGAGTCGCGATCCCGGTTTCACGGGTTTTGACCTTAACCTCTTCATAAGCATCGGTGAGCAGATGGCGTGAGTGTTTCAGCGCGTTCTCGGCGTTGCTTTTCAACGTCTTGATAGTTTTACGCGACTCGTCCGAGGCGTCGTCCTTCAAGCTTTCCAACGATTTCAACAGACTCTCGATCTCGGCTTCCATGCTTTGCAATGAGGCGTTGCGTAACGACGTGTTGGCCATGATGGCTCTCCTGCATTGTTGATGAGTGACGTGTGTTGGTTGGGACTTCAGGGGTTCGAGAAAGTGCAGTAAATCTGAACGTCACTACGGATTGGTCGACAGAAGAAATAAGAAAAATCACTGCTAGGCTGTATTTCACACCTCAAGGAGAACGCCATGTCTGACCATCACACCTACAAGAAAGTCGAACTGGTTGGCTCGTCCACCAGCAGCATTGAAGACGCCATCAACAATGCCTTGGCCGAAGCCAACAAAAGCCTCAAGTACATGGAATGGTTTGAAGTGACCGAAACTCGCGGGCATATCAAAGACGGCAAAGCTGCACACTTCCAGGTGACACTCAAAGTCGGGTTCCGGATTGCCAGCAGCTGAGTTTGAGCCAGCCGTCTGAACTTGCGCGACGACTGAATGCCATAGGAAACAGCAAAGCGCTACAGAATGAGCGCATCCGGTAGCTGGATGCCCTCCCTCTATTGATCCGACCAAGGAGTGCAACCCATGAAGAAGTTTATTCTGGCGGTAGGTTTGTTGAGCCTTGCGGGAACAGCCTTTGCCCAGGTCAAGTCGTGTGAAGAGCTGAAAGCCGAAATTGCTGCAAAACTGGACGCCAAGGGTGTTTCCAATTACACGCTGGAGATCGTCGACAAAGGCACTGCTGCCGGTGGAAAAGTCGTCGGGAAATGCGAGAAGGGCTCCAAGGTAATCGTTTACAAACAGGGCTGACTTCCCTCAATAACGAAAAGCCGACGCCATGGCGTCGGCTTTTTGTGGATGCCGTTTAAGTGTCAGCCCTTCATGACCTGCGCCAACAGTTCATAGGAGTGCACGCGATCGGCATGTTCATACAGGTCACAGGTGAAAATCAGTTCATCCGCCTGGGTCTGTTCGATCAGCACCTCAAGCTTGGCGCGGATTTTCTGCGGGCTGCCGACCATCGCCAGCCCCAGGAAATCACCGACCGCTTCTTTCTCATGGGGCAGCCACAGGCCGTCCATGGTCTTCACGGGTGGGCGTTGCACCAGGCTCTGGCCACGCATCAACGCAAGAATCCGCTGGTACACCGAAGTGGCCAGGTAATCGGCCTGCTCGTCGGTGTCTGCCGCCACCAGCGGCACACCGAGCATCACGTAAGGCTTATCCAACACCGCTGATGGCTTGAAGTGGTTGCGGTAGACGCGAATCGCTTCATGCATGAAGCGCGGTGCGAAATGTGAAGCGAAGGCGTAGGGCAATCCGCGCTCACCGGCCAGCTGCGCACTGAACAGGCTCGAACCCAACAACCAGACCGGGACATTGGTGCCGGTACCCGGCATGGCAATGATCCGCTGATCCGGCGTGCGTGGGCCGAGGTAGCGCATCAACTCGGCCACGTCTTCCGGGAAATCGTCGGCGCTGCCGGAACGCTCGCGACGCAAGGCGCGGGCGGTCATTTGATCGGAGCCGGGCGCGCGCCCCAGGCCCAGGTCGATCCGGCCTGGATACAGGCTTTCAAGGGTGCCGAACTGCTCGGCGATCACCAGCGGCGCATGGTTGGGCAACATCACGCCCCCCGAGCCGACACGAATGGTCGAAGTGCCACCGGCCAGATAGCCCAGCAGGACCGAGGTCGCCGAGCTGGCGATCCCGTCCATATTGTGGTGTTCGGCGACCCAAAAGCGGTTGTAGCCGAATTTTTCGACGTGCTGCGCCAGGTCCAGGGAATTGCGCAGAGACTGGGCCGCACTGCCGTTCTCGCGCACGGGCACCAGATCGAGGGTCGAAAACTTGATCTCAGACAGTCGTTTCATAAACCTGCTTCTCCAATGGGTAAGCAGGTTTTTTCACCAACGAAAACCTGCCGAGGCTATAAGCGTGTTCTATGCAATGAGGGCATATACCCGAGTTTCAATAGAAGAGACAAAATTCCTGCACGATTAGAGGACTGATCAGATGAGGTGAACTTTGCCCGACGGTCTATCCTCAGAACCCTGGTAACCGAAAACCACGAAGGCGCGACGTTTCGCACCGGATCTTGAGGAGGCAGACATGGCTATCACAAAGAAAGCATCGGCTCATTGGGAAGGTGACCTGAAAACCGGCATTGGCTCAATCTCCACGGAAACCGGCGTACTCAGAGAAGCCCCTTACGGCTTCAAGGCCCGTTTCGAAGGCGGTAAAGGCACCAATCCGGAAGAGTTGATCGGTGCGGCCCACGCGGGCTGTTTCTCCATGGCATTTTCAATGATTCTCGGCGATGCCGGCCTCAAGGCCGACAGCATCGACACCAATGCCGAAGTCACTCTGGACCAGGTGGACGGCGGCTTTGCAATCACCGCAGTGAAACTGATCCTCAAGGCGAAAATCCCTGGGGCGACCCAGGCGCAATTCGAGGAATTGAGCAACAAGGCCAAAGAGGGCTGCCCGGTGTCCAAGGTGCTGAATGCGAAAATCAGCCTGGATGCGACGTTGGTCAGCTAAACCGATAAAAGATCGCAGCCGTCGGCAGCGCCTGGATTATTGATTGATCGGTAGGCGCTGTCGAAAGCTGCGATCTTTTTTTGCGTTGGAACAAAACATGGCTGGCGTAATTGTGGTCGAATAAATGACAGCAGCTTTAGCGCATCACCGTGCGCGCTGCCTCAAGGGAGCTTCAACCATGAAACGTTTTGCCTTGGCGGTTATCTGTTGCACGCTGGCCACATCGGCTCTCGCGGTAACCAAATCGTGTGAGGAACTCAAGGCTGAGATCGAAGCCAAGATCCAGGCCAATAACGTCTCGTCCTACACCCTGGAAATCGTCACCGACGACGAAGTGCACGATCAGAATATGGTGGTCGGCACGTGCGACGGCGGCACGAAGAAAATCATCTACCAAAAAAATGACCGTTGATTCGCCTCACATGAGGCAGTAGCTCTCGCGATCTTCGGCGACAATCTCCCGCTTGGCGTTATACAGCCGGGCGCTGGGGCTGAACGCTATGGAGCGAGCCTCCAACAGATAACGCTGGCCGGCCTCGAAATGGTCGTAATTGATGGTCAGGTAGCATATTCGCTCCAGAGGAGTGTTCAGCAACCCCGGCCCTCCGCCAAACACTTCAAAGTCAAAACGTACCCTGAGCTCATGACTACCCGGGGTGACCTGAAAGTAACGGCCATCGCTCAACCGCTGGTTGTCCAGACGATCGGCCATCAGCAGTTTCCCGCCGGGAACTGGCGTAGCGAAGTCGACCCAGGCCATCTGCGGATTGACCGCCGGCAACGGACTCGTGCAGCCGACAAAGGCACCTGCAGCGAGCAACAGCAACAACCTGCGCATGATGAATATCCCAAGGACTGATCATTCAGCATAGCGCCGATCAGGTGCGTTGGCAGCCCGCTGGCTTACCCTGCCCAATCACTTTTCGCTGCTGATCATAAAGCTTTGCCCACGGCCGAAAGCCGATATTCCCCGCTTGCAGCTGATACCGCTGCCCGGCGTTGAAGTCCTTGAATTTCACATTCAACTGGCAGTCGCGCCACAACGGCTCGGCATCGGGGCCAATGTTGGTCGGCTGGACCGCGAACAAATAGCGAACCTTCAGCTCATGGCTGCCGGGCTGCACCTGGAAGTAGCGCTTGTCGATGGACGCCTTGTCATCGACTTTCAGCGCTTGCAGCGCGGCGTCTTGTTGTAATGGATCAAGATCGATCCAGGCCTGCGAAGGATCAGGGGTGGGCAATCCGGCACAGCCGGCCAGCATCAGCAGGCCTCCCGTCAGCATCAATTTGCGCATAGCGGAGCTCCAATAGGCGGGATAGTCTTGCGGGCAGACTTTCCAGGGATTTTTTTATTTTGATCAGGCCGCGTCCAAGCCTTGGGTTACTTGATCGCGTTTTACGCATTTTGTTTCCGGGTGTTTTTCTTTTGTCGCTCAATGGCTGCGCGAGCGTCAGCTATTACGGCCAATTGGCCAGTGGTCAGCTGCACTTGCTGCGGGCCCGGGAGCCGATTGCCAATGTGATTGCCGACCCCGACCGCGATCGGCAATTGCGTGCGCACCTGGCCCAGTCACAAAAGGCCCGAACGTTCGCCAGCCAACACCTGCATCTGCCGGACAACCAGAGCTACCGCTTGTACGCCGACATCGGCCGACCGTTTGTAGTCTGGAATGTCTTCGCCACGCCGGAGTTTTCGCTGAAGCCGCAGAACCATTGCTTCCCCGTCGCCGGCTGCGTCGCTTATCGCGGTTTTTACAGTCAGAGCGCTGCTCGCGGTGAGGCCGCCTTGCAACGCCTGCAAGGTATGGACGTGTCGATCGGCGGCGTCGAGGCCTATTCGACGCTCGGTTGGTTCAACGATCCGATTATTAGCTCGATGATGGCGTGGGGCGACGAGCGGTTGGCGACGCTGATATTCCACGAACTCGCGCACCAACGTTTTTATGTGAAAGACGACACCGAGTTCAACGAGTCCTTCGCCACGTTCGTCGAACAGGAAGGCACTCGCCAATGGCGCGCATTCCGAGACATGCCGCCGGATAATGGAGCGTTGGTACGCCAACGCGACCAGTTCATCCAATTGATTCTGGACACCCGCACCCGGCTTGAACGGCTTTACGCCCTACCGCTGCCGGCCGACCAAATGCGTGAGCGAAAAGCGGCCGAGTTCGAACAATTGCGCCGTGAGTACAGGACCCTGCGTGACAGCCAATGGGCTGGCAACAATCGCTACGATGCATGGATCAACGCCCCGATGAACAACGCCCGATTACTGCCGTTTGGTTTGTATGACCAGTGGGTGCCAGCGTTTACCACACTGTTCAGGCAGGTCGATGGTGATTGGGTGAGGTTTTATGCGGCAGTGGAGAAGGTAGGCACGTTGCCGGTTGGGGAGCGCAAGGCGGCGTTGAGGGCGTTGGCAGGATCAGCGAATTCCGGTGGCTGAACGGGCACCTTCGCGGACTTGCCCGCGAGGGGATTTGATCAGCGCTGCAAAAACGCCTGATGCAACTCATCCAGCGTCTCGAAGTGATACGCCGGTGCTTCGGCGCTCAATTCTTCCCGGCTGCCAAACCCATAACCCACCGCTGCCGCGTCCAGCCCATTGCTGCGGGCACCGATCAGGTCGTGCTTACGGTCGCCGATCATCAGCGTATTGGCCGGGTCGAGACCTTCTTCGGCCATCAAGTGTGCAATCAGCTCGACCTTGTTGGTCCGCGTGCCATCCAGCTCACTGCCATAAATCATCTTGAAATGCTTGGCGAAGTCGAAGTGCCGGGCAATTTCCCGGGCGAAAACCCATGGCTTGGAGGTCGCGATGTACAGCTGCCGCCCTTGGCCACCGAGGGTTTCCAGTAGAGGCGTGACGCCGTCGAACACGCGGTTTTCATACAGGCCGGTGACCTTGAAGCGTTCACGATAGAAGTTCACTGCCTCCCAGGCCTTGGGTTCGTCGAAGTCATAGAACTGCATGAACGCCTGCAACAATGGCGGGCCAATGAAATGTTCGAGCCTGGTCAGGTCCGGTTCATCGATACCCAGTTTGCTCAGGGCGAACTGGATGGAGCGGGTGATACCTTCGCGCGGGTCGGTCAGCGTGCCATCGAGGTCGAACAGTACGGTTTGGTAATGCATGGAAATTCCTGAGCAATAGCGAGACGCTTTCCGTTATCAAGAGGCTTAGAGCTGGTCGTAGCCTTCGGCCAGATGCAGGTCCTTGAGCTTCACGTAATTCGCTGCACTGTAGGTGAAAAAGGCTTTTTCCTTGTCCGTCAGCGGCCGGATCTGCTTCACCGGGCTCCCGACATAAAGGAAACCGCTTTCCAGGCGCTTACCCGGTGGCACCAGGCTACCGGCGCCGATGATCACATCGTCCTCGACCACCGCACCGTCCATGACGATGCTGCCCATGCCGATCAGAATCCGGTTGCCCACGGCGCAACCATGAAGCATGACTTTATGCGCGATGGTCACATCGTCGCCGATCAGTAACGGAAAGCCATCGGGGTTGAATGGCCCTGCATGGGTGATGTGCAACACGCAGCCGTCCTGCACGCTGGTGCGCGCACCGATCCGGATGCGATGCATGTCGCCGCGGATCACCGTCAGCGGCCAGACGGAGCTGTCTTCGCCGATTTCGACGTCGCCGATCACCACTGCCGAGCCGTCGACAAAAGCGCCTTTGCCCAGCAGCGGCGTGTAGTTCTGATACTTGCGAAGGGTCACGATAGGGTTTCTCTCTGTTGCCGATAGCTGCGGTGAGCGTCGATTGTAATTAAGATGGGCGCATGTTTCTTCCGCATGTTTTCCAGCCAAGGTGCCAACCGTGAGCGTGAACAACCCTCTTCTGCAGTCCTACGACCTGCCGCCGTTCTCGGCGATCCGTGCCGAACACGTGCAACCGGCCATTGAAAAGATCCTGGCTGACAACCGCGCCGCCATTGTCGAAATCCTCAAGACCCAGGCCAAACAACCGACCTGGGCCGGCCTGGTGCTGGCGATGGACGAACTCAACGATCGTCTGGGCGCCGCCTGGAGCCCGGTCAGCCACCTCAATGCCGTGTGCAACAGCGCTGAGTTGCGCGAGGCTTACGAGTCCTGCCTGCCGGCCCTGAGCGCCTACGCCACCGAGCTGGGCCAGAACCGTGAACTGTTTCAGGCCTATGAAGCGCTGGCGAACAGTCCTGAGGCCGCCGGTTTCGACGTGGCGCAGAAAACCATCCTGGAGCACGCCCTGCGTGACTTCCGCCTGTCGGGTATCGACCTGCCTGAAGCCGAACAGAAGCGTTATGCCGACGTGCAGAGCAAACTGTCGGAGCTGGGCAGTCGCTTCTCCAACCAGTTGCTCGACGCCACTCAGGCCTGGACCAAGCACATCACTGACGAAGCCGCCCTCGCTGGCCTGACCGATTCGGCCAAGGCGCAGATGGCCGCCGCCGCGCAAGCCAAAGACCTCGACGGCTGGCTGATCACCCTGGAATTCCCGAGTTACTACGCGGTGATGACCTACGCCCAGGACCGCGCCCTGCGCGAAGAAGTCTACGCCGCCTACTGCACCCGTGCGTCGGACCAAGGTCCGAATGCCGGTCAGAACGATAACGGCCCGGTCATGGAAGAAATCCTCGACCTGCGTCAGGAACTGGCAAAACTGTTGGGTTTCACCAGCTTCTCGGAGCTGAGCCTGGCGACCAAAATGGCCGAATCCAGCGATCAGGTACTCAGCTTCCTACGCGACCTGGCCAAGCGCAGCAAGCCGTTCGCCGTCCGGGATCTGGAGCAGCTCAAGGCCTACGCCGCCGAACAGGGTTGCCCGGACCTGCAAAGCTGGGACAGCGGTTTCTACGGTGAAAAACTTCGCGAGCAGCGCTACAGCGTTGCCCAGGAAACCCTTCGCGCGTACTTCCCGATCGACAAGGTTCTGGGTGGGCTGTTCGCCATCGTCCAGCGGCTGTACGGCATCGAGATCGCCGAGCTGAAAGGCTTCGATACCTGGCACCCGGACGTTCGCCTGTTCGAAATCAAGGAAAACGGCCAGCACGTCGGCCGCTTCTTCTTCGACCTCTATGCCCGCGCCAACAAGCGTGGCGGTGCCTGGATGGACGGCGCCCGCGATCACCGCCGCACAATCAATGGTGTGCTGCAAAGCCCGGTAGCGAACCTGGTGTGCAACTTCACCCCGGCCGACAGCGGTAAACCAGCCCTGCTGACCCACGACGAAGTGACCACCCTGTTCCATGAATTCGGTCACGGCCTGCATCACCTGCTGACCCGCGTCGAGCACGCTGGCGTGTCCGGCATCAACGGCGTGGCCTGGGATGCGGTCGAGCTGCCAAGCCAGTTCATGGAAAACTGGTGCTGGGAGCCGGAAGGTCTGGCACTGATTTCCGGACATTACGAAACCGGCGAACCGTTGCCTCAGGATCTGCTGGAGAAAATGCTCGCGGCGAAGAACTTCCAGTCCGGACTGATGATGGTCCGCCAACTGGAGTTCTCGCTGTTCGACTTCGAGCTGCACGCCACTCACGGCGACGGCCGCAGCGTGTTGCAAGTGCTCGAAGGGGTACGTGATGAGGTTTCGGTCATGCGTCCACCGGCCTACAACCGTTTCCCCAACAGCTTCGCCCACATCTTCGCCGGTGGCTACGCGGCGGGTTACTACAGCTACAAGTGGGCTGAAGTATTGTCGGCCGATGCCTTCTCGAAATTCGAAGAAGACGGCGTGCTCAATGCCCAGACCGGTCGTGCCTTCCGCGAAGCGATCCTGGCACGAGGTGGTTCCCAGGAGCCGATGGTGCTGTTCGTCGACTTCCGTGGCCGTGCGCCATCGATTGACGCACTCTTGCGCCACAGCGGCCTGACCGAGGACGCGGCAGCATGAGTGAGGGACCTGTGATTACCAAAAAACGCTTTATCGCCGGGGCGGTCTGCCCGGCCTGTAGCGAGCCGGACAAATTGATGATGTGGAACGAAGATACCGTTCCGCATCGCGAGTGCGTGGCCTGCGGTTATTCCGACACGCTGAATGAACAAGGTCTGTCGGTGCCCAAGGAATTGGGCACCCGGGTTAACACCTCGGCACCCAAGGTGCCGGACGCCAAGGTTCAGGCCGTGCAGTTTTTCCCGAACCCGAAGCTGAAGAAAAAGCCTGACGAGCAACACTGAGTATCGAAAAACACCTTCCACTGCGCAACGCAGTGGAAGGTGTTACTTACTCGACATGGGCCGAGTTGAACCAACTCTTCATCGAACACATGGCAAACGGACTTGTGCTGCACTCACCATTGGCCAGCGCCGTACGAAGTTTGTCGACATCGGCCTGCATCATGTAGCGAATGCCGTCCTTGAAGTGGGTGCTATCGCCAAAACCGCCCTGAGTCATTTCACTCAGCGCATCTTCCTTACTCCAGCCCTGCACCACCACACGGTACATCGCCGCCATCAGGCCGGTGCGATCCGAGCCGTGTTTGCAGTGCATGAGCACAGGCCCTTTGGCCTCCGCGCTCTGAATCGTGCGAAGAGCCTTGAGCACATCACTGTCATCCACATGATTGGTGCGGTAGGGCAGTTGTATCTGGGTGATTCCGGGTTTTGACAACCAGCTCGAGTCCGGTTCAGGCAGGAAGTTGATGACGGTGGCGACCTTGAGTTTTTCCAGCAACGGCACCGCCCCCTTGTCCGGCAACGCACTGCGATAGAGGGTCGGGGACATCTGATAGAGGTTGTACTGAACCTCCACCGATTGAGCCCAGTCCGCAGGCCGGGATAGAGCAGCGTCGTCAGCGTGGGCCAGCGTCAGGTTGAAAAGTGCGGCCAGCGACAAAAGAAGCGTCGCAGGTAGAAGGCGCAGTAGGGACATGCTCAGGCGACCGTGAAGTGGTGGATAAGTGATCGATAGCCTGAACTCGGGACAGTCAAAGACCTGTGAGGGCACTGTCAAAGAATCGTGAATAGAACAGCAAATGCCCGAGGCTGGTGGTCATTCAGATCAGTCAGACTGTCCGACATCGCTAGTTGATTGAGAGACACTATCCGGCAAGACCTTGAGTTAATAGACACCGATAAAACCAGGCCTGCATGGAGTCTCATGCAGACCTGGCAACAACTATCAACTTCAGGGATTTACGATACTGGAATAAGCCTTGGCCAAGGCCAGCAGTTTTGCTTTGTCATCACCATCGATATCGCCATCACCGTCCACATCGCTGTTAATGGTTTTGATCGTGAAGGACTGACCACCATCGCTGGAAACCGCTGTCACATAGACGGAATCGACCAGTGCCTCTGTCTGCACTTCATTTACCGCATCCCATCCCGGCTCTTTACGGGCAAGCTGCATCGATACTTGTGCTTCGCGAGGATTGGTTATGCTGGGCGCCAACAGTTGTAAAAAAATACCACGCTGATTAAAAAACGACATGACTAAATCCTTTTAATTAATAATCCACGACAACTTCGTGTGGCAAGGATAGTACTAACAGCCTTTGTAATTTCGCCACTTGATATATATTTCCGGTGATGACAGTTGCGCGATGCGCTTGATCCATAAACTTGTCTTGTTAGTTCCTTTATATAATCTCCGATGTTCACTCGCCGAACGGCACTGGTTTGTCGCTTTCCTCCTTGATACTGTATGCACATACAGCCAATGGGTTTTTATCGATGAACACGCCTCTGCCACCCCGCGGTCGCGGCACCGCCACCAACCCGCACAACCGTTTCGCACCGAACCGTTCGGTGGCCGAGGATGACGGCTGGTATCAGGAAGCGCCGATCACCCAAGGCACCGAGGTGCGCATCGAGACGGCGAAGACCATCATTACCCGCAACAACTCGCCGGACTTGCCCTTCGACCGCTCGATCAATCCCTATCGTGGCTGCGAGCATGGCTGTATCTATTGCTACGCGCGGCCAAGCCACGCTTATTGGGACATGTCGCCGGGTCTGGATTTCGAAACCAGACTGATCGCCAAGACCAACGCCGCCGATGTGCTGGAAGAACAACTGTCCAAACGCGGCTATCAATGCGCGCCGATCAACCTGGGCTCCAACACCGATCCTTATCAGCCGATCGAGCGTGAATACAAAATCACCCGCAGGACCCTCGAGGTGCTGCTGCGCTATCGCCATCCGGTGACCATCATCACCAAGGGCTCGCTGATTCTGCGCGATCTGGACCTGCTGGCCGAACTCGCCGAGCAACGACTGGTGGCGGTAATGATCAGCCTCACCACTCTGGACGATGAGCTCAAACGCATCCTCGAACCCCGTACGGCTGCGCCCAAGGCACGACTGCGGGCGATCCGGGTAATGCGTGAAGCGGGGATTCCGGTGGGTGTCTTGTGTTCACCGATGATTCCGATGATCAACGACAGCGAACTCGAAAGCCTGCTGACTGAAGCCCATGCGGCCGGAGCGCAAACTGCGGCTTACATGATGTTGCGCCTGCCGCTGGAAGTGGCGCCGCTGTTCGAAGAGTGGCTGGCCGCCCACTATCCTCAACGTGCAGCTCATGTGTTGAGCCTGATCCGCCAGAGCCGTGGTGGGGAGCTTTACGACAGTCGGTTTGGCGCCCGTATGCGCGGTGAAGGACCGTTTGCCGATCTGCTGGCGCAGCGTTTTGCCAAAACCATCAAGCGCCTGGGGCTCAACCGTCGGGAAGGTTTCGATCTGGACTGCAAAGCCTTTTGTCCGCCGGGTCGCCAGATGTCATTGATTTAAGGACAATCGGACCTATGGTGGAGTAGTGAAAAAAGTACGTCGCGTTCAAGCTGGTCATATTTCTTATGACCTGGAACGTACGTTCTAGAGCGCTTGATTCAGTTTGAGTTAAGCTTCGGCCGCTACCTTGTTCATCGAGTGACTGATGGGTCTGCTTTTCGACCTGGATGTTTTTTATACAGCCACTGGCTTCACATCGGACAAAACGGGAAAATTCCCTGACTCCGCCAAAGAGGATGAATCATGAGTGACAAGGATAAACAGCCTTTGGCTGCGTCGGCTTCAGCCCAACCCGAGGCGGAAACCGCCGATGCAGCGCTGCAGCATATCGTTGACGGCTTTTTGCATTTTCATCACGAGATCTTTCCGCAGCAGGAAGAACTCTTCAAAAAACTCGCCACGGCCCAGCGGCCTCGGGCGATGTTCATCGCGTGCGCCGATTCGCGCATTGTTCCCGAGCTGATCACCCAAAGCGCCCCCGGCGACCTGTTCGTCACCCGTAACGTCGGCAACGTCGTGCCGCCTTATGGGCAAATGAACGGTGGTGTTTCCACAGCCATCGAATACGCAGTGCTAGCGCTCGGCGTGCAGCACATCATCATCTGCGGCCACTCCGACTGTGGCGCCATGCGCGCAGTACTCAACCCGCAGAGCCTGGAAAAGATGCCGACGGTCAAAGCCTGGCTGCGCCATGCGGAAGTGGCGAAAACCATGGTTCAGGACAACTGCCATTGCTCGAATGAAAGCGAGAGCATGCACATCCTTACCGAAGAGAATGTGATCGCTCAGTTGCAACATTTGCGCACGCACCCGTCGGTGGCCTCGCGCATGGCCAACGGTCAGCTGTTTATCCATGGTTGGGTGTACAACATCGAAACCAGCGAAATCCAGGCTTACGACGCGGATCAGGGTTGTTTCCTGCCGCTCGATGGCAGCCATCCGATTCCGGTGGCGACGCCCAAAGCGCGCTTCTAAATCCTCTTCGTAGCCTGTCTCACAACAACGTTTGCGAGACAGGTCAACAGATCCCTGTGTGGTTTAGCCGAGGCTGCTGATCAGGCAGCCCGGCTTTGCCATGCCTGAAGAAAACTTCGGGAGAGTCACCATGCGTGCCGCTCAATTAAAAGCTGTTCTGCCACGGGAGCTGCTGGCTTCGGTGGTTGTGTTTCTGGTTGCCCTGCCTTTGTGCATGGGCATCGCCATCGCCTCTGGGCTGCCACCGGCCAAAGGCCTGATCACCGGCATCATCGGTGGGCTGGTAGTTGGCTGGCTTGCCGGTTCACCGCTGCAAGTCAGCGGTCCGGCGGCAGGCCTGGCGGTATTGGTGTTCGAACTGGTGCGCCAGCATGGTATCGCCATGCTCGGGCCGATCCTGCTACTGGCGGGTTTTCTGCAATTGGTAGCCGGGCGTTTGAAACTGGGTTGCTGGTTTCGGGTCACGGCGCCGGCTGTGGTGTACGGCATGCTCGCCGGCATCGGCGTGTTGATCGTGCTGTCGCAGGTGCACGTAATGCTCGATGCCGTGCCCAAGCCCTCAGGGCTGGATAACCTGGCGGCCTTTCCTACTGCAGTGATTCAGGCTTTGCCTTCGTTTGGCTGGCAAGCGGGTTTGCTCGGGCTGTCGACCATTGCCGTGATGTGGCTGTGGGAAAAATTCCGCCCGCATTCCCTGCGTTTCGTTCCCGGCGCATTGCTCGGGGTCGGTCTAGCAACGATCGCCAGCCTGGCGCTCGCCTTGCAGGTCAAACGTGTGGAGGTCCCGGCTAACCTGGCGGAGGCCATCGATTGGCTACGCCCGGCGGATCTGCTCAACCTGGCTGACCCAACCCTGCTGATCGCCGCCTTCGCCGTGGCCTTTATCGCCAGCGCCGAAACCCTGCTCTCGGCCGCCGCCGTGGATCGCATGCACAGTGGTCAACGCTCGGACTTCGACCGCGAATTGTCGGCACAAGGTGTGGGCAACATGTTGTGTGGCCTGCTCGGCGCGCTGCCGATGACCGGGGTGATCGTGCGCAGCTCGGCCAACGTTCAAGCCGGCGCCACCACCCGCCTGTCGACGGTGTTCCATGGCCTGTGGTTGCTGGCTTTCGTACTGCTGCTATCGAGCGTGCTGCAAAGCATTCCGGTGGCGAGCCTGGCGGGCGTGCTGGTTTACACCGGTTTCAAACTGGTGGACCTCAAAGCCTTTCGCGGCCTGGGCCGTTATGGCCGGATGCCGATGTTCACCTATGCGGCGACTGCACTGGCAATCATCTTCACCGACCTGCTGACGGGCGTGCTGATCGGCTTTGGCCTGACGCTGGCCAAACTGGCCTGGAAGGCTTCGCGCCTGAAAATCAGCCTGATCGATCTACCGGCGGACGGCGAGATGGAACTGCGTCTGGTGGGGGCGGCGACTTTCCTCAAGGTGCCGGCGTTGACCCAGGTGCTGGGGAGCATTCCCGCAGGCGCGACGGTGCATGTGCCGCTCAATAACCTGAGCTACATCGATCACTCGTGCCTTGAGTTGCTGGAGGAGTGGGGCCGGGCCAATGCGGCCAAGGGTTCGAAGTTGGTGATTGAAGCGCGGGGGTTGAAGCGCAGACTTGAAGGGCGGTTGCGGACCACCACCGGGGTAGGCTCAACGGGCGGTTGAAGCCCCCCTGTAGGAGCGAGCGGTGCGGCGATCCGACTTGCCCGCGAAGCTTTTGGCGTACTTTGGGACGCCTTCGCGGGCAAGCCTCGCTCCTACAGGGTTGCATAGACTTACGCGGCTGGTTGATCCAGCTCCAGCTCCACGCCCAATTGGCGCGACAGACACGGCCAGCGCTTCCACGCGGCGCCGGTGTCCGGGCTGTTGAGTTTCTCGCGGTAGGCCTCCACCGACTCCAGCGCGAAACTTTCATCGTCAAGCATCTCGTCCACGGCGTGATGCACCGCCTCATCCAGTTGGTTGGCAAATTCCTCGCCAATCAATTGGTGGGCAATCAGGTTGGCGACAGTCATGTCCAAGGGGATCAATGGCTGACCAAAATGCTTGATGTACAGGTCGTTGACCTCTTCGACCAGGCGGTGCGCCAGATAAGCTTCGTCCAGCAGGCTGTCCAGGCCAACGTGACCGGCCATGATCGCCGGCGGTTGGAGGAAGAACTGCTCGGCGATTGTCAGCACCGGCTTGATCTGCGATTCGATGCCCGCTTCCCTGGCGACTTCATTGGCTGCATCCAGCAGGTCTGGCACTTGTTCTATATACGCGGCCACAAAACGCGTCATCACGCCGTTAGCGTCGACATCCGGCAATTGGATGGCGGAGTGAAGGTGCGGCAGTTGGGTTTCCAGCTGACGAGTCAGCAGGCCGGTCTCGGCCTCGTGTTGTTGGGCTTGTTGGATCTGCTCGCGCAATGCGGCGGTGTTCATGAAAACTCCAGGAAACAAAGGCAATGAAATAGGGAAGACATAACTTAGCTGGCTCAGGAAAAAGGCTAAGACGCATTTGTCATAATTATTTCATCCTTGAGACATCGAAGTTATATCGATTTGCCACCACTCGTCTGCATCCTTCTCCATTCGTGACCTGGAACGCAAGTCCAACCTGTTTCAGCTGATTTACCCCATCGCGTTGCGAGGTGGCAGTCGCTGTCTATACTCGGTTCTGAATGGAGTTAGCTGATGACACCCGACTGCATACGCAGCAAGGCTCGGCGATTCAAGTTCGTGGTCTGAAAATGCCGCTCCCTTGCCGCAGGCGTTACGCCTACGGGATAACAAGAACGATAAGGGGAACCCGCAATGATGCGACATCCACATGTCTGGATGGGCCTCCTGTTGTGGTCGATTTTCAGTCAGGCGCAAGCGGCCTGGACTGTCAATATGGCGCCTGGAGCGACTGAGATCAGTCACGCAGTATTCGATCTGCACATGACCATTTTCTGGATTTGTGTGGTGATCGGCATCATCGTCTTCGGCGCCATGTTCTGGTCGATGATGATCCACCGCCGCTCGACCGGGCAGGTGGCCGCAAAATTTCATGAAAGCACCACCGTTGAAATCCTCTGGACCATCGTCCCCCTGCTTATCCTGGTAGCCATGGCGGTCCCCGCAACCGCCACACTGATCAAGATGTACGACAACACGGAGCCGGATATCGATATCCAGGTCACCGGCTATCAGTGGAAGTGGCATTACAAATACCTGGGTCAGGACGTCGAATTTTTCAGCAACCTGACTACCCCCGCCGATCAGATCCACAACAAGGAAGCCAAGGGCGAGCATTACCTGCTGGAGGTCGACAAGCCACTGGTGCTGCCGATCGGTGCCAAGGTGCGTTTTCTGGTGACCTCCGCCGATGTCATCCACTCCTGGTGGGTGCCGGCCTTCGCAGTCAAGCGCGATGCTATTCCGGGCTTCGTCAATGAATCCTGGACCCGTGTCGACAAGCCCGGCATCTACCGTGGCCAGTGCGCCGAGCTGTGCGGCAAGGACCACGGCTTCATGCCGATCGTGGTCGAGGTCAAGGAAAAGGCCGACTACGAAAAATGGCTGGGCGAGCGCAAGGCGGAAGCCGCGCAACTCAAAGAGCTGACCAGCAAGGAATGGACCCTCGACGAGCTCAAGGAGCGCGGCGACAAGATTTATCACACCACTTGCGTGGCCTGTCACCAGGCCGAAGGCCAGGGCCTGCCGCCGATGTTCCCGGCACTCAAGGGCTCGAAAATCGCCACCGGGCCGAAAGAGGCTCACCTGAGCCTGGTCTTCCATGGCAAGCCCGGCACCGCGATGGCGGCGTTCGGCAAGCAGCTCTCGGAAGTCGATATCGCGGCGGTCGTGACCTACGAACGTAACGCCTGGGGCAACAACAAAGGCGACATGGTCACCCCTAAAGAAGTGCTGGAGCTGAAACAGGCGGAAAGCAAATGACCCGGTCTATTGCGTACTCAAGGAATCGGTCGGGGCATGACGTCCCGGTTCGCCCAGCCCAGCCGTTTGCAGGAGACAGGACATGACTGTTGTAGTCGATGACCATGTTCATACCGATACCGCCCACGCCCACGGCCCCGCCAAAGGCCTGATGCGCTGGGTGTTGACCACCAACCACAAGGATATCGGCACGCTGTACCTGTGGTTTGCATTCACTATGTTCCTGCTGGGCGGCTCGTTCGCCATGGTGATCCGTGCCGAGCTGTTCCAGCCGGGACTGCAAATCGTCGAACCGGCGTTCTTCAACCAGATGACCACCATGCACGGTCTGGTGATGGTCTTCGGCGCGGTGATGCCGGCCTTCGTCGGCCTCGCCAACTGGATGATCCCGTTGATGATCGGCGCGCCGGACATGGCCCTGCCGCGAATGAACAACTTCAGCTTCTGGCTGTTGCCGGCCGCGTTCATTCTGCTGGTATCGACCCTGTTCACCCCCGGTGGCGGGCCGAACTTCGGCTGGACCTTCTACGCACCGCTGTCGACCACCTACGCGCCGGAAAGCGTGACGTTCTTCATCTTCGCCATCCACTTGATGGGGATCAGTTCGATCATGGGCGCAATCAACGTGATCGCGACCATCCTCAACCTGCGCGCCCCCGGCATGACGTTGATGAAAATGCCGCTGTTCGTCTGGACCTGGCTGATCACCGCGTTCCTGCTGATCGCGGTGATGCCGGTGCTGGCCGGCTGCGTGACCATGATGCTGATGGACATCCACTTCGGCACCAGTTTCTTCAGTGCCGCCGGTGGCGGTGATCCGGTGCTGTTCCAGCACGTGTTCTGGTTCTTCGGTCACCCCGAGGTGTACATCATGATCCTGCCGGCCTTCGGTGCCGTCAGCTCGATCATTCCGGCGTTCTCGCGCAAGCCGCTGTTTGGCTACACCTCGATGGTCTACGCCACGGCCAGTATTGCGTTCCTGTCATTCATCGTCTGGGCGCACCACATGTTCGTGGTCGGCATTCCGCTGGTGGGCGAGTTGTTCTTCATGTACGCCACGCTGCTGATCGCAGTGCCGACCGGCGTGAAGGTGTTCAACTGGGCCAGCACCATGTGGCAAGGCTCGCTGACCTTCGAGACGCCGATGCTGTTCGCCGTGGCGTTCGTGATCCTGTTCTCCATTGGCGGATTCTCCGGGCTGATGCTGGCCATCGCCCCGGCAGACTTCCAGTACCAGGACACCTACTTCGTGGTCGCGCACTTCCATTACGTGCTGGTGCCGGGGGCGATCTTCGGGATCTTCGCCTCGGCTTACTTCTGGCTGCCGAAATGGACCGGCCACATGTACGACGAAACCCTCGGCAAGCTGCACTTCTGGCTGTCTTTCATCGGCATGAACATGGCGTTCTTCCCGATGCACTTCGTGGGCCTGGCGGGCATGCCGCGGCGGATTCCGGACTACAACCTGCAATTCGCCGACTTCAACATGGTGTCGTCGATCGGCGCGTTCATGTTTGGTGCCACGCAGATCTTCTTCCTGTTCATCGTGATCAAGACCATTCGCGGCGGCGAGCCGGCACCGGCCAAGCCGTGGGATGGTGCCGAAGGCCTGGAATGGAGCATTCCATCGCCCGCGCCGTATCACACCTTCACCACACCGCCGGAAGTGAAATGAAACGCCTCGGTCCTGTAGGAGCCGGCTTGCTGGCGATGAACGCAGCGCGGTGTGTCAGACACTCCGCCTTCGCTGGCAAGCCAGCTCCTACAGGATATGGCGTAGAGGCTGGAAATAATGGCTGACTCGATCTCGATGAAGAAACTGGTCACCCGCCTGTTACTGGTGGTGGCGGCGATGTTTGTCTTCGGCTTTGCCCTGGTGCCGATCTACGACGTGATGTGCAAGGCATTCGGCATCAATGGCAAAACCGCCGGGCAGTATGAAGGCGAGCAAACGGTCGACGCCTCGCGGCAGGTTCGCGTGCAGTTTCTGTCGACCAACGCTGCTGACATGCCCTGGGATTTCTATCCCAAGACGGATGAGCTGACCGCGCACCCCGGGGCGGTGAACGAGATGATTTTTATCGCCCACAACCCCACCGACCGGCCGATGAGCGCCCAGGCGGTGCCGAGTATCGCGCCGAGTGCAGCCGCGGCGTACTTCCACAAGACCGAATGTTTCTGCTTTACCCAGCAAGTGCTGCAGCCCGGTCAACGCATCGAGATGCCAGTACGGTTCATCGTTGACCGCGACATGCCCAAGGATGTGAAGCACCTGACGCTGTCCTACACGCTGTTCGATATCACCGCACGTCATCCGCCCGTGGCTGTTGCAGCAAGCACAGGTGGCTAGGCGTTAAAGCGTGCCCGATAAGGAGAACAATAAATGGCAACTCATGAACATTATTACGTTCCAGCCCAGAGCAAATGGCCGATCATCGCCACGATCGGCATGCTGGTCACGGTGTTCGGCCTGGGCACCTGGTTCAACGACCTGAAGGCTGCGCGGCCGGAATCCCATGGCCCGCTGATCTTTTTCGTCGGCGGACTGCTGCTGGCCTACATGCTGTTGGGCTGGTTCGGGACGGTGGTCAAGGAGAGTCGCGCGGGGTTGTACAGCCCGCAACTCGACCGCTCGTTCCGCTGGGGCATGAGCTGGTTCATTTTCTCGGAGGTGATGTTCTTCCTGGCCTTTTTCGGTGCGCTGTTTTATGTGCGCAACATCGCGGGCCCGGCACTGGGTGGTGAAGGCACCAAAGGCATCGCCCACATGCTGTGGCCGACGTTCGAATTCACCTGGCCGCTGCTGAACAACCCGGA
Organism: Pseudomonas sp. GW821-FHT03E01; assembly: GCF_059420765.1. Lineage (NCBI taxonomy): Bacteria > Pseudomonadati > Pseudomonadota > Gammaproteobacteria > Pseudomonadales > Pseudomonadaceae > Pseudomonas > Pseudomonas sp. GW821-FHT03E01. Next base: position 203,849 of record NZ_JBWKUI010000014.1, on the reverse strand, counting down.
CTCGAAACTCTTTCCTCCCCCCAAGGAAGTCATCAGCCCCTGGGGTCTGCCGCTGCTCAACACCGTACTGCTGGTGAGTTCCAGCGTCACCGTGACCATCGCTCACCACGCCTTGAAGAAAGGCCATCGCGGGGCGCTGAAAATCTGGCTGGCGCTGACCGTGTTGCTCGGTTGCGGCTTCCTGGGCTTTCAAGCCAAAGAATACCTGCACGCCTACCACGAACTGGGCTTGACCCTCGGTTCCGGCATCTACGGCGCAACGTTCTTCATGCTCACCGGTTTCCACGGTGCCCACGTGACCATCGGCACCATCATTCTGTTCGTGATGCTGATGCGCATCATGCGCGGGCACTTCAATGCAGACCACCATTTCGGCTTCGAGGCGGCGACCTGGTACTGGCACTTTGTGGATGTGGTGTGGATCGGGTTGTTCGTTTTCGTCTACGTACTTTGAGCCTGGCACTCATGACTACCAAGGCACGTGGGACACCAACTGGCCGCTGAAAAAACCCCAGGCGATCAAGCCGACAGTAATGGCGGCCAGCGCAACACGAATACTCAAGGCGATGACCAGGCGATTCGAGCTGCTGTCGTCCTTGACCAGAAAAAACAGGCCGCTGAACAGGCTGACAACCGTGGCAATCAGCATCAGGACGATGGCTGCTTTGAGCATGGTGACACTCCGGGGGACAGGCGATGCATGTGAGTATAGCTATCGCGATGACCGACTTTCTGGCGACGCCATGAAGCGCTTCCGGCTGGGCCTCGTGCCGACTCTGGTGGTCGCGGTGCTGCTGCCCTTGCTGGTGTCACTCGGCTTCTGGCAGTTGAGCCGGGGCGCGGAGAAAAGCGCGCTGCTGCAAAATTACGCCGAGCGCCGGGCGGCCGAACCGATGGCCAGCACCGAACTGCAACACACCGAAGATCCGGCCTTTCGCCGGGTTCGCCTGCACGGCCAGTTCGATGCCGAACACAGCCTGCTGCTGGATAACCGGCAGCGCGACGGCAAGGTCGGGGTCGAGCTGTTGCAACCATTTCAGGATCAGGCCACCGGGCTCTGGTTGCTGGTCAATCGCGGCTGGCTGCCGTGGCCGGATCGGCGTACCCCGCCGTCATTCACCACACCGACTCAGGTGTTGAGCCTCGACGCCTGGGTCTACGTCTCCCCCGGCGCAACGTTCCAGTTGCACGCCGACCCCAACACCACGACCTGGCCACAACTGATCACCGCCGTTGAACCGGCCAGGTTGTGGACGGCGCTTGAACGTGACGGTTTCGCCTACGAATTACGCGCGCAAAGTGGCCCTGCGACCTACCGGGCCGATTGGCCGGTGGTGGCCATGGGGCCGGAAAAGCACCTGGCTTACGCCGTGCAGTGGTTCGCCCTGGCGATCGCGCTGTTCGGCCTTTATCTCTATCTCGGATGGCACAACGCAAAGGAGAACAATAATGGGAGTGGCCATGAATCCACCCGGAATGTCTGAGGCGAAAACACCGGTGAATCGGCGGCGCGGACGCTTGCAGTTGCTGCTGATCCTATTGGGGGTGATCGGTCCGATGATCCTCGCCACCGGCATGTACAAATTGCAGTTCTGGGTACCCGAAGGCCGCAGTTATCACGGTGAACTGATCGGCAACGGCCAGACCCGCGCCGACATCGGCGTACAGGCGCAGGAAGACCGCTGGCAGTTGCTGGTAACGGCACCGAAGGACTGCTCGGTGGATTGCCAGCAGCTGGTTTATCTGGCGCGGCAGATCCAGATCGGCCTTGGTCGCGATGCTGCCCGCGCCAGCCATGCGCTGGCCATCGCGCAGCCGCTGAACAGCGATTACGAGACTAAACTTCAACGCGAGTACCCACAGTTGCAACGCTACTCATTGGACCTGCCGTCCTACATCAAAGGCGCGCAGAGCAATGACACGCCGCACCTGTGGATCATCGACCCTCACGGCAATCTGGTGCTGCGTTACGACCCGACGGTGAAGGGCAAGGATCTGCTCAACGACCTGCGCCACCTGCTGAAACTGTCGAACATCGGATAAGGGCATCGTCATGGCCAAACCTGGATTTCGCCTCGCGCTGTTTGCCACCTTGCTGGCACTGATTGTGGTGTTGCTCGGCGCTTACACACGCCTGACCCACGCCGGCCTCGGCTGCCCGGACTGGCCCGGCTGCTACGGTTTTATCAGCGTGCCGCAAAGCGAAGCCCAGCTGGCTCATGCCGAACTGCATTTTCCAGACACCCCGGTGGAAGCCCACAAGGGCTGGAACGAAATGGTCCATCGCTACTTCGCCGGCACGCTGGGGCTGCTGATCGCGGTGCTGGCGGGCCGCGCCTGGGTCCATCGTCATCATCCGGGGCAGCCGGTGAAGTTGCCGCTGTTCCTGCTGGCGTTGGTCATTGGCCAAGCGGCTTTCGGCATGTGGACGGTGACGCTCAAGCTTTGGCCGCAAGTGGTCACCGGACATTTACTCGGTGGTTTTGCGACCTTGAGCCTGTTGTTTCTGCTGACCTTGCGCCTGTCCGGCGTATTGCCGGCGCTGACCGTGCCTCGACGTTTGCAATACTGGGCAACCGCCGGCTTGCTGTTGGTGATCCTGCAAATTGCTCTCGGTGGCTGGGTCAGCTCCAACTACGCGGCGGTAGCCTGCATCGACTTTCCAACCTGCCACGGCCAATGGCTGCCGCCGGCTGATTTCGCCAACGGTTTTCACCTGACCCAGCACATCGGCCCGAATTATCTGGGCGGGCAGCTGGACAGCGATGCCCGCACCGCGATTCACCTGACTCACCGCATCGGCGCGTTACTGGTCACCTTTGTTCTGCTCGGTCTGGCTTGGCAACTGAAGGTCGTCGGCATGACGCGCCTGGCCGTCATGGTGCTGATCGCCCTTGCCGCACAAATCACCTTGGGCATCAGCAACGTGGTGTTCCACTTGCCGCTGCCGGTGGCCGTCGCCCACAACGCCGGCGGTGCGGCGCTGTTGCTGACGATGGTGCTGGTCAATTATCACGCGCGAACCAGCCTGGTTCGGGTCAAGCATCAGCCCCCTCGGCGCTGGCGACTACGCCTGCGTAAACACTCGGCCGGGCCCATAACAATAAAAGGAGAGATGCCATGGCGACTCTGATCGGCGAACGTCACAGTCAGGCCATCTGGCGAGACTATCTGGAACTGACCAAGCCGAAAGTGGTGGTGTTGATGCTCATCACCTCGCTGGTCGGCATGTTCCTCGCGACCCGCGCCGGGGTGCCATGGACGGTGCTGGTGTTCGGCAATCTGGGGATCGCCCTGTGTGCCGGCGGTGCCGCGGCGGTCAATCATGTGGTGGACCGGCGCATCGACGCGGTCATGGCCCGGACCCACAAACGGCCCCTGGCCGAAGGCCGGGTATCTCCAGCCGCCGCGCTGACCTTCGCCCTGATACTGGCGATGCTCGGCCAGGCCTTGCTACTGACTTTCACCAACCCGTTGACGGCGTGGCTGACCCTCGCCTCCTTGCTCGGTTATGCCGTGGTCTACACCGGTTTCCTGAAACGCGCGACGCCGCAGAACATCGTCATCGGCGGCCTCGCCGGAGCTGCCCCGCCACTGCTCGGCTGGACCGCCGCCACCGGTCATGTCGGCGCCGAACCATTGTTGCTGGTGCTGATCATCTTCGCCTGGACCCCACCGCACTTCTGGGCGCTGGCGATTCACCGCAAGGAGGAATACGCCAAGGCTGACATTCCGATGCTGCCGGTGACCCATGGCGAGCACTACACCAAAGTCCACATCCTGCTCTATACCTTTGCGTTGCTGGCCGTCAGCCTGATGCCCTACGTGATCCACATGAGCGGCGTGCTCTACCTGATGTGTGCCCTTTTACTGGGCGCAAGGTTTCTGCAATGGGCCGTGGTGCTGTACCGTGGCACTCGACCGCACGCGGCGATCAACACGTTCAAGTACTCTATCTACTACTTGTTCCTGCTGTTTATCGCGCTGCTCGTAGACCACTACTTACTGCTGATCCTATGACCCGAACCCAGAAAACCGTCTTCATCCTCGTTGCCCTGATCGCGCTGATCCTGGGCCTGACCGTCAATAAAGTACTGACCGGGAAAAACCAGGGCGACCCGACGGCGCTGATCGATGCAGGGATCATCCTGCTGCCCCAAAGCCGCAATCTGCCGGACGTGAAGATGACCGATCAGGACGGCAAGCCAGTGGCGATCAACGAACTGAAAGGCAAGTGGAGTTTGCTGTTCTTCGGCTACACCTTCTGCCCGGACATCTGCCCGACCACCCTCGCCCAGCTGCGGCAGATCAAGAGTGAACTGCCGGCGGATGCGGTGAACAAGTTGCAGGTCATCCTGGTCAGCGTCGACCCGAACCGCGATACGCCCAAGCAACTCAAGCAGTACCTGGGCTACTTCGATCCGCAATTCATCGGGCTGACCGCAGCCTCGGTCGAAGACCTTCAGAAAATGGCCAACGCGGTGAGCATTCCGTTCATTCCGGCGGACACCAGCAAGCCGAACTACACCGTCGACCACAGCGGCAACCTGGCGGTGATCGGACCGGACGGGACTCAACGCGGGTTCATTCGTGCACCGCTGAATAACCAGAAACTGGTGGCGCAGTTGCCGGTGATGCTCAACCGTCAATAAGCACCACACTCTTTCTAGGAGCCAGGCTTGCCGGCGAAGGCGATCTCACGGGCGCCTTCGCCGGCAAGCCTGGCTCCTACAGAACGGGGCAAACAGACAAAAAAAGGGGCGCATTCAATTCAATGCGCCCCTTTTTCGTTTACGTCAGCCGATCAGAACGCCGGCAATACCGCGCCTTTGTACTTCTCGAGAATGAAGGCTTTCACTTCCGGGCTGTGCAGGGCAGCAACCAGTTTCTGCATTGCCGCGCTGTCCTTGTCGTCCGGACGGGCAACGAGGATGTTCACGTACGGCGAGTCGCTGCCTTCGATGACCAGCGCGTCCTTGGACGGATCGAGCTTGGCTTCCAGCGCGTAGTTGGTGTTGATCAGCGCCAGGTCGACCTGAGTCAGCACGCGGGGGATGGTCGCGGCTTCCAGTTCACGGAATTTCAGATCCTTGGTGTTCTCGGTGATGTCCTTCACGGTCGACAGGATATTTTTCGAATCCTTCAACTTGATCAGGCCAGCCTTCTCCAGCAGCAACAGCGCACGGCCGCCGTTGGTGGCGTCGTTCGGGATCACCACGTTGGCGCCGCCCGGCAGCTCTTCCAGTTTCTTGTACTTGCTGGAGTAAGCGCCCAGCGGCTCCAGGTGCACACCGGCAACGCTGACGAGGTTGGTGCCCTTGGCCTTGTTGAACTCATCCAGGTACGGTTGGTGCTGGAAGAAGTTGGCGTCCAGACGCTTCTCGGCCACCTGTACGTTCGGCTGGATGTAGTCGGTGAAGACTTTGACTTTCAGGTCCACGCCTTCTTTGGCCAGGGCTGGTTTAACGAACTCGAGGATTTCCGCGTGGGGCACCGGGGTGGCCGCAACGGTCAAGGTGTCGGCAGCGTGGGCGGAAAAGGCTGCAATGGCAGCGAATGCGACGAGTAGTTTTTTCATTCAGCTAACTCCTTGTGAGGCGCCAGTCTTCGGCGCCTGCCAGCGAATGGCCGGCTCATGTCTTAAGTGACGAAAACTGTTTATTTGCGGGAGAAATGAACCACCAGCTTGTCGCCGACGGTTTGCAGCACTTGAACCAGCACCAGCAGCAAGACCACAGTGACCACCATCACGTCGGTCTGGAAACGCTGGTAACCGAAACGGATCGCCAGGTCGCCCAAGCCGCCAGCGCCGACCACACCGGCCATTGCTGTGTAGGACACCAGTGTAATCGCTGTCACCGTAATCGCTGCGAAGATGCCCGGGCGGGCTTCCGGCAGCAAGGCGTTGGTGATGATCTGACGGGTCGTCGCGCCCATGGCCTGGGTCGCTTCGATGATGCCGCGATCCACTTCACGCAGGGCGGTTTCCACCAGTCGCGCGAAGAACGGCGTGGCGCCCACCACCAGCGGTGGGATCGCACCGGCGACACCGAGGGAGGTGCCGGTAATCAATACGGTGAACGGAATCATCACGATCAGCAGAATGATGAACGGCAGCGAACGCAGAATGTTCACCACCAGCGATAGCATCGCGTAGACGCCTTTGGCTTCCAGCAACTGGCGCGGGCTGCACAAGAACAACAGCACGCCCAACGGCAACCCCAGCAGCACGGTGAACAACAGCGAACCGCCAAGCATCAGCAGGGTGTCGCCGGTGGCCAGCCAGATTTCGTACCAGTCGATATTGGAAAAGAAACTCATCAGGACTTCCATCAGCGCAGCACCTCCATATGGACATCAGCTGCGGTGAAGTGAGCAAACGCCGCTTCCATGTCGCCACCGGTGACGGCCAGGGTCAATTGGCCGTAGGGAACCTCTTTGATGCGATCGATACGACCGGCCAGGATGCTGTAGTCCACGCCCGTTTCCCGGGCGACGGTACCCAGCAATGGTGCGTAGGTCGCTTCGCCCTGGAAGGTCAGACGCACGATGCGGCCCGGCACATGAGCGAAGTCGTCGCGCTGTTCGTTCTCGTCGATCTGCTCGTCTTCCTGGACGAAGCGCTTGGTGGTCGGGTGCTTGGGGTGCAGGAACACTTCGGCCACCGAACCTTGCTCGACGATCACACCGGCATCCATCACCGCCACCTGATCGCAGACTCGACGAATCACATCCATCTCGTGGGTGATCAGAACAATGGTCAGCTTCAGCTCGCGATTGATCTCGGCCAGCAATTGCAGAACCGACGCCGTGGTCTGCGGGTCGAGGGCACTGGTGGCTTCGTCGCACAGCAAAATTTTCGGCTTGGTTGCCAGGGCGCGGGCGATGCCGACACGCTGCTTCTGACCACCGGACAGTTGCGCCGGGTATTTTTTCGCATGGTCGGCCAGGCCAACCCGCGCCAGCAACTGCGCCACACGCTGGTCGATTTCGCTACGCGACAGCTCACCGGCGAGGGTCAGCGGTAGCGCAACGTTATCGGCCACGGTCTTGGACGCCAGCAAGTTGAAGTGCTGGAAAATCATCCCGACCTGCTGACGGAAACGTCGCAGGCCGTTGGCATCCAGCGCTGTGACTTCTTCACCATCGACGATGATCTTGCCGCCACTGGCGTTTTCCAGGCGGTTGATCAGGCGCAGCAGGGTACTTTTTCCCGCACCGGAATGGCCGATCAGGCCAAAGACCTGACCGTTCTCAATCGTCAGACTGGTCGGATGCAGGGCGGGAATATCCTTACCGGCGACGCGGTAAGTTTTGTGGACGTTTTGAAACTCGATCACGTAGCGAACCTTGTGGGGCGCGTTAGAAAAGGATCAGCGGTTAGCCGGGCGCGCATTTTAGCCTGTCCGTATAGAGGTTCTTAGCATTTATTTCGCCTTCAACCAGCGATTTGGCAATAAGGCGATCAAAGGTAGGAACCTGGGACCGAGGCAATTGCGGCCTGATGCATCTAGAAAAGCAAAAGATCGCAGCTTGCGGCAGCTCCTAAACGGTCCGTTGGAGCTGCCGCAGGCTGCGATCTTTTCTTTATGGCTTGCGAGGGCTCAAAACCATCTGCGCCGGAATATTGCGCAGAATCTGCTTCTCAAGCTTCAGATCAAACCCCGAATCCAGCTTCTTCACCCGTTTGGTCAGCAACGTGGCCAACCATGGGTAGTCCTGAGTACGGGGAACCTGAATGCTCACGTCGCACTGATAATTCACCACATCGGCGGCGATAGCATCCAGTTGACGACGAAGTTTGCTCATATCGTTGAGGCTCAATGCCACCGTCGTGCTTTCAGCCGTCGGGTCGATCACTTTGGCCTGCGGTCTGGCTTCGGCAGCCTTGAGGGCCGCTTCGGCTTTATCCAGTTCAGCCTTGCGTGCATGAACGATGGCATTGTTAACGCCACCGGTCAGCGCCGGGGCCTTGGGCATCAATACCCGGGCACGGCTGAGGGCAGTGGCCGCGGCATTCACATCACCTTTTTGCAACACGATCTGGCTGCGCAGTAAATAGGCTTCGGCCAATTGCCGCTGGTATTGCTCAAGGGATTGATCGTTGGGCGACTCGGCCTGCAAGGCCGCCAATTGATCCTCGGCGGTGGCCAGCTCGCTGCTGGCCAGGCTTTGTTCCAGTTGTGCAATAGCCGTGGCCCGTGCATCGGGGGCCTCGGTGGCCGCCGGCGGCGTGCTTTGGCAAGCACCCAGTAGCAGCGAAAATGCGACAAGGAGCAGATAACGGGAGGCGAACGGCTTCATTCCTGCGACTCTCTATTTGCGCAAAAAACGAGCAAGTCTACACCCCTCGGCGGGGCAGGACAAAACTCAGCAGAAACAACGCGGCGGCCGCCACCACAATCGACGGGCCAGCCGGGGTGTCCTTGAACCAGGACAACGCCAGCCCGCCACACACCGCGAGCATGCCCAGCAGGCTCGCGCCCAGTGCCATCTGCTCCGGCGAGCGGGCGTGACGCTGTGCCGCAGCCGCCGGAATAATCAGTAACGAAGTTATCAGCAACACGCCGACGATTTTCATCGCCACCGCGATCACCACGGCGATCAGCAACATCAGGACCAGACGCAACGCCGCCACCGGCAAACCTTCCACCCTGGCCAGTTCTTCATGCACGGTGATCGCCAGCAAGGGTCGCCACAGCGTGACAAGCAATACCAGCACCGCCGCGCTGCCGCCGAGGATCCAGGCCAGATCGATCGGGCTGATCGCCAGCAGGTCGCCGAACAGATAGGCCATCAGGTCGATCCGCACTTCATGCATGAAGCTTAGTACCACCAGGCCCAGGGAGAGCGTGCTCGGTGCGAGAATTCCCAACAGCGTGTCAGACGCCAATGGCTGCCGCTGTTGCAGCGTCACCAGCAACACTGCCAGCAACAGGCAGCCTACGGTGACAGCCACGGTCGGGCTGACATCCAGCAGAAAGCCCAGCGCCACACCCAGCAGCGCAGCGTGGGACAGGGTGTCGCCGAAATAAGCCATGCGCCGCCAGACCACAAACGAACCCAACGGGCCCGCAACCAGTGCCAGGGCCAGACCTGCAAGCAGGGCGAAGAGCAGAAAATCAGCCATGCTTGCAGCTATCTCCATGAACGTGGGTATGGGCCGACGGGGTCGCAATGACCACCGAGCCATGCAGGTCGTGAGCGTGGTCGTGATGGTGGTGATAAATCGCCAGACTTTGTGCGTTCTTTCCGAACAGTTCGACGAACGCGGGATCGCCGCTGACCTGCTCGGGATGCCCGGAGCAGCAGACATGGCGATTCAGGCACACCACCTGGTCGGTGGTGCTCATCACCAGATGCAAATCGTGAGAGACCATCAATACGCCGCAGCCATGACGGTCGCGCAGACGTGTGATCAGGCTATAGAGCTCGGCTTGACCGGCCACGTCGACGCCTTGTACCGGCTCATCGAGCACCAGCAACTCCGGCTCGCGCAGCAATGCCCGGGCCAGCAGTACTCGCTGCATTTCGCCACCGGAAACACTTTGCACCGGGCTGTCGATCACCTGCTCGGCGCCGACTTCCTTGAGGGCGGCCAAGGCCCGAGCGCGGTCCACGCCAGGGACCAGACGCAAGAAACGCAGCACTGATAGCGGCAGGGTTGGATCGACATGGAGTTTTTGCGGCATGTAACCGACGCGCAACTTCGGCTTGCGCCAGACGCTGCCGCTGTCCGGCGTCAACAAACCGAGCACCGCGCGCACCAGCGTGGTTTTGCCGGCGCCATTAGGGCCGATCAGGGTAACGATCTGCCCCGGCTCGACGCTCAGTTCGATGTTATCCAGCACGTTTTGCCCGGCAAAAGTGACGGCCACCTGCTCAAGACGGATCAGCGCATTGCTCATTAAGCCCCCTGGCAACCCGAGCAGAGACCGATGACTTCAACAGTCTGGGCCTCGACGATAAATCCGACGTCCCTGGCGCTGCCGACGATCGCGTCGCTGATGGACTTCTGTTCAAGCTCGATGGCGGCGTGGCATTGGCGGCAAATCAGGAACTGGCCTTGGTGAGCGTGTTCCGGGTGATTGCAGCCGACGAAGGCGTTCAGCGAGGAGATGCGGTGTACCAGGCCATTTTCCAGCAGAAAATCCAGCGCACGATACACGGTCGGCGGCGCAGCTCGGCGGCCGTCCTGCTCGCTGAGCACCGCCAGAATGTCGTAGGCACCCAGCGGTTTATGGCTTTGCCAGACCAGTTCCAGCACCCGCCGGCGCAAAGCGGTCAGGCGTAGCCCCTGACGTGCGCACAAGGCATCGGCCTCAGACAATGCGCTATGGACGCAATGAGAGTGGTCGTGGGGACGACTGGCAATCGGTGTTTTAGGCATGAGCGGCGACGAGTGTTGTGAGAGACGTTATTATGTTACCCGTTCTCGCCTCTTCGAGTGGTCATCGTGTCCCGACTTTTTTCTATCTTTGTCGCATTTGTCGCAAGTTTTCTGCTGATCGGTTCAGCCCAGGCCGAAGTCAAAGTACTTACCAGCATCAAGCCGCTGCAGCTGATTGCTGCTGCGGTGCAGGAAGGTGTGGCGATTCCGGAAGTGTTGCTGCCACCCGGGGCATCGCCGCATAACTATGCCTTGCGCCCATCCGACGTACGGAAGGTGCAGTCGGTGGACCTGGTTTACTGGATCGGTCCGGACATGGAGGGTTTTCTGCCTCGCGTACTGAAAGGTCGTACGCTGCCCAGCGTCGCAGTGCAGGATTTGCCTGGCCTGAAGCTGCGACGTTTCGCCGAAGACAGCCACTCCCACGCCGAAGAAGCCGATGAGCATGACCACGATCATCGCCCCGGCAGCCTGGATGCGCACTTGTGGTTGTCACCGATCAACGCCCGAGTGATCGCCAGCAAAATGGCGGCCGATCTGAGTGCAGCCGATCCGGCTAACGCGGCGCGCTATCAGAGCAACCTCAAAGCCTTCGATGAACGCCTGGATGCCCTGGACCTACGCCTGAAGGCTCGCCTGGCAGGGATCGCGAACAAGCCTTACTTCGTGTTCCACGAAGCCTTCGACTACTTCGAAGACGCCTACGGCCTCAAGCACGCCGGTGTGTTCAGTGTCGCAGCCGAAGTACAGCCCGGTGCCCAGCACGTCGCGGCGATGCGCGCGCGGTTGCAGGAAGTCGGCAAAACTTGCGTGTTCAGCGAACCGCCGCTGCGCCCGCGCCTGGCAGAAACCCTGGTGGCCGGGCTACCGGTGAAACTGGCAGAGCTGGATGCGCTGGGCGGGTACACGCCAGCGACCGCCCAGGGGTATGAGCAGGTGCTGGAAAAATTGGGAAATGATTTGGCCGGGTGCCTGGAGTCGTTGTAAGCGGGAAGTTTGGTAGTGAATCGTTCGCGGGCAAGCCTCGCTCCTACAGGGATCGCGCACATCCTGTAGGAGCGAGGCTTGCCCGCGAAGCTTTTAGAGGGCGAAAGGCAGCGGCGTGTCGACCTTCTGCCGCTGTGCCAAGCGCAGTTGAAACTCCATCGGATCGTGAATCAACACGTCCTGCCCGGCGAAAGACTCCGCCGCAATCAACCGCGACAACCAGAACCGCACGCACGCCACGCGCAGCATGGTCGGCCACAGCTCCGCTTCGGCAGCGGTGAACGGTCGCAGCGCGGCATAAGCGCCCAGCAACGCCCGCGCCCGAGCCCCGTCGAGCTGCCCTTGCTCGTCCGAACACCAGTCGTTCAAGGCAATTGCCACGTCATAGAGCATCGGCCCTGAACAAGCGTTGTAGAAGTCGATCAACCCGGTCAGGTGCGTGCCTTCGAACATCGCATTGTCGCGGAACAGATCCGCATGGATGTTGGCCCGCGGCAGCGCCAGAATTTTCGTCTTCTGCTGGGTGATCTCTTCCAGAGCCCGTTGCAGCAAATCGCTTTGTTCGGCGTTCAGGTGCGAGAGAAACTGCGTGCCCTCTTCCAGCATCCAGTCCAGGCCACGATCGGTTTTGCGCTTGATCATGTTGGCCTGGGTCGCCAGGTGCAGGTGAGCCAGCAGCTCGCCGACCTGAGCGCAATGCTGGGCGTTGGCGTCCTTGATGTGCTTGCCCGCCAGACGTGGCTGCAACAGCGCAGGTTTACCGGCCAGCTCACGCAATGCAACGCCGTCGGTGGTGCGCAGGGCATAAGGCACAGGCAGGTTGGCGTCGTGCAGCACGTCGAGCAGTTCGATGAAGAACGGCATCTCCTGCACCGGACCGCGCTCGACCAGGGTCAGGACAAACTCGCCCTGCTCCAGGCTGATAAAGAAATTGGTGTTTTCGCTACCGGCGGCGATCCCCTGGAAATCAAGCAGGCGGCCGAGCCCGTAAGGGGCGAGAAAGGTTTCCAGCTCGGGCCGAGCCAGGGGGGTGAACACAGACATGGTTAAAACTGCCAGTACGGGCGCCGCGGTTGAGCCAGCGCCGATTGAAATTAAGAAACTACTTCCACTCAAAGATTTTCCACGAGGGAATCAGCATATCCGGCTGATCCGAGCGGATATAGTTTGCATCTGTTCCGTCCGCACGTATCAGAAAGTACGGTTTTCCGACCTTCGGGGTGACCTTGATCGCGTACACGAAGCCGTTCTGGCGATACTCCTGAATGGTTTTATCGCCTTCCGTGCGGATCGTTACTTCCGGGTCCGCCGAGGGCTTGTCATCCGCCGCCATGACAGCCAATGGAGTGATTGCAAACAAGCCAGCCAGCAACAAGCGATTTAGTGTGCGCATGATAACCTTGTCCCTTTGTCGTCAACGGTCCCGCTATTCTAGCGCCGGACCCGCCGAAAAGGTTGATCCTGCTCATGAGCCAAGCCCCCCTCGTCCTGGTGGACGGTTCTTCTTATCTGTACCGCGCCTTTCACGCGCTGCCTCCGCTGACCACGTCCAAAGGCCTGCCGACCGGAGCGGTCAAAGGCGTGTTGAACATGCTCAAGAGTCTGCGCAAGCAGTACCCGGACAGCCCGTTCGCCGTGGTGTTCGACGCCAAGGGCGGGACGTTCCGCGACGCGATGTTCGCCGAATACAAGGCCAACCGCCCAAGCATGCCTGACGATATGCGGGTCCAGATCGAGCCGCTGCACGCCAGCGTCAAGGCCTTGGGCTTTCCATTGCTGTGCGTGGACAACGTCGAAGCGGACGATGTGATCGGCACCCTGGCCCGCAGCAGCGCGGCCGCCGACCGTCCGGTGGTGATTTCCACCGGTGACAAGGATATGGCACAACTGGTCGACGGGCACATTACCTTGGTCAATACGATGACCGGTAGCGCGCTGGACGTGGAAGGCGTGAAGGAGAAATTCGGCGTCGCTCCCGAGCAGATCATCGATTATCTGGCGTTGATGGGCGATTCGTCCGACAACATCCCGGGCGTTCCGGGTATCGGTCCGAAGACCGCTTCCGGCCTGCTGGTTGGCGTGAATGGCGGCCTGACCGAGCTCTATGCGCAGCTCGATATCGTCCCGACCCTGCCGATTCGCGGCGCCAAGACCCTGCCGGCCAAGCTCGAAGAGCATAAGGAAATGGCCTTTCTTTCTTACCGATTGGCAACCATCAAGATCGACGTGCCGCTGGACATCGGCCTCGACGATCTGCAGATGGGCCCACCGGATCACGACAAGCTTGCCGAACTCTATTCCCTGCTGGAGTTTAAGAGCTGGTTCGAAGAGAACCAGCGCGACGCCAAGCGTTCGGGTCAGGACATCGTCGAGGTCGCCCAGGAGCAGCCGGGTGCCGCCGAAGCGAAATACGAAACCATCCTCGACCAGAAGCGCTTCGAGGCCTGGCTGGACAAACTCGACAAGGCGCCGCTGATCGCCTTCGTCACCGAAACCAACGGCAGCGATGCCCAACACGCGCAACTGGTAGGCCTGTCGTTCTCTGTCGCGGCCAACGAAGCAGCCTACATTCCGCTGACCCATTCCTACATGGGCGTACCGGAACAACTGGACCGTGACACCGTGCTGCTGGCGTTGAAACCGCTGCTGGAAAACCCGAATAAACTGAAAGTCGGCCAACATGCGAAGTTCGACACCAATATCCTCGCCAATTGCGCCATCGGTGGCGATCAGAACAACGGGATTACTGTTCAAGGTATTGCCTACGACACCATGCTCGAGTCCTACGTACTGGACTCAACGGCCACCCGCCACGACATGGACAGCCTGGCGCTCAAGTACCTGGGCCAAAGCAAGACCGACATCCAGGAGATTGCGGGCAAAGGCGTCAAACAGCTGACCTTCGACCAGATTTCCCTTGAGCTGGCGGGTCCCTATGCCGCCGAAGACGCCGATGTCACCTTCCGCCTGCATCTGGTATTGCAGGAAAAACTGGCCGCGACGCCAAGCCTGGTCAAAGTGCTCAACGAGATTGAAATGCCGCTGATGCCGGTCCTGGCCCGTATCGAGCGCCAGGGCGCGCTTGTAGACGCCAACCTGCTGGGCATCCAGAGCGTCGAGCTGGGCGAGAAACTGGTCGCCCTTGAGCGTGAGGCCTTTGCCATTGCCGGTGAAGAATTCAACCTTGGCTCGCCAAAGCAACTGGGCGTGATCCTCTACGAAAAGCTCGGTTTGCCTGTACTCAGCAAAACCGCCAAGGGTCAGGCGTCGACTGCCGAAGCCGTGCTGGCCGAGTTGGCAGAACAGGACTACCCGCTGCCCAAGGTGCTGATGCAATACCGCTCGCTGAGCAAGCTCAAAAGCACCTACACCGACCGTTTGCCAGAGCAGATCAACGCACGCACCGGGCGCATTCATACGTCTTACCAGCAAGCTGTCGCAGCCACCGGGCGTTTGTCGTCCATCGACCCGAACCTGCAGAACATTCCGATCCGTACCGCCGAAGGTCGCCGGATTCGTCAGGCGTTCGTCGCGCCGAAAGGCTACAAACTGCTGGCCGCGGATTACTCGCAAATCGAACTGCGGATCATGGCGCACCTGGCCAAGGACGAAGGCTTGCTGCATGCCTTCCGCAACAACCTCGACGTCCACCGGGCCACGGCCGCAGAAGTGTTCGGCGTCGAGCTGGATGCGGTCACCAACGATCAGCGTCGAAGCGCGAAAGCCATCAACTTCGGCTTGATCTACGGCATGAGCGCGTTTGGCCTGGCCAAGCAGATCGGCGTTGACCGCAAACAGTCCCAGGCCTACATCGACCGTTATTTCGCCCGTTATCCCGGCGTGCTGCAGTACATGGAGCGCACGCGCGCCCAGGCCGCCGAGCAAGGCTTCGTCGAAACCATCTTTGGTCGTCGCCTGTACTTGCCGGAAATCAACGCGAAAAACCAGGCCCTGCGCAAAGCTGCCGAGCGCACGGCGATCAACGCCCCGATGCAAGGCACCGCGGCGGACATCATCAAGAAAGCCATGGTGGCGGTGGACAACTGGCTGGCATCGTCAGGCCTGGACGCCAAAGTCATCCTGCAGGTACACGATGAATTGGTGCTCGAGGTGCGTGAGGACCTGGTCGACCAGGTACGCGAGGAGATTCGCGTGCACATGAGCAACGCCGCACAACTGGACGTACCGCTTCTGGTTGAGGTGGGCGCAGGCAACAACTGGGATGAGGCGCACTGAGCCACCTGAAAAGACGTTTGTGCTGCGGCCTGGCGCCGCAGCACATGACGAAGGGCTATAGAGCGAAAAACGACAGTGATTATTTCCAAAGGATTTTGAAAATAGTCTGAACTAAATCCGCGAACCGCCACTCAGAGATACTGAATGGCTGGTGAAGCCCTTCGATGCTCCTATGTTGTGTTAAGTGTTGGCAGATATCTGGACCCCGCCCTAGCGGTCCGGAACTTGAACCCCGGAACTTCTCCCTCCCCATACGAAGTCCGGGGTTTTTTTTGCCTGCCAATTGGCCTCGAGAGACTTACTCGGCAGCCTCGGCACCCTTGTCCGCCAACTCCATCCAGTCCGCCAGTACGGTGTAGGCTTCTTCCAGGCCCATGCGCTTGGGGGCCGAAAACAGCTGGATAGTAATCGTATCGCCCCAACCCTTGCGGATTTCCGATTGAACCTTGAGCAGCGTGTTTTTTGCCGCGCCGTAGGTCAGTTTGTCGGCCTTGGTCAGCAGGATATGCATCGGCATGCCGCTGGCAACGGCCCAATCGAGCATCAACAGGTCGAAGTCGGTCATTGGATGACGGATGTCCATCATCAGAATCAAACCTTTCAAACTCTCACGGCCACCCAGATAGGCTTCCAGGTGACGCTGCCAGTGCATCTTCAACGGGATCGGTACTTTTGCATAACCGTAGCCTGGCAGGTCGACCAGACGGCGTTCATCGTCTAGCTTGAAGAAGTTCAACAGCTGTGTGCGACCCGGTGTTTTCGAGGTCCGCGCCAGGCTGGCGTGGGTCAGAGTATTCAACGCGCTGGACTTGCCGGCGTTGGAACGCCCGGCGAAGGCCACTTCAAAGCCTTCGTCGTCGGGACATTGGTCGACTTTGGCGGCGCTGAGCATAAAGGTGGACTGTTGGCACAGGCCGAGGATGGGATTCTTGAGTTGCATGGGATTTCCGATGTGGGCGGCGCCGGGAATGGACGCGGCAAGCAGTGTCGTTTCCGTTTCAGTGACGCCAGTATATAATGCCGCAGATTTTGTGTGCGCTTTGTCCCAGCGTAGGATGAAGTTCACGAGAGCGATTGACCTTGATTGCGCATTAGAACGCAGCACGCTCTCAACCCTGAAAAGGTCGTTTTATGACGAAATGGCTGCTAGCTGCCGGTGTCTTGATGCCGCTTTACAGCGCTCAGGCTACACAGGATCCGGAAGCTGTGTACAACCGTGTTTGTGGTGCCTGTCATTCCGGCCAACTACCCATGGCGCCCCGCAGGGGCGATCAGGAAGCTTGGACGCCGAGGTTGGCGAAAGGTATGGAGACGCTGGTGCAACACGTGACCCAGGGTTTCAAGGCGATGCCGCCGCGTGGTTTGTGCATGGACTGCAGTGCCGAGGATTACCGAGACATCATCCAGTGGATGAGCGAGTAAACCCGGTCCATAACTCTTTAACCCTTAGCCGTAGTTGGATTAGCTGATGAACAAATTGATCGTGAGTCTGCTGTTGACCGTGGGGATCTCCGGTATTGCCCATGCTGCAGGTGATGCGACTGCTGGTCAGGCGAAAGCCGCAGTATGTGGCGCCTGTCATGGCCCGGATGGCAATAGCATGGCGCCTAACTTTCCGAAACTGGCAGGCCAGGGCGAGCGTTATCTGAACAAGCAGCTGCACGACATCAAGTCCGGCAAACGCACGGTACTGGAAATGACCGGCCTGCTGACCAACCTCAGCGATCAGGACCTGGCCGATATCTCCGCCTACTTCGCCAGCCAGAAAGGCAGCGTCGGTGCCGCCGACCCGAAAATCGTGGCTCGCGGTGAAGCACTGTTCCGTGGCGGCGACCTGGCCAAAGGGCTGCCAGCCTGCACCGGCTGCCACTCGCCCAATGGCGCAGGCAACGCAGCTGCCGGCTTCCCGCACCTGGGCGGCCAGCATGCTCAGTACGTCGGCAAGCAATTGACCGAATTCAGAAAAGAAGAAGGTGGCCGGACCAACGACGGCGACACCAAACCAATGCAAAGCATCGCTAAAAAGCTGAGCGACGAAGATATCGCCGCCGTCTCCAGCTATATTCAAGGCTTGCACTAAGGCCTGTGATCGAGCGTTGTGAGTGATGTACATCTCTTGCAACGTTAACTCTCGATTAATCCGTCGATGCAAACATAAAAAGGGTAGCTTTGGCTGCCCTTTTTTGTGGCCGCTGCCGTTACACTACAGAACTCAAGCCCGCCGGAATCTGTCTGAAAACAGGTCGCGCGAGGCGCCCAAATTGTCCAGGAGTAAAGCATGCGTAATCTGATCATCAGCGCCGCACTCGTCGCTGCCAGCCTGTTCGGCATGACTGCCCAAGCCGCCGAAAAACCTGAAGCGCCCTATGTCGAACTGAGCAACCCGGTCCCGGTGGCCGAGCCTGGCAAGATCGAAGTCGTGGAGCTGTTCTGGTACGGCTGCCCGCATTGCTATGCCTTCGAACCCGTCATCAACCCATGGGTTGAAAAGCTGCCTTCCGACGTGAATTTCGTACGTATCCCGGCCATGTTTGGCGGCCCTTGGGATGCCCACGGCCAGATGTTCCTGACGCTTGAGGCCATGGGTGTCGAGAGCAAGGTTCACGCTGCGGTGTTCAACGCAATCCAGAAAGAACACAAGAAACTGACCGACAAAGAAGACATGGCGGACTTCCTGGCGACCCAAGGTGTAGACAAGGAAAAATTCCTGGCCACCTTCGACTCCTTCGCCATCAAGGGCCAGATCAACAAAGCCAAAGAGCTTGCCAAGAAATATGAAATCTCCGGCGTGCCTACCATGATCGTCAATGGCAAGTATCGCTTTGACATCGGCTCTGCCGGCGGCGCCGAACAAGCGTTGAAACTGGCTGACCAACTGGTCGCCAAAGAGCGAGCGGCAACCAAGGCCGTTGCCAACTAAGCGCGGCGACCGCCATGCGCCGCTGGGGAACTGAACGCATCGTTGGCCTGCACGACCCGCGGGTCAACGAGCATCACCTGGAATCAACGGGGTTGCCCGTGGACAGCCGTCTGCGTTTGCTCAGTTTCAATATCCAGGTCGGCATCAGTACCGAGCGTTATCGGCACTATCTGACCCGCGGCTGGCAGCATCTGCTGCCGCACACCGGGCGTGCCGACAACCTGCAAAAAATCGGCAATCTGCTGGGCGACTTCGATCTGGTCGCCTTGCAGGAAGCCGATGGCGGCAGCCTGCGATCGGGCTACGTCAATCAGGTCGAACACCTGGCGCAGCTCGGCGCCTTCCCTTATTGGTATCAACAACTCAATCGCAATCTCGGTCATCTCGGCCAGCACAGCAATGGCGTGCTCAGCCGCCTGCGCCCGTGGGCGATCGAGGATCATCCGCTGCCGGGGCCCAAGGGTCGCGGGGCCATTCTGGTGCGCTTCGGCGAAGGTCCGGAGGCGCTCGTGGTGGTGATGATGCACCTGGCGCTGGGCGCTCGCGCCCGTAGCATGCAACTGGCTTACATCCGCGAGTTGATCGGCGGTTATAAGCACCAGGTGCTGATGGGCGATATGAATACCCACGCCGGTGACTTGCTGCAACATTCCCCGCTGCGCGATTTAGGCCTGCTCGCGCCGCAGATGGAAGCGACCTTTCCCAGCTGGCGCCCACAGCGCTGTCTGGACCACATTCTGCTCAGCCCCACCCTGACGCTTGAAAAGGTCGAGGTGCTGGCACAACCCATTTCCGATCACCTGCCGGTCGCGGTAGAAATTCGTCTGCCGGGCTCGCTCACGGCCGATGCATTCCCCGCGTTGAGTCCTGTCTGAATGAGCGACGAAGCACAGCGCTGGAAAGAGAAATACCTCAAAAGCATCGAACAACAGGAAAAGCTCGAACGTCGATGGGACGCCCGGCTCGACCTGCTGCGTCGCGGGCTGGTGCGCAGCACCCTGGCTGCCGAAGGCACCGATCGCGCCGTTGACCTATGCATGAAGGAAATGCGCGAAGTCGTACGCACAGACGACATGGACGCCGGCCTGGCAGCCTTGCTGCCGCGCCTGGAAAAAGCCGTGCTCGACTCCGAGCAACGCCGGGAAACCCGGGTTGATCAAGTCAGCGCCGCACTGACGGCGCTGGTCTCTCAGTTGCAAGCATTGCCGCTGCCACGGGAAGTGAGCCGGCCACTGAAGAGTTTCGCCAAGCAGCTGAACGGACGTGTCGGCCAGGCTCGCGAAATCCCGTTGCTGCTCAGCGAACTGAGCGGCTTGCAAGGCAAAGCCTTGAGCCTGTTGGAGAACCCTGTGGAACCGGGTCGTCCGGGTTTTCTGCAGCGCCTGTTCGGTAGCCGGGATGCAGACGAGGCTGCGCCACAGATCGCCGCCCCCGAATTGCCAATGCCTGCACCGCAACCTGTCGAGCCGGTTGCAGCTCCACTGGCCGAACTCCCACTCGCGACGGCCAATCTCGCGCCAGCCGCCAACAAACCGCAAGCGGTAATGCCAACCGTTGAAGCTGCCCTGCCCGCCGCTGCGCCCGCTGAACCCGTGGACACTCCGGCTCCCACAGCAACAACGGCACCCATAGCCGAAGTCGTGGCGTTCGCCCCGCCCATCCTGGAGCCAGAGGCCACGAGCAGCCAGGCCCCGGAGCCACAAATCCAGCCGAACCTCGAACACCCGCAAGAGCCGGCTCCATCGATCGCCGTACCGGCCACCCAGGCTCCGCCGGCAATCAACCCGGATGAACTGATCCCGGAGGCCAGCGATCCGCAGACGTCAGAACACGACATTCTGTATGCCCTGCCGGACTCGCCGGAACCGTCCTACAGCTCTGTGGCCAAGCACATCGAAGACACTCTGCTGGGCCTTCTCGACGACCTGACGCTGCCCGAACGCCATCGACCGCAAGCCGAAGCGATGCGCAATCGTCTTCAAAACGGCTTGAATTGGTACGAACTGCTACCCATCCTCGATGATCTTGCAACATTAATGCTGGCCATTACCGACAGCGGCCAACACGAATTCGAAGCCTATCTGCAACGACTCAACGAACGCCTCGAATCATTTCAGAGCAACCTGCAAGCCGCCAGCGAAGGCCACGCCGACAACCGCTCTGCCGCGCGAGTGATGGACACGCAGATTCGCGAGCAAGTCGACGGCCTGCAAAGCAGCATGCAGGACGCGGCGGACCTCGATGACCTCAAGCACATGCTGGAAGACCATCTCGAAGGCCTGCTCGGCACCATGGACCAGCACCAGAAGCAACGCGACGAGCGCGAGCAGGAAGTCGCTGCCCGCCTGCAAAGCCTGGCTGAAAGGGTGGCCCACATGGAGCAGGAAGCGCTGGGTTACCGCGAGCACCTCGAAGAACAGCGCCAGAAGGCTTTGATCGATCCGTTGACCGGCCTGCCGAATCGAGCGGCCTGGAGCGAACGGCTGGACCACGAAATCAGTCAATGGCAACAACACGGCAATACCCTGTTACTGGCGATGCTCGACCTCGACCATTTCAAACGCATCAATGACAACTACGGCCATCTCGCGGGCGACAAGGTGCTGAAAATCATCGCCAGTGTGCTGCGCAAGCGTCTGCGCGGGACGGACTTCATAGCCAGGTTTGGCGGTGAGGAGTTTGTGCTGTTGATGCCTGCCACGGCGCCGATGGCCGGCGCGAAACTGTTGGAAACCTTGCGCGCATCGATCGAAGCTTGCCCATTCCACTTCAAGGGCGAGCGAGTCACTATCACCATTTCCATGGGACTGACCGCCTTCAGAGCGGGCGAACATAGCGACCTGGTGCTTAAAAGAGCTGATCAGGCGTTATATCGCGCGAAAAACACCGGGCGTAATCGGATAGAACTGGGCTGACAGTTAATTGTTCCATTTTGTTTAAAGGCGCGCTTTTGCGGTCGGCGCGCAAGGCAATACGTTACACTGTTGCATTATTGTCTCGTGTATATTGCCTCCACCATGAAACTTCTTGCTCTTATTGCTTCGCTGCTCGTATTAGCCGGTTGCGCCAGCGGTCCCCGGATTGACACCAGCCACCCTTCTGTCAATCACGACAGCCGTATTCAGTTCGTGGTGATGCATTACACCTCCGCATCCCTGGAGGACTCGCTGCAATTGCTGACCCATGGCGAAGTCAGCAGCCACTACCTGATCGGCGACGACGAGCACGCCACCATCTATAAGCTGATGGATGAAAATCTTCGAGCCTGGCACGCCGGCGAAAGCCAATGGCAAGGCCGGACCTGGCTGAATTCCAGTTCCATTGGCATCGAAATCGTCAATCCGGGCTTCCAGGACACCCCGACCGGGCGTCTCTGGTATCCCTACAGCGAAGCCCAGGTCCAATCGATGATCTTTCTGCTCAAGGACATCAGCAAGCGCCAGGGCATCAGCCCTCGCCATATCATCGGCCATAGCGACATCGCCCCCATGCGCAAGCTCGACCCTGGCCCGCTGTTCCCCTGGAAACGCCTGGCGGCCGAAGGCCTGGGAATCTGGCCGAACGAGCAGGCCGTGGCGCGTCAGCAAGCGCAGTTCGCCGTGCAGCTGCCAAGCATCAGTTGGTTTCAGGCACAACTTGCCCGCCTGGGCTACGCCACGCCACAAACCGGCGAACTGGATGCAGCGACACGCAATGTGCTGGCGGCTTTTCAGCTGCATTTTCGCCCGTCCCGTTTCGACGGCACGCCGGACGCGCAAACCGCGGCGCTTCTCCAGGTGTTGAACCAGACAAAATAATGACGCCCGCCCGACGGTCAGGGTCTTTTCCCAATCAGCAGCTATAACTCATTGGTAATCCTTCGGATATTCCATGATGACGGCTGCTCGAGAGAAGCTGCGTAGCTGGTTCTATCGCCCTTGGTTTCTGGCGACGCTGGCGGCTGCCTTGAGTGCCACGCTGCTGATGACCGGCAGTCTGTTCATTGCGATGCATCAGGTCGAGGACAACGAAAGCCAGGAGATGAACGCCCAGGGGGAGCGCTTTCTGGTCCGTCTGGAGCAGCTGTTCGGGCAACTGCGCGAAAGCCTCGATGACCTTGAAGCTCAACCGCTGCGGGGCTGCGACGATGAAATGATCGCCACATTGCAGCAAGTCAGCTTCAATTACCGCTTCGTTTACGAAGCCGCTTACATGGATGCTTCAGGAATCTGCTCCAACCGCCCACGCCAGGAAGGGCTTTCGGTGATCCGGCCACCGGACATCGAGGGCCCCACCTACAGCTATTGGTTGAACACCACCACCGAACCCGATGAGAACCGCGCCGCACTGATGCTGGGGCGTGGCAATTTCCGGGTGGCTACGTCTCGCGGGCATTTGACCGACATGGTTGATCTGTCTCCGGGGAGCAGCCTGCTGGTGGTGCTCGACCACGACACCCGCGCGATTCCCGTGCTCGGTGCCGAGCAGGAGTGGCCCCCGACGCAACCCTGGCCCCCGAAAAATCACGATGCACTGCAAGTCACCCCTACCCGCCTGATTTACCGAATGCCGACCAACACTCCCGAATACCAACTGGTGCTGATCACCCCGCGTACCGGGATGCATGTGCCGGCCGTTTGGTGGTGGCTGCTTCCGGCCAGCCTCGCGCTAAGTGCCTGCGTAGGCATTCTGGTGTTTCTGCTGGTGCGCCAGCGTCAATCACTGGATGCCGAACTGCACGGCGCGATACAACGAGGCGAATTGCAGGTGTTGTATCAACCGATCTTCGACCTCGACAGTCGCAACTGTGTCGGAGCCGAAGCCTTGCTGCGCTGGCGAAGGCCGGACGGCACCTTGACCAGCCCCGAGCTGTTCATTCCCATGGCGGAAAACACCGGCCAGATCCGCCAGATGACTGATTTCGTATTACAGCGCCTGCTGGAACAGCTCGGACAACTGTTGCGCGCCAATCCGCAGTTGTATATCTCGGTCAACCTGGCGGCCTGCGACGTCATGGTGCCGCGTATCGGTCAGGTGATGGCGCGCCTGCTGGCCTTGCACCGTGTAGCCGCCAGACAGATTGCCTTTGAGGTGACCGAGCGCGGATTGGTTGATGTCGTGGTGGCCAGAGAAAACCTGCAGGCCTTGCGCGATGTCGGGCATCAGGTGCTGATCGATGACTTCGGCACTGGCTATTGCAGCCTCGCCTACCTGCAAACACTGCCCGTGGACTGCCTGAAAATCGACAAGGCATTTATCGACGCGCTGGGTCATGACGCCGCCAGCAGCGGCGTGGCACCGCACATCATTCGCATGGCCCAGGCCCTGCAACTCAAGGTGATTGCCGAGGGCATCGAACATGAAGCCCAGGCAGAGTTTCTGAGCAGCGAGGGGGTGAAGTTCGGTCAGGGCTGGCTGTTCGCGCACCCATTGAGCGCTGTGCAATTCATCGAATTGATTACCCGTGGCCGCCGACAGGCAACGCGGCGTCTGGATGACGAAGACTGAGAGGGTTCAGGCTTATACCGCCAGCGCCATGTAGAACTGCGAACCCTGCCCCGGCCGTGAGTACACGCCCATCCGCCCACCGTGCAACTGCACGATCTCCTTGCACAGCGCCAGACCGAGCCCGGCGCCGCCCTTCTTGCGGCCGACCTGAACAAAAGGCTCGAATATCCTTCCTTGCTGGCTGTAGGCAATGCCTTCGCCGTTGTCTTCGACACTGATAATCACCCGCTCCCCATGACGTCGAGCCTGCAAACGTATCAGCCCGTCGCGGGAGGTATGACGCAAGGCGTTGTCGATCAGGTTATCGAGCACCCGCTCCAGTTGCGCCTGATCGGCTTGCAGCCGTGGCAACGTTCCCTGCACTTCCACCAACAGCTCAATGCCCTTCTCCTGCGCCGGGCCGGCAAAGCGTGCCTGGGCCTGCTCCAGTAAATCTTTGATGGAGCACGGCGCCAGGGTGAGTTTTTGCAGGCCATTCTGATAGCGAGAGAAATTCAGCAGGTCGTTGATCAACTGCATCAAGCGCTGCATTTCTTCATTCACGGTGTTCAGCAAGTCGGCCTCACGGGAATCCTCGGCAAAATGCGCCCGCTCGCGGAACAGGCCGAATGCCATGTGCATCCCGGTGACTGGCGTGCGTAACTCATGGGAAGCACGCAAGACGAACTCGCTGCGCACCCGTTCGAAGGCACGCTGTTCGGTGACGTCATGCAACACCATCACGGCGCCGAGAATATGCCCCTGGGTATGGCTGACCGGCGTCAGGCTATACGTCAGCAATCGCGACTCCCCGTCAACCTCGATGCTCAGGTCGTCCGGCACTCGCTCCAGGGTGCCGCCGCGCAGCACCAGGTGCAGTTGTTCATCCACTTCGGGACGCTCAAGTGCCGTGCCCAGCCCTTGGCCGAGACGCTCGGTGTCCCAGCCTAACTGGCGCTGAGCCACCGGGTTGAGGTGCTCGAGCTGACCTTGACGATCAATGATCAGCAAACCGTCGTCGATGCTATCGAGCACTGCTTGCAAACGCTGCTGTCCGGCGAGTAGCTCGTCGATATTAGTGGCTTGGTGCTGTCGCAGGGCCTCGGCCATGATTCCGAAGCGTCGGGTCAGCTGGTTCATTTCCACTGCGGAGGAAATCGGCAGAGTCACTTCGAAATTGCCTTGGCCGATGTTGTCAGCCGCCGCCGCCAGGGCCTCGATCGGGGCTCCGAAACGCTGGGCGATCGCATGGGCGGTAATGAACCCGATGAACAGCACCCCCACCCCGATCAACCCGAGCAGGCCGGCAATCAGCAACGCGCGGTCCCGGGCCTGGCGTTCGGTTTCACTGATGTTATCCAGCGCGCGCTTCTGTTCGGCGATCAAACCGTTGCGCAACGTGTTGAATTTTTCCGTGAGATCCCCGCCCCCAGTGAGCACCTGTGCTGTATCGCGGGAAAGATCGTAGGCCTGCAGAAAGCTCTGGTAATCAGCCTTGGCTTTTTTGAACCCGTACTGGGCGCCCTCGCTGGACGGCTCGCGAGCAATGCCTTCATCGAGCAATTCGAGGTAATGCTGTCGGGATGCCTCGAGCGCCGCGGGATCAGGCTTCTCGCCGAGCATGATGATCAGTTGATCACCCAGGGTCTGGCGCAGCTTCAATCCCAGGTCCAGCCTGACGAAGTTGTCACGGATCAGGGCCTCCTGCGTACCAGCCATCTGCATCACGCTGACCAGCCCGAGCAACAGCCCGAGCAGCGCCACGGTGATCAAGGCTGAAATACTCAGGAACAACCGGGTGCGCAATGTCATCGCCAGTTTCATCGGGTGCAGCTCACAGGTTGTACTGCTTGCGTTTGCGGTACAGGGTCGAGGCGTCGATACCCAGGGTCTTGGCCGCCTGATCCAGGGTATCGGCGGTGGCAAGGACCGCGCCGATGTGGGCTTTCTCCAACTCATCCAGGCTCAACGCGGCGCCAATGCGTGGCGTACTGTTGGTCGGAGCTTCGGCCATGCCCAAGTGGCTGATCTCGACCCGCTCCTGCGGACAAATAATGCTCGCCCGCTCCACCACGTTGCGCAGCTCGCGGATATTGCCGGGCCAGCGGTAGCTGAGCAGCGCCTCGCGGGCCTCGTCGCTGAAACACCGGGCCGGACGCGAGTATTCCTTGACGAAGCGCGCCAGGAAACGGTCAGCCAGGTTCAGGATGTCTTCCCTGCGTTCGCGAAGCGGCGGCAGGTGCAAAGTGATGACGTTCAGCCGATAGAGCAAATCCTCACGAAAGCGCCCGTCGCGGACCATGTCTTCAAGGTTGAGGTTGGTAGCCGCGAGGATTCGCACGTCGGCGCGACGGGTCACCGGATCACCCACACGCTCGTATTCCTTGTCCTGGATGAAACGCAGCAACTTTGGCTGCAAAGTCAGGGGAAAATCGCCGATCTCGTCGAGAAACAACGTTCCGCCATCAGCCTGATTGACACGCCCCAAGGTGCTTTCGCTGGCACCGGTGAACGCGCCACGGCTGTGGCCGAAGAGTTCACTGTCCATCAATTCCGCTGTCAGGGAGGGGCAGTTGATGGTGATGCAGGATTTCTTCTGGCGTTTGCTCCAGCCATGAATGGCCTGTGACAGCTCACCTTTACCGGTGCCGGACTCTCCGAGAATCAGAATGTTGGCGTCGGTACTGGCGACCTGGCGGGCGGTTTCAAGCACCACTTTCATCGCCGGGCTGTGGGAGTCCAGCCCCTCCTTGGGTTTACGCACTTCACCTTCGAGGGCTTCCAGGCGTGCCGAGAGTTGCCGCACTTCCAGCTGTTTGGCGGTGGCCAGACGTAACTGATCGGGGCTGCAAGGTTTGACCAGATAGTCGGCGGCACCGGCCTGAATTGCATCCACGGCAGTGTCTACGGCGGAGTGAGCGGTGACGATCACCACACGCATCCAGGGCGCCTGAATTCGCATCTGGGCCAGCACATCGAGGCCATTGTCTTCACCCAGGCGCAAATCGAGGAAGCACAGATCGAAAACCTGACGCTGCAACAAGGCTTCGGCCTGAGCAGCGCTGGTCGCGGTGGCCACGCTGTAGCCTTCGTCTTCGAGGCAATAGCGAAAGGTTCGAAGGATGGCGGATTCGTCGTCCACCAGCAGAATGCGGCCTTGATGCTCAGTGGCTGATTCCATGTTCCTACGCTCCTTTAATAGGTGTTCTTGGTTAGTCCCGGAAAAATCGGGCAAGTTGCATGATTGATTCTGGTCGATTCCAGCCACAACAGGCTATCTATCTACTCAAAGTTCAGCTAATACGCTGATTTATTTGAACTTTTATTTACAGACCATTCTTTCAGCGATTGCCTGCGTCCCTTTCTGACATCTACGCCCTCCCCGCAATTCCAAAAATATTGAAAGTGCCTGCGAACTCATCGTGCATTACGCACGACTGCAAACGGATCATCGTGCAGGATGCGTCTAAAACGTTTTCTACAAACACAATAACCTTTTGATTTCTATCGTATTTATTCTTTATTAAAGCTGGCATGCAGGCTGCAATGGTCTAGGTAATCAGGGCATTTAATGAACCAGCGCCCGCCAAAGATCACTACCCGTATGGGAGGAACTTCAGGATGAATCGCCAAAGTGCCGCCCAATTGCGTCTTTCGCCACTGCATGTCCAGCAAGGCTTGTTTGCCCTGTTGGCGTTGTTGATCACCCTGATTGGTGGCCAGCAGTACATGCGTTGGGAGCAAAGCGCGCAACCGGCGCCAGTGCACCTTTCGATTCCACATCCCCCCCAAAGCCACTTCAGCGCCGTCAGCAGCAACCCGGCTGACAACGCCTCAATACGAATGATGGGCGTCGACCAGGCCCGGCCTGTGGACGAGACGCCCTCCCAGGAACGTTGGGTGTTTTAAGCAAACGAACTTGGCGCGCTCAACGCGCCGGGAAATGCACCACAAGCAACATCCTTAAATAGAAGCGTAAGGAGAATCACCATGTTGAGCTGGGCAATCACATTCCTGATCATTGCCATCATCGCTGCAGTATTGGGCTTCGGTGGTATCGCGGGCACCGCCACGGGTATCGCCAAGATTCTCTTTGTCGTATTCCTGGTGATGTTCATTGCTTCCTTCTTCTTTGGCCGTCGCGGTCGAGGTTGATATGTGTGTTTTGGTTAAAGACATTGGCGGCCGCCCTGCTTCTGGGCGGCAGTGCCATGACGATCGCGGCCACCCACGCGACATGCCGACTACCGCTTACTCGGTAAACCGGACGAAGGCATGCAGAAGATGTGGATGGCGCGACTGAAGAAAGATCCACGCCGGTATTGAGTTCGAAACACGAAAGAGGCCTCACGCTTCTTTCCACTGCGCTACCCGAGGACGGTAGACGCATGACCAAGGGGTCGGGACGTTCTGACTGCTTCAGGGTCGGAGTGACCTACGGGTACAGGGAGTAGCCGCGCAAGGGCCGGGTCAGGTGAAGCTGCGACGCAAGTTCGTCGGCCTAGCGTGGCTCGACGGACTTGCGGAGAGCTTCAACGTGCAAAACGTTGATCTAGAGCATTCTGCTCATATGTTCTTGCTGCATATTCCCCGCAAAACCGTTTCGCGGTGTTTCTTCGTGACCGTATATCGAGAAAGCTCTGACTTTCATGAGAAGAAAAATCGCAGTCGAACGTAGGACATCTCCTAAATTTTCACTGGTTCAAAAAAACATCAACCGGCGCTGAAATGGCCGGTTCACGGCACTTATACCTGCCGAAATGTCGCATTCGAACCGGCTGGGACGTGGGTTTCAGTTGAAAAATCTCATGCCGATTCGGCATAGGGTAGGCGTTTACGGCATTAGACGGCGCTTCCCCGCATCGGAATAGTTGCGCCTTTTTCGCTGCCAGAGAGCTGTAAATGCTCGCTCGCGGGGACCTTATACGGGGGTTGGTGCAAGACGGCTTCGCCATTGAGCGTTGCAGTTCATGCATCGGCCTGAGTCAAACGCAAGTAAGGGTAAAGATATGAAGAAGGCAAAGCTTAGCCTCGCCTGGCAGATCCTCATCGGTCTGGTTCTGGGGATAGCAATAGGTGCACTGCTCAACCACTTCAGCGCTGAAAAGGCCTGGTGGATCAGCAACGTCCTGCAACCAGCAGGCGATATCTTTATCCGTCTGATCAAGATGATCGTGATCCCGATCGTAATCTCCTCGCTGGTCGTCGGCATCGCTGGCGTTGGGGACGCGAAAAAACTCGGGCGTATCGGTCTGAAGACCATCATTTACTTCGAGATCGTCACCACCATCGCCATTCTGGTCGGTCTGGTGCTGGCCAACGTGGTCCATCCGGGCAGCGGCATTGACATGAGCACCCTGGGTACCGTGGATATTTCCAAGTACCAGGCCACTGCTGCCGAGGTTCAGCATGAACACGCGTTCATCGAAACCATCCTCAACCTGATCCCGTCGAACATCTTTGCGGCCATGATGCGCGGCGAGATGCTGCCGATCATCTTCTTCTCCGTGTTGTTCGGTCTCGGTCTGTCGAGCCTGCAATCGGACCTGCGCGAACCTCTGGTGAAGATGTTCCAGGGCGTGTCGGAAAGCATGTTCAAAGTCACCCACATGATCATGAACTACGCCCCGATCGGCGTGTTCGCACTGATCGCGGTGACCGTGGCCAACTTCGGCTTCGCCTCCCTGCTGCCACTGGCCAAGTTGGTCGTCCTGGTTTACTTCGCCGTCGCCTTCTTCGCCTTCGTGGTGCTGGGCCTGATCGCTCGCCTGTTCGGCTTCTCGGTGATCAAGCTGATGCGCATCTTCAAGGATGAGCTGGTCCTGGCCTACTCCACCGCCAGTTCCGAAACCGTGCTGCCGCGCGTGATCGAGAAGATGGAAGCCTACGGCGCGCCGAAAGCCATTTGCAGCTTCGTGGTACCGACCGGCTACTCGTTCAACCTCGACGGTTCGACCCTGTACCAGAGCATCGCGGCGATCTTCATTGCCCAGCTGTACGGCATCGACCTGTCGATCAGCCAGCAACTGCTGCTGGTGCTGACCCTGATGGTCACCTCTAAAGGCATCGCCGGCGTACCGGGTGTGTCCTTCGTGGTGTTGCTGGCCACTCTGGGCAGCGTCGGTATTCCGCTGGAAGGCCTGGCATTCATCGCCGGTGTCGACCGCATCATGGATATGGCCCGTACCGCGCTGAACGTGATCGGCAACGCCTTGGCCGTGCTGGTCATCTCGCGTTGGGAAGGCATGTACGACGACGCCAAGGGCCAGCGCTACTGGAACTCCCTGCCGCACTGGCGCAGCAAGGAAAAGCTGCCGGTTGGTGAAACCTCCAGCAACTAATGCCCGCTCCCACAAGAGCCCCCAACAAACCCCGGAGAAATCCGGGGTTTGTCGTTTCTGCCTACCCCGCTATCATTCGCCGCATCTTCCGGGGGATTTGACTGATGCTTAATGGCCTGTGGCTTGGCTTCTTCATCGTGGCAGCCGTATCGGCGCTGGCGCAGTGGCTGATCGGTGGTAACGCCGGGATCTTTGCGGCGATGGTGGAAAGTATTTTCGCCATGGCCAAATTGTCGGTCGAGGTCATGATCCTGTTGTTCGGCACCCTCACCCTCTGGCTGGGCTTTCTGCGGATCGCCGAGAAGGCCGGGATCGTCGAGTGGCTGGCCAAGGCGCTGGGGCCACTGTTCCTGCGTCTGATGCCGGAAGTGCCGGCCGGCCATCCCGCCATCGGCCTGATCACCCTGAACTTCGCCGCCAACGGCCTGGGCCTGGACAACGCCGCCACACCGATCGGCCTCAAAGCCATGAAGGCGCTGCAAGAGCTCAACCCCAGTGCAACGATCGCCAGCAACGCGCAGATCCTCTTCCTGGTGCTCAACGCCTCCTCCCTGACCCTGCTGCCCGTGACGATCTTCATGTACCGCGCCCAGCAAGGCGCGCCCGATCCGACGCTGGTGTTCCTGCCGATCCTGCTCGCCACCAGCTGCTCAACCATCGTCGGCTTCCTGAGCGTAGCGTTCATGCAACGCCTGCGCATCTGGGACCCGGTGGTGCTGGCGTACCTGATTCCCGGCGCCCTCGCCCTTGGCGGCTTCATGGCACTGCTGGCGACGCTCTCGGCGACCGCGCTGGCGAGCCTGTCATCGGTCCTCGGCAACGTGACGCTGTTCGGCTTGATCATGCTGTTTATGATCATCGGCGCATTACGCAAGGTGAAGGTCTACGAGGCATTCGTCGAAGGCGCCAAAGAAGGCTTCGACGTCGCCAAGAACCTGCTGCCATATCTGGTGGCGATGCTCTGCGCCGTGGGTGTGCTGCGGGCGTCCGGGGCGCTGGACTTCGGTCTGGACGGGATTCGTCACCTGGTGGCGTGGGCCGGGTGGGACACACGCTTCGTCGATGCGCTGCCGACGGCCATGGTCAAACCGTTCTCCGGCAGTGCCGCCCGGGCAATGCTGATTGAAACCATGAAGACCGAGGGGGTGGACAGCTTCCCGGCGCTGGTGGCGGCGACAGTCCAGGGCAGTACCGAAACGACCTTCTATGTCTTGGCGGTGTATTTCGGCGCGGTGGGCATCCAGCGTGCACGGCATGCAGTGGGCTGTGCGCTGCTGGCGGAGCTTGGCGGGGTGCTGGGGGCCATCGGGGTTTGCTACTGGTTCTTCGGCTAAACGAAAACCCTGTGGGGGCAAACCCACTCCCACAGGGTTCAGCGGTGGCTTCAGGGCCTCAGCGGCGGCACGACTTTCTGACCCTGCTCCACCGTCCAGGCCACCACCTGTGCCGTCAACTGGTCGCTGGCCTGGCCGAACCCGGCGACCACCGCCGGCACCTTCACATCGCTCAACGGCTGACGCACTTCAAAGCGCCGACTGGCGAGGATGCGCTGGTCATACCCACGCACCAGCAATGCATCCAGCCGCACGACCACGCTCGCCGTCGTGCCTTGGTATTCGGTCTGGAACGCCTGCAGGTTGCCGCCCAGCTCCAGGTCCGCCTGCAAATTGCTGTCATCGGTGCTGAGCAACGGCACCCGACCGTCACGCTGGAAACCATCGAGCAGACGATTGCGCAGCAGCACCGGCGCCGGGTCGCTCCAGCGGGAAGCCTTGTAGCTGCTGATCAGGTCACCTTGAGGGATCACGGCGATCTTCGGGTTGTTCAAGGCTTCGCTGGTCTGCGGCTTGGCCAGCCGCAGCGACCAGTGCAGCGCCGTGCTGTGATTGGCCGGTGCGCCGCTCTGGGCCGAGGGCAACCGGTAGACATCGGATGGCTCGGACTTGGGCAGAATCGAGCAGGCACTGGTCAGGGCAAAACCGACAGCCAAGGCTAACGGGATCAGCTTCATGGCGTGAACTCCTTGTTCTTGTCACTGCCCAGCAGGTAACCGCTGGGGTTGGCCTCAAGCCGCTGGGAAATGGTGCGCAGCGAGCTCAAGGTGTCGCGCAACTCACGCACTGCCGGCGCCAGGCCATTGAGGCCCTGCATGCCGTTGTTGAGGGAATCCTGATTAGTGGTGAGCAATGAGTTGATGGTCGCGCTGCTCCGTTCCAGGGACTTCATGGCTTGCTCGGCACTGCCGAACATCTGCTTGCCCTGATCGTTGAGCAGGCTGTTGGCGTTGCGCATCAGCCCAGCAGTTTGTTCGAGTGTGGCGGAGGCCTGTTTACTGATCGACGCCAGTTGCTGCATGGCTTGGCCGATGTCGCCGCGCTGGTCGGCGATGATGCCGGTGGTTTGCTCCAGATGCTCAAGGGTCTTGCTGATGCGCTCGACGTTTTCCGAAGAAAACATCTGATTGGCGTTCTGCATCAACACGTTCACACCGGTCATCAGATCGTTACTGTCGCTCATCAAACGGGCGATAGGCGAGGGTGATGCCACGATGGTCGGCAAATTGCCGCCCTTGCCCTTGAGTGTCGGACTTTGCGGCGTGCCGCCGCTGAGCTGAATGATCGAGGTGCCGGTGATCCCGGTCAGCGCCAGTTTGGCCTGGGTGTCTTCCTTGATCGGGGTATCGCCGCCCAGGCGGATCCGCGCCAACACCCGGCGCGGATCATTCGGGTCCAGGCGCAGCGTCACTACGTCGCCGACCTTGATCCCGCTGTACTGCACGGCGCTGCCCTTGGACAAACCGCTGACCGCCTCGTTGAAGACGATTTCATAATCCTTGAATTCAGTGTCGACGCTGGACTTGGCCAGCCACAGACCGAAGAGCAGGGCGCCTGCCACCACTATGACGGTGAACAGGCCGATCAATACGTGATGGGCTCGGGTTTCCATGTCAGACCTCGTTGAGCTGGTTAGCGGCCGTCAGCGCCGCGCGGCCGCGAGGGCCATGGAAGTATTCGTGAATCCACGCGTCGTCGGTTTCCGAAACCTTGTCGATGGCATCCGCCACCAGTACTTTCTTTTGCGCCAGCACCGCCACCCGGTCGGTGATGGTGTAGAGCGTGTCGAGGTCGTGTGTGACCAGAAACACACTCAAACCCAACGCGTCGCGCAGGGTCAGAATCAATTGATCGAACGCCGCCGCGCCAATCGGGTCGAGACCAGCGGTGGGCTCGTCGAGAAACAGAATGTCCGGGTCCAGCGCCAGCGCCCGGGCCAGGGCGGCGCGCTTGATCATGCCGCCAGACAGTGAAGCAGGGTACTTGTCGGCCGCCGACAACGGCAATCCGGCCAATGCCAGTTTCACCGCCGCCAGGTGCTCGGCATCGGTACGGCTCAGGCCGGCGTGTTCGATAAGGGGCAGGGCGACGTTCTCGGTCACTGTCAGCGAAGAGAACAGGGCGCCTTTCTGGAACAACACGCCGAAGCGCCGCTCGACCAGCGAACGCTCGTGCTCCGACAGGCTCGGCAAGTTCTTGCCGAAGACCTTCACCAGCCCTTCGCTGGGCTGGCGCAAGCCGACGATGCTGCGCAACAGCACCGATTTGCCGCTGCCGGAACCGCCGACCACCGCCAGAATTTCGCCTTTGTACAAATCCAGGTCGAGGTTCTCGTGCACGCTCTGGCGGCCGAAGCGATTGCACAGCCCACGGACTTCGATCACCGCCTCGGAAGGCGCTCGGGGTAGACGACTCACCAGCCCATCTCCATGAAAAACAATGCGGCCACGGCATCGAGGACGATCACCACGAAAATCGACTGCACCACACTCGACGTGGTGTGCGCACCGACGGACTCGGCGCTGCCGCTGACCTTGAAGCCTTCAAGACAGCCGATGGCGGCGATCAGGAACGCAAAAATCGGCGCTTTGACGATCCCCACCAGGAAGTGCTGAACGCCGATGTCCGATTGCAGCAGCGACAGGAACATCGCCGGCGATATATCCAGCGACAGCGCACACACCACGCCACCGCCGACAATCCCCGACAACATCGCCAGGAAGGTCAGCATCGGCAGCGCCACCAGCAACGCCAATACCCGCGGCACCACCAGCAACTCCATCGGGTCGAGGCCGAGGGTGCGGATCGCATCGATTTCTTCGTTGGCCTTCATCGAGCCGATCTGCGCGGTGAACGCACTGGCGGTGCGGCCGGCCATCAGGATCGCGGTGAGCAACACGCCGAATTCGCGCAAAAAAGAAAACGCCACCAGGTCCACGGTAAAAATGCTCGCGCCGAAGCTCGCCAGCACAGTCGCACCGAGAAACGCTACCACGGCGCCCACCATAAAGGTCAGCAGGGCGACGATGGGAGCGGCGTCGAGGCCAGTCTGCTCAATGTGCGCGACCATCGGCGTGAGGCGCCAGCGCTTGGGACAAAACAGCCCGCGCGCGATGGTTTGCAGGATCAGGCCGACAAAACCCAGCACCTGCAGGGCGTCCTGCCAGACCGCATCGACCGCACGGCCGATACGGGTCAGCAGTTGAATGCCGACGCTGATTTCCGGCTCTTTGATCGGCACGCAGAAATCAGTCAGCGAGCAATACACCGTCTGCAACAAGGCGCGATCGGCGGAGGAAAGGGTGCAATCAGGGTGTTCGGCGGACTTGCCCAGACGCTCGGAACCCAGCAACTCCACCAACAGCGATGCACCCGCCGTGTCCAGGGCACCGAGGCCGTTGAGGTCGATGGGGGTGTTGTTGTCGTATTGGCCACGGAGCTTTTCGCTCAGGTGGCTGAGATCGGCGTAATGAGCGAGCGTCCAGTCACCCGTGACCCGCAGCAGGGCAGGGATGTGCGAGGTATCCAGTCGGACATTGCCAGGCGTTGTGCTGCTGGTCATAAGCTCCTGCTTGTTCGGCAATTGCGCAGACCAGATTAATAGCACGAACCGCGTTACTTATCTTTGATGGGTGTGCTGTCCATGACCTTGAAGCGCAGCACGCCGATCAACTGGCCGTCTTCGGTGAGCACCCGAACTTGCCATTTACCCGCGGGATTGCCGGGGAAATTCTGCTTGTGGGTCCAGGCGCGGTAGCCTTCCTTGCGCCCGCCGTGGATATCCAGAGGGATGCGGTCGACCTCTTTACCGTTGAACATCCAGACGTGATAAATCCGCTCGTCCAGCCCCCGTGGGGCATTGATCGCGGTGTAGGCGTACAAACCGTCGCCACGAATCTGCTCGGCGCTGACTTCTTCCAGGCTCTTGCCGGGGGTGCGGTCCTGCATTTGGGTGCTGATCGCCACATCGGTCATCCACAGGGTGGCCGGCGGAACCCAGGAACGCAGCACCCAGCCGACAGCGCCGATGCCCACGGTGATGCTGAGGATCGCCAACGCATTGCGCACGGTCCGAATCGGGAAGATCGACGCCAGACTCGGGAACGACAGCACCATGGCAATGCCCAGCGCCAGTTTGAAGCTCTGGGAGGTGGTCAGGTGCAGGATGACGGGCAGGGCGGTCAGCAGGGCGGCGAAGAGGGTCAGGGTATGCAGCGCCAGGAATGCCCAGCGGCGCGGCGCCAGCCATTTGTAGTAGAGCGGGTCGGTGATCGAGATCAACGCCGCCATGCCCAACAACCCCGTGAAAAACAGTTGGCCGCTGTTCCAGGTGGTGGTGATGAAAAAGAACGGCAGGACGAAGAACAGGCTTTCCTGATGGATCATCTGCGTCGCATAACGCAGCAGGGGCTGGGGTATTTCGCGCTTGAAGACCTTGGCGAACAACTCAGTGAGGCTGTTTTCCAGCATCAGCCAGACCCAGCTGACCAGCATGATGGTGGTGATCCAGGTCGCCAGGCCTTGCTGGCGATCCACCAAGATGAAGCTGCCGACCCCGGAAATGAAACCGCCGAGCGCGATGACCCCGGGGTAGCGCTTCATCAATTCCAGGATGCGCTGTATGTACAGGGTCAGAGTCGGCATTCGGCGGTTCACAATAGTCGTGGGAAAAATCCCCGACAGGGTACCGTCCGAGGGGGCCTGTGGCGAGGGTTCCGGTTACGTTGACCAACCCCAAACCCTGTGGCGAGGGAGCTTGCTCCCGCTGGGTCGCGAAGCGGCCCTAAAACCACCCACCGCGTAATTTCAAGTAGATCTCCGATACCGGTTTACGGCTGCTGCGCAGCCGAGCGGGAGCAAGCTCCCTCGCCACAGGGAAATAACTACTTTCTGCGGTGAACACGCCAACCCAATGCCCCAAGCACCATCAATCCAAATACCCCGGCAATCGCCCACATCAACTGGTCATAACTCACCAACGGCTTCTCGATCCGCAAATACCCCGGTTGCAGCAGCAACTCACGCATCGCCTGGTTCGCCTCGGCCAGCGTCACTTCTTGCAGTGCCTTGGCCGGGTTGGTGAAATGGCCGTCCTCGTAGTCCCCAAGGGCGCTCCAGTAGTAATCCGCCAGGGCGCTGTTGCCTTGCACGGCCCAGGCCTGACGGGCGATGGCGGCCTGCTTGAGGCGGGCGAAGGTGGTGGCGTCGAGACCGTCCTTGAGCAAACCGGCTTTGAGCTCATCCAGCACCTGTTCAGCTGCCGGCACGTCGCCGCGTTCAAGATCGGCGTTCAGGCTCATGAAGCCCACTCCGCCAAACACCTCACGCTCGGCCGAGGGCCCATAGGACAACCCATGGACCAGGCGCAGTTGGCGATAAAGCGCCCAGTCCAGGTAGTCCTTGAGCAGATCGAACGTTTCGTCGGGCTGGTCTTCCTGCACCGGTTCCGGCACCAGCCAGTGCAACTTGGCGCCGCCACCGACAAAACCGTGGCTCAGAGTACGCTCGTGGGCCGCGCTGGCCTGGATTGTCGGCAAGGGCAGGTGATCGGCAGGCTCGACGGCTACGAGCGCGCCATACGCCCGTTCCAGATAGGCCGGCAGCAGGCGGTCGAGCTCGCCGACCACGATCAGGGTCATGTTGTTGGGCGCGTACCAGGCTTTGCGCACCTTCTCCAGTTGCTCGCGGGTCAGGTGACTGACTTCGGCGCGCTCCTGGCATTTGAGGCCCAGTTCCACCGCCAACTGATTACTGGCGGTGTGGCCCAGGTCCTGGCGATCCAGCCAGCGTTGCAGGTGCGAATAATGGCCACCGTCTTCGCGCTCGACCACCTGCTTGGCGACGTTGATAGCGTTGTCGTCGATACGGGTCTGGGTCAGCAGAGCCAACAACAGATCGAGGGCCTTACGCTGGTTTTTCGCCGGTGCTTCGATGACGAACGTGGTGTCGGCGTTGCTGGTGTAAGCGTTCCACTCACCCCCCAGGGCCTGCATGCGCTCCTCCAGACCACCTTCGCCGGTGGCGTCGATGCCGCTGAACAGCAAGTGTTCGAGCAGATGCGGCAGCTCCTTGTCGGCGCAGCTGAAATCATCCAGACCCACGCCGACTACCAGCCGAATCGCCACATGCCCGCGCTCGGTGCCCGGTTTGAGGACCAATTGCAGGCCGTTGGGCAGCGTATAGCCCTCGACCTGAAAGCGATCCAGGGCAAATGAGGGCAGGGCGCCGAGCAACAGACAAGCGAATAGCAGACAGCGCATAACGAGTTTCCGTACGACAGCGTAAGTACAACAGACTTCAGGCAACTGTGGACGTTCAGGGTGAATGAGTGATGTCAGCCAAATCGTCGACCGCCAGAGCACCGGTGTCCGAAGTGCCCAACACCGCATAGGCACTGCTGCAAAACAGCGAATTGAGGCGCCTCATGTCAGCGATCAGCTCCAGATGCAGCGAACTGGTCTCGATGCTTTGCACAATCTTACGGTGCAAACGACTGACATGAGCGTGGGCCAGGCGGCGTTCCTGTGCGCGAAAGCGACGTTTCTCACGCAGTAACTGGCGAGCACTTTCCGGATCGGAACTGAGGAACACCGACAACCCCAGGCGCAGGTTGGCAATCAGCTGGCTGTGCAGGCCCGCCAATTCTTCCAGACCGACCTCGGAAAATGACCGCCGCTGCGCGGTTTTCTGCTGCTGAACCTTGCGCAGCATGCGTTCGATCAGGTCACTGGCCAGTTTCAGGTTAATCGCCAGCTCGATGGTTTCAGCCCACCGTTGGCTATCTTGTTCGCTGAGGTCTTCCCGAGGCATTTGCGCCAGATAGAGTTTGATCGCGCTGTAGAGCGCTTCGACATCATCGGTCAGGCGACGGATTTCCTGGGTAACGGCGGTCTGTTTGCCACGCAGTACGGCGAGCATGGCTTCGAGCATGTTGTCGACCAGATCGCCGATGCGCAGGGTTTCCCGGGCGGCATTGGCCAGCGCCAAGCTGGGGGTCACCAATGCCGTCGGGTCAAGGTGCCGCGGTTTGGCCGTGCCGTTGATGTCCGGCCGCTCC
Source organism: Pseudomonas sp. GW821-FHT03E01 (assembly GCF_059420765.1). Taxonomy (NCBI): domain Bacteria; kingdom Pseudomonadati; phylum Pseudomonadota; class Gammaproteobacteria; order Pseudomonadales; family Pseudomonadaceae; genus Pseudomonas; species Pseudomonas sp. GW821-FHT03E01. Next base: position 165,118 of record NZ_JBWKUI010000014.1, on the reverse strand, counting down.
GGCAGCAGCCAAGCACAGAGCCTGGCCATCAGCCCGACGCTGGGCAACAGGATCAGGCAGCGCGCGGTGTTGTAGAGCAGGTGGAAGCCGATGACCATTTCCTGAGCGCTGAAGTCGAAGCTGTCGATCCAGTGCACCAGTGGATCGAGCACCGGAATGATCAGCAGCAGACCAATCAGTTTGTACAACAGGCTGCCCAGCGCCACCTGACGGCCGGCGGCGTTCTGCATGCTGGTGCTGAGGAAGGCGAGAACGCCGCTGCCGATGTTGGCGCCGATCACCAGGCCGATGGCCACTGGCAGGCTGATCACGCTGGCACCGGCGAGGGTCGCGGTCAGCAATACGGCGGCCAGGCTGGAGTATGAAATCATCGCGAACAGTGCACCGACCAGCGCATCGAGCAGGATGTCGCCGGTCAGTGAGGCGAAAATCACCTTCACTCCCTGAGCATGAGTGATCGGCGTGGCGGCCTCGACGATCAGTTGCAGCGCCAGAATGATCAGCCCCAGACCGATGCTGACCCGCCCCATCTGCCCGACCCGGGTCTGCTTGCGCGACAGAAAGAAAATCACCCCGAGGAAGATCAGCAGCGGTGACAGCCACGACAGGTCGAGGGTCAGTACCCGCGCCATCAGTGCGGTACCGACGTCGGCACCGAGCATCGTCGCCAGGGCCGGGGTCAGCGCCATCAGGCCCTGACCGACAAACGAAGTGACGAGCATGGCGGTGGCGTTGCTGCTCTGGACCATGGCGGTCACCATGATCCCGGCGATAAACGCCAGCCAGCGCCTGGCCATGTTCTGCCCGATCACATGGCGCAAGTTGGAGCCATAAACCCGCAGGATGCCGGTTCGGACGATGTGCGTGCCCCAGATCAGCAAGGCCACGGCCGATAACAAATTGAGCAGGGTGAGCATACAGGCCCCCTGTGGTGGTAGCGCCCCAGCGGGGCAAGTTAACGATGCCGCGATCTTCTACGTTCTGTACTTAAGCTGTAGTTGGCTAACGGTCTGGACGCCAGCATCGCATAGCTAAAGAAGCGATTGAAACAAAACTGTCATGAAAACAGTTTGATGCAGACATGACAAAGGGGCCCGAAGGCCCCTTTGTCACAGCAGGGTGTTCGGGTTACTGACCCGGAACATCCTTGCGCAGTTTCACCGGCTCTTGCTGTGTGCGTTTTTTCGCAATCGCGGTGCGCATCCTGATGTTGATCGCTTCCACTGCCAGCGAGAACGCCATGGCGAAGTAGACGTAGCCTTTCGGCACATGCACATCGAAAGATTCGGCAATCAGCACGGTACCGACGATCAACAGGAAAGACAGCGCCAGCATTTTCAGCGACGGGTGCTTGTCGATGAACTCGCTGATGGTGCCGGAAGCCCACATCATCACCAGCACTGCGACGATGATTGCCGCGACCATGACCGGTACGTGGGACACCATGCCAACGGCAGTGATGACGGAGTCCAGCGAGAACACGATGTCGATGATCGCGATCTGGATAATGGTGTAGAGGAAGTTACCGCCCTTGCCACTTGGCTCGTCGCTGGTTTCATCCTCGCCTTCCAGCGCGTGATACATCTCTTGCGAGCTTTTCCACAGCAGGAACAGACCACCGAAGAACAAGATCAGGTCACGCCCGGAAATACCCTGGCCGAACACTTCGAACAGGTCCGCGGTGAGACGCATGACCCAGGTGATCGACAGCAGCAACAGAATCCGGGTGACCATGGCCAGCGCCAGGCCGAAGATCCGGGTACGCGCCTGCATGTGTTTGGGCATGCGGCTGACCAGGATCGAGATCATGATGATGTTGTCGATGCCCAGGACGATCTCCAGGGCGGTCAGGGTGAAGAAGGCAACCCAGATTTCAGGGTTGGTCAGCCATTCCATGTGTATTCCTTTGAGGATGTGTTTAAACCACGAAGGGCCCAGGCTTCAAACAAAGCCTGGACCCCTCATGGCGAGTCTTGGCTTATAGCGTGCTGAACAGTGGAAATATCCCCATCAGCAAGGCCGCCACCAGTATGCACAGGCAAACCAGCACCGCCCACTTCAAGGTGAACCGCTGATGGTCACCGAATTCGATACCGGCCAGGGCCACCAACAGGTAGGTCGATGGTACCAGCGGGCTCAGCAAGTGGACGGGCTGACCGACGATCGAGGCACGTGCCATTTCTACCGCGGTTATACCGTAATGACTGGCGGCTTCAGCAAGCACTGGCAACACGCCGTAATAAAATGCGTCGTTCGACATGAAGAACGTGAACGGCATGCTCACCAGCGCGGTGATCACGGCGAGGTACGGGCCGAGGAAATCCGGGATGACTGCCAGCAGGCTCTTGGACATGGCGTCGACCATGCCGGTGCCCGTCAGGATACCGGTGAAGATACCCGCGGCAAAGATCAACCCGACCACCGCCAACACGCTACCGGCGTGGGCCGCAACGCGGTCCTTCTGCTGTTGCAGGCAAGGATAGTTGACGATCATCGCGATACTGAACGCCACCATGAACAGCACTGGCAGCGGCAACAGGCCGGCGATCAAGGTGCCCATCAGTGCCAGGGTCAGCGCGCCGTTGAACCAGATCAGCTTTGGACGACGGGCGTCCGGGAACTGCGAAACGCTGATTTCGCTGTGGTCGATTTCATCACCGACCAGATGCAATTCACCCAGACGCGCACGCTCGCGTTTACCGTAGACATAGGCAATCGCCAGAATCGCCACCACACCGGCCAGCATCGCCGGAATCATCGGTACGAAGATCGCGGACGGGTCCACATGCAGCGCACTGGCCGCACGAGCGGTCGGACCGCCCCAAGGGGTCATGTTCATCACGCCACCGGCGAGGATGATCAGACCGGCCATGATCCGCGGGCTCATGCCGATGCGGCTGTAGAGCGGCAGCATGGCGGCCACGCAGATCATGTAAGTGGTGGCGCCATCACCGTCCATGGACACGATCAGCGCCAGCACGGCGGTACCGACCGACACCTTCAACGGGTCGCCCTTGACCAGTTTGAGGATCTTGCGCACGGCCGGGTCAAACAAGCCGGAGTCGATCATCAGGGCGAAGTAAAGGATGGCGAACATCAGCATCACGCCGGTCGGCGCAAGCTTGGTGATGCCTTCGAGCATCATCGGGCCGATCTTCGGCGAGAAACCGCCGAACAGGGCGAAGATGATCGGGATGATAATCAGGGCAATCAGCGCGGACAGGCGCTTGGTCATGATCAGGAACATGAACGTGATGACCATGGCAAAGCCAAGGAAAGTCAGCATAGGAATACTCCAGGCGTAGCGCGGCTAGGGAATGGGCGAACCGATGAGGTCAGCGCAGAACGGGAAGCACGAAACGTACGGGCGGAGGTGCAGCGAAGAGGCGGATAGGAGCGGACATCAGAATCACCATTGTTGTTGTTAAATGGGCCGGGCGGGCAATGAAACACTCGCGTTGGCCAACCGGTCTGTTGCCGGCAGTGAGGCGATCCTAATCGGGGAAGCTTTCAGCCAGCTTTCGCGGATGAAAGCATTGACCGAATGTACGACCGGTCGTCGGCCGGGTTGAAAGTCTGTAGATGTGGGTCAGGAGCAAGACATTGGCGACCCCATGCAGGATATCGCCCACTGCCATTGCTCGATTTGCCGTCCGGCGAGCCCGAAGAACAACTCTGATCAGAAAACAGACAGGTCCAGCGGCCGGATCGCACCCATCCAGATCGCGTGTTCGGTGTGGTCGAGCAGATCGTTGCCGGTCTCCGGGTGCAGGAACACCACCAACCCCTTGCGATTGAGCGCCAGCCACGGCAATACCTCGCCAAGGTATTGCGGCTCGAAAGCCAATTGGCAGCTCCAGTCCGGGTGCGGGCCAACCAGGCGTTCATGCACGCGGCCCATCTTCAGTGGAAACAATTGTGCGGCCTGCTCACACAAGGCCCGGGCCTGCGGGAGAGTATTGGCGTCGAAATAGACATGGGCGTGGTAGCCCTTGATCTGTTGCATCTGAAACCCCTTTGAACCTGGTCGAACCCACACCGTTCCCCACAGGTCTTACGTTATATAGGCAGGACGTTCGGAGCACAGCCATGAAAAATGCCGAAACCCCGGTAGTGAAGGTAGTGCTTTATGGTGCCATGAGTAGCCTGGGCAGTGCGCTGATGGCGGAAATGCTGCGGCGCCAACATGAAGTGATCGCGATTCTCGATGACCTGACGGCACTCGCGCCACGCCCCGGATTGCGCACCAAGGCCGGCAATCTGTTCGATGCCAAACGGGTCAAGCAAAGCGTGGCCGGCTGTTCGGCGGTGATCTGCCTGCTGGATGCGCCGGGGTTGCCGATGAACAGCGAACACATCGAAAAATCCATCGTGCCTGGCCCGGTCGAGCAGGTGCTGGCAGTGGATGCACTGATTGACGGCATGCAGGCCGCGGGTATCGCGCGGTTGTTTGTGGTGGGTGATTTCGAGGTGCTGGACGATCCGGAGATAGAAGACGAACTGCAACGCCACGCCGCAGAAGAAATCCGCGAGGCACTGCAAAGCAGCCCATTGCACTGGACCCTGGTGAATGCCCCACGCGGCGTACCAGGACTGTCCATCGAGCATTTCAGTCACGTCAGCACGAGCCTGGAACCCGGCCTGGCCGAACCGCTGGAACGGCTGAACCGAGTTGCCGTCGGGATTGCCGATGAGTTATGGCTGAATTTGCATGTCGGTCAGCATGTGAATTTTGTCGCGACTTCGGAACCGTAAAGCCCTCATACCGCAATCGATGGCAAAGGAAGACCATTAAGCGATTGCGCACTGCTGGCCTGTTCCGCCATCAACCAATCCACAAATGTTTGAATCAACGCCCCGCGCCGTTTGCGCTGGGGCAGGACCACGTAATAACCCAGCCTGGAAATCACTGTCTCGGCAATCGGTCGACACAACAGACCTTGCGCCAGCAAGTTATCCACAAGGTGCCGCCAACCGATCGCAACGCCCTGGCCGCCAATCGCCGCTTGAATCAGCAAGGTGTAATTGTCGAAGCGCAGTTGCCCCGGCGCTGGCGCCGACGTGATCCCCAGTTCGCGAAACACGCCGCTCCAGTCGAACCAGTTGCTGCTGTGTTCGCCACGCAGGTGCAACAGCGGAAACTCCAGCAATGACTGAGCCGGCAAGGGCAGGGGACGATCCTTCAAGAGCAGCGGGCTGCACACCGGAAACACTTCTTCACTGAACAACCAATGGCTCTCGCCTTGCTTGAACCGGCCATCGCCGAACAGCACCGCCACATCGATATCAGTGCGCAGCATGTTGTGGCTGCGCTCACTGGTAACCAGGCTGACGTCCACTTGAGGATGGGCGGTATGGAAGCGGTGCAGCCGTGGCATCAGCCAGTACGCGGCGAAGGCGAAGTCGGTGGCCACCTGCAACACTTCGTGTTGCTGCTGTGCACTGATCGCGCTCAATCCGGCGTCGATATTCTGTAAACCGAGCTGAACTTGCTCAAACAGAATCGCGCCAGCCTCGGTCAGTTCGATACCGCGATAAATGCGGTCAAACAATCGTGTAGCGAGCTGCTCCTCCAATCGTTTGATCTGCTGACTGATGGCCGGTTGCGTGGTGCCGAGCTCCACTGCAGCGGCAGTGAAACTGCGCTGGCGGGCCGCGGCTTCAAAGGCGCGCAACAGGTCCAGAGACAAATCACCGAGGGCGTCATACATAAGCTGTGCTTATCCTAGTCATTGCCTGGCGTGGGCTTTACCACAAGTTCCATGGGTTGCATGCTCGATCACAGCACTCTCGCATAAATATCCACTATGGAATGCCGCGATCACATGAAGCGCAAAAATATTCTTTTCATCATGGCCGATCAAATGGCCGCGCCAATGTTGCCGTTCTACGGCCCTTCGCCCATCAAACTGCCGAATCTGAGCCGCCTCGCCGCCGAAGGCGTGGTGTTCGACGCCGCGTACTGCAACAGCCCGCTCTGCGCACCGTCACGTTTCACCCTGGTCAGCGGTCAGTTGCCGAGCAAGATCGGCGCTTACGACAACGCGGCCGATTTCCCCGCCGACGTTCCGACCTATGCCCACTACCTGCGGCGCCTCGGTTACCGCACCGCGCTGTCGGGCAAAATGCACTTCTGCGGTCCGGACCAGTTGCACGGCTATGAAGAACGCCTGACCAGTGACATCTACCCGGCCGACTACGGTTGGGCGGTGAACTGGGACGAGCCGGACGTGCGGCCGACCTGGTACCACAACATGTCGTCGGTGCTGCAAGCCGGGCCCTGCGTGCGCACCAATCAGCTGGATTTCGACGAAGAGGTGGTGTTCAAGGCCCAGCAATACCTGTTCGATCACATCCGCGAGGATGGCGATCAGCCGTTCTGCCTGACCGTGTCGATGACGCACCCACACGACCCGTACACGATTCCCAAGGCGTTCTGGGATCTGTACGACGACGCCGACATCCCTTTGCCGGAAACACCCGCACAGGATGAACTCGATCCTCACTCCCAGCGCCTGCTCAAAGTCTATGACCTGTGGGACAAGCCGCTGCCTGTGGATAAGATTCGCGACGCGCGCCGTGCCTACTTTGGTGCGTGCAGCTATATCGACAGCAACGTCGGCAAACTCCTGCAAACACTCGAGGAAACCGGGCTGATCGATGACACCATCATCGTGTTCTCCGGTGACCACGGCGACATGCTCGGCGAGCGCGGCCTCTGGTACAAGATGCACTGGTACGAAATGGCCGCCCGCGTACCGCTGCTGATCAGTGCGCCGGGGCAATTCGGCGCCGGACGGGTCAGCGCAGCGGTATCCACCGCCGACCTGCTGCCGACCTTTGTGGAACTGGCCGGCGGCTCATTGGAGCCAGGCCTGCCGCTGGACGGCCGCTCGCTGGTTTCACACCTGCAAGGGCAGGGCGGTCACGACGAGGTGTTCGGTGAATACATGGCCGAAGGCACCATCAGCCCGTTGATGATGATTCGTCGCGGCGCCTACAAATTCATCTACAGCGAAGACGACCCTTGCCTGCTCTTCGATGTGCATAACGACCCGCGTGAACAGGAAGAACTCAGCCATTCGCCGCAACATCGTCAGCTGTTCGAGGATTTTCTCGCCGAAGCACGGGCCAAATGGAATATCCCGGCGATCCACCAACAGGTGCTCGCCAGTCAGCGACGCCGGCGTTTCGTCGCCGACGCCCTGACCATCGGCAAGCTGAAGAGTTGGGACCACCAGCCGCTGGTAGATGCCAGTCAGCAGTACATGCGCAACCACATCGACCTCGACGATCTGGAGCGTAAAGCCCGTTATCCACAACCCTGCCAAAACCAATAATGTTAAGGGGACGTCCATGCAAAAGTTATCCACAGTACTGACAGTCGGGCTTCTGGCTCTGGGCAGCACCTCGGCCTACGCCGAGCAAAGCTGCGAAACGGTGAAGATGGCCGACCCTGGCTGGAGCGACATCGCCGCCACCAACGCCATCACCGGGATTCTGCTGGACGGCATGGGCTACAAGGCCAAGGTCGACACGCTGGCGGTGCCGATCACCTTTGGCGGTCTGAAGGATGGCCAGGTGGACGTGTTTCTGGGTAACTGGATGCCGGCGCAGCAAGGCTTCTACGACAAGTTCGTGGCCAACGGCGATGTCACGCAGCTGGCGAAGAACCTCGACGGCACCGAGTTCACCCTGGCGGTCCCGGATTACGTCTGGGACGCGGGTGTGCATAACTTTAACGACCTGAACAAGTACGCCGAGCTACACCCCAAAGAAGTCGACAAGAAGATCTATGGCATCGGTTCCGGTGCCCCGGCGAACATTTCGCTGCAAGAGATCATCAAGAAGAATGACTTCGAGATGGGCCAGTGGAAACTGATCGAGTCCAGCGAGCAGGCGATGCTGGCCGAAGTATCCCGCGCGGTGAAGAAACAGAAGTTCGTGACCTTCCTCGGCTGGACGCCACACCCGATGAACGTGCAGTTGAAAATGCATTATCTGAAGGGTGGCGAGAAGTACTTCGGTGACACCGGCAGTGTTTATACACTGACCCGCAAAGGTTATGCACAGGCCTGCCCGAACGTCGGCAAACTGCTCACCAACCTGAGTTTTACTCAGGAAATGGAGAACAGCATCATGGCCGAAGTGGTGAACAAGAAGGTCAGCAACGCCGACGCGGCCAAGGCGTGGATCAAGGCCAATCCGGTGGTGCTGGATAAATGGCTGGAGGGCGTGAAGACCGTGGACGGCAAGGATGCTCTGCCGGCGGTCAAAGCCAAGTTGTAAGGTTCCCCTGTGGCGAGGGAGCTTGCTCCCTCGCCACAATGATCTGCCCACTACGAGCCAATGCTTTACCCTGACGATTTACCCCGTACCGAGAGGTCCCATGGCCTTCCCCAGCCGCCATTCACTCTTTCCCTTCCTGACCTGGTTGCCCCGGCAAACCCGCGCCAGCGTCGGTCGTGACCTGATCGTCGGCCTGAGCGGTGCGATTCTCGCGTTGCCACAATCCATTGCCTACGCCCTGATCGCCGGCCTCCCACCGGAATATGGCCTGTACGCCGCCATCATCCCGGTGCTGATTGCCTGCCTCTGGGGTTCGTCGTGGCATTTGATCTGCGGCCCTACGGCGGCCATTTCCATCGTCCTGTATGCCAGCGTCAGTCCTCTGGCCGTCCCTGCATCGCAGGACTACGTCACGCTGATCCTGCTTCTGACTTTCCTTGCGGGCATTTTCCAGTGGTTGCTGGGTTTGCTGCGGTTCGGCGCCCTGGTGAATTTCGTCTCTCACTCGGTGGTGCTGGGCTTCACCCTCGGCGCGGCGGTGGTGATTGCCATCGGGCAGCTGCCGAACCTGCTGGGGCTGGATGTGCCCAATCAGGCCACGGCGCTCAACAGCTTGATGATGCTGCTCAATCATCTCGGCGAAGTAGACAAACCCTCGCTGCTGCTGGGCCTGGCCACAGTCGCGGTTGGCATCGTGCTGAAACTGCTGGTGCCGCGCTGGCCGACGCTGTTGATCGCTCTGGCCCTGAGCGGATTGCTGGTGTGGCTGTGGCCAGCGATGTTCGGTCATGTGAAGCTGGTCAGCGCGTTTGTCGGGCGGCTGCCGCCCTTCAGCTCGCTGCCGCTGGATCTGGACCTGATATTGCGCCTGCTGCCCAGTGCGGTGGCGGTCGGCATGCTCGGGCTGGTGACGAGCCTGTCGATTGCCCGCTCCCTGTCGGCCCGCTCGCAGCAGTTGCTCGATGCCAATCAGGAAGTTCGCGCCCAGGGTTTCTCGAACATGGTCGGGGCGTTTTTTTCCGGTTCGCTGTCCGCCGGTTCCTTCACTCGCTCGGGCCTGAGCTACGATGCCGGCGCCTGTTCACCGCTGGCCGGGGTTTTTTCGGCGCTGTGGGTGGCTCTGTTCGCGATCTTCGGTGCGGCATTGATTGCGCACATCCCGATCCCGGCCATGGCTGGCAGCATCCTTTTGATCGCTTGGGGATTGGTGGATCATCGCGGCATCCGTGCCTTGTTGCGGGTCAGCCATGCCGAATTCCTGGTCATGGCGCTGACCTGTGTCGCCACCCTGTTGCTCGAGTTGCAGACGGCGATCTACGCCGGGGTGCTGGCGTCACTGTTCTTCTACCTCAAACGCACCTCACAGCCACGGGTGCAGCACTGGCGCAATGGTGACGAAGACATCCTGAGGGTCGGCGGCTCGATCTTTTTCGGCGCCAGCCATTACCTGCAAGTGCGCCTGCAACGGATGCAAGGCCCGCGAGTGGTGATCGAGGCACAGCAGATCAACTTCATCGACTACTCGGGCGTGGAAATGCTGCACCAGGAAGCACGACGGCTGCTGCGTCAGGATCGCAGCCTGACCCTGCGGCAGGCACGGCCGCAAGTGGTGGAGGAATTGAGGAAGCTGGAAGGCGCGGAGAAATGCCCGATCCGGTTTGAGGACTAAACGCCACTGTTTTGACAAACAGATAACCTGTGGCGAGGGAGCTTGCTCCCTCGCCACAGAACTACAGCGCCAGTTGCCGGCGAAGTTCGGCCAGCACCGGCGCCGTATCCGGGCGCACACCGCGCCACAGATAGAATGCTTCCGCCGCCTGCTCGGCCAACATGCCCAAGCCATCCATCGACACGCCAGCCCCATGTTCACTGGCCCAACGGCAGAACGAGGTTGGGTCCTTGCCGTACATCATGTCGTAGCAAACCGTCTTGCCCGGTTCGATCAAACTGCCGGCAATCGGCGGTACATCGCCGGACAAACTGGCGGATGTGGCGTTGATGATCAGGTCCACCGGCTCGCGCAGCCAGTCGAAACCGCTGGCCGACACCGGCCCCAGATCGGCAAACAATTGCGCCAGCAATTCGGCTTTTTCCACGGTGCGGTTGGCAATGATCACCGACGCCGGTTGCTCCGCCAGCAGCGGCTCCAGCGCGCCGCGCACCGCACCACCGGCCCCCAGCAGCAGGATGCGTTTGCCCGCGAGGCTGAATCCGGCGTTGACCGTCAGGTCCCGCACCAGCCCGGCACCATCGGTGTTGTCGCCCAGCAGACTGCCATCAGCCAGTTTGCTCAGGGTATTCACCGCGCCGGCCCGTTGCGCCCGCTGGGTCAAGCTGTTCGCCAGGCGATAGGCGTCTTCCTTGAACGGCACTGTCACATTCGCCCCACGGCCTTCGCGGAAAAACTCCAACGCACAGCCGGAAAAATCGTCGAGAGGTGCCAGCAAGGTGCTGTAGTCCAATTTCTGCCCGGTCTGCTCGGCGAACAGACGGTGGATCAGCGGCGACTTGCTGTGGCCGATCGGGTTACCGAATACGACATAACGGTCCATCAGAATTCCTCGTTCAGGCCTTGGCCAACCAATCGCGGTCTTGCAGGAAGTATTCGGTCAGGCGTGCTTCTTCACTGCCCGGCTCGGCCTTCCAGTCGTAGGCCCAGCGTACTTGCGGCGGCAGCGACATCAGAATCGACTCGGTACGCCCGCCCGATTGCAGGCCGAACAGCGTGCCGCGGTCATAGACCAGGTTGAATTCAACGTAACGACCACGGCGAAACTCCTGGAACTCACGCTGTTTGGCGCTGAACGCATCATTCTTGCGACGTTGCACGATCGGCAGGTACGCGTCGATGAACGCATCGCCGATGGCGCGCATGAAGGCGAAGCTGGTATCGAAGTCCCACTCGTTCAAGTCATCGAAAAACAGGCCGCCGATGCCCCGTGGCTCATGGCGATGCTTGATGTGGAAGTAGCTGTCGCACCAGGCCTTGTAGCGCGGGTAAACGTCCGGGCCGAACGGCGCGCAGGCCTGTTCGGCGACGCGGTGCCAATGCACGCAATCTTCTTCATTGCCGTAATAAGGGGTCAGGTCGAAGCCTCCACCGAACCACCAGACCGGCTCTTCACCTTCTTTTTCGGCGATGAAAAAGCGCACATTGGCGTGGGACGTCGGCACATGGGGGTTATGCGGGTGAATCACCAACGACACGCCCAAGGCTTCGAAGCCTCGACCGGCCAGTTCCGGCCGATGGGCGCTGGCGGACGGTGGGAGGCCGCTGCCAAACACGTGGGAATAGTTGACGCCGCCCTTTTCGATGACTGCGCCGTTCTCAATCACCCGGGTGCGACCACCGCCGCCGGCAGGCCGGGTCCAGGCGTCTTCGACGAAACGCGCGCCGCCGTCTTCGGCTTCCAGGGCAGCGCAAATACGGTCTTGCAGGTCGAGCAGGTAGGCTTTTACGGCCTCGGTGCGGGTAGTCATGGCATCACCTTGAATCGGGCAAAGCTACGCGGCGCTCCATCAGAGCGGGGGGCCGGCGCAAATGGGTCCGTAGCATAACATCGCAGGCGAGCCTGCCGCAGTTGACGAAGATCAAGCTTGGGAGTTCGATAGGGCGCTTGGCGCTACGACTCTAGAAGCCAAAGACCTAAGGAGAGAGCAGATGGCAAAGCGTATCCAGTTCCGCGTCCATGGCGGCCCCGAAGTGCTCGAATACGTGGATTACCAACCCGCCGAGCCCGGCCCGCAACAGGTACGCGTGACCAACAAGGCCATTGGCCTGAACTTTATCGACACCTATTACCGCAGCGGCCTTTATGCGCCGCCAGCCCTGCCATCGGGCCTGGGCGCCGAAGGCGCGGGCGTGGTCGACGCAGTCGGTAGCGAAGTCACCCGCTTCAAGGTTGGCGATCGCGTGGCTTATGGCAGTGGCCCGTTGGGCGCCTACAGCGACGCGCATGTCTTGCCGGAAGCCAACCTGGTGCACCTGCCGGACGCCATCAGCTTCGAACAAGCCGCCGGCGTGATGCTCAAAGGCCTGACCGTGCAGTACTTGCTGCGTCAGACCTATGAACTCAAGGGTGGCGAAACCATCCTGTTTCACGCCGCGGCCGGCGGCGTCGGATCGCTTGCCTGCCAATGGGCCAAGGCCCTGGGGGTGAAGCTGATCGGCACGGTCAGTTCAGCGGAAAAAGCCGCCCTGGCGAAAGCCAATGGTGCCTGGGCGACCATCGATTACAGCCATGAGAACGTCGCACAACGCGTGCTGGAACTGACTGACGGTAAAAAAGTCCCGGTGGTGTACGACGGTGTAGGCAAAGATACCTGGCTGACATCGCTCGACAGCGTTGCGCCTCGGGGGTTGGTGGTGAGCTTTGGTAATGCTTCAGGCGCAGTAGACGGGGTGAATCTGGGGATTCTCGCGGCCAAGGGTTCGCTGTACGTGACCCGGCCGACGCTGGCGACCTACGCCAACAATGCTGAAAACCTGCAACGCATGGCTGATGAACTGTTCGAGATGATCATCAGCGGCAAGCTGAAGGTGGACATCAGCCAGCGGTATCCACTGGCTGATGCAGCGAAGGCGCAGACTGAGTTGTCGGCGCGCCGTACGACTGGTTCAACGATTCTGTTGCCTTGAGGGCCTCTTCGCGGGCAAGCCTCGCTCCTACAGGATTTGTGTCGTTCACACGATCACGGAACGACATTGATCCCCTGTAGGAGCGAGGCTTGCCCGCGAAGAACGATGACGCGGTCTCAATCCGGGCGCACCACATGCCCCGTCGCCAGATCGCGAATCACACTCGGATTCTTGCGCCCGCCCAGATTGCCACCGAGTACATAATCAACCTGCCCCCGGAAATACTGCTCCACGCGAATCCGCGTCCGTGCCGCCGGTCGGCCCTGAGGGTTCGCCGAGGTCGACACCAGCGGGCCGACCACCGCACACAAGTCCCGCACCAGAGGGTGGTCGCTGACCCGCAACGCCACCGTTTCATGCACACCGGTAATCCACTGGGGCAACAGATTCTGATGCGGCACCAACCAGGTGTTGGGGCCCGGCCAGGTGCTGGCCATGCGGTCCATCCACAACTCCGGGAAGTCTTCGAACAGGAAGTCGAACTGACGAATATTGTCGGCCACCAGAATCAGGCCCTTATCCACAGATCGGCCCTTGATCATCAGCAGACGATCCACCGCCTCTTCGTTCCACGGGTCGCAACCCAGTCCCCAGACGGCTTCCGTTGGGTAGGCAATGACCGCCCCGGCGCGAATTTCTCGTGCGGCTTGTTGCACACGCCAACTGTTAACCATGAAAAAACTCTCCGGAATAAGGCTCTGCGCAGTTTACCGATCTTCCTTATAAAACCTAGTTTACCCGCGCAAACCATCGACCGCTCTCACAGACCGCCCGGCCATCCATCTCCAGCTCCGTCAGCGCTGCCAGCACTTTCGACAAGGCCCAGCCGCTGGTGACCGCCAGGGCTTCGCTGGTATGAGGCGCCGCGTGGAGCAACATGAGCAGTGGATGAGTTACCGTCGTTTGCGGCGTTTCTGTGGATAACGGCAGCCGTTGCCAGCCGCGCAAGGCCTCAAGGATGTGTTCGATGGTTTCCACCAGCACCGCACCGTCGCGGATCAACTGATGGCAACCCTTTGCGCCAGGGTGGTGAATCGAACCTGGAATCGCATACACCTCACGCCCCTGTTCCGCCGCCAGCCTCGCGGTAATCAATGAACCGCTGGCAATACTTGCCTCGACCACCAACACACCAAGGGACAAACCGCTGATGATTCGATTGCGCCGGGGGAAGTTGCCCGGGGAAGGCCCGGCGTCCAGCGGGAACTCCGAAAGTACCGCGCTTCCCGAGGCGATCATGGCGTCCGCCAGTCGTCGATTGCGCTGTGGATAAAAATTTTCAAGTCCAGTGCCAAGCACCCCTACCGTTTGCCCGCCAACGTCCAGAGCCGCCTGATGCGCGGCGGCATCGATGCCCAGGGCCAGACCGCTGGTGATGACAAAACCGGCGCCGGCCAGACTGCGGGAAAACGCACTGGCGGTATCCATGCCCGGTCGCGATGCGCGACGGCTGCCGACCATCGCCAACTGCGGTTTTTCCAGAATGCCCGGATCGCCCGCGACGAATAATAGCGGCGGCGCATCACTGATTTGCGCCAGCAGCGCGGGGTAGTCAGGTTGGTCCCACATCAGTAAATGCTGGCCCGGACGCTCTAGCCAGGCCAATGCGTGGCTGGCGCCATCACGAATTTCACTGCAGCGCCGGGCCTCCGCGCAAGCGAGGGGCAGGCCCAACGCGCGCCAGGCACTGGCGGGTGCGCTGATGGCTTTAGAGGCAGAACCGAAAGCCTCCAGCAACTTCTTGAAACGTGCCGGACCGAGTTCAGGCAAAAGGTGCAGGCGTAAACGGGCTTCCAGTTCCGCAGGGGAAACGGACGTACAGGCAGACAGCGACATGGATCATCCTTGATCGTTATAAGGTCCCGTCGAATCGGGAATAAGCTGTGGATAACTCTGTTGGTAACTTGTGAGCAGGCTTAAGGATTTCGCACCTTGTCCATCACCGCCAAGGAGCGCGATGCGTTGAGCACCAGCCCGTAGCTGAGCTTGTCGTAGGTGCGGAATACCATCAGCAGGCCGGCCCGTTCGTCGGGGATTTTCAAGGGCTGACCGGTGATCCGGTCGCGCACGGTTTCGCCGGTTTTCATCACCACCAGCACATTGCCCTCGGCCAGGCCATCGCGCTGCCCCTTGTTCAGCGTGACGACATCCAGCGCGCCAATCTGGGTGACCCCACGCGGCACATCGATGATCAGGCCATTGATGTCGGTGGTTGGCGCACTGGGCATGAAGGTCGAATTGATCGAGCGCTCTTCGCCGCTGAACAACCGGTCGCCGAGTCGCACCTCTTGAGTGGTGCGTTGCAGGGCCAGGGTGGCGACGTCACCTTCAGTGGCAATGATCTCGCCGCCACCGATGTCGTCGGCGTTGATCCCCAGGAACTCCTTGCTCTGTGGATCGGTGTAGACCTTGCCCTGACGAAAGATGCCGTAGACCGGTTGTGCCGGATCGAAATGGCCACGCGCGAAGATTCGATCGCCGGTGCCGCTGAGTACCCGTTCGGCATCTCCGGCAACGATGTAGGGCGCCTTGTCGAAATCCTCGACCTTGTCGACGATGCGATTGCTCAACAGAAAACTGTTGATCAACTTCAGCGGAATGCTCGGGATGGCGTCGGCCACCGGTGAACTGCGGACTCGTGGCGACAGCTTGATGGTGCCCCGGGAAGCGCCGCGGTTGAGGGTCAGGCGTGGCTGACCGTTGACGTAGACCAGCGACAGCGTATCGCCGGGATAGATGAGATTGGGGTTTTCAATCTGTGGATTGGCTTGCCAAAGCTGCGGCCACTGCCACGGCTCACGCAGGTATTTGCCGGAAATGTCCCAGAGTGTGTCCCCTGCCACCACGGTGTATTGCTGTGGAAAACCTTCCCTGAGTTGCACTTGCCCATGCGCAAAACCGGCCGAGGCCAGAAGGAGCAAGGCGAGTAGTGATTTCCTCATGCGGTGAATCCCTTTATTATGTACGTTCGCGTGAAACGCCAGAGCCCTCGTGGCTCGCCTCCGGCTCATTATTGAAAAGCCGGAAGCTACGTTCACAACGGTAGCCTGCATCTTCGGACTCGCCAGGCCATCGACCCGACTTTACCTCACACGTGCAGCAATTAAGCTTATGGCCATTTTAGACATCCTCGAATTCCCCGATTCGCGCCTGCGCACTATCGCCAAACCAGTGGCCGTAGTGGACGACGAAGTGCGTCAGTTGGTCGATGACATGTTTGAAACAATGTATGAAGCGCCAGGCATCGGCCTCGCCGCTACCCAGGTCAACGTGCACAAACGTATCGTCGTGATGGACCTCTCCGAAGACCGCAGTGAACCGCGGGTGTTCATCAACCCCGAGTTCGAAACCCTGACCGACGAGATGGGTCAGTACCAGGAAGGCTGCCTCTCGGTGCCGGGCTTCTACGAAAACGTCGATCGCCCGCAAAAGGTCAAGATCAAGGCCCTGGACCGCGACGGCCAGCCTTACGAACTGATCGCCGAAGGCTTGCTCGCCGTGTGCATCCAGCATGAATGCGACCACCTCAACGGCAAGTTGTTCGTCGATTACCTGTCCACGCTCAAACGCGACCGGATCAAGAAGAAACTGGAAAAGCTCCACCGCCAGAACGCTTGATGCCCTTCTTTCAAAGGCTTGCCGCGGCAAGCCTTTTTCTTTTCAAGATGCTTTGCAATTGAGAGCTTCCATGACTGAGCCACTGCGCATTGTCTTTGCCGGCACCCCGGAATTCGCCGCCGAACACCTCAAGGCCCTGCTGGGCAGTCCTTACGAGATCGTTGCGGTCTACACCCAACCGGACCGTCCGGCGGGCCGTGGACAGAAGCTGATGCCAAGCCCGGTCAAGCAATTGGCTCTGGAGCACAACATCCCGGTGTTGCAACCGCCAACCCTGCGCAACGAAGACGCTCAGGCGGAACTGGCCGCGCTGAAACCGGATTTGATGGTGGTGGTCGCCTACGGCCTGATCCTGCCGCAAGTGGTGCTGGATATCCCACGCCTGGGTTGCATCAACAGCCACGCCTCCTTGCTGCCACGCTGGCGCGGTGCGGCGCCGATCCAGCGTGCCGTTGAAGCGGGCGACAGCGAAAGCGGCGTGACCGTGATGCGCATGGAAGCCGGCCTCGATACCGGGCCGATGCTGCTCAAGGTCACCACGCCGATCAGCGCCGAAGACACCGGCGGCAGCCTCCACGATCGCCTCGCAGAGATGGGCCCACCGGCCGTGATCCAGGCGATTGCCGGCCTGGCTGCGGGCACACTGGAAGGCGAAGTGCAGGACGACAGCCTCGCCACCTACGCACACAAATTGAACAAGGACGAAGCGCGCATCGACTGGAACCGCCCGGCGGTTGAGCTGGAGCGTCTGGTTCGCGCCTTCAATCCATGGCCGATCTGCCACAGCACGCTGAACGGCGAAGCGCTGAAAGTGTTGGCCGCAAGCCTGGCCGAAGGGCAGGGCGCACCGGGGAAAATCCTCAGCGCCAGCAAGGACGGCTTGATCGTCGCCTGCGGTGAACAGGCGCTGTGCCTGACCCGTCTGCAATTACCCGGCGGCAAGGCACTGAACTTCAGCGACTTGTTCAACAGCCGTCGTGAGAAATTTGCCGTCGGCACCGTCCTCGGTCAAACGGCAGACGCTCAATGAACCCACGTCTGGCCGCCGCCAAGGCACTTGCTGCAGTCCTTAACGGAAAAGCCTCACTCAACAGTTCTCTGCCGACACAAATGGACAAGGTCGAAGACCGCGATCGCGGCTTCACCCAGGACCTGGCGTTCGGCACGGCTCGCTGGCAGCCGCGCTTGTCGGCGTTGGCGGCCAAGCTGCTGCAAAAGCCGTTCAAGGCGGCTGATGCCGATGTCGAGGCGCTGTTGCTGGTGGGGCTTTATCAACTGCTCTATACCCGCGTCCCGGCTCACGCCGCCATCGGCGAAACCGTCGGTTGCGCCGACAAACTGAAAAAGCCGTGGGCTAAAGCCTTGCTCAACGCCGTACTGCGCCGCGCCCAACGGGAAAGCGAAGCGCTGCTGGCCGAGCTGGAACGCGACCCGGTGGTGCGCACCGCCCACCCGCGCTGGCTGCAAAAATCCCTCAAGGCCTTCTGGCCTGAACAATGGGAAGCCATTTGCGCAGCGAACAACGCACACCCGCCGATGATTCTGCGGGTCAATCGTCGTCATCACACTCGCGACGCTTACCTTGGCTTGCTGAGTGACGCTGGCGTAGCCGCCAAGCCCTGCATTTATAGTCGCGACGGCATCATTCTCGATGCTGCTGCCGACGTGCGCAGCCTGCCGGGTTTCGCCGAAGGCTGGATCAGCGTGCAGGACGAAGCCGCTCAATTGGCCGCCGATCTGCTGGACCTCGCGCCGGGCCAACGGGTGCTGGACGCCTGCTGCGCACCGGGCGGCAAGACCTGCCACATCCTTGAGGCCGAGCCCAAACTGGCCGGCGTGGTGGCTGTGGATCTGGAAGCCAAGCGTCTGGTGCGGGTGCGGGAAAACCTCGCACGCCTGGGTCTGAGTGCCGAACTGATCGCCGCCGACGGTCGCGATACCGCCACCTGGTGGGACGGCAAGCCGTTCCAGCGCATTCTGCTCGACGCGCCATGCTCGGCCACCGGGGTGATCCGCCGTCACCCGGATATCAAACTGACCCGCCAACCCGACGACATCGCCGCACTGGCGGTGCTTCAGGGCGAACTGCTCGACGCCATGTGGATAACTCTGGAGGTGGGCGGCATTCTGCTTTACGCCACCTGCTCCACGCTGCCGACCGAAAACACCGAAGTCATCGAAGCGTTCCTCGCCCGCACGCCAGGCGCCCGTGAACTGGACCTCGCCACGGCCGCCGGCATCAAGCAGCCCCATGGTCGCCAGTTGCTGGCCCAGGAAGGCGGCCACGACGGGTTCTACTACGCCAAGCTGATCAAGATTGCCGCCGCGCGCGGTTAACCGGGTTTAAGGGAGTGACTGGATGAAGATCATCATCCTCGGCGCAGGGCAGGTCGGCGGTTCGCTGGCAGAACACTTGGCCAGCGAGGCCAACGACATCACCGTGGTCGACACCGATGGCGAACGCCTGCGCGACCTCGGCGATCGGCTGGACATCCGCACCGTGCAGGGTCGCGGCTCGCTGCCAACCGTACTGCGGCAGGCTGGTGCCGACGACGCTGACATGCTGGTGGCCGTGACCAACAGTGACGAAACCAACATGGTCGCCTGTCAGGTCGCCCACACCCTGTTCCACACCCCCACCAAGATCGCCCGGGTCCGCGAAGCCGCGTACCTGACCCGTGCCGAACTGTTCGACAACGAAGCGATTCCGGTCGACGTGCTGATCAGTCCGGAGCAAGTAGTCACCAATTACATCAAGCGCCTGATCCAGCATCCGGGCGCATTGCAGGTGATCGACTTCGCCGAAGGCAAAGCGCAGCTGGTAGCGGTCAAGGCGTACTACGGCGGGCCGCTGGTGGGCCAGCAATTGCGCCAGTTACGCGAACACATGCCGAATGTCGAAACCCGCGTCGCGGCGATTTTCCGTCGTGACCGGCCGATCCTGCCCCAAGGCGATACGGTGATCGAGGCTGACGACGAAGTGTTTTTCATCGCCGCCAAAGCGAACATTCGCGCAGTGATGAGCGAAATGCGCCGCCTCGATGAAAGCTACAAACGCATCGTCATCGCCGGTGGCGGGCAGATCGGTGAACGCCTGGCCGAGGCCATCGAAAGCCGTTACCAGGTGAAGATCATCGAGATGAACCCGGCCCGCTGCCGCTACCTCTCGGACAACCTCGACAGCACCGTGGTGTTGCAGGGCAGTGCTTCAGACCGGGATCTGTTGCTGGAAGAGAACATCGCCGACGCCGATATTTTCCTGGCCCTGACCAACGATGATGAAGCCAATATCATGTCTTCGCTGCTGGCCAAGCGTCTGGGCGCGAAGAAGGTGATGACGATCATCAACAACCCGGCCTACGTCGACCTGATCCAGGGCGGCGACATCGACATCGCCATCAGTCCGCAACTGGCGACCATCGGCACCTTGCTGGCCCACGTCCGGCGCGGGGATATTGTCAGCGTGCACTCACTGCGCAGGGGCGCGGCGGAAGCCATCGAGGCGATTGCCCACGGCGATGCGAAGTCGAGCAAGGTGATCGGCAAGGCCATCGAAAACATCGGCCTGCCACCGGGCACCACCATCGGCGCGATCATCCGCGATGAAGAAGTGATCATCGCCCACGACGACACCGTGATCGAAACCGGCGACCATGTGATTCTGTTCCTTGTGGATAAGAAGCATATTCGGGATGTGGAGAAGCTGTTCCATGTGGGGTTGAGCTTCTTCTGATCCGAAGGCCTCTTCGCGGGCAAGCCTCGCTCCTACAGGTTTGAGCCGTCCAGCTATTATGCGAACGACTGAACCGTGTAGGAGCGAGGCTTGCCCGCGAAGGCGATTTCGAACTCCCCCAAAAAACCAGAGGTGCCACCCAATGATCGAATCCCTGGAAAAAATGCTCGCCAAGGGTGTGGATAACTCATTGCTGCGCTTCGGCCTGGGCAAGGGTTATCTGGATCTTGGGGAAAACGCCAAGGCCGCAGAGCATTTCCAGCGCTGCGTCGAGTTCGATCCGAAGTATTCGGCAGCCTGGAAGCTCTTGGGCAAGGCCCATCTGGCGCTGGCGGATTATGCGGCGGCGCGACAGGCTTGGGAGCAGGGTCTGGAAGCTGCCCGCGCCCATGGCGACAAGCAGGCGGAGAAGGAGATGACGGTGTTTCTGAAAAAGCTTGAGCGACAGGCGCACTGATCAGCGGTAACGCAGGCCAAGATCAATAGATCGCAGCCTGCGGAGTTATCCACAGCAACCTCAATACCAGCGTGCTTCGCCCGGTGGACGCTTCTTGAAGCGCTTCATGCTCCACATGTACTGGCTCGGATAAGCCCGCACGTAGCGCTCGACTACCTGGCTCATGGCCGCGCAGGAGGTTTCGGTATCGGTGCTGTACATGGCCTCTGGCGCGGCTTCGAGAATCACTTTGTAACCCGAACCGTCCGGCAACCGCAGGGCATGCAGGAACACGCCGACCGCTTTGCCACCGGCGAGCATGTTCGGCACGAATTTGCTGGTCAGGGCCTGAGTGGCGAAGAACGGCACGAAGATCCCGGCGGATTCGGCCGGTTCCGGGTCAGCCGGAATGCCTACCGCGCCCCCCTTGCGCACTTCCTTGATCACGCTGAGGATGCCTTCCTTGGTGGAAGCCGCCACCCGGTTACCCAATTGCACCCGCTGCTTGCGCAGCAACTCATCCACCGCCTTCAGTTTTGGCGGACGGTAGAAAATGATCGGTTTGCACTGGCTGCAATAGAAGTGGTTCAACACTTCCCAGTTGCCCAAGTGGCTGGTGATGCCAACCACGCCTTTACCGGACGCCAACGCCTCTTTCAAAACGTCGAGGCCTTCGACTTCGCGCACCAGTTCAATGGAACGCTGGGCCGGCCAGATCCACGCGCAGGCGCTTTCAGTCAGAGACTTGCCGATGTCTTTCAGGCTTTGACCCACCAGACGCTCACGCTCGGCCGGGTCCATCTGCGGAAAGCACTTGGCGAGGTTGATCCGCACCACGTCGCGGGAACGGTTGGGGGTTTTCCACATGATCCAGCCAATCGCCGAACCCACCGCCTGCACTGCCCGCCATGGCAGTAGGGCAAACAGCCGCAGAGCGCCTACCAGCAAGGCGCCTTTAAACTTATCCACAGGTCACTCCTGATCTTGTGCTGTGCGCGAGGCGGCTATTCTAACCGCCGTTCGTCAACGTGGCGTAGCGATCGCAATCCAGGGTGTGGTCCATGACCATGCCTGAAGCCTGCATCAGCGCGTAACAAATGGTCGGGCCGACGAACGTGAAGCCGGCTTTTTTCAGGCCTTTACTCATCTCGATGGCGGCCGGTGTCACCGCCGGCACTTCACTGCGATCCTTGAAATGATTGATCACCGGCGTGCCGCCGACGAACGACCAGAGAAACGCCACCGGGTCTTCCAGCTCCAGCCAGGCCTGGGCATTGCGCCGGGCTGCGTTGAGTTTGAGACGATTGCGGATGATCCCCGGATCGAGCATCAATTCATCGATTTCCGCATCGCTCATCTGCGCCACGCGCTGCACGTCGAAGCCGAACAGCACCTCGCGATAACGCTCTCGCTTGCGCAATACAGTGATCCAGGAAAGCCCGGCCTGGAACCCTTCGAGCAAAAGCAACTCGAACAATCCCTGCGCATCGCGTAGCGGCGTGCCCCACTCCTGATCGTGATAAGCCATGTACAGCGGATCTTCGGTACACCAAAAGCAGCGTGGCATAAGGCTCCAGGGGGCGTGCGCAGGACCGAATCGGGTATACTCCCGCTCTTTAAATCGCAGCCCAAGAAACAGGTGAATTTCGTGAGCCAGCCTACGCCAGCCGTGCGTACCTTCCAAGACTTGATCCTCGCCCTCCAGCAATACTGGGCCGAGCAAGGTTGTGTGGTACTTCAGCCCTACGATATGGAAGTAGGCGCCGGCACTTTCCACACTGCCACGTTCCTGCGCGCCATTGGCCCGGAAACCTGGAACGCCGCTTATGTGCAGCCCAGTCGTCGCCCGACTGACGGCCGCTACGGTGAAAACCCGAACCGTCTGCAGCACTACTATCAGTTCCAGGTAGTGCTGAAGCCGAACCCGGACAACTTCCAGGAACTGTACCTGGGCTCCCTCAAGCACGTGGGTCTGGACCCGCTGGTGCATGACATCCGTTTCGTCGAAGACAACTGGGAGTCGCCAACGCTGGGCGCCTGGGGTCTGGGCTGGGAAGTCTGGCTCAACGGCATGGAAGTGACTCAGTTCACTTACTTCCAGCAAGCGGGCGGCATCGAGTGCTACCCGGTGACGGGCGAGATCACTTACGGTCTGGAGCGTCTGGCCATGTACCTGCAAGGCGTGGACTCGGTCTACGACCTGGTCTGGGCTGACGGTCCGTTCGGCAAGGTGACCTACGGCGACGTGTTCCACCAGAACGAAGTGGAGCAGTCGACCTACAACTTCGAACACGCCAACGTCGAGAAGCTGTTCGAACTGTTCGACTTCTATGAAAGCGAAGCCAAGCGCCTGATCGAACTCGACCAGCCGCTGCCGTTGCCGAGCTACGAAATGGTGTTGAAGGCTTCCCACACCTTCAACCTGCTGGATGCGCGCCGGGCGATCTCGGTGACCGCGCGTCAGCAATACATTCTGCGTGTACGCACCCTGGCGCGTTCCGTCGCGCAAGCCTATCTGCTGGCTCGCGCCAAGCTCGGCTTCCCGATGGCGACCCCGGACCTGCGTGATGAAGTACTGGCCAAGCTGGAGGCTGCACAATGAGTGCTCAAGATTTTCTGGTTGAACTGGGCACCGAAGAACTGCCACCCAAAGCGCTGAACACCCTGGCCGAGGCATTCCTGGCCGGTATCGACAAAGGCCTGCAAGCCGCGGGCCTGAACTACGAGAGCAAAACCGTCTACGCCGCGCCGCGTCGTCTGGCCGTGCTGATTACCGCGCTGGCGACCCAGCAGCCGGATCGCAGCATCAACCTCGACGGCCCGCCACGTCAGGCTGCGTTCGATGCCGAAGGCAACCCGACTCAAGCAGCCCTGGGCTTCGCCAAGAAGTGCGGCGTCGAGCTGAGCGAAATCGATCAGAGCGGCCCGAAGCTGCGCTACAGCCAAAGCATCGCCGGCAAGCCGACCGCGAGCCTGATGCCGACCATCGTCGAAGATTCCCTGAACGACCTGCCGATCCCCAAGCGCATGCGCTGGGGTGCTCGCAAGGAAGAATTCGTTCGTCCGACCCAATGGTTGGTGATGCTGCTCGGTGACCACGTCATCGACTGCACCATCCTCGCCCAGAAGGCCGGCCGCGATTCCCGTGGTCACCGCTTCCACCACCCTGAAAGCGTGCGCATCACCTCGCCGGCCAACTACCTGAACGATCTGCGTGCTGCTTATGTACTGGCCGATGCCAACGAGCGTCGCGAGCTGATCAGCAAGCGCACCAATGAACTGGCGACCATGCAGGAAGGTACGGCGATCGTTCCGCAAGCCCTGCTCGACGAAGTGACCGCGCTGGTTGAATGGCCGGTGCCGCTGGTGTGCTCGTTCGAAGAACGTTTCCTCGACGTGCCGCAAGAAGCGCTGATCACCACCATGCAGGACAATCAGAAGTACTTCTGCCTGCTGGATGCCGACGGTAAGTTGCTGCCTCGTTTCATTACCGTGGCCAACATCGAAAGCAAGGATCCACAGCAGATCATCGCCGGTAACGAGAAAGTGGTTCGCCCACGCCTGACCGACGCCGAGTTCTTCTTCAAGCAAGACAAGAAGCAAAAACTCGAAGAATTCAATCTGCGTCTGCAGAACGTGGTGTTCCAGGAAAAACTCGGCAGTGTCTACGACAAGGCCGAGCGCGTGTCGAAACTGGCGGCCTACATTGCCGCTCGCATCGGCGGTAACGCTTCCTGGGCGGCGCGTGCCGGCCTGCTGTCCAAGTGCGACCTGGCGACCGAAATGGTCGGTGAGTTCCCGGAGATGCAAGGTGTCGCCGGTTACTACTACGCCCTCAACGACGGCGAGCCGGAAGACGTCGCCCTGGCGCTGAACGAGCAGTACATGCCGCGCGGTGCCGGCGCTGAACTGCCTACCACCCTGACCGGTGCGGCCGTGGCCATTGCCGACAAGCTCGACACCCTGGTGGGCATTTTCGGTATCGGCATGCTGCCGACCGGCAGCAAAGACCCGTATGCCCTGCGCCGCGCCGCGCTGGGTGTGTTGCGGATCCTGATCGACAAGAAGCTCGACCTCGACCTGAACGACGCCGTGGCCTTCGCCGTGAATGCGTTCGGTGCCAAGGTCAAGGCTGCCGGCCTTAATGATGCCGTGCTGGAGTTCATCTTCGACCGTCTGCGTGCCCGTTACGAAGACGAAGGCGTGGACGTCGCGACCTACCTGTCGGTACGTGCCCTGAAGCCGGGTTCGGCCCTGGACTTCGACCAGCGTGTACAAGCGGTAGAAGCGTTCCGCAAATTGCCGGAAGCCGCTGCCCTGGCCGCCGTGAACAAGCGCGTGTCGAACCTGCTGAGCAAAGTCGAAGGCTCCGTGCCGACGGTCGTTGAAGCCAAGTACTTCGACAACGCCAACGAGTTCTCGCTGTATTCGGCGATCCAGCAGGCAGACCAGGCTGTGCAGCCAATGGCCGCTGCCCGTCAGTACAGCGAATCGCTGGCGCGTCTGGCCGCATTGCGCGAACCAGTGGATGCGTTCTTCGAGGCCGTGATGGTCAACGCCGAAGACGCCAAGGTGCGAGCCAACCGCTATGCGCTGCTGGCGCGTCTGCGTGGGTTGTTCCTCGGCGTCGCCGACATTTCGTTGCTGGGCTGAGGAGCTGCTGTTGAAACTGCTGATTCTCGATCGGGACGGGGTGATCAATTACGACTCCGATGCGTACATCAAGTCGGTGGAGGAGTGGATTCCACTCCCCGGTTCGATCGAAGCGATCGCGCAGTTGAGCAAGGCCGGCTGGACGGTGGCGGTCGCCACCAACCAGTCGGGCATCGCTCGCGGCTATTACGACATCGCCACCCTGGAGACCATGCACGCCCGCTTGCGCGAGTTGGTGGCAGAGCAGGGCGGCGAAGTCGGTCTGATCGTCTATTGCCCGCACGGGCCAGACGATGGCTGCGATTGCCGCAAGCCAAAACCCGGGATGTTGAAAACCATCGCCGCGCATTACAACGTTTCGCTGACGAATCTATGGTTCGTCGGCGATACTCTCGGTGACCTGGAGGCCGCCAAAGCCGTCGACTGTCAGCCAGTTTTGGTAAAGACCGGGAAAGGCGAAAAGACTCAGGGCAAGACCCTACCGGCAGGCACCTTGATTTTTGACGATCTGGCGGCGATTGCCGCGGAACTTATCCACAACTAAGGCTCTTCTGACATCCTGGCCAAGGACTGATCGGGAGTGCGCTTGAATAGGCGGGCAGTGCCCGCAACGGTAAATGTCGCCATGTCGATACTGCAGGCCATCAGAACTTTCCTCTTTTACCTGCTGCTGGGCACCAGTTCGTTACTCTGGTGCACCCTGAGCTTTTTTATCGCGCCGTTTCTGCCGTTCAAGGCGCGTTATCGCTTTATCAACGTGTACTGGTGCCGCTGCGCCTTGTGGCTGAGCAAAGTCTTTCTGGGTATTCGCTACGAAGTGAAGGGCGCCGAGAATGTGCCTGAACAGCCCTGCGTGATTCAGTCGAACCACCAGAGCACCTGGGAGACGTTCTTTCTCTCGGCCTACTTCGAACCGTTGAGCCAGGTGCTCAAGCGCGAACTGCTCTACGTGCCGTTCTTCGGCTGGGCCATGGCCATGCTGCGGCCGATCGCCATCGACCGCGACAACCCGAAAGCCGCGCTCAAGCATGTAGCGAAGAAGGGCGATGAACTGCTCAAGGACAATGTCTGGGTGCTGATTTTCCCGGAGGGGACTCGCGTTCCCTACGGCACCATCGGCAAGTTCTCCCGAGGCGGCACCGCGTTGGCCGTCAATGCGTCATTGCCCGTGCTGCCAATTGCACACAATGCCGGCAAGTTCTGGCCAAAAACCGGTTGGGCCAAAAAGCAGGGCGTGATCACCGTGATCATCGGCGCCCCGATGTACGCCGAGGGTAGCGGGCCACGGGCCATCGCCGACCTGAATGACCGGGTGCAGGCCTGGAACGAACAGATGCAGCGCGAAATGGGTTCGCTGCCAGCAGCCCCGGCAGCACCGAGTGCGACCGACCAAGTGACTGTCTGAAGTTCTGTGGATAACCTGTGTACCGTTTTGTTGAAAATCGCTGTATTTAGTTTTTAAGCTTTTGATTTTCATACATATTTCTTAAGCAAATAAAACTTCTGAAAACGTGCATAAGTTTTTTTCGGACGTAAAAAAACCGGCTGATATAGCCGGTTTTTTTATGCCTGTAAAAATGATCAGGCTCACTCGCTCAAAAGGGGTAGCTGGACACTGAACGTCGTGCCTTGTCCTACCACGCTATGACAGGAAATCCGCCCGCCGTGACGATCCACCACCGCCTTGACCATGGACAACCCCAGCCCCAGGCCGTCACTGCCGTGAGCCGATGCAAAGCGTCGATACTGACTGAACAGCTCGGGAAGCTCTTCGACGGCAATCCCTCGGCCCTGGTCGACGATCTCGCACGTTAACCAACCCTCGGTACAACTCACCCGCACGGTGATCCGCGAACCCGCCGGACTGTACTTGATGGCGTTTTCCAGCAGGTTGAACAGTGCCCGTGTCAGTAACGACTGATCGGCCAGGACCAGCGCTTCAGCATCTTCGTCGAGGTCATGCAGCAACTGAATGTTCTTCAGATGAGCGATGCTCGAGGCCTGGTCGAAAGTATCGAGCAGCAACATCGCGAACATGCTCGGCTGAAACTGATAGGCCTCGGATTCAGCCTTTGCCAACTGCACAAAGGCCTCGGTCAGGTTCAGCGCCTTGCGCACTTGTAACTCGATCTGACTGAACACTTGAGTGTCGCCAGACACCTGATGCCGCTGAACGTCGAGCAAAGCCAGAATCGCCGAGTGGGGGGCCCTCAGGTCATGAGACAGAAAACGCAGCAACACGGCCCGCTGCTCCTCGGCGTCCCGTTCGACGCTCAAGTCAGTGAGGCTCAGTAACCAGCCAATCACCGAGTCGCCCTCGGCCGGCAACAGCGGCGCCAGGTCCAGACGCAGGCTGCGTGCCTGAGTGTCACGAAACTCCAGCAGCTCCAGGGTCGACAACGCCGGCAGCGTTCCATCGGACGGCACCGGGTAACCCAACTCGCTCAGTTGCTCGAGCATCTCCTCGCCCACCAGGCTGCTGGAAAATATCTCCCGAGCCTTACGGTTGGCCAACAGAATGCGCCCGTTCGGATCGCTGATCAGCGTCGCCACCGGCAAGTACTCAAGGCCATCGGCAATGAAACGCCGCGTGTCACGTGTCCGGCTCATGGCCTGTTCCAGCGCGACGATTTGCCCTTGCAGCACATCGCCAGCCGGGGCCTGGGTCCGGCGGCGTTCGGGAAACACTTTCGGCTCGCTGTCCAGACGCGCCAGTTCCCAGCCGAAATAGGCGAGCACCGCATTCAGCCTTCGCCAATTCCAGATCAGGTAACCCAACAGCATACCCAGCAGACTCGCGGCCGGTGACCACCACCAACCAAGACGCAACAGCAGGCTCGAACCCAGCAGCGCGACCGCCATTGCCCCCAGGGTCAGCCATAACGCGCGACGCGGACGCACCAACATAAGGCCCAGCAACTCACCGACAATCACCACCGATAACAACGCCGCCAAACGTTCATCGAGAGCCACAATGTTGCGCTGTTGCAGCAACCCATTGAGGATATTTGCCTGAATTTCGATGCCCGGGGTGGTGCCCATGCTCGCCGATTGCGGTGTCACGTAACGGTCCCCCAAACCTGGAGCGGTGGAGCCGATCAGGATCAAGCGATCGCGCAGCAATTCGGGCGGGACTTCACCGCGCAAGACGCTGACGTAGGGCACACTGGGAAAACCCGCATCGGAACGGATGAAAGGAATCCGTATTTTGTGGGCTCGCTGCCAGCCTTGCGTCGACGGCAGGGCCGGGGTCCCGGGCATCGGTACATTCTCCTTGTCGGTAAGGGTCTGTTCGTACAGCAGCCAGGCCAGTTGCGCGCGTGTTTGTTGTGCCGGTCCTTCGCTTAAATACACACTGCGCACGATCCCGTCGGCATCCGCTTGGGCATTGATGTGCCCGATGCCTTTGACGCAATGGCTCAGTGGCGCCACCGGTTCAATTTCCCCCAAAGGCTGTCCATAACGCGCCACGCCTTCACGCAGCAACGGCACGAAGACATTTCCGGCACGGCAGGCCGCCTGGGCCAGAAGCTGATCGTTGCCGGGATGGCTATCGGGCTCGCTGAAAATCACGTCGAACAGAATGCCTTTGGCGTTCGCAGCGCCTAGCCGATCAAGCAACTGCGCGTGCATGGCCCGCGACCAAGGCCATTTGCCTAGCTGCTGCAAGCTGTAGTCATCGATCGTGACGATGAGTATTCGTGGGTCCACCGGCAGCGGGCTCAGCCGACGCAGGTTGTCGTACAGCAGATTGCTCAAGACCAGGCCATGGGTCATGGACAGCACTGCCGTCAGCGGCAACAGGATCAGACTGACCCACAGCCACTCGCGGACCATCCGCCGAAACAGCCGCTGAGCCTGGGTCGGCTCGCGGCCGTCCTTCCTTGGGCGGCCCTTCATCGGTCGTCGGCCAGGGCGCTATTGGACACGCGTGGTCCTGGGGTAATAGAAAATGTCATACACCCCGGTCTCTCCTTCTAACCCCTGAGCGTCATACGCCGACAGGCGAACATGGTAGAACAACGCTTTCAGCCCGCTGAATTTGACCTCGGGCGTGCTGGAAAACTGCTCTTGCTTGATGTCCAGAAAGTTCGCGTCGGTGGCCACTTGCGCCCGATAACGCGTGGCGCCTTCGATGGGCTTCATGATCAATTGCCAGACAGGCACATTACCCGTTTGACCGGCCTGCCCCAACAAACGTGGGGCAGGTAACAAGTCGATTGGCGTCAACGTGCCTTGTTTCTGAATACGCAAGCCCTGACGGGCCATGACCTGGACTTCATCATCCTCAGGGCCCTGAGTCCGTTTGGCAGTGGAGCGGGCAGAGCGGGGGCGCGACAGTTCCTCATCACGATTGACCGCCACTTGCCCATTCAGCACTTCCAGTAATGCCTGGCCACCATCATCGTTGCGCACCCGGAAGTGCGTACCCCGTACGCCCAGTACACCGACCGGCGTGACGATCTGAAAACGATCATGGTCGCTGGCACGCTTGATCACATACGACTCGACCTGACCCTGCTCGAGGATAACCTGAGGGATCGAATGTTCTTCATTGAGGTGTAGCGTGATCTGGGAGCTGGAAGGCAGCACTACCCGCGAGCCATCACCCAGGGAAAGGCTGACAAACGCCGAGGGCGAGGTCTTGATGCCTTCCCGCTCGTCGATCGGCATGCCTTCCTGCAGTGGCGTCTGTTTACCTTTGGCATCCAGCTTCCAGGCTTCGCCAGTCAGATGTTCGACAGTCGCGGGCAGCGGTTGGCCGCGACATTGTTGATTATCATCGATATAAGGCAGACGTTTTGCCGAGGCGGCAGCCGCCGATGCACTCTGGGTGAACAATTCCATCAACCCGGCAACCAGTAAAAGACAAACGCCAGAACGGCGTGGGAGCAATAAGGTCATGAGGTTCATGGATTGGCTTTTATGCTCTTATACAAATCATGCCGGGAAACGCCCGCGCTGACGCACGATACCTGACCGGATGCTCTGGCAGATAGCCATGGGCGCAAAGGAAATGAGATGACACATCCCTGTGTCAGAACTGAGCAGGCACTCCATGTGTTTTCCCCTGAACTGCAGACCCGCCGAAAACCGGCGATCGACGGTCCTGCAGTTTGGCATTGACGCTCCCTGCGTCGGAGCACATCCCAATGCCCCTGTGCCGCTCAGCGAAAACGAATTTACCGGCATAAGCGACCTTGCGCGGTCATTCTCAATATTTGTTCAGAATTGACTGAAGGCGCCTAAAACACCCAACGTTGTTGCGCCGAGCGAATGTCGAGCTGGGCGGCTTCCACCTGTGCGGAGTGCACCGGGGCAAAGCCTGGCGAGTCGCCCATCACCGTGTTCGTCTCTGCCGGGCCGAAGTAACGCGGTGCAACATTCTGCTCGATGACTGATATTGACTGGACCGTGGTGCATCCCAATCCGAGACCCGCGGCCAACATCAACGCTGTTAATCTTGTAAACCCGTTAAAGATAATCTTTAGACGCATTTTTTCCCACAGTCCCTCTGGAGCATTCTGCCGATAATTCATCGCCTACCGGCTAAGTGATATCAGCGTATCCACACTTGGGAAGTTCACAGCAATTCGCCACAATTGTTCAGATTCAACCAATCAGCCTAAACTCCCGCAGGAATTTTCTTAACCGTTGCACTTACGAGATGAAGGAAGCACTCGGCATGCGTGTCGCAATACTGGATGACGAACCCGCCGAACTCCGCCGGGTGGAACAGACACTGCGACAGATCCCCGTCACGGGGGAGCAGACGTGGACGTTGCACAGTTTCGAGCGGGGAGAGGACCTGTTACGGCAACTTCGCCGGGAAACTTTCGATCTGCTGATCCTCGACTGGCAATTGCCCGACATCAGCGGTCTGTCGTTGTTGCGCTGGACCCGGGAACACATGGACTCACCACCGGCCGCGATCATGCTCACCAGTCGCGATACCGAAAGCGATATCGTCCAGGCCTTGAACGCCGGAGCCGACGATTACGTGAGCAAACCGTTTCGTCCTAATGAGCTGATGGCTCGGGTGAGCGCCGTACTTCGTCGGCATGGACTGCAACGCGCGGCAGCCACCGAAATACTCACATTCAATGACCTCGAATTCGACGACGCCGAACTCACTGTCACCCGTGCCTCCACCCCCATCAGCCTGACCGAACGGGAATACCGTCTCGCCCGCTGCCTGTTCGCCAATCTGGGCCGACCTTTGTCCCGTGAATACTTGTATGAGCGCTTTTGGACCCATGAAGAAATCGTGTCCTCCCGGCCTCTGGATACTCATATTTATCGCCTGCGCAACAAACTGGGGCTGACGGCTGATCGCGGTTGGCAACTGCTGACGATTTACGGGTATGGGTATCGGCTTGAGAGCGTAGCCACCGCTAGCGAATGATTCGACGAACAATAAAAACGTCCAACGCTGAGCGTTGGCAGTGTCCATTACGGTAGTTCTGCGCGGGAAATCAATACCCCGCCCATGTAGATTTCAATTGATCAATGTTCTGGCACGACCGCCTTAGTCCGAGCGCAACGTGGCTCTGGGGGCGGCATGGATTGTGTCGGCGGACTTGCGATAGAGGCCGACAGCCAATCCCATAAT
This sequence comes from Pseudomonas sp. GW821-FHT03E01, assembly GCF_059420765.1. Classification (NCBI taxonomy): domain Bacteria; kingdom Pseudomonadati; phylum Pseudomonadota; class Gammaproteobacteria; order Pseudomonadales; family Pseudomonadaceae; genus Pseudomonas; species Pseudomonas sp. GW821-FHT03E01. The sequence continues at coordinate 133,137 of NZ_JBWKUI010000014.1, read as the reverse complement.
GATGATCGCAATTGAGATCAAGTTCAGTGTTGAGATGTGTTCGCCGATAATCAGCATCGAACTACCGATGCCGAATACCGGAATCAGCAACGATAGCGGTGCCACTGTTGAAACAGGATAAAGCTTCAACAGCGAGTTCCATCCCCAATAAGCAAAATGTGTGGCCAGATAAACCTGGAAAATAATCGATAGCACAGCTGTCAGGTCGAGACTGCTTTGCAGATTCTCAAAGGGCGCGGCACCTTGCATGAGCCAGGCGATGAAGAAGAGTGGGATGGGTGGAAACAGACTGGCCCAGACCATAAATGAAAAGATCTCTTTGACACCGGATGTCTTGATAATCACGTTGCCGACGCTCCAGGCGACTGCACTCAGCACAATCAGCAGTACTCCAAGTATCGCGTGCTCCCCTTGCTGAGTAGAAATGATGCCCGCCAACCCAACCAATGCCAGCAGTGCCCCGATAAGCTGAGCCCTACGTAGCTTCTCTTTAAATAATAACGCCCCCCAACCCATGGTGAAGAACACGCTGAGCTGGATGATCAGCGAAGCAATACCGGGGCTGACACCGACCTGGATGCCATAGTTGATTACGCCCCACATACCCAATCCGAAAATGAAGCCGTAGGCGACAACATAGCTGAACTTGATGGCGGGGCGCTTTATGAAGAACACCAAGGGTATGGCGGCGAGTGCAAAGCGTATTCCGGTTAACACAAAGGGATCGATCGAGCGTAAACCCAGCTTGGTGATTGGAAAGTTCACTCCCCACACTAAGGTGACGAGTATCGCCAGAACCAAATGTTTTTTCTGCATATCCCTAGCCTCACATTAAGCGGCACACCGCGGTATGCCTCATTCCAATCAGTTCAATGCGAACCGTTTCTGCATCAGGCATTTTTGGAGACGTGATTCTATGGTCCAAAATTTTGGCCTGCTTGCTATAGCAGGTCTATCTTTGTCAAAATCGGGCCATGTCGATCAATCCAACACTGGATCCCTACGAGCATGGAGGCCCCGATGCTGTGGTGAACCTGAGCAAGTATTCTTCGGGTACTGTTTTTGCGCGGCATACGCACAGTCGTGGTCAGTTTGCGTACGCCTCGACGGGCGCGTTGAAGATGTTCACCGATCAGGGGAATTGGGTTGTCCCGCCTCAAAGAGCGCTTTGGGTTCCCGCGTGCGTGTCGCATGAAATGCATATGCGCGGCGACGTGACCATGATCAATACTTACCTCAATGAGGCTGCCTCCATCCGCGCCGGTTTGCCGGAGCATTGCCAGGTCTACGATGTTTCGCCGTTGCTGAGGCATCTGTTGGAAGCAGCGCTGGCCATCGACCCGGAGCAAGCGCCTAGTATCCGAAGCCTGTCCGTACAGACACTGCTGGTGGATGAAATCGGCACCATGTCGGAGCTTCCATTGAGCGCACCATTGCCTTCGGAACCTCGACTGGCCGTTTCGTGCCATCGATTCTTGGATGCCCCCACGCAGAATATCTCCATCAGTGAAATGGCCAGCTGGTCGAACATGAGCCGGCGAACGTTCACGCGATGTTTTCGGGAAGCGACTGGCATGAGTTTTGTCTTCTGGAGACAGCAAGTCTGTCTACTCGAAGCCACGTCCAGACTGAGCAATGGTTCATCTATCACCGAAGTGGCGATGGATCTGGGTTACAGCAGCCCAAGCGCATTTACCTCGGTATTTCGGCGTAACCTGGGGGATTCACCGGGGCGTTATCTGGCCAAGTCCAAAGGCGCATCGATGTTCTGAGCGATTGATCAAGAAGGGTGTCTAGTCCTGAAACAGGTGTAAACCTTATTCAGGACGGGACACGCGCAATAAAAAAGGCCAACGCATAGCGTTGGCCTTTTTTGTTTTAGCGGTCCTGCCGGATCAGAAGTCCAGGTTGGACACCGCCAAGGCGTTGCTTTCGATGAAGTCACGGCGAGGTTCGACCGCATCACCCATCAGGGTGTTGAAGATCTGGTCGGCGCCGATGGCGTCTTCGATGGTCACTTTGAGCATGCGGCGCGAGCCCGGATCCATGGTGGTTTCCCACAGCTGATCAGGGTTCATCTCACCCAGACCTTTGTATCGCTGGATGGTATGACGCTTGGTGCTTTCGGCCATCAACCATTCAAGGGCTTCCTTGAATTCGGTGACGGCTTTCTTGCGTTCGCCACGCTGGATATAAGCGCCATCGTCCAACAGGGTGCTCAGTTGAGCGCCCAGGGAAACGACGGTCTTGTAATCGTTGCTGCCGAAGAAGTCGCGGTTGAAGGTGACGTAGTTCGACAGGCCGTGGGAGATCAGTTCGACCTCTGGCAGCCAGACGTTACGTTCACGGTCTTCGCGCAGGCTGGCCTTGTAGACCAGGCCGGACTTCTCGACGGTGCGCAGGCGAACTTCGTACTGAGCCAGCCAATCCTGCATCGCTGCGTGATCGGACAGTTGCTCCATGCTCACGGCTGGCAGGTAGATGAAGTGCTCGGTCAGTTCCTGCGGGTACAGGCGCGACAGGCGCTTGAGGGTCTTCATCACCAGACGGAAGTCATTCACCAGACGCTCGAGAGCTTCACCGGAGATACCCGGGGCTTCTTCGTTCAGGTGCAGGCTCGCATCTTCCAGGGCCGACTGCGTCATGTACTCTTCCATGGCGTCGTCGTCTTTGATGTATTGCTCTTGCTTGCCTTTCTTCACTTTGTACAGCGGCGGCTGAGCGATGTAGATGTAGCCACGCTCGATCAGCTCCGGCAGCTGACGGAAGAAGAAGGTCAGCAGCAGGGTACGGATGTGCGAACCGTCGACGTCAGCATCGGTCATGATGATGATGTTGTGATAACGCAGCTTGTCGATGTTGTACTCGTCGCGACCGATGCCACAGCCTAGCGCGGTGATCAAGGTGCCCACTTCTTGCGAAGAGATCATCTTGTCGAAGCGCGCCTTCTCGACGTTCAGGATCTTGCCCTTCAATGGCAGGATGGCCTGGGTCTTGCGGTTACGTCCCTGCTTGGCGGAGCCGCCAGCAGAGTCACCTTCCACGAGGTACAGTTCGGAAAGGGCAGGGTCTTTTTCCTGGCAGTCCGCCAGTTTGCCCGGCAGGCCGGCGATGTCCAGCGCGCCTTTACGACGGGTCATCTCACGGGCTTTACGCGCCGCTTCACGAGCACGCGCCGCGTCGATCATCTTACCGACGACCAGCTTGGCTTCGTTCGGGTTTTCCAACAGGAAGTCGGAGAAGTACTTGCCCATTTCCTGTTCGACCGCGGTCTTCACTTCGGAAGACACCAGCTTGTCTTTGGTCTGGGAGCTGAACTTCGGATCCGGCACTTTCACCGAAATGATCGCCGTCAGGCCTTCGCGGGCATCGTCACCGGTGGTGGCGACTTTGTGCTTCTTCGCCAGGCCCTCAGCTTCGATGTAGGTGTTCAGGTTACGCGTCAGTGCCGAACGGAAACCCACCAGGTGAGTACCGCCATCGCGCTGTGGAATGTTGTTGGTGAAGCACAACAGGTTCTCGTTGAAGCTGTCGTTCCACTGCAGGGCGATTTCCACGCCGATGCCGTCTTCACGCTGGATGTTGAAGTGGAACACCTGATTGACCGCAGTCTTGTTGGTGTTCAGGTATTCAACGAATGCACGCAGACCACCTTCATACTTGAACAACTCTTCCTTGCCGCTGCGCTCGTCCTTGAGGACGATGCCGACACCGGAGTTGAGGAAGGACAGTTCGCGAATCCGCTTGGCCAGGATGTCCCAGCTGAAGTGGATGTTCTTGAAGGTGTCAGCTGAAGGCTTGAAGTGAATCTGGGTACCGGTGGATTCGCTGTCGCCAACGATTTTCATCGGTTCTTGCGGAACACCGTGGACGTAGGTCTGTTCCCAGATCTTGCCGCTGCGGCGAACGGTCAGGACCAGTTCTTCGGACAGGGCGTTAACCACCGATACACCTACACCGTGCAGACCACCGGAAACCTTGTAGGAGTTGTCGTCGAACTTACCGCCGGCGTGCAGCACGGTCATGATGACCTCGGCCGCCGAAACGCCTTCTTCTTTATGCACGTCTACCGGGATGCCACGACCGTTGTCGCGAACAGTGATGGATTCATCCGGGTGGATGATGATGCTGATGTCGTCGCAGTGGCCGGCCAAAGCTTCGTCGATCGAGTTATCGACCACCTCGAACACCATGTGGTGCAGACCGCTGCCATCGTCGGTGTCACCAATGTACATACCGGGACGTTTGCGTACGGCATCCAGGCCTTTCAGCACTTTAATGCTCGTTGAGTCGTACGTATTTTCTTCGCTCAATGCCTTCACTCCCGATGGTCGTGGGTCTGGGTGATACGGCCCTGTTCCACGTGGAACAAAGCGACTGGCGTTTCCGTCTGCCAGCCTTCCCTCAATAATTCGTGATCTACACAGGTGATAAAAACCTGGCAGCGTAAGTCTTCCAGCAAGCGACAAAGCGCGCGACGGTGGTGCTCGTCCAGTTCGGACGGCAAGTCATCCACCAGATAAATACACTGGCCGCGTCGGGCCTGGCTGACCAAGTGCCCCTGGGCAATCCGCAATGCACAGACCACCAACTTCTGCTGACCACGGGACAAAATGTCCGCGGCGTTATGTGCGCCTAATCGGAGACGCAAATCAGCCCGTTGTGGTCCGGCCTGGGTATGACCCATTTGCTGATCCCGCTGAAGGGATCCAGCGAGCACTGCACTCAACTCACGGTCTTTGTCCCAGCCTCGGTAATAGCTGAGCGTCAAGCCCTCAAGCTCAACCAGTTCGCTCAAGGTCTGTTCAAAGACTGGTTTCAAGGCTTTGATGTAAGCGCGGCGGTATTCATCTATTTCATCGCTGGCCTGGCACAGTTCCCTGTCCCAAACCGCTTGCGAAACGGCGTCAAGTGTACCATGCCGCAGCCAAGAGTTTCTCTGGCGCAAGGCCTTCTGCAAGCGCTGCCACGTAGACATGAATCGCGGTTCCACGTGGAACACACCCCAGTCGAGAAACTGCCGGCGAATCTTCGGCGCGCCTTCCAGCAGGCGGAAGCTGTCCGGGTTGATCAACTGCAGCGGCAGAATCTCCGCCAGTTGTGCCGCACTACGGGCGTTCTGCCCGTCGATACGTATCTGGAACTCTCCCTGACGATCGCGAGATATCCCCAATGCGCTGTGCCCACCCTCGGCCAATTCGACCTGGCCAAATACTGTGCACGCCAATTGTTCGTACTGAATAACCGGCAACAGGCGGGTGCTACGAAACGAACGGGCAAGCCCCAGCAGATGAATGGCTTCCAGAACACTGGTTTTGCCGCTGCCGTTGGCGCCGTAAAGAATGTTGATTCGGGGGGAGGGGGAGAAGGTCACCGGGTGCAGATTGCGCACCGCGGTGACCGAGACGCGACTTAAGGACATCTAGCTTCTGCTGAGCATGATTACAGACGCATCGGCATGACAACGTAAGCCGAGTCGTCGTTGTCGGACTCTTGCACCAGCGCACTGCTGTTGGAGTCGGACAGGATCAGGCGAACCTGCTCGGTGGTCATCACGCCCAATACGTCGAGCAGGTAGCTCACGTTGAAGCCGATTTCCAGAGAGCCGCCGTTGTACTCAACGCCCACTTCTTCTTCCGCTTCCTCCTGCTCCGGGTTGTTCGCCTGGATCTTCAGCTGACCATTGGCCAGTTGCAGACGGATGCCGCGGTACTTCTCGTTGGACAGAATCGCGGTACGGCTGAACGCTTCACGCAGGGCCTGGCGATCGCCGAGTACCAGCTTGTCGCCGCCTTTAGGCAGAACGCGCTCGTAGTCAGGGAATTTACCGTCAACCAGTTTCGAGGTGAAGGTGAACTCGCCGGTGGTAGCACGGATGTGGTGCTGGCCCAGCACGATGCTGACGTTGCCGTCCGGTTCGGTCAGCAGACGTGCCAGTTCCAGGATACCTTTGCGTGGCACGATGACCTGATGACGATCCGGCTGACCGATATCGGCCTGCATCGAGCACATGGCCAGACGGTGACCGTCGGTCGCCACAGCGCGGATGATCCCGGCCGAGACTTCCAGCAGCATGCCGTTGAGGTAATAACGCACGTCCTGCTGCGCCATGGCGAAGCTGGTGCGTTCGATCAGGCGACGCAGTTTGCTTTGCTCAAGGCTGCAGGTCAGCGAACCCGGGCCTTCTTCCACCGTCGGGAAGTCGTTGGCCGGCAGGGTCGACAGGGTGAAGCGGCTACGGCCGGCCTTCACCACGAGCTTCTGCTCATCGACCTTGATGTCGATCAGCGCGTCGTTTGGCAGGCTCTTGCAGATGTCCATCAGCTTGCGCGCAGGCACAGTGATGGAACCCGGGTCTGCAGGCTCTTCGAGTTGCACACGACCGACCAGCTCGACTTCCAGGTCGGTACCGGTCAGCGACAGTTGCTGGCCTTCGACAACCAGCAGCACGTTGGAAAGCACCGGCAAGGTCTGTCGGCGCTCGACGACGCCTGCGACCAGTTGCAGGGGTTTCAACAGGGCTTCGCGTTGAATGGTGAAATGCATGGTCTAGTCCCTTGCCTTAATAAGCTGCGCTGGTGTTCATCAAGTGGTCAGTGTACGCAGCAGGTTCTTGTAGTCCTCGCGGATGTCCGCGTCGGATTCCTTAAGCTCGTTGATCTTGCGGCAGGCGTGCAAAACAGTCGTGTGGTCGCGGCCGCCAAACACATCGCCGATTTCCGGCAGGCTGTGGTTGGTCAATTCCTTGGACAACGCCATAGCGACCTGACGCGGACGTGCTACCGAGCGTGAACGACGCTTGGACAGCAGGTCGGAGATCTTGATCTTGTAATACTCAGCGACGGTGCGCTGAATGTTATCCACAGAGACCAGTTTATCTTGCAACGCCAACAAGTCTTTCAGGGATTCGCGAATCAACTCGATGGTGATGTCGCGGCCCATAAAGTGCGAGTGGGCGATCACGCGTTTGAGCGCGCCTTCCAGCTCACGGACGTTGGAGCGAATACGCTGGGCGATGAAGAATGCCGCGTCGTGTGGCAGATCGACTTTGGCCTGGTCGGCCTTTTTCATCAGGATCGCTACACGGGTTTCCAGCTCCGGCGGCTCGACGGCAACCGTCAGGCCCCAGCCAAAGCGGGATTTAAGGCGTTCTTCAAGGCCTTCAATTTCTTTCGGATAGCGGTCACTGGTGAGAATGACCTGCTGGCCACCTTCGAGCAGTGCGTTGAAGGTGTGGAAAAACTCTTCCTGCGAACGTTCCTTGCGAGCGAAGAACTGAATGTCATCGATCAGCAAAGCATCCACCGAACGGTAGAAGCGCTTGAACTCGTTGATCGCGTTCAACTGCAGCGCCTTGACCATGTCGGCCACGAAACGCTCCGAATGCAGGTACACGACCTTGGCATTCGGGTTCTTCTTTAATAGGTGGTTACCCACAGCGTGCATCAAGTGGGTTTTACCCAAACCGACGCCACCATAAAGGAAGAGCGGGTTGTAACCGTGCTTGGGGTTGTCCGCCACCTGCCAGGCCGCAGCCCGTGCCAGTTGGTTGGACTTACCTTCGACGAAGTTCTCGAAGGTGAAAGTGCGGTTCAGGTAGCTGGTGTGCTTGAGCGCACCTTCGACCTGCACCGTGCGCTGCTCGGAACGAACCGGGGCCTGTTGCGAACTGGCGCCGGCCATAGGGTCGAAGCTGTCGCGGGACGGCTCTTCACTGACCTCGGCAACTTTTTGCGTCGAACGCTTGGTCGGTGCCGCCGCCGGAGCAGGGGCTGGAGCGCTGACCGGTGCGGCCGCCGCCTGAGCCTGGGACGCCGCAGCGGCCAACGGGGCATTGGGTGCCGCACGCGGTGCCGAACTGCGTTTGCTGCCTATTAATAAGGAAAGCGCCGGCGCCATGCCATTGCCGTGCTCATCCAGCAGTTCAAGGACGCGGCCCAGGTACTTTTCGTTGACCCAGTCGAGAACAAAACGATTCGGTGCGTAGACACGCAACTCGTCGCCTTCGGCTTCGACCTGTAGCGGGCGGATCCAAGTGTTGAATTGTTGGGCAGGCAGCTCATCGCGCAAAAGCTCCACGCACTGCTGCCAAAGTTCCACTGACACGGATATCCCCTAAGTTGAAAGCCGGTGAGGCAAAAACAAGCGGTCATTGTAGCGGCCAGACGCCCACTTATCCACATGCAGGTTGCGCACAGGGCATGAATTATCAACGCGTTAACCCTCAAAAAGAAGACCAACGGTATGTGCATAAGCTCTGTGGATAACCGCCCATGAGGGCACTGGACAAGTGGGGGCGAAACTCGGTGGATAACCTGCCTGTGGATAACTGACCTTTCCACACACAGCTTATCCGACAGCGCAGCACAGGCTGACCACCGTTTTCCACTGTAGTTGTCATTCTCTGTACATCACGGTTTTTAAGGGCTTAAGGCAGTTATCCACAGATGATCGCGTGCCTAGCTTTTACAAGCTTTACAGAAAAGCTTTAAATATTTCCCTTCTTTATTTCTATATCTAGCGAACGACCTGCGGACGAGCAAATCCTCTGGAGATCTATTTATAAGGAAACGTTGGTTGGAAATTGACCTAGAGGCTTGCTTTCTCTAGAATCCCCGGTCTCTTAAAACGGGGGCCATTCCGGCCCGTTGTGGACGAACCAGGTAACACGACAATGAAACGTACTTTCCAACCAAGCACTATCAAACGCGCTCGTACCCACGGTTTCCGTGCTCGCATGGCTACCAAGAACGGTCGTGCCGTCCTGTCGCGTCGTCGCGCCAAAGGTCGTGCGCGTCTGGCAGTTTGATAATCCGGCACTGGAGGTGAGTCAGGACTTCAGTCGGGATAAGCGTCTGCTTACTCCCCGGCATTTCAAGGCAGTCTTTGACTCCCCTACCGGCAAGGTTCCGGGGAAAAATCTCCTGCTCCTTGCGCGCAATAACGATCTTGATCACCCCCGTCTCGGGCTGGTTATCGGGAAAAAGAGCGTAAAGCTCTCCGTCGAGCGCAATCGCCTCAAACGTCTGATGCGCGAATCGTTTCGCCTGAACCAGGATTCACTGGTCGGTTGGGACATTGTTATCGTCGCGCGCAAAGGTTTGGGTGACGTAGAAAACCCCGAATTGATTCAGCATTTCGGCAAACTCTGGAAACGTCTGGCACGCAGCAAGCCGGTACCAGCAGTCAAAGCCGAAACTGTAGGGGTAGACAGTCCCGATGCGTAAACTGGCACTCGTTCCGATCCAGTTTTATCGCTATGCCATTAGTCCCCTGATGGCCAATCACTGTCGTTTCTACCCCAGTTGTTCCTGCTACGCGTTAGAAGCCATAGAAAATCATGGCCTTCTGCGCGGTGGCTGGCTGACCTTTCGTCGTTTAGGTCGCTGTCATCCGTGGAATCCCGGTGGTTATGACCCGGTTCCACCTATCCCTACCTCCCGTTCTTCTTCGATGGCCGAGTAATCATGGATATCAAACGCACGATCCTGATCGTCGCCCTGGCAATCGTGTCCTACGTTATGGTTCTTAAATGGAACCAGGACTATGGCCAGGCTGCCCTGCCGACTCAGAATGTTGCTTCCAGTACTACCGCACCGGGTCTACCGGATACGGCGACTGGCAATAATGCTTCCGCCAGTGACGACATCCCGCGCGCCGCAAGCGATACCAGTGCAACTGCACCTGCTGAAACGCCAGTGGCTGCAAGCAAAGACCTCATCCAGATCAAAACGGATGTGCTCAACCTGGCCATCGATCCACAAGGTGGCGATGTTGCCCAGTTGACGCTGCCGCTGTATCCACGTCGCCAGGACCATCCGGAAATTCCATTCCAGCTGTTCGATAACGGCAACGAGCGGACTTATCTGGCTCAGAGCGGCCTGATCGGCACCAACGGTCCGGACGCAAGTCCTGCCGGTCGTCCGGTTTACTCCTCCGAGAAGAAGATTTATCAACTGGCTGACGGTCAGGACCAATTGGTCGTGGACCTGAAGTTCAGCAAGGACGGCGTCAACTACATCAAGCGTTTCACCCTGAAACGTGGCCTGTATGACGTAACCGTTTCCTACCTGATCGACAACCAGAGCGCTCAGCCCTGGTCCGGTGCAATGTTCGCGCAACTGAAGCGTGACGCCAGTTCCGATCCTTCTTCCAGCACTGCCACCGGCACCGCGACTTACCTGGGCGCCGCCCTGTGGACAAGTAACGAGCCGTACAAGAAAGTGTCGATGAAGGACATGGACAAGGCTCAGCTGAAAGAAACCGTCAGCGGTGGCTGGGTTGCCTGGTTGCAGCACTATTTCGTGACCGCATGGATTCCGGCCAAGGGCGAAAACAACGTCGTCCAGACCCGTAAAGACAGCAAAGGCAACTACATCATCGGCTACACCGGTCCTTCGCTGACTGCTGCGCCAGGTGCCAAAGTTGAAACCAGCGCCGTTCTGTACGCAGGTCCAAAAAGCCAGGCTGTGCTGAAACAGTTATCCCCAGGTCTGGAACTGACCGTCGACTACGGCATTCTGTGGTTCATTGCCCAGCCAATCTTCTGGTTGCTGCAACATATCCACGCACTGGTTGGTAACTGGGGCTTCTCGATCATCTTCCTGACCATGCTGATCAAGGGGATTTTCTTCCCGTTGTCGGCCGCCAGCTACAAATCCATGGCGCGCATGCGTGCAGTGGCACCGAAACTGGCCGCGCTGAAAGAGCAACATGGCGAAGACCGGCAGAAAATGTCGCAAGCCATGATGGAGCTGTACAAGAAAGAGAAGATCAATCCACTGGGTGGCTGCTTGCCAATCCTGGTGCAGATGCCGGTTTTCCTTTCGCTGTACTGGGTTCTGCTGGAAAGCGTGGAAATGCGCCAGGCGCCATTCATGCTGTGGATTACTGACCTGTCGATCAAGGATCCGTTCTTCATTCTGCCGATCATCATGGGCGCAACCATGTTCATCCAGCAGCAGTTGAACCCGACGCCTCCGGATCCAATGCAGGCCAAGGTGATGAAGCTGATGCCAATCATCTTCACCTTCTTCTTCCTGTGGTTCCCGGCCGGTCTGGTACTGTACTGGGTAGTGAACAACTGCCTGTCGATCGCCCAACAGTGGTACATCACTCGTAAGATCGAAGCGGCTACCAAAGCAGCTGCCTGATTTACACTGTGGATAACCACTCAAAACGCCCCCTAGTGGGGCGTTTTGCTATCTGTCACTTTTGTCTGGATACCGGTTTATGAGCGTTCCTCGTGAAACCATCGCTGCCGTTGCCACCGCTCAAGGTCGCGGCGGTGTGGGCATCGTCCGTATTTCCGGGCCGCTGGCGAGTGTGGCGGCCAAAGCCATCAGCGGCCGCGAGCTGAAACCGCGGTTCGCCCATTACGGCCCGTTCCTCAGTGAAAACGAAGAGGTGCTGGACGAAGGCATCGCACTGTATTTCCCGGGACCGAATTCGTTCACCGGCGAAGATGTGCTGGAGCTGCAGGGCCACGGCGGACCAATCGTCCTGGATATGTTGCTCAAACGCTGCCTTGAACTGGGCTGCCGTCTGGCCCGACCGGGTGAATTCAGCGAGCGCGCCTTCCTCAATGACAAGCTTGATCTGGCTCAGGCCGAAGCCATTGCCGACCTGATCGAGGCGAGTTCTGCACAGGCAGCACGAAATGCCCTGCGTTCGTTGCAAGGGGCGTTTTCCCAGCGTGTGCATAACCTAACCGAGCAATTGATAGGCCTGCGCATTTACGTCGAAGCGGCTATCGACTTCCCCGAAGAAGAAATCGACTTCCTCGCCGATGGCCACGTGCTGAGCATGCTGGACAAAGTGCGCGACGAATTATCCACAGTGCTTCGGGAAGCCGGGCAGGGGGCCTTGCTGCGTGACGGCATGACGGTAGTCATCGCCGGTCGGCCGAATGCCGGCAAGTCCAGCCTTCTGAATGCCCTGGCCGGACGTGAAGCCGCGATCGTGACCGAGATTGCCGGCACGACCCGGGACATTCTTCGCGAACATATCCACATCGATGGCATGCCGTTGCATGTGGTCGACACTGCCGGGCTGCGGGATACCGACGATCAGGTCGAGAAAATCGGCGTCGAACGGGCATTGAAAGCCATCGGCGAGGCGGATCGGGTATTGCTGGTGGTCGATGCCACGGCTCCCGAGGCCATTGATCCATTTGCCTTGTGGCCTGAATTCCTCGAAACCCGCCCGGATCCGGCAAAAGTGACGCTGATTCGTAACAAGGCAGACCTGACGGGCGAAGCAATTGCCCTGGAAGTCAGTAACGATGGCCACGTCACGATCAGCCTCAGTGCCAGGTCCGCCGGCGAAGGCCTGGAGTTGTTGCGCGAGCATCTCAAGGCCTGCATGGGTTACGAGCAGACCTCTGAAAGCAGCTTCAGTGCTCGCAGGCGTCACCTGGAGGCACTGCGCCATGCGAGTGCGTCCCTCGAACACGGCCGCGCACAGCTGACGTTAGCGGGTGCCGGTGAACTGCTGGCCGAAGATTTGCGGCAAGCCCAGCAGTCTTTGGGCGAGATCACCGGGGCATTCAGCTCCGATGATCTGCTGGGCAGGATCTTTTCCAGCTTCTGCATCGGTAAATAGTCCTTCTGCGTTACCCACAGACAGGCCGTTCTGGCCTGTCTGCCCCTCTTCTTCTGAAATAGCCCTCCGCTCCCGAGCAGATTTTTCTGTTCGGGCAGATTTTCCGTGCCCGGGATTTGCTCGGTCAGCCCTTTTCTGTGGATTAAGCCCTGTGAATAACTGTCGCTAAGGGCAGTTGATAACAAGGCCTCAAAACTGAAGATAACCGCCTCTGTGGATAACAGCCCCTTTCATCCACAGGCTTACACCGGTTATCCAAGGGCCTCCTCGGCACATGACCACAGGGTTTTGAATCTCTGTACACATTGAAAATAAAGGCCTGTATGAATCTATCCACAGAAAGGTGGGTCAGTAGAAATAAACATAAAAACAAAGATTTAATAAATTTCTCTCTTTTTAATTTCTATAACCCCGACTTCTCCACAGCTGGTTAAATTTTGTGCAAAGGGTTCTTTAGGAAGGGCGAAGTCCCTATACTTGCCGACCAGGTCCAAGAACCTGAGCTCAAACTATTCCGGATTACCTGACTAAAGCAGGCACGAGGTGCGTGGTGGATTTCCCTTCCCGTTTTGAAGTGATCGTCATCGGCGGCGGTCATGCCGGTACCGAGGCAGCACTTGCATCAGCACGTATGGGGGCAAAAACCCTGTTGCTGACGCATAACGTGGAAACCCTCGGTGCCATGAGCTGCAATCCCGCCATTGGTGGGATCGGTAAAAGCCATCTGGTCAAGGAAATCGATGCCCTGGGCGGCGCGATGGCCATGGCTACCGATAAAGGTGGTATTCAATTTCGCGTATTGAACAGCCGCAAAGGCCCGGCCGTGCGTGCAACTCGCGCCCAGGCAGATCGGGTTCTGTACAAGGCCGCTGTCCGCGAAGCTTTGGAAAACCAGCCGAACCTGTGGATATTTCAACAGGCCGCGGACGACTTGATCGTCGAACAGGAACAAGTGCGCGGCGTTGTCACGCAAATGGGCCTGCGTTTCTTCGCCGACTCCGTGGTGCTGACGACGGGCACCTTCCTCGGTGGACTTATCCACATCGGGATGCAGAATTATTCCGGCGGTCGCGCCGGTGATCCGCCTTCGATTGCTTTGGCACGTCGTCTGCGTGAACTGCCATTGCGTGTCGGTCGCCTGAAAACCGGTACTCCGCCGCGTATCGACGGTCGGTCTGTGGATTTCTCGGTCATGACCGAGCAAGCCGGTGATACGCCGATCCCGGTCATGTCGTTCATGGGCTCCAAAGAACAGCACCCGAAACAGGTCAGTTGCTGGATCACCCACACCAACGCCCGGACCCACGAAATCATTGCCGCCAACCTCGACCGTTCGCCGATGTATTCCGATGCCGGGTTGATCGAAGGCATCGGCCCACGTTATTGCCCATCGATCGAAGACAAGATCCACCGCTTTGCCGACAAGGAAAGCCACCAGGTCTTCATCGAACCGGAAGGGTTGACCACTCACGAGCTGTACCCGAACGGGATATCCACATCCTTGCCGTTCGACGTGCAATTGCAGATCGTGCAATCGATCCGCGGCATGGAAAACGCGCACATCGTGCGTCCGGGCTACGCCATCGAGTACGACTACTTCGACCCGCGTGACCTGAAGTACAGCCTGGAAACCAAAGTGATCGCCGGTCTGTTCTTCGCCGGGCAAATCAACGGCACCACCGGTTACGAAGAAGCCGGCGCCCAGGGTTTGCTGGCTGGAGCCAACGCCGCACTGCGAGCCCAGGGCAAAGATGCCTGGTGCCCGCGTCGTGATGAAGCGTACATCGGCGTTTTGGTTGACGACCTGATTACCCTCGGTACCCAGGAACCGTATCGGATGTTCACATCCCGCGCCGAATACCGCTTGATTCTGCGTGAAGACAACGCCGACCTGCGCCTGACCGAAAAAGGTCGCGAACTGGGTCTGGTGGATGACGCGCGTTGGGCGGCTTTCTGCAAAAAACGCGAAAGCATCGATCTGGAAGAACAACGCCTGAAAAGTACCTGGGTTCGCCCGGGCACCGAGCAGGGCGATGCGATTGCCGAGAAGTTCGGCACGCCGCTGACCCACGAATACAATTTGCTCAACCTGCTGAGCCGTCCGGAAATCGACTACGCTGGTCTGATCGCCGTGACTGGCGGGGGCGCAGAAGATCCACAGGTCGCCGAACAGGTCGAAATCAAGACCAAATACGCCGGTTACATCGACCGTCAACAGGATGAAATCGCACGCCTGCGGGCCAGCGAAGACACCAAACTGCCTGTGGATATCGATTACACGAACATCTCCGGTCTCTCCAAGGAGATCCAGAGCAAGCTCGGTGCGACCCGTCCAGAGACTTTGGGCCAGGCGTCGCGTATTCCGGGCGTGACCCCAGCGGCGATTTCGCTGTTGATGATTCATTTGAAAAAACGCGGCGCGGGCCGTCAGTTGGAGCAAAGCGCTTGAGTTCGTTGGTTACCTCGCAACATGCAGAAGAGTTATCCACAGGTGCTCGCCAGCTCGGTGTCACACTGACGGAAACCCAGCACGCTCAGCTGCTGGCTTATCTGGCTTTGTTGATCAAATGGAACAAGGCTTACAACCTGACCGCCGTGCGTGATCCGGACGAAATGGTCTCCCGTCACCTGCTCGATAGCTTGAGCGTGATGTCGTTCGTCGAAAATGGTCGCTGGCTGGACGTTGGCAGCGGCGGAGGCATGCCGGGTATTCCGTTGGCGATCCTGTTTCCTGAGTCCCAGGTGACCTGTCTGGACAGCAACGGCAAGAAAACCCGCTTCCTGACCCAGGTCAAACTCGAACTCAAACTGGATAACCTGCAAGTTATCCACAGTCGCGTCGAAGCCTTCCAGCCAGAACTGCCATTCAACGGGATCATTTCCCGGGCGTTCAGCAGCATGGAGAACTTCAGCAACTGGACTCGCCATTTGGGCGACGCCGATACACGCTGGCTGGCAATGAAGGGCGTTCATCCCGCCGATGAGCTGGTAGCATTGCCGGCAGACTTCCACCTCGATAGCGAACACGCCCTGGCCGTACCCGGTTGCCAAGGCCAACGCCATCTGCTGATACTGCGCCGCACGGCATGATTGGGAACACAAGCAAGAATGGCTAAGGTATTCGCGATAGCGAACCAAAAGGGTGGTGTGGGCAAGACCACCACCTGCATCAACCTCGCAGCTTCCCTGGTCGCTACCAAGCGTCGGGTGCTGTTGATCGATCTTGATCCACAGGGCAACGCCACCATGGGTAGCGGTGTGGATAAACACGGTCTGGAAAACTCGGTCTACGATCTGTTGATCGGCGAATGTGATCTGGCCCAGGCCATGCACTATTCCGAACACGGTGGTTACCAGTTGTTGCCGGCAAACCGCGATCTGACCGCGGCCGAAGTCGTTCTGCTGGAAATGCAGATGAAGGAAAGCCGCCTGCGCAGCGCGTTGGCGCCGATCCGTGAAAACTACGATTACATTTTGATCGACTGCCCGCCATCGCTGTCGATGCTCACGCTCAATGCGCTGGTTGCCGCCGACGGGGTCATTATCCCCATGCAGTGCGAGTACTTCGCGCTCGAAGGGTTGAGCGACCTTGTGGATAACATCAAGCGCATTGCCGAACTGCTGAACCCGAACCTGAAAGTCGAAGGCCTGTTGCGGACCATGTATGACCCGCGCCTGAGCCTGATGAACGACGTCTCGGCGCAGCTCAAGGAACACTTTGGCGATCAGCTCTACGACACCGTGATTCCGCGCAACATCCGTCTGGCCGAAGCGCCAAGCTATGGCATGCCGGCGCTGGCGTACGATAAATCATCGCGCGGCGCGATTGCCTATCTGGCATTGGCCGGTGAGATGGTTCGCCGTCAACGCAAAAATTCACGCACCGCCGCTGCCCAGGCAACTTAAGGAATCCCCATGGCCGTCAAGAAACGAGGTCTCGGACGTGGACTGGATGCACTGCTGAGTGGTCCGACTGTCAGCTCGCTGGAAGAACAAGCGGTGCAAGCCGACCAGCGTGAGCTGCAGCACCTGCCCCTGGACCTGATCCAGCGTGGCAAGTACCAGCCGCGTCGCGACATGGATCCTCAGGCGCTGGAAGAGCTGGCGCAGTCGATCAAGGCTCAGGGCGTGATGCAGCCGATCGTGGTTCGCCCGATTGGCAGCGGTCGCTTCGAAATCATCGCCGGCGAACGCCGCTGGCGCGCCAGCCAGCAGGCTGGCCAGGAAACCATCCCGGCGATGGTCCGCGATGTGCCGGATGAAACCGCCATCGCCATGGCGTTGATCGAGAATATCCAGCGCGAAGACCTCAATCCGATCGAAGAAGCGGTGGCCTTGCAGCGTTTGCAGCAGGAATTCCAGCTGACTCAGCAACAAGTGGCCGAGGCTGTGGGTAAGTCCCGCGTTACCGTGGCCAACCTATTGCGCCTGATTTCGTTGCCGGAAGTCATCAAGACCATGCTGTCTCACGGCGACCTGGAAATGGGTCATGCCCGTGCCTTGCTGGGTTTACCAGAAAACCAACAGGTTGAAGGGGCGCGACATGTTGTCGCACGGGGGCTGACTGTGCGCCAGACTGAAGCACTGGTTCGCCAGTGGTTGAGTGGCAAACCGGAGCCTGTGGAACCGGCAAAACCGGACCCGGATATCGCCCGGCTCGAGCAGCGCCTGGCCGAGCGCCTAGGCTCTGCGGTGCAGATCCGCCACGGAAAGAAGGGTAAGGGGCAGTTGGTGATCGGCTACAACTCTCTTGATGAACTTCAAGGTGTGCTCGCACACATCCGCTGAAACAATTCCTCTTGTAGCGTGAAGTCGGAAATCACTACCTGACAGTTGAATAGGGGCAGAACCGCCCCTATACTCTGCGCGCATTTTGTCGGCACAAATTATGCCAAGTTATTGAATTTCGGCAGCCGACCATTGGGGAGCAAAAGTGATGGAAAACCGCACGCCAGACCGCTTGCCTTTCCATCGATTGGCTGTTTTTCCGGTGTTAATGGCTCAATTCGTCGTTTTGCTGATTGCCGCTTTGGCGCTCTGGCGATGGTATGGAGTCGTTGCCGGGTACTCAGGACTTTGCGGAGGCCTGATAGCCTTGCTTCCCAATATTTATTTCGCTCACAGGGCATTTCGGTTTTCCGGCGCCCGAGCAGCTCAAGCTATCGTCCGGTCTTTTTATGCCGGCGAGGCGGGCAAACTGATTTTGACGGCAGTGCTGTTTGCACTGACGTTTGCAGGTGTGAAGCCATTGGCGCCGCTAGCAGTATTCGGCGTCTTCGTGCTGACCCAACTGGTCAGCTGGTTCGCTCCCCTGCTTATGAGAACAAGACTTTCGAGACCTTAGGGCGTTTGAGGCAACCATGGCAGAAACAACCGCTTCGGGCTATATCCAGCACCACTTGCAGAACCTGACCTTCGGTCAGCTACCCAACGGCGGCTGGGGCTTTGCCCACTCCGCAGCAGAAGCCAAGGAAATGGGCTTCTGGGCTTTCCACGTCGATACCCTCGGCTGGTCGGTCGCGTTGGGTCTGATCTTCGTTCTTCTTTTCCGCATGGCGGCAAAGA
Organism: Pseudomonas sp. GW821-FHT03E01; assembly: GCF_059420765.1. Taxonomy (NCBI): domain Bacteria; kingdom Pseudomonadati; phylum Pseudomonadota; class Gammaproteobacteria; order Pseudomonadales; family Pseudomonadaceae; genus Pseudomonas; species Pseudomonas sp. GW821-FHT03E01. The sequence continues at coordinate 114,969 of NZ_JBWKUI010000014.1, read as the reverse complement.
AGGCGACTACAGGTGTACCTGGTGCTTTGCAGAACTTCGTTGAAGTATTGGTCGAATTCGTCGATGGCAGCGTGAAAGACAGCTTCCATGGCCGTAGTCCAGTGGTTGCACCGCTGGCACTGACCATCTTCGTCTGGGTCTTCCTGATGAACGCCATCGACCTGGTACCGGTTGACTGGATTCCTCAGCTGGCCATCCTGATCTCCGGCGACCACCACATCCCGTTCCGCGCCGTGTCGACCACCGACCCGAACGCTACCTTGGCCATGGCCTTCACGGTGTTTGCGCTGATCATTTTCTACAGCATCAAGATCAAGGGCCTCGGCGGCTTCATCGGCGAGCTGACCCTGCACCCGTTCGGTAGCAAGAACATCTTTGTTCAGGCGCTGCTGATTCCGGTGAACTTCCTGCTGGAATTCGTGACCCTGATCGCCAAGCCGATCTCCCTGGCTCTGCGTCTGTTCGGCAACATGTATGCCGGTGAGCTGGTGTTCATTCTGATCGCTGTGATGTTCGGCAGCGGTCTGCTCTGGCTGAGCGGCCTGGGCGTAGTTCTGCAGTGGGCGTGGGCTGTGTTCCACATCCTGATCATCACCCTGCAGGCATTTATCTTCATGATGCTGACCATCGTCTACCTGTCGATGGCGCACGAAGAAAACCATTAAGACCAGTCTCGACTGGTCTGATGTCCCACCCGGTCAAACGGGTGGGTGCCCTAAACGGGCTATGAAACGATTTGTTTTACCGCTTTAAAATCTAAAAAACCTAAACCATACGACGTAAAAGTCGGGAGGAAAGATGGAAACTGTAGTTGGTCTAACCGCTATCGCTGTTGCACTGTTGATCGGCCTGGGCGCACTGGGTACCGCAATTGGTTTCGGCCTGCTGGGCGGCAAGTTCCTGGAAGGCGCAGCGCGTCAGCCAGAAATGGTTCCAATGCTGCAAGTTAAAATGTTCATCGTTGCCGGTCTGCTCGACGCCGTAACCATGATCGGTGTTGGTATCGCTCTGTTCTTCACCTTTGCGAACCCGTTCGTTGGTCAAATCGCTGGCTAATTACTCGGATCTTCCGGGTAATTTGGTGTGATGGACAACGTAACTGCGAGGTGTTGGCGTGAACATTAATGCGACCCTGATTGGCCAGTCCGTTGCGTTCCTGATTTTTGTACTGTTCTGCATGAAGTTCGTCTGGCCTCCGGTCATCACGGCTCTGCACGAACGTCAAAAGAAGATCGCTGATGGTCTGGACGCTGCCAGCCGAGCAGCTCGCGACCTGGAGTTGGCCCAAGAGAAAGCGGGTCAGCAACTGCGCGAAGCGAAAGCTCAGGCAGCTGAAATCATCGAGCAAGCCAAGAAACGCGGTACCCAGATTGTCGACGAAGCCCGTGAACAGGCTCGCGTCGAAGCTGACCGTGTGAAGGCTCAGGCTCAGGCCGAGATCGAACAGGAACTGAACAGCGTCAAAGACGCGCTGCGCGCCCAAGTGGGTAGCCTGGCCGTTGGCGGTGCTGCGAAGATCCTGGGCAAAGCAATCGATCAAAACGCGCACGCAGAGCTGGTTAACCAACTGGCTGCTGAAATCTAAGCGAGGGCGATCATGGCAGAACTGACCACGTTGGCCCGACCTTACGCTAAGGCGGCCTTCGAGCACGCTCAGGCCCACCAGCAACTGGCCAATTGGTCAGCCATGCTCGGCCTGGCAGCAGCGGTGTCGGAAGACGACACCATGCAGCGCGTGCTCAAGGCCCCGCGACTGACGAGCGCAGAAAAGGCCGCCACGTTCATTGACGTGTGCGGCGACAAGTTTGATGCCAAGGCACAGAACTTCATTCACGTCGTTGCCGAAAACGACCGTCTCCCGCTTCTGCCGGAGATCGCCGCTCTGTTTGACCTGTACAAGGCCGAACAAGAGAAATCGGTAGACGTTGAAGTGACCAGTGCTTTTGCATTGAACCAAGAACAGCAAGACAAACTCGCCAAGGTTCTCAGTGCACGACTCAACCGGGAAGTGCGCCTGCAAGTCGAGGAAGACTCATCCCTTATTGGTGGTGTTGTCATCCGCGCCGGCGACCTGGTTATCGATGGCTCGATTCGCGGCAAAATCGCGAAACTTGCCGAAGCATTGAAATCTTGAGTTTGAAGGGGCAGCAGAGCAATGCAGCAACTCAATCCTTCCGAAATAAGTGAAATTATCAAGGGCCGCATCGACAAGCTCGATGTGACCTCCCAAGCCCGTAACGAAGGCACTGTCGTCAGCGTATCTGACGGTATCGTGCGGATTCACGGTCTGGCCGACGTTATGTACGGCGAGATGATCGAGTTTCCGGGCGGCGTCTTCGGTATGGCTCTCAACCTGGAGCAAGACTCTGTAGGTGCCGTTGTATTGGGCGCATACCAGACTCTGGCTGAAGGCATGAGCGCCAAGTGCACCGGCCGCATCCTCGAAGTTCCGGTTGGTAAGGAACTGCTGGGTCGCGTAGTCGACGCACTGGGTAACCCAGTTGACGGCAAAGGTCCGCTGAACAACACCGAGACCGACGCGGTCGAGAAAGTTGCTCCAGGCGTGATCTGGCGTAAGTCGGTAGACCAGCCTGTACAGACTGGCTACAAGGCTGTCGATGCGATGATCCCTGTCGGCCGTGGCCAGCGTGAGCTGATCATCGGTGATCGTCAGATCGGTAAAACCGCTCTGGCGATCGACGCGATCATCAACCAGAAAGACAGCGGCATTTTCTGCGTCTACGTAGCTATCGGTCAGAAGCAATCGACCATCGCCAACGTAGTTCGCAAGCTGGAAGAAAACGGTGCACTGGCTAACACCATCATCGTTGCAGCGAGCGCTTCGGAATCTGCAGCACTGCAATTCCTGGCACCGTACTCCGGTTGCACCATGGGCGAATACTTCCGCGATCGCGGTGAAGACGCGCTGATCGTTTATGACGATCTGTCCAAGCAAGCAGTGGCTTACCGCCAGATTTCCCTGCTGCTGCGCCGTCCACCAGGCCGTGAAGCTTACCCAGGCGACGTGTTCTATCTCCACTCCCGTCTGCTGGAGCGCGCATCCCGCGTTTCGGAAGAATACGTAGAGAAGTTCACCAACGGCGCAGTGACCGGCAAAACCGGTTCCCTGACCGCACTGCCGATCATCGAAACCCAGGCTGGCGACGTTTCTGCGTTCGTTCCGACCAACGTGATTTCCATCACCGACGGTCAGATCTTCCTGGAATCGGCCATGTTCAACTCGGGCATCCGTCCTGCAGTGAACGCCGGTGTTTCGGTATCCCGTGTGGGTGGTGCCGCTCAGACCAAGATCATCAAGAAGCTGTCCGGTGGTATCCGTACCGCTCTGGCTCAGTACCGTGAACTGGCGGCATTCGCCCAGTTCGCTTCTGACCTGGACGAAGCGACCCGTAAGCAACTTGAGCATGGTCAGCGCGTTACCGAGCTGATGAAGCAGAAGCAATACGCGCCAATGTCGATCGCCGACATGTCGCTGTCGCTGTATGCCGCTGAGCGTGGGTTCCTGACCGACGTTGAAATCGCCAAGATCGGCAGCTTCGAGCAAGCGCTGATTGCTTACTTCAACCGCGATCACGCCGACTTGATGGCGAAGATCAACGTGAAGGGTGACTTCAATGACGAAATCGATGGCGGCCTGAAAGCCGGTATCGAGAAGTTCAAGGCCACCCAAACCTGGTAAGCCGCAGCGGGAGCCTAGCGGCTCCCGCTTGCTAACCTGATAGGTGTTACATGGCAGGCGCAAAAGAGATTCGCAGTAAGATTGCGAGCATCAAAAGCACGCAAAAGATTACCAGCGCCATGGAAAAAGTGGCGGTCAGCAAAATGCGCAAGGCACAAATGCGCATGGCTGCTAGCCGTCCTTATGCGGAGCGCATCCGCCAGGTTATTGGCCATCTGGCCAACGCTAACCCGGAATATCGCCACCCGTTCATGATCGACCGTGAAGTAAAGCGCGTTGGTTATGTCGTAGTGAGCAGTGACCGTGGTCTGTGTGGTGGCTTGAACACCAACCTGTTCAAGGCTTTGGTCAAGGACATGGCGGTAAACCGCGAAAACGGCGTCGAGATCGATCTGTGTGTCGTTGGTAGCAAGGGTGCGGCTTTCTTCCGCAACTTCGGCGGTAACGTCGTTGCAGCTATCAGCCACTTGGGTGAAGAGCCGTCGATCAATGATCTGATCGGCAGCGTCAAGGTGATGCTGGATGCCTACCTGGATGGCCGTATTGACCGCCTGTCCGTGGTGTCCAACAAGTTCATCAACACCATGACACAACAGCCTACCGTGGAGCAGTTGATTCCACTGGTGGCAACCCCGGATCAAGAACTCAAGCACCACTGGGATTATCTGTACGAACCGGACGCCAAAGAGCTGCTTGACGGCTTGATGGTCCGTTACGTGGAGTCGCAGGTCTACCAGGCGGTGGTCGAGAACAACGCGGCTGAACAAGCTGCGCGGATGATCGCGATGAAGAACGCTACCGACAACGCCGGTGATTTGATCAGCGATTTGCAGCTGGTCTACAACAAGGCGCGTCAGGCTGCGATCACCCAAGAGATCTCGGAAATCGTCGGCGGCGCTGCCGCGGTTTAACGGTTCAAATATTCAGAGGATCCAGCTATGAGTAGCGGACGTATCGTTCAAATCATCGGCGCCGTTATCGACGTGGAATTCCCACGCGACAGCGTACCGAGCATCTACGACGCCTTGAAAGTTCAAGGCGCCGAAACCACTCTGGAAGTTCAGCAGCAGCTGGGCGACGGCGTGGTTCGTACCATTGCGATGGGCTCCACCGAAGGCTTGAAGCGCGGTCTGGACGTCAACAACACTGGCGCAGCCATCTCCGTACCGGTCGGTAAAGCGACCCTGGGCCGGATCATGGACGTACTGGGCAACCCGATCGACGAAGCTGGTCCGATCGGCGAAGAAGAGCGTTGGGGCATTCACCGTCCTGCGCCAACCTTCGCTGAACAAGCGGGCGGCAACGAGCTGCTGGAAACAGGCATCAAGGTTATCGACCTGGTTTGCCCGTTCGCCAAGGGCGGTAAAGTCGGTCTGTTCGGTGGTGCCGGTGTAGGCAAGACCGTAAACATGATGGAACTGATCCGTAACATCGCCATCGAGCACAGCGGTTATTCCGTGTTCGCCGGTGTGGGTGAGCGTACTCGTGAGGGTAACGACTTCTACCACGAGATGAAGGACTCCAACGTTCTGGACAAAGTGGCACTGGTTTACGGTCAGATGAACGAGCCGCCGGGAAACCGTCTGCGCGTAGCACTGACTGGCCTGACCATGGCCGAGAAGTTCCGTGACGAAGGTAACGACGTTCTGCTGTTCGTCGACAACATCTATCGTTACACCCTGGCCGGTACTGAAGTATCCGCACTGCTGGGCCGTATGCCTTCGGCAGTAGGTTACCAGCCGACCCTGGCTGAAGAGATGGGCGTGCTGCAAGAGCGCATCACTTCGACCAAGCAAGGTTCGATTACTTCGATCCAGGCGGTATACGTACCAGCGGACGACTTGACCGACCCGTCGCCAGCGACCACCTTCGCCCACTTGGACGCCACTGTCGTACTGTCCCGTGACATCGCTTCCCTGGGTATCTACCCTGCGGTAGACCCACTGGACTCGACTTCGCGTCAGCTGGACCCGAACGTGATCGGCAACGACCACTACGAAACCGCTCGCGGTGTTCAGTACGTGCTGCAGCGTTACAAAGAACTGAAGGACATCATTGCGATCCTGGGTATGGACGAGCTGTCGGAAGCCGACAAGCAGTTGGTAAACCGTGCTCGTAAGATCCAGCGTTTCTTGTCGCAGCCGTTCTTCGTGGCTGAAGTCTTCACCGGTGCTTCGGGTAAATACGTTTCCCTGAAAGACACCATTGCTGGCTTCAAAGGCATCCTCAACGGTGACTACGACCACCTGCCAGAACAAGCGTTCTACATGGTCGGCGGCATCGAAGAAGCGATCGAGAAAGCCAAGAAACTGTAATCCCGGCGCCCGGCAACGGGCGCTAATTTAGGTTGAGGCAATCAGATGGCTATGACAGTCCATTGCGATATCGTCAGCGCGGAAGGGGAAATCTTTTCCGGCCTGGTCGAGATGGTGGTTGCGCACGGTGCACTGGGTGATCTTGGTATCGCCCTGGGTCACGCGCCGCTGATCACCAATCTCAAGCCGGGCCCGATCCGCCTGATCAAGCAGGGCGGGGAAGAGGAGGTGTATTACATCTCCGGTGGTTTCCTCGAGGTTCAGCCGAACATGGTCAAGGTTCTCGCCGACACCGTGCAACGCGCTGCCGACCTGGACGAAGCCGCAGCTTTGGAAGCCGTTAAGGCTGCCGAGAAAGCCTTGCATGAGCGAGGCGCGGAATTCGATTACGGTTCTGCTGCCGCACGTCTGGCCGAGGCTGCAGCTCAGCTGCGCACCGTCCAGCAGATCCGCAAGAAGTTCGGCCACTAATCGGCCATCGACTTGTTGCGCGATTGATTAAAAAGGGTAGCCTCGGCTACCCTTTTTTCTTTTTCGATATTCATCACCTGGTCGCAGTTGCTGACCACCCAGGATTGGTAGCCAGTCATGTCCCTTGAAATCGTTATCCTCGCTGCCGGCCAAGGCACTCGCATGCGTTCGGCCTTGCCGAAAGTCCTGCATCCGATTGCCGGTAATTCAATGCTCGGCCATGTTATCCACAGCGCCCGGCAACTTGATCCACAGCGCATCCACGTGGTGATCGGCCATGGTGCCGAAGCGGTGCGCGAGCGTCTGGCCGCCGATGACCTGAATTTCGTCCTGCAGGACCAACAGCTGGGTACCGGTCATGCGGTGGCCCAGGCTGTGCCGTTCATCGAGTCCGATACCGTGCTGATTCTCTACGGTGACGTGCCGTTGATCGAAGTCGAAACCCTGCAACGTCTGCTCAAGCAGGCTGCACCGCAGCAATTGGGTCTGCTGACTGTCGAGTTGGATGACCCGACTGGCTACGGCCGTATTGTCCGTGATGCCGCCGGCAAAGTGACTGCCATCGTTGAGCAGAAAGATGCCAACGCGGTTGAGCGTGCGATCACCGAAGGCAATACCGGCATTTTGGCGGTGCCTTCCCAGCGTTTGGGCGATTGGCTGGGCCGCCTCTCCAACAACAATGCCCAGGGCGAGTACTACCTGACCGACGTGATTGCCATGGCGGTCAGTGATGGTCTGGTGGTGGCCACAGAACAACCCCATGACGCCATGGAAGTGCAGGGCGCCAACGATCGCAAACAACTGGCCGAACTGGAGCGTCATTATCAGCTGCGCGCCGCTCGTCGTTTGATGGCTCAAGGCGTAACCCTGCGCGACCCGACACGTTTCGATGTGCGCGGTGAGGTTACCGTTGGTCGCGATATCCTGATCGACATCAACGTGATTCTCGAGGGCAAAGTGGTCATCGAGGACGACGTGGTGATCGGCCCGAACTGCGTGATCAAGGACAGCACCCTGCGCAAAGGCGTGGTGATCAAGGCCAACAGTCATATCGAAGGCGCGATTCTCGGCGAAGGCAGCGATGCCGGCCCGTTTGCTCGTTTGCGTCCTGGCACAGTGCTGGAGGCCCGCGCACATGTGGGTAACTTTGTTGAACTGAAGAACGCTCACATGGGCGAAGGTGCCAAGGCCGGTCACTTGACGTATCTGGGCGATGCCGAGATCGGTGCGCGCACCAACATTGGCGCCGGCACCATCACCTGCAACTACGACGGTGCCAACAAGTGGAAAACCGTGCTGGGTGAAGATGTGTTCATCGGCTCCAACAACTCGTTGGTGGCGCCTGTGGATATCTCCTCCGGTGCGACCACGGCGGCCGGTTCGACCATTACCCAGAATGTGGATAACGCTCAATTGGCCGTTGGCCGGGCTCGACAGAAGAACATCGACGGCTGGAAGCGGCCTGAGAAGATCAAGAAGAGTTAAGTTATCCACAGATCAAAAGATCGCAGCCTTCGGCAGCTCCTACAGGGAATTCGTGTTCACTCTGTAGGAGCTGCCGGAGGCTGCGATCTTTTTTTGAGTTATCCACACATCTTTTTTTCTGAAGCTGGCTTGACGAAGTTTCGCCGATAGGTTTTGATTGCTTACGTTATCTTTCGAATCGAAACTTACCAAGTCATGTCAAAGCGCAACACGCCCCAACGCCGCCACAATATCCTCGCCTTGCTCAATGAGCAGGGCGAAGTCAGTGTGGACGAGTTGGCCAAACGCTTCGAAACCTCGGAAGTTACGATTCGCAAGGATCTGGCCGCGCTTGAAAGCAACGGTCTGTTGCTGCGTCGTTATGGCGGCGCGGTCACCATGCCGCAGGAGCTGGTCGCCGATATCGGCCAACCGGTTTCGAAATACAAGCAGGCCATTGCCCGCGCCGCCGTCACGCGGATTCGCGAGCATGCGCGCATTATCATCGACAGCGGCAGTACCACCGCCGCGATGATCCCGGAACTCGGCCAGCAACCGGGCCTGGTGGTGATGACCAACTCCCTGCATGTCGCCAACGCGTTGACTGAACTCGAGCACGAACCGGTGCTGTTGATGACCGGTGGTACCTGGGATCCGCATTCCGAATCCTTCCAGGGGCAGGTGGCAGAGCAGGTACTACGCTCATATGACTTCGATCAGTTATTTATTGGCGCCGATGGCATCGATCTGGTGCGCGGGACCACCACCTTCAATGAATTGCTGGGACTGAGCCGTGTCATGGCCGAGGTCGCCCGCGAAGTGATCGTGATGGTCGAGGCCGACAAGATCGGCCGCAAGATCCCCAATCTGGAGCTGCCTTGGAGCAGTGTCCATACCCTTATTACCGATGATCGCCTGCCGCTTGAGGCCCGCGATCAGATTCAGGCCCGCGGCATCAATGTGATTTGCGCCGCTGTCAGTCAGGAGAAATAGCATGTGTGGAATTGTTGGTGCAGTCGCAGAACGGAACATTACCGCCATCCTGCTCGAAGGCCTCAAGCGTCTGGAATACCGTGGTTATGACAGCGCCGGTGTGGCGGTGTACACCAACGATGAAAAGCTCTTGCGCCTGCGTCGGCCGGGCAAGGTCAGTGAACTGGAACAGGCGCTGATCGAAGAGCCTCTGGTCGGCCGTCTGGGCATTGCCCACACCCGCTGGGCGACTCACGGTGCACCGTGCGAACGCAACGCTCACCCGCATTTTTCGGGCGATCTGGCGGTGGTGCACAACGGCATCATCGAGAACCACGAAGCCCTGCGCAAGCAGCTCAAGGCCCTGGGCCACGTGTTCACCTCGGACACGGACACTGAAGTCATCGCTCATCTGCTCAACGAAAAACTCAAAGAGCAGCCCGACCTGACCGCGGCCCTGAAAGCGACCGTCAAAGAACTGCACGGCGCCTACGGTCTGGCAGTGATCAGCGCTCGGCAACCGGATCGCTTGGTAGCAGCCCGCAGCGGCAGCCCATTGGTAATCGGTCTGGGCCTGGGTGAAAACTTTCTTGCCTCCGACCAGTTGGCCCTGCGCCAGGTCACTGACCGCTTCATGTACCTGGAAGAAGGCGATATCGCCGAAATTCGCCGCGACAGCGTGCAGATCTGGGACATCAACGGCGTGCTCGTCGAGCGTGAAAGCATTCAGTACCGTGACGGTGCCGAAGCCGCTGACAAAGGCGAGTTCCGGCATTACATGCTCAAGGAAATTCACGAGCAACCGGCCGTGGTGCAACGCACGCTTGAAGGTCGCCTGAGTCAGAATCAGGTGCTGGTCCAGGCGTTTGGTTCACAAGCGGCCGAGTTGTTCGCCAAGGTGCGTAATGTACAGATCGTCGCCTGCGGCACCAGCTATCACGCCGGCATGGTTGCCCGTTACTGGCTCGAAGAACTGGCCGGCATCCCGTGCCAGGTCGAAGTCGCCAGCGAATTCCGCTATCGCAAAGTAGTGGTGCAGCCCGATACCCTGTTCGTGAGCATCTCCCAGTCAGGCGAAACCGCCGATACGTTAGCCGCGCTGCGCAATGCCAAGGAACTGGGCTTCCTTTCCAGCCTGGCAATCTGCAACGTCGGCATCAGCTCCCTGGTGCGTGAATCGGACCTGACGCTGCTGACCCAGGCCGGTCGCGAAATTGGCGTGGCCTCGACCAAAGCCTTCACCACTCAATTGGTGGGCCTGCTCTTGCTGACCCTGGCCCTGGGTCAGGTGCGCGGCACATTGGCCGCAGGCGTCGAAGCCACACTGGTGGAAGAACTGCGTCGCCTGCCGACCCGTCTGGGCGAAGCCCTGGCCATGGACAGCACTGTGGAAAAAATCGCCGAGTTGTTCGCCGAGAAGAACCACACCCTGTTCCTCGGTCGCGGTGCGCAATTCCCGGTGGCTATGGAAGGGGCGCTCAAGCTCAAGGAAATCTCCTACATCCACGCCGAAGCCTACCCGGCGGGCGAGCTGAAACATGGCCCGCTGGCGCTTGTGGATAACGACATGCCAGTGGTCACGGTGGCACCGAACAACGAGTTGCTGGAGAAGTTGAAGTCCAACCTCCAGGAAGTCCGCGCCCGCGGCGGTGAACTGATCGTCTTCGCCGACGAACAGGCCGGCATGACCAACGGTGAAGGCACTCATGTTGTGCACATGCCGCATATCCACGACATCCTGTCGCCGATCCTCTACACGATTCCGTTGCAGTTGTTGTCGTACTACGTGGCAGTGTTGAAAGGCACTGACGTTGACCAGCCACGAAATCTGGCGAAGTCGGTGACGGTGGAATAAGTTATCCACAGGTGATCGAACCAATAAAAATCGCAGCCCACGGTTGCGATTTTTTTTACCTGAACGAAGGACATACCCGATGGACCGATTCCAGGAAATGCAGGTCTTCGCCGCTGTCGCCCAGGACCAGGGTTTCTCGGCGGCGGCGCGGCGCTTGGGGATGTCAGCAGCCAGCGTCACCCGGGCAGTGGCGGCGCTTGAGCAGCGCATTGGCACTCAGTTGCTGACGCGCACCACCCGTAGCGTGCATTTGAGCGAGGCGGGCCAGCGTTATCTGGAGGACTGTCGGAGAATTCTCGCCGAGGTGCAGGAAGCCGAGGATTCGGCCGCCGGGAGCCATGCCCAGCCCCGTGGGCAACTGACGATCACCGCGCCGGTATTGTTCGGCGATTTGTTCGTCACGCCGCTCATGGTCGGTTACCTGACTCAATTTCCTGAAGTCAGCATCAACGCTGTACTGGTCGACCGGGTGGTGAGCATGGTCGAGGAGGGCATCGATGTGGCCGTGCGTATCGGTGAATTGCCTGACAGCAATCAGCACGCAATTCGAGTGGGCGAAGTGCGGCGAGTGATCTGCGCTTCCCCTGGATTCCTGACTGACCATGGTCGGCCTCGGCATCCGGCAGACTTGAGCCGCGCCCCGATCATCGCCACCTCGTCCATCGGGCAGCCCAGAAGCTGGCCGTTCCTTGAGGCGGGAGAGCCGATCAGTGTTCGTCCGGAGCCACGTCTTGTGGTCTCTGCCAATCAAGCGGCGATCACTGCCGCCGCCATGGGCCTGGGATTGACCCGAGTCCTGTCGTATCAAGTGGCGAGCAAGATCGCCACCGGTGAGCTGGAAATCGTCCTGGCTGACTTCGAACTGCCGCCATTGCCCATTCATGTGGTCTACCAGGGTGGGCGCAAGGCCCCGACGCGGGTTCGCAGTTTTGTGGACTTTGCGGTGAAGGGGCTGCGCGAACACCCGGCCCTGCACGGCTGAAGGGTTATTGCACTGGATGAAATAATGGATTGCGTTTGCTGGTTATTCTGTTGCTTTGGTTGTGGATGGAAGATAGCGCTCCATCGGCGCTGATCCTTCCTGAGCGGCGCCACCACCCAGCGGAGTCGACCATGCAAGCCATCAAACTCTACAACTTCCCCCGTTCCGGCCATGCTCACCGTGTAGAGCTGATGCTGTCGTTGTTGCAACTGCCGACCGAGCTGATCTTCGTCGATCTGGCCAAGGGCGCACACAAACAAGCGGATTTTCTTGCGCTCAACCCGTTTGGTCAGGTTCCGGTGATTGAGGATCAAGGCATGGTGCTGGCCGACTCCAACGCGATCCTGGTCTACCTTGCGCAAAAATATGGCAACGGTCGCTGGCTGCCCACCGATCCGGTCGGTGCAGCCAAGGTTCAGCGCTGGTTGTCGGTCGCCGCCGGGCCGATTGCCTTTGGCCCCGGCAGGGCAAGGCTGATCACTGTATTTGGTGCGCCTTACAACGCTGAAGAGGTGATTGCCTATTCTCACACTTGGCTCAAAGTGATCGATCAGGAACTGGGCGCAACGGCCTATCTGGCCGGTAGCGAGCCGACCATCGCCGACATCGCCGCCTACAGCTACATCGCCCATGCTCCGGAAGGCAATGTGTCGCTGGACGACTACGCCAACATCCGGGCCTGGCTGGCGCGCGTTGAAGCCTTGCCAGGGTTTGTCGGCATGCCGCGCACCATCGCCGGTTTGCAAAAAACTGCCTGATGTTCACGGCCCTATTCAGTCGGGCCGTTCTTATTGCGCAATGAGCGCAGGGGAGAAGCCGTTATGGAACGTTCACCTTGGCATGCAGGCGAGAAACAGTTGCAAGCCCACGTGGGTGTCGCGGAGCGAATGGACGCATTGGGTCGTAGGGTGATTCGCGGCGAGATGCCGGACCAGCACCGCACGTTCTATCAGCAACTGCCGTTCATGCTGTACGGCGCGGTGGATGCCGACGGCAACCCTTGGGCGAGCATTCTTGAAGGGGCGCCGGGCTTTGCGAAGTCCCCCGAGCCCGGGCTGTTGCAGATCGGCAGCCTGCCCGGTCGCGACGATCCTGCACAACTGCAAGACGGGGCGGCGATCGGTCTGCTCGGTATCGAGCTGCACACCCGGCGTCGCAACCGTCTCAATGGTCGAGTCGGCGCTGTAACGGCGAGCGGCTTCGAGGTGACGGTGGAGCAATCCTTCGGCAATTGCCCGCAATACATTCAATTGCGCCAGTTTCGCTCGGTGCCATTGGCGGATCCGGAGACCCGTATCGCGCAGCATCTCAATGAGCTGGATGACGCGGCCAAAGCCATGATTGCCAGCGCCGATACCTTCTTTGTCGCCAGCTATGTGGACGTCGATGGCCAACGCTCGGTGGACGTTTCTCATCGGGGCGGCCAGGCCGGTTTCGTCCAAATAGAGGGCAATCGCCTGACCATCCCGGACTTCGCCGGCAACCTGTTCTTCAATACCTTGGGCAACCTGCTGATCAACCCTCGGGCCGGTTTGCTGTTCATCGATTTCGATTCGGGCGATTTGCTGCACCTCAGCGGTCGCACGCAAGTCATCCTTGAAGGCCCGCAGATCGAAGCCTTTCAAGGGGCTGAGCGGCTGTGGACATTCGAGGTGGAGCACGCGGTGCGTCGGTCCGCGGCACTGGCCTTGCGCTGGCGCTTTGACGGCGTGTCGCCCACCAGTCTGCTGACCGGCACCTGGACGCAGGCGAATGCACGCCTGCAAGCCCAGGCGCTGGGGAATCGCTGGCGGCCGCTGCGAGTGACGCGCATCGAGCGGGAGAGCCACAACATCCGTTCAATCTATCTGGAGCCTGCCGATGGCGCCGGGTTGCCGGTGTTTCAAGCCGGGCAACATTTGCCCTTGCGGTTCAACATCGCAGGCGATGTGCACATCCGCACGTACAGCTTGTCGAGCGCGCCATCCGATGACTTTTTCCGCATCAGCGTGAAGCGTGAAGGCCTGGTGTCCTCGCACCTGCATGAGCAGATTCGTGTCGGCGATGTGCTTGAAGCCCGCTCGCCTCAAGGGCATTTCACCGTGGCGCCGAATGAGCGTCGGCCGCTGGTGCTATTGGCTGCCGGCGTGGGGATCACGCCGCTGCTGTCGATGCTGCGGGAGGTGGTTTATCAAGGCCTGCGCACGCGGCGCATCCGTCCTGTGTGGTTCTTCCAGAGCTCGCGGACCTTGGCCGATCAACCGTTTCGCCCTGAGCTGGATCGCCTGCTCGACGGCCTCGGTGATGAGGTGCGGGTGCTGCGTTTGCTCAGTCAGCCGGAGGCCGATGCCCGTGAGGGTGAAGATTACGACCTGACAGGGCGCATCGACGCCGACTTGCTCAAGACCACTCTTGAGGTGGAGGACTACGACCAAGTGGATTTTGTCCTGTGCGGTCCGGGAAGTTTTACCCAGGGGCTGTACGACAGCCTGCGGGATCTGGATGTCCCTGATTCAAGGATTCATGCCGAAACCTTTGGCCCGTCGACGCTGCGTCGCAAGCCGGACCCGGACGCGGTGGTCATCGAGCAATTGCCGGCCGCTACCGTTTCGGTGCCCGTCGTGTTCCAGCGCTCTGCCAAAGAAGCGCGTTGGCAGCCGGACGGCGGCAGTTTGCTGGAGTTGGCGGAGAGCCGTGGCTTGCGCCCGGAATTCAGTTGCCGCGGCGGTTCCTGCGGGACCTGCAAAACCCGGTTGATCAGCGGAGAGGTGAATTATCCACAGCCTCCGGCGGAGGCTCCCGATGCGGGTGAGGTGCTGATTTGTTGTGCGGTGCCGGCGCAGGGTTCGCAGCCGTTGGTGTTGGATCTGTAACTGAACCAGACAACACAGAAAATCCCTCTGTGGGAGCGGGCAGTCAGGTGCTGGATACGGTGGTGGCAAAAAGTCAGGTGATCGTTGCCCGCAAGCCAACGGCTGAGTAGGGTAGCGAGCAGAGCGACAAAGGGCCTTTGAGAGGCCCTTTTTGTATTTCAGGGATAAGGTTTCTCATGGTTTTTTTCGCACGCTTGATCGTTTTGCTGGCAGCGTTGTTGCTCAACGGTTGCGAGCAATCGGACGCGCCGCCGCTCGATCAGCAACTCTATGTCTGGCAACGGCTATGGACGCCAGCCCATGACGCCGCGCTGCGCGACAGCCACACCGATTTCTCGACCTTGCGCGTGCTGGCCTTGCAGGCATTTCCACAGTCTGGCTGGAGCCGGGCGCGGATCGATCCGGCGCTGCTCAAGCGTGATGGCCGACCGCTGATTGCGGTGGTTCGTCTGGATGGCCAGCTCAATGGGCTGGACCGGGACGAGGTCACGGCGCAGATCCAGCAGGTGCTCAGCGATTGGCAAGGGCAGGGGTTGACCCTCTCCGGCGTGGAAATTGACCACGATGCGGGCAACGCCCGGTTACCGGCCTACCGCGAATTCCTCACCCATTTGCGTGGCGTTCTGCCGGCGTCCTTGCCACTGAGCATCACCGCGTTGCCGGCCTGGCTCGACAGTTCTGAATTGCCGGCGTTGCTGGCAACGGTCGACAGCAGCGTGTTGCAGGTGCACGCGGTGAGCGATCCACGGCGTGGGCTGTTCGACCCGGATCAGACACGGCAGTGGGCCAGGGCCTGGAGTCGCAACACATCGAAACCGTTTTATCTGGCGCTGCCGGCTTATGGCGTGGCGCTGTTGCCGGGGGCCGGGGGCGCGCCGGTCGTGGAAAGCGAAGTGCCCATCGAGCGAGGTGGCGAACGTCGGGAGTTGCTGGCGGACCCGCAGCAACTGAGCAAGCTCGGCGCCGAGTTGCGCGCCGATCCACCGGCCCATCTGGCCGGGCTGATCTGGTTTCGCCTGCCCCTGGCCAATGATCGCAGGGCCTGGAGCCTGACGACGCTGGGCGCTGTGGCGCGCGGCGATACGCTCGACAGTCATGTAGGGCTGAAACTCTCGGCGCAGGACGGCCTCTACGACATCAGCCTCAGCAACCAAGGCAACCTCGACAGTGCCTGGCCCGAACGCCTGACGCTGGCGGTGCAGGGCTGCGAGGGCGCCGATGCGCTGGCCGGTTATGCGTTGCAACAGCGCCCGGATCTGCTTACCTTCACCCGCCTGCGTGACGGTCGAATCCCGGCCGGCGGGCAGCGCGCCATCGGTTGGGCTCGCTGCGCACACATTGATCAAGGAGGTTCGAATGTTTACCCGTAACTGGCCCCGCCATGTGCTTTGCCTGAGCCTCAGCCTGCCATTGGGTTCGGCGCTGGCCTGCGGGCCGGACTTCCCCATGCGCCTGCTGGACAACCGTGGCCAGTCGCTGGCGGAACTGCCGGAAAGCAACTTCAACCTTGAGATCAGCCGCCTCGGGCATGCCATCGCGGGACTGAAAAATGTCACCGCCGCCACCAACATTCCGGGGGACGGTTACGGCGATGCGCCTGATTACACCCATCAGCGCGATACCGCCGAACAGGCCGGTCTGACGCCTGAACAACAAGCTTTGGTGAAACAACTGCGCAACCTGACCGATGCCCGTCAGGTTGAAGAGCAAGGCGCGAATCTGCCGGCCGAGCACAGACTCTATCTGGCTGGCGCCGTGGCGTTCAACGCCGGTGACCATGGCCTGGCCGCCGACTACTTCCAGAAAGTGCTGGCGCTGCCGGAGGAACAACGCCCGTTGCGTAGCACCTGGGCGGCGTACTCGTTGGGCCGGGCGCTGTTTGCCATGAGTTCAGAAGCAGGCGCGACCCCTGACCTGTTGGCTCAGTCCCGCAAGGCCTTCGAGCAGACCCGTCAACTGAGCATCGACGGCTTCAGCGACCCATTGGAACTGGGTGTCGCCAGCCTCGGCGAAGAAGCACGAGTGGCCCGCACCGCGGGTGATTGGGACAACGCCATCCAACTCTACGCCACGCAGAACCTTCACGGCTCGGCGGTGGGCTACACCTCGCTGAAGCTGTTGATGGCCGATCTGGCGGCGATGCCCGACGAGCAACTGGCCGGGTTGCTCAAGGGCAAAGCGGTGCAGCAACTGGTGACGGCGTCGTTGATCAGTCGGCTGGGCTGGTCATTCGGTGATCAACCGCCGAACGAACAGAAACTGATCAAACTGCTGCAAAGCAGCACCCGTGGCAGTCTGGATAATGCCGATCGCCTGGCGGCGATGAATTATCAACAGGGCGATTACGCCAGCGCCAAAGCCTTCCTCGAACAGGCTGGTGACGGTGGCCTTGCGTGGTGGTTGCGGGCGAAGCTGGCGGTGCGTGATGGCGACAAAAACGCCGCCGCAGCGGCCTATGCCAAAGCCGCCCAGGCCTTCCCGCAGAACGAATCCTGGGGCGAGCGGCGGACGCCCGACTGGGATTACGAAACGCTCCAGCCCAAATGCCGGGTCGAGGGTGAAAGCGCGATCCTGGCCCTGCAACGCGGGGATTACCTGCAGGCCTTCGATCAGCTCTATCGCAGCCAGGGCATCTACTGGTTCGACGCGGCCACCGTGGCCGAGCGGGTGCTGACCCTCGATGAACTCAAGCAGTACGTCGACACCCAGGTGCCGGCACCGCCACCGCTCAGCCAGCAGGATCGCGACAATTATGTGCCGTTGCCGGTGGCTGCGAGCCTGCGCAATCTGCTCGGGCGGCGTTTATTGCGTGAAGAGCGTTACGATGAGGCTCCGGCTTACTTTGACAACGCGGATTTGCAGGCCAAGGCCAAATGGTATGGGCAATTGCGCAAGGAGGCCGAGTCCAAATGGTGGCCGACCTCCAAGGCATTCGCTTACTACTACGCCGCGACGCTGGCTCGCTACAATGGGATGGAGCTGTTGGGCTACGAGATGTCCCCGGATTACGTGACCTTCGGTGGCAATTACAGCCTGGAAGCTCCGGAGCTCAAGGTCGGACCGCTGATGACCGAGGGCGAAGTGCAGCGTCAGCAAGCTACGGTGGCGCAACCTGATGAGCGTTTCCATTACCGTTATGTCGCCACGGCTCTGGCGAGTAAGGCCGCCGATCATCTGCCCCACAGCAGTCAGGCGTTTGCTTCGGTGCTATGCAAGGCCTCAGGGTGGGGCACCAACCTGCAAGAGCAAAGCGCGTTCTATCGTCGTTATGTCGAGGAGGGGCCCTATGTGGTCTGGGCCGGTGATTTCGGTCATCAATGCCAGGAGCCGGACTTCCAGAACGCCGACAAGCGCTATGTGACCCAGGTCACCGACGCTATGCGGTCCACGCTGCGACCCTACAAAAAACCATTGCAGATCGGCGCCGTGTTGGCCGTTACGGCAGCGGCGCTGTTGTTGATCAGTCGCCGCCGTCGGAAAGCGCGATAACGCTCAAGCTTGTTGAACAAAGGTCAGCCGCACAGCAAAACCAATCAACAGGCTGCCAAACAACCACTGCTGTACCCGCTGGGCCGATGGACTGCGTTGCAGCCAACGGCCCAACGCAGCGCCGACCAGCGCGTAGGCGCTGTCGAACAGCAAGCCGACGCCGACCAGCATCATGCCCAGGGTCGCAAATTGCGCGAGCACCGGTCCGGCTTGAGGGTTGATGAACTGCGGCAGCAGCACCGAGCAAAACAGCAGCGCCTTGGGGTTGAGCAGGTTAGTCAGCAAACCGCGCTGGATCGCCTCCGGCCACCGTGGTTTAGCAGTCGTTGCGTCTGCACCGTTCAAGCTCGGCAGCATCGTGGTGCGCAGGCACTGAATGCCGATCCAGAGCAGGTACGCGGCGCCGGCCAGGCGCACCACGTCGAAGGTCCAGGGCGCAGTCCTGAACAGCGTCGCCAAACCCAATGCCGCCAATGCCACATGACAACCGCGCGCCACGCCCAGCCCCAATGCCGTGGCCAGCGCCGCGCCTTTGCCCTGACGAGCGCCGGTCTGCAACAGCAGAATCATGTCCGGGCCCGGCAACAGGTACACCACTGTCAATGCCATGAAAAACAGCCAGAGTTCTGTCATGTCGCCCCCATTCGTTGTCGATTTGGTGGGGTCAGTCTACGGCCGAGGGGCAGGGCAGGTGGTTGCGTAGTCGGCTTCTAAAGCTTCGATATTTGGCATAACCTGCCAGTTTGTGATGATCGAACCATCAGGATCTACCAAAACATGAAACTGGACGCCTACGACCGCAAAATCCTCACGGCGCTGCAACGGGACGGACGCCTGAGCAACGTACAACTGGCCGATGAGATCGGCTTGTCGGCCTCGCCCTGTTTGCGCCGGGTCCGGATGCTGGAAGAGGCCGGTGTGATTCGTGGCTATCAGGCCAACCTTGATCGAGATGAAGTGGGCCTTGGGCTGACGGTGTTTGTCGGGGTCAAAGTCGAACGGCATAACGATGAACAAGCCGAAGCGTTTCGCCTGGCCGTGACGGCATTGCCTGAGGTGATTTCGGCGTTTCTGGTGTCCGGGGAATCGGATTTTCTGCTGCAAGTGGTGGTACCGGACTTGCGCGCCTATGACCGTTTCCTCACCGGGCGATTGCTGAAATTGCCGGGCGTGAGCGATATCCGCAGCAATTTTGCAATTCACACGGTGAAGACGCCGGGAGCGTTGCCGTTGGGGCATTTGCCTGACTGAAAAAGCGAAAAGATCGCAGTCTTTGGCCGCGATCTTTTGATCGTTCTAAATCTGCGTCGCCATCCCTTCCACATTCATCGCCGCCTGGCGCAAGGCCTCGGAGCGGGTAGGGTGCGGATGGCAGGTCAGGGCGATGTCTTCGGCCGAGGCGCTGAACTCCATGGCCACGCAATATTCGCCAATCATTTCGCTGACGCTCGGGCCCACAAGGTGCACACCGAGAACTTCGTCGGTGCGCTCATCGGCCAGTACCTTGGCGAAGCCTTCGGTTTCGTGGTTGATCTTCGCCCGGCTGTTGGCGGTGAAGGGGAATTTGCCGACCTTGTAGGCGCGACCTTCGGCCTTCAACTGTTCTTCGGTCTTGCCGACGCTGGCCAGCTCCGGTTTGGTGTAGATCACGCTGGGGATCAGGTCGTAATTGACCTCGCCAGCCTTGCCGACGATCTGCTCGATGCAGGCCATGGCTTCGTCTTCGGCCTTGTGGGCGAGCATCGGCCCTGAGGTGACGTCACCGATCACCCAGACGCCCGCGGCTTCGGTGCGGTGGCCCTTGTTGGCGAGCATGCCGCGTTTGTCGGTGGCGAGGCCGACGTTCTCCAGGCCCAGGCCTTGGGTGTAAGGACGACGACCAATAGCCACCAACACGTAGTCGGCTTCCAGCAGCTCGGCGGTGCCACCTGCGGCCGGTTCGACACTGAGTTGAACACCGCTCGCCGAGGAGGTGGCGCTGGTGACTTTCGAACTCAACTTGAAGCGGATGCCTTGCTTGCTCAATGAGCGCTGAAGGGTTTTACCGGCTTCAGCATCCACACCCGGGCAGATCCGGTCGAGAAATTCGACGACCGTCACCTGAGCACCCAGGCGCCGCCATACCGAACCCAGTTCCAGACCGATCACTCCAGCGCCGATCACCACCAGGTGCTTCGGTACTTCAGCCAGCGACAGCGCGCCCGTGGAGTCGAGGATGCGTTGGTTGTCGATGTCCACGCCTGGCAGGGGAGTGGGTTCGGAACCGGTGGCGATGATGATGTCTTTGGCGCTCAGCCGGGTCTTGCCACCCTGATCGTCGGTCACCGTGACGCTGCCCGGCCCGTCGATGTGGCCCCATCCCTTGATCCAGTCGACCTTGTTTTTGCGAAACAGAAACTCGACGCCCTTGGTCAGGCCTGTGACGCTTTCATCCTTCTGTTTCATCATCTGAGCCAGGTTGAGCACAGGTTTGACCTCGATCCCGAGGTTGGCGAATTCCGCCCCCATGGCCGCGTCGTAGAGCTCAGAGGCATGCAGCAATGCCTTGGACGGCATGCAACCGACGTTCAGGCAGGTCCCGCCGAGGGTGGCGCGGCCTTCCACGCATGCCGCTTTCAAGCCCAACTGCCCGGCGCGGATCGCTGCGTTGTAACCGCCGGGGCCGGCGCCCAGAATCACGACGTCATAGGTGCTCATGGTGCAACTCCTGGATTGAGAGGGGCGGGATCGATAAAAAGTAGTCTTCAATAAAAATTACGAACGTAATATGTGCGTTTCTCACCATTTCGGTCAAGGCTTCAGCTTGGCGACAGGTTCAGCGTTTTTAGATAGAACGATTCAGGACGAAAATTTCACCATTTTCGTTATATCGTAACGAATTGTGATGTGAGCAATGGCTGGGGTGGTATGCAAGTCGATCTCGATGGCGATGGGGCACAGATAGCAGGGCTGCCGCGCTTTCAGCAGGCGGTCGTTCAAGGACGTCGATTACGCCAATGGGCAATCGGTTTGGGGGCCTTGGCGGCCGCAGGGCTGGTGCTGGCGTTTTTTGTCGGGCTGTTTGCACCACAGTCGCTCTGGCCCGCGTTGCTGGTCAATCAGAGCGCCGGTTTGCTGGTGTTGGTCGCCGGTCTGCAGTCGGCCTGGTGGATAACGCAGTGGCGCGCACGAGCGATGAATCCATCAGTGTTGGTGCCGGTGGCTATCACCGAAGAAGTCGTTGTCGCCGAAGGTTGGTACGAGCGGTTGCTGGACGGCATCAGTCAGCGTTGGCTGCGGTTGCTTGGGCAGATCGGTGCACCGACGCTCTGGCTTGGCGGCTGGGCGTTGTTGAGTTTGTACAGCATCGAGCAGGTCTGGAACCTCGCTTTGCCACCCGCTGCGTTGGGATTATCGGCCAGTGTCGGCGCGGCGTTGTCGTTGCTGCTGGCGTTCGGTTTGCTGGTGCTGGAGCGGCAACTGGCGCAGGAAAATGTCGCCCAATGGCCTGAAGCCGGGTCGTTGGCGCAGCTGGCGCGGGTCGCGATTATTGGCCTGGTGCTCAGCGCCTTGTGTCTGTTGTTCGGTAGCGAAACAGCCGTCTGGCCGGTGCGTCTGGCGGTGCTGATCGGCTTGTTGCCGGGGCTGGTCGCCATCGAGTTGTTGCTGCGCGCCGTGTTGTCACTGTTCAGCCCCCGTCGTGAACAGCTTGAACCGACCTTGCTGGCGCGAAGCTTCGTCGCCGATATGTTGCGCTGGCCGCCACAGCCCCTGCTCGCATTGCAGCACGAGTTGCACAATCGCTTCGGTATCGACCTGCGACAAATCTGGGCCTTCACCTACATGCGCCGGGCGTTTTTGCCGGTGCTGGCGGTGGTGGCAATCGTCGGTTGGTCGCTCACCGGCATTCATGAAATACCGCTACAGGGGCGGGGCATCTACGAACGTTTCGGCAAACCGGTGGAAGTGTTTGGGCCCGGTTTGCACGCCGGTTTGCCGTGGCCGCTGGGTCGCGTGCTGAGCGTCGAGAACGGCGTAGTCCATGAGTTGGCCACCAGCGTGGGCGAAGCATCGGCCCCGGTCGCGGCCGAACCTGCCGAAGGCCCGGCACCGGCCATTGCCAATCGCTTGTGGGACGCCAGCCATGTGAATGACAAATCCCAGGTCATCGCCAGCAGCCGTGCCGACAAGCAGAGCTTTCAGATCGTCAACATGGACGTGCGCTTCGTCTATCGCATCGGCCTGAGCGATCAGGCGGCTCTGGCCGCGACGTACAACAGCGCCGACGTGCCGACGCTGATTCGCAGCACCGCCAGCCGGATTCTGGTTCATGACTTCGCCTCAAGAACCCTCGACGGTTTGCTCGGCGAAGACAGGGTAGGGCTCTCTGAAGAAATCGGCCGCGCCGTGCAGGCGGATCTGCAAAAACTCGACAGCGGCGTGGAAATTCTCGCCACGGTGGTCGAGGCCATTCATCCGCCAGCGGGGGCTGCCAATGCTTATCACGGCGTTCAAGCAGCGCAGATTGGCGCCCAGGCATTGATCTCCCGCGAGCGCGGTGCCGCAGCGGAGGCGACCAACCAGGCGCAATTGCAGGCCAGCATCGCTCGCGATCAAGCCACGGCCAGTGCGCATGAAATCAACTCGAGCGCTCGGGCCGCCGACCTGAAATTTGCCGCCGAGCGAAAGGCGTACTCCAGCGCCGGCCAGGCTTTTGTACTGGAGCAATACCTCAGCCAACTGACCCAGGGTCTGGCTAACGCCAAGCTGCTGGTTCTCGATCACCGTCTGGGTGGTAGCAGCAATGCGCCGACCATCGACCTACGTACATTCACGCTGCCGGCTGACCCTGCGCCGTCGCGTAATACCGCTCAGCCAGGAGCCGCCCATTGAGCCAGTCGACGCCTACTCACGATCATCACGACCACGATGACCACGCCGGCCACGATCACGGCCATGGCGGGCATCACCACGGTCATCATCACCATCACCACCATGGTGATCCGCACGAAGCTGGCCCTTTTCCGTGGCGGCGAATGGGCTGGGCGGCGCTGCTGGTGGCCTTTGCCGTTGCGGCGGCAAGCCTGGTGCAAGTGCGCTCGGGGGAGGCCACGGTGATTACGCGCTTTGGCAATCCATCGCGGGTGTTACTGGAGCCGGGTCTTGGCTGGCGTTGGCCGGCGCCGTTCGAGGCGGCGATTCCGGTTGATCTGCGGCTGCGTACCACCTCCAGCGGTTTGCAGGATGTGGGCACGCGCGACGGTCTGCGCATCATCGTGCAAGCCTACGTGGCCTGGCAGGTACAGGGCGATCCGGACAACGTGCAACGCTTTATGCGCGCCGTGCAGAATCAACCCGATGAAGCCGCGCGGCAGATTCGTACCTTTGTCGGCTCGGCGCTGGAAACCACTGCCAGCAGTTTCGACCTGGCCAACCTGGTGAACACCGACGCCAACCAGGTGCACATCGCCGATTTCGAAGCGCAGCTGCGCCAGCAGATCGATCAGCAGTTGCTCACCACCTATGGCGTGCGAGTGCTGCAAGTCGGTATCGAGCGCTTGACGCTGCCATCGGTGACGCTCACCGCGACGGTCGATCGTATGCGCGCCGAGCGTGAAACAATCGCCACTGAACGCACGGCTATCGGCAAACGTGAAGCGGCACAAATCCGTTCTGCGGCCGAGCGTGATGCGCGAATCGTACAAGCTGATGCCACTGTGAAAGCCGCAGACATCGAAGCCCAATCTCGCGTCGAAGCCGCGCAGATTTACGGCCGCGCCTACGCAGGCTCACCGCAGCTCTACAATTTGCTGCGTTCCCTCGACACCTTGGGCACCATCGTCGCACCGGGCACCAAACTGATTTTGCGCACCGATGCGGCGCCGTTCCGGGTGTTGGTTGACGGTCCACCGACGCTCGAAAACAAGTCCGGGTCGCAGCCATGAGTTTGGTTCCACGTGGAACAAATGAATTGAGCAGCCCCTGGATTCAGGCCGGGCGCTTGGCTTTTCTCGCGCTTTACGCTGTGACCGTGCTGGCTGCTTTGGCGTGGGCATTTTCCAATGTGCGGCAGATCGACCCGCAGAATCGTGCTGTGGTGCTGCACTTCGGCGCACTGGATCGCATTCAAAACTCCGGTTTGCTGTTGGCGTGGCCGCGACCGTTTGAGCAGGTGATCTTGTTACCGGCAGCGGACCGGGTGATCGAGCGTCGGGTGGAAAATCTGCTGCGCACCGATGCCGCGTTGCAGGCCGACCGGGTGGCGAGCTTCGCCACACCCCTCAGCGATGCGCTCGCCGGCTCCGGTTATCTGCTGACCGGTGACGCGGGCGTGGTGCAGCTGGATGTGCGGGTGTTCTACAAAGTCACTGAGCCCTATGCCTTCGTTCTTCAGGGTGAGCATGTGTTGCCGGCTCTGGATCGACTGGTGACGCGCAGTGCCGTGGCACTCACCGCGGCGCGAGACCTGGACACCATTCTGGTGGCTCGACCGGAACTGATCGGTGCCGACAATCAGGCTGCCGAACGTCGCGAACGTCTGCGCGGCGATCTGGTGCGAGGCATCAATCAACGCTTGGCCGAACTGACGGCGACCGGGCAGGGCTTGGGTATCGAAGTGGCGCGGGTCGATGTGCAATCGAGTCTGCCCGGCCCGGCAGTGAGCGCGTTCAACGCCGTGTTAACTGCCAGCCAGCAAGCTGACAAGGCCGTGGCCAATGCGCGCACGGAAGCCGAGAAGCTGACTCAGTCCGCCAATGAACAAGCCGACCGCACGCTGCAAGTGGCTCACGCCCAGGCCAGCGAACGCCTGGCCAAAGCCTCCACCGACACCGCCACAGTATTAAGCCTGGCCAAGGCGCAACAGCAGGGCACCGACCCGCAAATGCTGCTGCGTATTTACCGTGAGCGGATGCCGAAGATTCTCGGGCAGGCCGGTTCGGTGACGACGGTCGATCCGAAAGACGATTCCCGCCTGATCATTCAGGGAGCTGCGCAATGACTGCCCAAACCGCCGCCGCGCCGAGCATGTTGTCCTCGGCTGAACAACGTAGCGCCGCGCGCCAGTTGACCCTGGCCATGCTTGCACTGGGCTTGCTTGCGCTCGGCCTGATCTGGCGCTGGTTGTTGCCGGAGCAGACCGGGGTCAGCCAATTGCTGTTGGGTTTTGCTTCGTTGCTGGTGGCCGTGCCGGTCATGCGTTCGGCGTGGTACAGCCTGCGTTATCCGAGCCTGCACGGGATCACCGATCAGTTGATTGCCCTCGCCATGCTCGGCGCTTGGGCCACTGGCGATCTGCTGACTGCGGCACTGCTGCCGATCATCATGATCTTCGGCCATGTGCTGGAAGAGCGCAGCGTGATCGGCTCACAGGAAGCGATTCATGCCCTCGGCAAACTGACCCGCAGCCATGCGCGCAAGATTCAGGCTGACGGCGCTATCGTTGAAGTCGATAACGGCACACTCAAGGCCGGCGACCTGGTGGAGGTGCGTGCGGGTGATCGCGTGCCGGCCGATGGTCGGGTGTTGTCCGGTCAGGCGAGCCTCGACACTGCATCGATCACCGGTGAGTCGGTGCCCATAGAGGCCGTTGTGGGCATGCCGGTGTTCGGCGGAGCGATCAACCTTGATGGCTTGTTGCGCATTGAAGTGACCCGCACCGGTCACGAGTCGACACTGGGTAAAGTCATCGCGTTGATGCAAAACGCCGAACGCTCCAAGCCGCCGATCACCCGTTTGCTCGAACGCTACGCCGGTAGCTACATGGTGCTGGTGTTGCTGCTGGCGGCCGTAACCTGGTTCGTCACCAACGATGCCCAGGCGATGCTTGCGGTGTTGGTGGCGGCCTGTCCTTGCGCACTGGTGTTGTCGGCACCGGCCACGGCGATTGCCGGGGTGGCGGTCGCAGCTCGGCACGGGATTCTGATTCGCAGCTCGGCGTTCCTCGAAGAATTGGCTGACCTGACGTCGTTGGTGGTCGACAAGACCGGAACCCTGACGTTCGGCACCTTGCGCCTGCAATCGATCGACAGTCCGCTGAAAGATCGCAGTCACGTACTGAAACTCGCCGCCAGCCTTGGCTCTGCCAGCAGCCACCCGGTCAGCCGCGCGTTGGCCGGGTTGGTCACTCAGGAACATTTTCTGCTGCTCTCCGACATCCGCGAGCGTCAGGGGCTGGGTGTCGTGGCGATGACGGAGCAGGGCGAAGCGGCCCTCGGTCGTCCGGAGCTGTTCGCGCAATTGGGCATCGTCACCTCAGCTGTTCCCGGCCACGATGGCCCGATTGCCGGGCTGGCACTCAACGGTGAATTTCTCGCTTGGCTGTTGCTCGCCGACAGCGTCAAACCCGAGGCGCGGTTTGCCCTGAGCGAGTTGCGTGAACTGGGCTTGGGTCGTCAGTTGTTGTTGACCGGGGATCGACAAAGCGTGGCTCATACGCTGGCCCGGGATGTGGGCATCAGCGATGTCGAAGCCCAGGCCTTGCCCGAGGACAAACTCAATCGCGTGTTGAAAGAAATCGACAGCGGTTTCCGGCCGATGGTGGTGGGAGACGGCATCAACGATTCCCTGGCGCTGAAGGCCGGTGTGGTCGGCGTGGCCATGGGCGCGGGCGGCGCGGACATCGCGCTGGCCTCGGCCGATATCGTACTGATCGGCAGCGACCTGCGCCGGCTCGGAACCTGTGTGCGCCTGAGTCGCCAATGCCGGCAGACTTTACAGGTGAACGTAATCATCGGTCTGGGCTGGACCCTGGCGATTGTCGCCTTTGCCGCATTCGGCTGGCTGGGCGCGGCCGGGGCGATGATTGCCGCGCTGTTGCACAACTTGAGTACGTTATTGGTGCTCGGTAATGCTGGGCGTTTGCTGCGTTTTCAGGAGCCTTTGCTCAAGCTCAAAGATGAGGTTTGAGCGAGGCGAAAAGTTTTTTCATCGCCTCTGTAACGCCGTCAGGGCAGCGCTCTCTAGTGCTGTGTCGGGACTGAACAACCTTCCAGCCGACACCCCTGACGATTACTGAGGATATACAAATGAACTTCAAAACCGCCACCGCCGGTGCCGCTCTCGCCTTTGCCGCTGCAACAATGTTCGCAGGTGTTGCCACTCAGGCTCAGGCCGCCGACGCTGCACAGGTTCACTGCTACGGCGTGACATCGTGCAAAGGCATGAATGACTGCAAGACAGCCGAAAACGCCTGCAAAGGTCAGGCTGTCTGCAAAGGGCATGGCTTCAAGGCAATGACTCAGGCCGAATGCATGAAGGCCGATGGAAAAGTCGGCGAATAACTGACTGCCGAATGCCGTCGCGGTGGCTCTCTTGCCACTGCGGCACTTTGCGAGGAGTCCGCAAAATGTCTGCTTCCCTTTCTTGTCTGGGCTACGGCCTGGGTTTGCGCAGTGCCTACTACCAACAGATTCTTGAACAGTCGCCAGCCGTGGACTGGTTTGAAGTGGTCTCGGAAAATTTCATGGTCCAGGGCGGCAAGGCGCTGTACTACCTGGACGCCATTGCCGAACGGTATCCCGTGGTGATGCATGGCGTATCGCTGTCTATTGGCGGTCCTCATGCCCTCGATCCGCAGTATCTGCAACAGCTGAAACTTCTGGCGGAGCGAGTTGAACCGGCATGGATCTCCGATCACTTGTGCTGGAGCCGTGGCAACGCCCATCAACTCCATGATTTGTTGCCGCTGCCCTACACCGAAGAAAGTCTTTATTACGTGGCCGGCCGAGTGCGGCAGGTTCAGGACGTCTTGCAGCGTCCGCTGGTGCTGGAAAACGTCTCCAGTTACGTGCGCAGCGCTGGCGACGAATTCAGCGAATGGGAGTTTCTTGATGCGCTCAGCCGGTTGAGCGACTGCGAGCTGTTGCTGGACATCAACAACGTCTATGTCAGCTCCCGCAATCATGGCTTCGATCCGTGGACATTCATTCAAGGGCTGCCGGCCAAAAAGGTTCGACAGTTGCACCTGGCTGGCCACAGCGACCACGGCGATTACGTGATCGACACCCATGACCAGCCGGTGAGTGATCCGGTCTGGGCGCTCTATCAACAAACCCTGGAACACCTCGGGCCAGTCGCGACACTGCTGGAACGCGATGATCATTTCCCGCCTTTTGAAGAGCTACTTACCGAGTTGCAAAAGGCCCGGGCATTGGGTGATAGCGTGTTGACCCGGAGACTGAGATGCGCCTGAACGACTGGCAGCTGGCCTTTGAAACGTATCTGCTGGGTGAGCAGACAGCAGCCGATACCGCGCTAGGCGCGAGTCTTATGGGGGGGCCGACACTGGATGTGAGCACCGGGCTGGCGATCTATCACAACGCCTATCAGGCAAGGCTTCAGGAAGTTCTGCGCGGCGACTATCCGGTCATTTGGCATTGGCTGGGTGACGATGAATTCGAGCAGCTCGCGGCGGCTTACATTCGCCAGTGTCCGTCTGTTCATTACAGCCTGAGGTGGCTGGGTGAAGGGTTCGAGTCGTTTATTCGACAGCATTTAGTGCCAGAGCAAAGTGCAGCGCTGGGGGAGTTGGCGGCACTTGAGTGGGCATTCACGCTGGCGTTCGACGCGCCTGAAGGCGCGCCGCTGACGATACAGGACATGGCCGCCCTGAAGCCTGAAGACTGGCCGACGTTGCGGGTCAGCCCCAGCCCCTCTGTGCAATGGCTTGAGTGTGCTTTCAACAGTGTTGCGTTGTGGCGGGCAGTGAAGGATGAAACCGGGTTCCCCGGTAGTGCAGCGTTAGGGGCGCCCCAAGTATTGGTGATCTGGAGAGCGGGGCTGGTTTGTCATTACCGCAGCCTGGAACCTGCGGAGGCGGCAGCTCTAAACGGCTTGTTTCAGGGCGACTGGGATTTCGCTGAACTGTGCTCCGAATTAGCAGTCATCTGTGGTGAGGATGCACCCCTTCAGGCTGTTACATGGCTGAAACAGTGGGTTCAGGACGGTTGGTTGCAGCCTCGAATCATAGAGAGCAGCTATTAAATCGATAGCCGGCTATTTTTCAAGGATGGACTACCCTCAAATCAGACGTCTGAAAATCAGGGGGATTATCCATGCTCGCGCAACTTCCACTGGCCTTACAGAATCTGCAGTTGCCGCTTCGCTTGCGACTCTGGGACGGCCATGAGTTCAACCTGGGGCCGACGCCCAGCGTCACCATTGTGGTCAAGGACCCGCACATGGTTACCCAGTTCACCCATCCGAGCCTGGACGCGCTGGGGGCGGCGTTTGTCGAAGGCAAACTGGAGCTCGAAGGCTCCATCAGCGACGTGATTCGTGTCTGCGATGAATGGAGTCAGGCGCTGATCAGCGAAGACGACGATGCGCAACCGGTGCGCCTGGTTCACGACAAGGAAACCGACGCCAAAGCCATCTCCTACCACTACGACCTTTCCAACGAGTTCTATCAGCTGTGGCTCGACAGCGACATGGCGTATTCCTGCGCCTACTTCGAGACCGGCAGTGAAACCCTTGAGCAGGCTCAACAAGCCAAGTTTCGCCACCTGTGCCGCAAGTTGCGCTTGCAGCCAGGGGAGTATCTGCTGGATGTCGGTTGCGGCTGGGGCGGGTTGGCGCGGTATGCCGCGCGGGAGTTCGGCGCGAAGGTGTTCGGGATCACGCTCAGTCAAGCGCAGTTGGATTTGGCTCGTGAGCGGGTGAAAGCCGAGGGCCTGGAAGACCAGATCGAACTGCAACTGCTCGACTACCGCGATCTGCCTCAGGACGGGCGTTTCGACAAGGTGGTCAGCGTCGGCATGTTCGAACACGTCGGCCATGCCAATCTGGCCGAATACTGCAAGACCTTGTTCGGCGCGGTGAAAGAGGGCGGTCTGGTGATGAACCACGGGATTACCGCCAAACACACCGACGGTCGTCCGGTCGGGCGCGGTGCTGGTGAGTTCATCGAGAAGTATGTGTTCCCCAACGGCGAACTGCCGCACCTGGCGATGATCTCGGCCGAGATCAGCGAAGCGGGGCTGGAGATTGTCGATGTCGAGAGCCTGCGCCTGCATTACGCGCGGACCCTGGACCACTGGAGCGAACGCCTGGAAGACAATCTGGAAGCCGCCGCCAAACTGGTACCGGAGCAGGCACTACGGATCTGGCGGTTGTATCTGGCGGGATGCGCCTATGCCTTCGCCAGAGGCTGGATCAACCTGCATCAAATCCTCGCGGTGAAAGCCCATCCCGATGGCAGCCATGAACTGCCGTGGACCCGCGACGACATCTACAACTAGAGAATCGGCGAAATAAGCCGGGCGATCCGCATGCCGACCTGTTGCAGGCGGTGGGTTTCCCGGCTTTCTTCTTTGGCGATTTCGTGAGCCTGGGCGAAATCGTGGTTGAGCATCTGCTCCACTTCGGCGGCAAACCCGCTGTCGACCGTCAGCAGCATCACTTCGAAATTCAGCCGGAACGAACGGTTGTCCATGTTGGCGCTGCCGATGGCGCTGATTTCGTCGTCGATCAGCACCACTTTCTGATGCAGGAAGCCGGGTTGATAACGGAACACGCGCACCCCGGCACGTACGGCTTCGAAGGCATAAAGGCTGGAAGCGGCGTAGACGATCCGGTGATCCGGCCGCGATGGCAACAGGATCCGTACATCCACACCGCGCAGCACCGCCAGTCGCAACGCGGCGAACACCGCTTCGTCGGGGATGAAGTAAGGGCTGGTGATCCACACGCGTTCCGTCGCCGCATGGATGGCTTCGACGAAGAATAGCGAACAGGTTTCGTAGGAGTCCGCCGGGCCGCTGGCCAGTAATTGGCAGAGCACGCCGTCATCTGGATAAACGTCTGGCAGGATCAGCGGGGGCAGCGAGCGGGCTGCCCAGAACCAGTCTTCGGCGAAGGACTCCTGCATGCAGGCCACCACCGGCCCGCGAACTTGCACGTGGGTATCGCGCCAGGGCGCCAGGGGTGGTTTCTCGCCCATGTACTCGTCGCCGACATTGAGCCCGCCGACAAAGCCGACAAGCCCGTCGACCACTACGATCTTGCGGTGGTTGCGGAAATTCACCTGGAAGCGGTTGAGCCAGCCGCTGCGGGTGGCGAAGGCTTTGACCTCGATACCGGCATCTCGCAATGGTTGCACATACTCGTGGGGCAGGGAGTGGCTGCCGATGCGGTCGTAGAGCAAGTAAATCGCCACGCCCTCGGCAGCTTTCTTCGTCAGCAGGGTGTGCAGGCGTTGGCCGAGGCGGTCATCGTGGATAATGAAAAACTGGATCAGCACCGCTTCACGGGCGTTGCTGATGGCGTCGAAAATTGCATCGAACGTGGCTTGGCCGTCGATCAGCAAGTGCACATCGTTGTTTGCCAGGCATGGCATGCGCCCCAGCTTCGGCATGGCCCGCAAAGACGCGTAAGCGCTGGAGGCACGCGCAGCCAGTGCCTCTTCTACCCAGGGGCGCCAGTTCAGTTCGGAGATGGCCTTGCGCATTTCCTCGTTGGCTTGCCGTCGGGCCTTGATGTAACCATCGAAGGTGCTGCGGCCAAAGACCAGATACGGGATAAGCGTGAGGTAGGGAATGAACAGCAGTGACAGGGCCCAGGCGATCGAGCCCTGAGCGGTCCGAACGGTCAACACGGCATGGATGGCGGCGATCGAGCCCAGTGTGTGCAACAGTGCGATCAGATAACCGAATACATGCGGTCCGAAATAATCCATGGGGCAGCCTTGCTCCTTGAAGATTCAATGCTTAACAGACCATGTTCCGGGCAGAATGTCGCTATTTAATTGGCCCATGAACCGAAGCCCGTGGCTGACGTCTAACGGCCACTAATGATCAGGAGTTACTCGATGAACGTTCGTCTGCTGGGTTTGGCCATGGCGTTTGGTTTGGCACTTCCTGTGGCCGCTCAGGCACAGATGCTGCAACCGGGCTTGTGGGAGTTGACCTCAAGCAACATGAAGGTCGATGACCAGAACATGCCCGATCTGCAATTGATCCTCGGCCAACTACAAAACCAGATGACCCCCCAACAGCGGGCGATGCTGGAGAAACAAGGTATCACCATGGGCGGCAAAGGGATTCGGGCGTGCCTGACACCTGAGCAGGTGAAGAGCGACAACATTCCGCTGACGGACCCGCAATCGGGCTGCAAGCAGGAAATCACCGAGCGTACCGGTAACCAGTGGAAATTCCGTTTCAGCTGTCCGAAAGCGCAGGGCAGCGGAGTGGCCACTTTTATGAGTGACCGTGAGTTCACCACCAAGGTCAACGGCACCTTCAACGCCACCGGCATTCAGCAGAAGGGTAGCCTCGATACCCGCGCTGTGTGGTTGGGTCAGGATTGCGGCACAGTGAAGCCAAGGGCCTAAAAGCTTTGCGGGTAGGCTCGTTCCCACCAGGTCATATGTGATCCCTGTGGGAGCGGGCTCGCCCGCGAAGGTGTCCGCTCAGGCACCAGTCTTGGGCGGGTTCAACAAATCACACACCGCCTCAATCCCTTTCTCTCCGAAATCCTCCCCGCTGCCACTGCGCATGCTGACAAACCCACCGTCCTTTTCCTTCTCTCCGACCACCAACAGGTATGGCACCTTCTGGCTGTGCTGGCGAATCTTGCGGCTGATTTTCTCGTGACGCAGATCCGAGTTGGCGCGCAGTCCGCGCCGGCGCAGCGCTTCGGTCACCGAGTGCGCATAATCGCTCTGACGCTCATCGATATTCACAACCACGACCTGGGGTGGCGCTCGCCAGGTGTCCAGTTCCTGTTGGCTGGACCAACACGTGCCATAGATTCGTTGCTGCAACGTGCCGCTGATGTGGTCCAGTGCAAAGGCCTGCAACACCTTGGTGGTGGGAACATGCGGGCCTGCCGCGAAACCCTCGAAGTCCCCCAGACGATACAGCGATAGCCTTTCGGTTGGCGTTTGCTCCTGCCGGCGGATCGAATGGTTGGTCGCCGCCAATTCGCGCATACGCGCTTCGATCACTGGCAGAGCGGCCAGGGTTAAGGATCGCTGGAAAGCAAACTCATAAAAGAAGCCGTCACCCAGCGCCGATCCGGCCCGCAACTGCGTATTCGGATGTAGCTGTTTTACGGCCATGGCCAGCATCAGCGCACAGGAACGCCGGAGGATCTCCAGACCGTCGGGTTCCTGGGACGTGACGATGCTGACCCGCGCATCGCACTTGATCAGAAATCCGCAGTCCACCAGCACGCCGTCCACCCGACCCGCGAGCGCTGCATTAGCCAGGCCGAGGCTGATACTCGCGGCAACCTCAAACACGGACAGCGGTTGGTCATACTCACGCAATGAACCATCAGGCAGGGTGATGTGGATCATGATCGGTGTTCTCGAATATTTTCGATAACGTGCGTCAGCGCATAAACCGTAGCGGTAAGCCCTGACAGTTATCATTAAGACGTTTGTCGTGCCACGCAATTTGTCCCGACACGACCGTGGTGCTGACGCTGTGGCGAAAGCGATGCCGGGCGAAGGGCGTCCAGCCACATTGCGAAAGGATGGGTTGCCGGGAAACGGCCACGCCATCGGGCTCGGGTTTGATCAACACCAGGTCGGCCCAATACCCTTCGCGCAGGTAGCCGCGGTCGGGGATGGCAAACAGATCGGCGACCCGGTGACTGGTTTTGGCCACAAGGGTGGTGATCGGCACGATCCCATCAGCCACCAGCTCCAGCAGCGCGGGCAGGGCGTGTTGCACCAACGGCAAACCGGACGGCGCCTGGTTGTAGGGGCGCTGTTTTTCGGCCCAGGTGTGAGGCGCATGATCGCTGCCGATCACGTCCAGTCGATTACCCGACAGTGCGTTGCGCAAGGCGTCGCGGTCGGCCTGGGTCTTGATTGCCGGGTTGCATTTGATCAGGTTGCCGAGGCTCGGGTAGTCGCGGTCGTCGAACAACAAGTGGTGCAGACAAACCTCGGCAGTGATGCGTTTCTGTGCCAGCGGCTTGTCTTCGAACAGTGCCAGTTCACGGGCGGTGGTCAGGTGCAAAACGTGCAGCCGGGTGCCGTGACGTCTGGCTAGATCGACGGCCATTGAGGAGGATCGAAAGCACGCTTCGGCATTGCGGATAAGCGCGTGAGCGGCGGGCGGAAGGTGCTCGTCGAACAGCTCTCGCAGGTTCGCCGCGTTGGCTTCAATGCTGGGCGTGTGTTCGCAGTGGGCCAATAAAAGGGTCGGCACTTCGGCGAATAACCGCTCAAGAATTCGCGGATCGTCCACCAGCATATTGCCCGTGGAGGCGCCCATGAACACTTTGACCCCGGCCACTTCGCAAGGATTGAGTGCGGCGACGGTATCGAGATTGTCGTTGCTCACGCCGAAATGAAAACCGTAATTGGCCACTGAGTGAGTTGCCGCTCGACGTTTCTTGTCTGCCAGCGCGGCGAGGGTCAGGGTGGCCGGCGAGGTGTTGGGCATGTCCATGAAGCTGGTGATGCCGCCGGCCACCGCAGCTCGAGATTCAGTATGGAAGCTGCCCTTGTCCGGTGCTCCTGGATCACGGAAATGCACCTGGTCATCGATCATGCCTGGCAGCAGCCATTGGCCGTTTGCGTCGATTTCCACGGCGGCTTTTTCGCCTTCGATGCTGCTGGCGATCTTGACGATGCGACCGTGGCTTACCAGCAGATCACCGTCGAATTCCCGACCTTCGTTCACCAGCCGGGCGTTGCGAATCAGCACGCTGCTCATGGTCAGAACTCGTTCTGCAGGGCTTTGTAGCCGCGCACCAAATCGACGTTGGTGCGCGCTACGTCTTCGGAAAACTCCGAGGCGCTGACGCTGACGGGTGGGAACTGCGACAGGTCGGTGTTGGGGCCGATGCGTGTGGTGGAGGGCACGTAGAAGGCGTCAGGCAAGTCACGACCATCGACTACCGAGTTGTGCCGCACTACGCAGCCGTCGCCCACCGCGCAGTTGAACAGCACGCTGTTGAAACCGATGAACACGCGATTGCCGACGCTGCAGGGGCCATGGACGATGGAGCGGTGGGCGATGGAGCTGAACTCGCCGATGGTCACCGCCGCGCCGGACTTGGAGTGGATCACCACGCCATCCTGGATGTTCGAATTGGCGCCGATGGTGATTGCTTCCATCTCGCCCGAGTCGTCCACTTCATCGGCGCGAATCACCGCGTAGGGGCCGACGAAGACGTTCTCGCCGATCACCACTTTGCCGCAGATGATTGCGGTTTTATCCACGTACGCCGACTCCGCAATCAACGGCAGATCACCTGAAGGATTCTTGCGGATCATGGCTTGCTCAATGCCTCGTACAAGGTGTTGAGGTTGTATTCGAACAGCCCGGTGAAGGTGCTGGCCGGGCCAGTTGCAGCGAGGGCATCGGAGTACAACGTGCCACCGATATGCGCGCCGCTTTCATCAGCGATTTGCTTGAGCAGGCGCGTGTCCTTGATGTTTTCCATGAACACCGCTTTGACCTTGGCCTGACGGATCTGTGTGATCAGCGCAGCGACTTCGGCGGCC
This sequence comes from Pseudomonas sp. GW821-FHT03E01, assembly GCF_059420765.1. Lineage (NCBI taxonomy): Bacteria > Pseudomonadati > Pseudomonadota > Gammaproteobacteria > Pseudomonadales > Pseudomonadaceae > Pseudomonas > Pseudomonas sp. GW821-FHT03E01. The sequence continues at coordinate 79,426 of NZ_JBWKUI010000014.1, read as the reverse complement.
GAAGGTTCGCGTTCTGTGGACAGACCTTGCGGCGCCATGAAGTTGATGCCGTAAGCCTGACCGAGATAGCCGAAGGCATCATGGGAGGTGACGATTTTGCGATTACCCGGCGGCAGCGAACCGAGCTTGGCTTTAGCCTCGGCGAGCAAGGCGTAGATCTTTTTCAGATAGGCCTGGCTGTTGTGTTCGTAGTCAGCTTTGTTTGCAGGGTCGGCGGCGATCAGCGCTTTGGTGATGTTGCTGATGTACAACTCGGTGTTCGCCAGGTTGTGCCAGGCGTGCGGGTCGGGAATGGTTTCGCCGTCTTCATCCAGCGAGCGCGGAATGACACCGTGGCTGGCGTTGATGACCGGGGCTTTGGTTTCGGTGCTGGTCACCAGGCGGTCCAGCCATGGCTCGAAACCCAGCCCGTTCTTGATGATCAGTTTGGTGTTGAGCAGTGCCTTTGCATCATCCGGCGTCGGTTCGTAGGTGTGGGCATCGGCGTCCGGACCGACCATGTTGGTGATCTGAATATGGTCGCCGCCAACCTGATGGGTCATGTCGGCGAGGATGCTGAAGCTGGTGACCACCTGGAGTTTTTCCGCGGCAGACAGCGACATCGACAGCATCAGACTGAACAGCACGAGTAAAGCGCGCATCGGGTTACACCTCATTGGGATGTGAGCAAAGGCGGGCGGCGCAGCAAACCGTGTACCGGACCGAACACCACGGACAGCAGATACACACCGCCAGCCACCAGCACGATTGCCGGGCCGCTGGGCAGCGAGTAGTAGAACGACAGCAACAATCCGAGCCAGACCGAGAAGCTGCCGAGCAATGCGGCGATGATGATCAGCACCGGCAAGCGACGACTCCAGAAGCGAGAAGCGGCGGCCGGCAGCATCATCAAGCCGACCACCATCAGCGCGCCGATAGCCTGGAAACCGATCACCAGATTCAGCACCACCAGCGTCAGAAATACTCCGTGAGCCAGCGGCCCGAGGCGGCTGACGGTTTGCAGAAAGAGCGGGTCGAGGGTGTCCAGCAACAGTGGTTTGTAGATGAGCGCCATGGCGATCAGGCTGAAGCCCGAGACCCAGAGCATGCCGGTCAAGGTCGGGCCATCGACCGCCAGCGCCGAGCCGAACAACAGGTGCAACAGGTCCAGACGCTTGCCGGCGATGCCAAGGATCAGCACACCGCTGGCCAGCGATATCGGGTAGATCGCGGCCAGGCTCGCGTCTTCCCGCAAACCGGTGCGACGGGTAATCCAGGCGGCTAATCCGGCCATGCTCAGGCCGGCACCGAGGCCGCCGATGGTCAGCGCGGGCAGGCTCAATCCGGCGAACCAGAAGCCCAATGCGGCACCGGGCAAGATACCGTGAGCCACCGCGTCGCCGATCAGGCTCATGCGTCGCAGGATCAGAAAGACCCCAAGCGGTGCCGTGCTGCACGCCAGGACAAGGCCACCGAGCAGCGCTCGGCGCATGAACACGAATTCGTGGAACGGTTGCCAAAGGTAAGCAGCAGCGATCATCAAGCCACCTGCGTCTGAGGTTGTTGGCGAATCAGCTCGGTACTGGGACCGAGGACGCAACCGCTACTTTTGATCAGTAGTGCTTGTGGTATGTGTTGGCGCACGGCGGCCAGGTCGTGACACACCACGACCAGGGTTCGGCCGTCGGCATGCCAGGCGTGGATGTGTTTCCAGAGCAGCGCCTGGCCGAGTTCGTCGAGTGCGGCGTGGGGTTCGTCGAGCAGCAGCAAGGGCGCTTCGGCGAGGCTCAATCGGGCGAGTAGGGCACGCTGTAATTCACCTCCGGAGAGGGCCATCAACGGGCGGTGCTCCAGACCGGTCAGGCACCAGTCTTCCAGTGCAGACTTGAGGCGCTGGCTGCGTATCTCTGGCGCTTGTTTGTTGCCCCAGAAACCGGCAGCCACTAACGCTTGCAGACTGATGGGGAATTGTCGGTCCAGGTGTTGTTGCTGAGGCAGGAACGAAAGGCCGCCCTTGCGTGGAACATCAATGACGATGTTGCCGGCCAGTGGCTTTTGCAGGCCGGCGATGACTTTCAGCAGGCTGCTTTTTCCCGATCCGTTGGCGCCGATGACGGCGGTCAGACTCCCCTTGGGTAATCCGAAATCAACCGCTGGAGTGAGCGGCTGACCGGGTGCGCCCCAGCGCAAGGCTTGGCATCGGATCATACGGCCTCCCAGTTCCAGCGACTTTCGGCGACGGCATCGTGGGCGTGAAGGCTTTCGGCGTGGACGACTCGCACGTGAAAGGCGTTGATGCCCGGGGAGCGTTTCAATGCCAGGTTCAAGCGTCGCGCGGCGTCTTCGCAGAACATCAGGTTCTGACCGTTGGCGAGGGCGAAAGCTTGTTCGTCGGCGCGTTTCACGGCGGTTTGCACAGCGGTGCCGAGGGCCGCTTCCGCGTCGTTGATCGCAGCGATCAGCGGCAGGTCATCCAGATAGTCGTGCAGACGCAGCTGCAATTGCGCATTACTGCGTTGGCTATGCGGCGTCGCGATAATGCCTTTCGTGGAACCGAGCCAAGCCAGAACGTCTGCGTGTTGCAATGGTTGATTGGCAAAGTCATCAACGAATTGCTGCTGAATCAACTGCCTCGAAAGGGCTGCTGAGCACGGACAAGTTGAGGAATAAGGCACGTCGATTTTTAGTTCCACGTGGAACATCGCGTTTTTCAGACTCGCCTCGATGCTCACCGGATAGGTTTTCCAGCCGGCCAACGGACTGACGAGCGCGGGTCTTTTGAGCAGAAGTTCGGTGTGAATTTTTAGGTAAGCGTTGTGGGAAAGTCCTTCATGAGTCTCGAGAAAACTCAGCAAGACTCGCCGCAACAACGCGGGTGAAAGGTTTTCCTGCTCAAGCATTTCCAGCGCCAGGTACAGCCGCGACATATGGATGCCACGCGCCTCTCCATCGTCGAGGCTAACGCCAGCGTCGGCTTTTGCACTCAGTCGCTGGCCATCGAATAAAACAGGAAGAGCAATGCCGCACATGCCCACCCAATCGAGTGGCAGGGCTTGGCGTGAGGCCTGCGCGGCGATATCCGGCAGAGTCAGCGCATTCATGAGCAGGTCCATCGTGGGAGTTGATTTGGCATGTTATATTATAACAATCAAATCGACGATGCCTTTTTCGTGAACGAGCTTTCATCATGCACAGACGTCACTTGCTCAACCTGATTCTGGCCAGCGCGGCCTTTGCGTTACCTTTTGGTGTGTCGGCCACGCAAATTCGCAATGCACGACTGTGGCGTTCGGACGACAAGCTGCGACTGGTGTTCGATCTGAGCGGGCCGGTGCAGTACAAAACTTTTTCCCTGAGTGCTCCGGAGCGGCTGATCATCGATCTGAGTGGCGCCAACTTCAGTGGCGACTTCAGTCAGCTGGCGCTCGACAACTCGGTGATTCGCGCGATCCGTTCCGGGCATTTCGGTCAGGGCGATACGCGGATCGTCCTCGACCTCAGCGGTCCGGTGCAGCTCAACAGCTTCCTGTTGCCACCACAGGATGGGCAGGGGCACCGATTGGTGCTCGATCTGAAGGCCATTGCTCCGCTACAGATCGCGGCGGCGCCGTCGGAAAAACGTGAGCCCATCATCGACAAGGCTCATCCCAAGCGCGACGTCATTGTGGTGGTCGACCCTGGTCACGGCGGCAAAGACCCGGGCGCGGTCGGCGCCAAAGGTGAGCGGGAGAAAGACGTGGTGCTATCGATCGCCCAGCTGTTGGCCAAGAGGCTGAAGCGTGAAAAGGGCTTCGACGTGAAACTGGTGCGTAACGATGACTTCTTCGTCCCACTGCGCAAGCGCGTGGAGATCGCCCGCAAGCACAAGGCCGACATGTTCATTTCGGTCCATGCGGACGCAGCGCCGCGTCTCACTGCTTCAGGTGCGTCGGTGTACTGCCTGTCCGAAGGCGGCGCGACCTCGGCCACGGCGCGCTTCATGGCGCAACGTGAGAACGGCGCGGACCTGTTGGGCGCCACCAGCCTGCTCAATCTCAAGGACAAGGATCCGATGCTCGCCGGGGTGATTCTCGACATGTCGATGAACGCCACCATCGCCGCCAGTTTGCAGTTGGGCAACACGGTGCTCGGCAGTCTGGCGGGCATTACCACGCTGCATCAGAAGCGTGTGGAACAGGCGGGTTTCGCCGTGCTGAAATCGCCGGATGTGCCATCGATTCTGGTGGAAACCGGCTTTATCTCGAACGCCCGCGACAGCCAGCGACTGGTGACGGCGCGGCATCAGCAGGCGGTGGCTGATGGCTTGTTCGACGGCTTGCAGCGTTACTTTCAGAAGAATCCCCCAATGAACAGCTACATCGCCTGGCAGCAGGAGCAGAAGAAGGCACAGGCCTAGCAACCGGTCATCCGGCTGCAGGTGAACTTCGCGCTGCTGCCCCCGGAACTGGAGAACCGATTGATGGTTGTCCAGCCAACCCGGCGGTTGTAACCGACCCAGGCTTCGCCATCGGATGCGAGGCCGGTAAAGAACGTCAGTTGCCCGTAGCGGCTGTTGGTTTGCGCCCAATGGCGTTTGCCGGCCACTTCAAAGCCGCGCAAGTAGATCGTGCTACCGACGGTGTTAACGCTGTAGGCATTGCCGTCGGCATCCACGCAGGCCAGCAGATTGGCGCTACGGGTGCATTTGGCCAGGCTTGGGATCTGTCCCCAGGCTTCGACCGCAATCAGCAGCGAAAGGCTCAACAGCGAGAATCTCAGAGCGTTTCCCATGGCATTTCTCAAGGGGCGGACGGGTTAAAGCATCGTGCCCTTTGTCGTTGTGGGCAAGAGGGGGAGTGGCTTGTTTGTGTTGTTATACTATAACATAAATTAAGCCCGACATTGCGACCGGGCATCCCTGTGAGGAATACCTGATGCCCAATCGTCTTCCCGTGACCGTCCTGTCGGGCTTTCTCGGCGCCGGAAAAAGTACACTGCTGAATTACGTACTACGTAATCGCGATAATCTGCGGGTCGCGGTGATCGTCAACGACATGAGCGAAATCAACATCGATGGCAGTGAAGTTCAACGCGATGTCAGCCTGAACCGTGCCGAAGAAAAACTCGTGGAAATGAGCAACGGTTGCATTTGCTGTACGTTGCGCGAAGACCTGCTCGAAGAAGTCAGCAAACTCGCCAGGGACGGTCGTTTCGATTATCTGCTGATCGAGTCCACCGGCATTTCCGAGCCGCTGCCCGTGGCGGAAACCTTCACCTTTCGCGATGAAGAAGGGCAGAGCCTGGCCGACATTGCGCGGCTCGACACCATGGTCACCGTGGTCGACGGCATGAACTTCCTGCTCGACTACCAAGCCGCCGAAAGCCTCGCTTCCCGTGGTGAAACCCTGGGCGAGGAGGACGAGCGCTCGATCACTGACCTGTTGATCGAGCAGATCGAATTCGCCGACGTGATCCTGATCAGCAAGATCGATTTGATCAGCAGCCGCGAACGCCAGGAGCTGATCGCGATCCTCGAACGGCTCAATGCCCAGGCCGAGATCATTCCGATGGTCATGGGCGAGGTGCCACTCAAGAAGATCCTCAACACTGGGCGTTTCGACTTCGAGAAGGCCGCTCAGGCACCAGGATGGTTACAGGAATTGCGCGGTGAACACGTGCCGGAAACCGAGGAGTACGGTATTGCCTCCACGGCTTATCGGGCGCGGCGACCGTTTCATCCGCAGCGTTTTTTCAGCTTCATCGATCGCCCGTGGGTGAACGGCAAACTGCTGCGTTCCAAGGGCTTTTTCTGGCTGGCCAGCAAACACATGGATGCCGGTAGCTGGTCCCAGGCCGGTGGCTTGATGCGACACGGGTTTGCCGGGCGCTGGTGGCGTTTCGTGCCGAAAAGCCAGTGGCCGCAGGATGAAGAAAGTACCGCCGGGATCATGGAAAACTGGACGGCCGCCACCGGCGATTGCCGGCAGGAACTGGTGTTTATCGGCCAGAACATCGACTTTGCACAACTCACCGCCGAACTTGATAACTGCCTGCTGACGGATGATGAAATGGCCCTGGGCGTCGAGGGTTGGCGGCTGTTGCCCGATCCGTTCGGTCTCTGGCACGAAGAGGCGGCTGCCTGATGCTGGCGCCCAGTCTGAAGCGGCGACCGCTCATTGCTCAGGTTCAAGGTGAAACGCCAAAGGTGCTGACCGGGATTCTGGACGACGGTGTGAACCTCGCCCTCTGGCAACGCCAACTGCCGGCGCATATAGCCGATTTCGGTCGCTTGCTGTTGTCCCTGAACCAGCCGCTGGCCGAGTCGCTTTCTCTTGAAATGGCCAGTGAAGACACTGAACCCAATCTCCACGGTTTAGCCTCAGGCTTCAGCGATCTTGAAGGTTACGAAGGCTTTATCGCCGACGTTTCCTGGCTGGTCAGCGCGTTCGCCTGCCTGTTGGGTGCCCAACGCATCGGCCTGCGCCTGCGGGTTCTGGACAAAGCCATGTGCCCGCGTTTCCATGTCGATCATGTGCCGGTGCGGTTGATCACCACCTACGCCGGGATCGGCAGCCAGTGGCTGAAAGAAGGGGCGATGGATCGCCGCCGATTAGGCGAGCCTGACGCCGAACCCCAGGATGATTCGCTGATCCAGCGTATCTCCAGCGGCGAAGTGGCGCTGCTCAAGGGAGAGAAGTGGCACGGCAACGAAGGTTTCGGCTTGATACACCGTTCGCCGCAGCCGGCACCGGGCGAGCGTCGTTTGATCCTGACCCTCGACTGGCTGGGCTGACAGCTCAAGGTTTGAGCCAGGTTCCCTGGCTCTGGGCTTCGCAAAACGGCTTCAGATACGCCGCATCGGTGGCCACGCCGTAATAGTGAATATCCTGCCGGTAAGGCATATTGGCGACTTGAGCGTTGCTGCATACCCCGAACGCGCCGGCGGGGCATTGGTCGACGTACTGCACCTCGACTTTCTGCCCGGCCAGATTCGGCTGGCAGAAGCCGTCGGTGAACAGTTTTTCCGGGATGTTGCGGTTCTGCTGGCAGACCTTCACGTCCAGCCGCTCAGCCGTACTATGTACCACGCAGGCCTGGGCCAGCGCTTCACCCGACGTGAGTGCCAGAAGCAACGACCATCCCATCAACCGCATCCTTTACCTCCTCAGAAAACTTCGACCATGTTGCAGAACATTCCCACCCACGTTATCGCCGGCCCGCTGGGTGCCGGCAAGACCAGCCTGATCAAGCACCTGCTGGCGCAGCGGCCGGCCGGTGAGCGCTGGGCGGTGCTGATCAACGAGTTCGGCCAGATCGGCCTGGATGCTGCGCTGCTGACCCAGGACGTCGATGGTATCGCACTGGGGGAAGTGGCCGGGGGGTGTTTGTGTTGCGTCAATGGTGCGCCGTTTCAGGTCGGCCTCGGGCGGCTGCTGCGCAAGGCACGACCGGATCGACTGTTCATCGAGCCCTCCGGGCTGGGGCATCCGGCGCAGTTGCTCAGGCAATTGAGCGAGGCGCCGTGGCAAGGCGTCCTGGTGGTGCAGCCTTGCGTGCTGGTGCTGGACGCCCAGGCGCTCGCGGCTGGAAAACCGCTGCCAGCGGCGCAACTGCAAGCCTTGGACAGTGCCGGGTTGCTGTTGCTGAACAAGGCAGAAAGCCTCGACGACAGTGATCGCCAGCGAGTTGTCGCACAGTTGCCGTCGCGTCCTTTGTACTGGACGCAGCAAGCTGTCTTGCCGCTGAGCGAGTTACCGGGCCTCAAGGCTCAGGCTGTCGCGGGTGTGGATAACTTCATCGTGCCCAAGGGGCTGGCACAGATGCCGGCCATCTGGACTGACCCTGCGCAGCCGATTTGCTTGAGTCAGGCGCAAGAGGGTGGCTGGAGCGTCGGCTGGCGCTGGCATCCGAGTCAGACATTCGATGCCGTGCTTGTCGGAAAGTGGCTTGAGAGCCTTGAATGGCTGCGGGCGAAGCTGGTTATCCACAGCGTCGAAGGTTGGGTGTCGGCCAACGCGCTGAATAACTCGTTACTGGATTGGCAACCCAGCGAATGGCGACGGGATTCGCGCATCGAGCTGATTTTCAGTGAAGTGCAGGATGTTGAGTCGCTGCAAAGAGATCTGGCCGATTGCCGGTCGGTTTGAAGATCAAAAAATCGCAGGCTGCGATCTTTTGATCTTCAGGGACGCCACTTGGTGTGTTCTTGCCGCCACTGGCTCAATTCAATCACCTCGGCGCTGGGTTTTGCGACTTCGACCACCGGCGGTGTGTCGTCGAATGGCATTGGATAGGGCGCGAGCTCGATGTGTGCGCTATGGGCGCCGAACTGAGTGATGGTGCCGTTGTGGCGGGTTTCGCCGGTCACGGTAAATTCGAAGTTATACACACGGGCCAGGCGCCGACGGCCGTTGGCGTCTTTAATGAAAGCGATCTTCTTCAAGGCTACGTTGCCGTCCAGCAGCTCGATCCGCAGCTTGGCGCAATGCTGCTGAACCCGCTCCAGTGCGCGTTCGCGCAAGCCGTGGTTGTGCCACAGCCATGCGCCACCGGTGGCGAGCAGCATCAGCACGAAGATATTTCCTAGGGTCAGCATCAACAGGGTGCTCCAACAAGATAGTGTCAGCTTAACTGCGTCTCTGGTCTGTCGTACAGGCTGCGTTTAGTCGCATACTGCGCGGCTCGAATTTCAATCGGTTTATGGAAAACTCACCGCATGAAACGTACGCCCCATCTGCTCGCCATCCAGTCCCATGTGGTGTTCGGCCACGCTGGCAACAGCGCCGCGGTTTTCCCGATGCAGCGGGTCGGGGTGAACGTCTGGCCGCTCAATACCGTGCAGTTCTCCAACCACACGCAATATGGCCAGTGGGCCGGGGAAGTGCTGGCCCCGCATCAGATTCCGGAGTTGGTGGAGGGCATCGCGGCGATTGGCGAACTGGGCAACTGCGACGCCGTGTTGTCCGGCTACCTCGGCAGCGCGGCTCAGGGGCGGGCGATTCTGGCGGGAGTGGAGCGAATCAAATCGATCAATCCCAAAGCCTTGTACCTCTGCGATCCGGTGATGGGCCATCCGGAGAAGGGCTGCAGTGTTCCAGCCGAAGTCAGCGATTTCCTGCTGGAAGAGGCGGCGGCGTTAGCCGACTTCATGTGCCCGAATCAGCTGGAGCTGAACAGCTTCTCGGGGCGCAAGGCGCAGTCACTGTTCGATTGCCTGGCCATGGCGCGGGCGCTGCTGGCGCGCGGTCCGAAGGCGGTGTTGGTCAAGCATCTGGACTATCCCGGCAAACTGACGGATGGCTTCGAGATGTTGCTGGTGACCGCTGAAGGCAGCTGGCACTTGCGTCGGCCGTTGCTGGCGTTCCCGCGTCAGCCGGTGGGCGTTGGCGATCTGACTTCCGGGCTGTTCCTGGCGCGTGTGCTGCTGGGTGACAGTCTGCTGAGCGCCTTCGAATTCACCGCGGCGGCGGTGCATGAAGTGCTGCTGGAAACCCAGGCGTGTGCCAGCTATGAGCTGGAACTGGTGCGGGCGCAGGACCGGATCGCCCATCCCCGGGTGCGGTTCGAGGCGGTAGCGATCAGTTTGTAACGGTGTGGCGGTAGAAAAGATCGCAGCCTTCGGCAGCTCCTGCGCGTCTGTGGGCGCTGCCCAGGCTGCGATCTTTTGCTTTAAGCGTCGCCCTTGATTTCCTGATAGCGCTTTTCCAGTTCCTGACGAATCTGCCGACGCTGCTGGGCCTGCATGTACCGACGCTTGTCTTCGCTGTTCTGCGGTTGCAGTGGCGGGACGGAGGCCGGTTTACGCTGGTCATCCACCGCGACCATGGTGAAGAAGCAGCTGTTGGTGTGGCGCACCGAGCGCTCGCGAATGTTCTCGGTCACGACCTTGATGCCCACTTCCATCGAGGTATTACCGGTGTAGTTGACCGAGGCCAGAAAGGTCACCAGCTCACCGACATGAATCGGCTCGCGGAAGATCACCTGATCCACCGACAAGGTCACTACGTAACGGCCGGCATACCGGCTGGCGCAAGCGTAGGCCACTTCATCGAGGTATTTGAGCAGGGTGCCGCCGTGGACATTGCCAGAGAAGTTGGCCATGTCGGGGGTCATCAATACCGTCATCGACAGCTGGGCGTTTCCGGGTTCCATAACGTACTCACGGGTTCAAGGCAGGGTTTGGGGGGCACCTCTGTGGGTGCTTGTCGGTGTTTTTCAAACCAACAGTTATCGGGACGCCGGGCGGGGAGGCGCCGTCACGCCCGAAGCGATCTGTTTCCATATATTGCACCGTCTTTGCGCCGGAAGTCGTGGTGTTACCCTTCAAAAGCCCACCCCCGAAGGAGCCACACACCATGCATGCCATCAGTTTCATTCAGGATCTGGCAGTGATCATGTTGATCGCGGGTGTGGTGACCGTGCTCTTTCATCGTCTCAAACAACCGGTGGTGCTCGGCTACATCGTCGCCGGTTTCATTATCGGCCCGCACACGCCGCCCTTCGGCCTGATCCACGACGAAGAAACCATCAAGACCCTCGCCGAGCTCGGGGTGATTTTCCTGATGTTCTGCCTGGGGCTGGAGTTCAGCCTGCGCAAGCTGTTCAAGGTCGGCGCCACGGCGTTTATCGCGGCTTTCCTGGAAATCGTCCTGATGATCTGGATCGGCTACGAAATCGGCCGCTGGTTCGACTGGAATACCATGGATTCGCTGTTCCTCGGCGCGATCCTGGCGATTTCCTCGACCACCATCATCGTCAAGGCGCTCAACGACCTGAAGATGAAGAACGAGCGTTTTGCGCAGTTGATCTTCGGCGTACTGATCGTCGAGGACATCCTCGGTATCGGCATCATCGCCTTGCTGTCGAGCATCGCCGTCAGCGGCACGGTCAGTTCCGGCGAAGTCTTTTCCACCGTTGGCAAGCTTTCCCTGTTCATGATTGTCGCACTGGTCATCGGTATTCTGCTGGTGCCGCGACTACTGGCCTATGTGGCGAAATTCGAAAGCAACGAGATGTTGCTGATTACCGTGCTGGGCCTGTGTTTCGGCTTCTGCCTGCTGGTGGTCAAGCTTGAATACAGCATGGTTCTCGGCGCGTTCCTGATCGGTGCGATCATGGCCGAATCGCGCCAGCTGCTGAAGATCGAGCAGTTGATCGAGCCGGTTCGCGACCTGTTCAGTGCGATCTTCTTCGTCGCCATCGGCCTGATGCTCGACCCGATGATCCTGCTGCAATACGCCTGGCCGATTGCGGTGATCACTGTGGCGGTAGTGCTGGGCAAGATGCTGTCCTGCGGCCTTGGCGCGTTTATCGCCGGCAATGACGGACGCACCTCACTGCGCGTGGGGATGGGGCTTTCACAGATTGGCGAATTCTCTTTCATCATCGCCGCGCTGGGCATGACGCTGCAGGTCACCAGCAGCTTTCTCTATCCGGTGGCTGTGGCCGTCTCGGTGATCACCACGCTGTTGACGCCCTATCTGATCCGCGCGGCCGATCCGCTGTCGATCAAGCTTGCTGCCGTGATGCCGCAGCGCCTGGCTCGTGTGCTGGGGATGTATGGCGAATGGCTGCGCAGCATCCAGCCTCAGGGCGAGGGCGCGCTGTTGGCGTCGATGATTCGGCGGATTCTGTTGCAGGTGGGGGTCAATCTGGCGCTGGTGGTTGCGATCTTTTTATCGGGCGCCTTCTTCGCCGAGCGCATGTCCGTTTACCTGCAAGACTGGATCAGCGACCCGAGCTGGCAGAAAGCGTTGATCTGGGGTGGGGCGTTGCTGTTGTCGCTGCCGTTCCTGATCGCCGCCTATCGCAAGCTCAAGGCGCTGTCGATGCTGCTGGCAGAAATGGGGGTGAAGTCGGAGATGGCCGGCCGCCACACGCAGCGAGTGCGTCGGGTGATCGCCGAAGTGATCCCGATCCTCTCGCTGCTGGTGATTTTCCTGCTGCTGGCGGCCTTGTCGGCCAGTATTCTGCCGACCAACAAGTTGCTGGTGCTGATTGTCGTGGTCGCGGCTGGGATAGCGGCGCTGCTCTGGCGCTGGTTCATCCGCGTGCATACGCGGATGCAGGTGGCCTTGCTGGAAACCCTGGATAACCACAAGGATTCGTCCGAGCATTGAGCGTGACGAGTCCCTGTAGCAGCTGCCGAAGGCTGCGTTCGACTGCGCAGCAGTCGCCAATCAGGCTACGAGGTGATTCAGGTTAACCGAGTGTCAGGGTTTACGACTGCTTCGCAGCCGAACGCAGGCTGCGCCAGCTGCTACAAAAAATCGTGCAGGGGTACATCAGCTTTCCAGCCAGACGTCCCGTGCCCAGTGCCAGACCGATTCCCAGGTTTCTTCGGCGAGTAACTCTTCTTCGGCCAGCCACAACACCACGGTGCCGTCTTCTTCGACGCAGTAGTAGTTGTCACCGTCCTGGCAGATCGGGATCAGGCTGCGATCAACACCAGCGTCCCAGGCGTTGGCGGCAACGTCCGGCAGGTAGGTGTGGGATTGCGGGTCGGTGACGGTCACCGGCTCCAGGCTGCCGTAGACTACATCGCTGACGGTCAGCAGAAATTCTCTGAATACGAAGGGAATGTCGATGAACAGTTGTTCTTCGATTTCTACCAGCAGATCTTCGTCGGGCAACTCCAAGGGGACCGGTACCGGTTCGTTGGCTTCACGCAGTTGTTCGATGATTTCTTCCACGTCCGGGATCCTCTTGCTTGATGGCGCGGTTTAGTTTGGGCGGTTTATACAGTAGCTCGCTATAGATGCAACCGTGAAATAGAAAACCCCGGCAGAGCCGGGGTTTTCATTACAGCATGCGAAACGCGGAGTTATCAGCCGTTCTGGCGGATACCTGCGACCAGCCAAGGCTGGTTTTCGCCCTGTGGACGTTCCATGTTCCAGCTTTCGCTGAACACTTCGCCCTGGTCGAAACGCGAGGTCTTCGACACGCCGCTGAAGGTCAGGGTGGCGATGGTCTTGTCCGCACGGTCATCAACGCCGTCCAGTTGTACCTGGAGGTTGTCGATGTAGGTCGACTGGAAGCCGTCGCCCAGGTCGGCACGTTCGCGCTTGAGGAACTCCAGCAGTTGCGGGGTCACGAACTCGGCGATCTTGTCCATTTCGTTGGCGTCCCAGTGCTGTTGCAGGGACTGGAAATGGTTGCGCGCGGCTTCAACGAAGCGCTGTTCGTTGAACCAGGCCGGAGCATTGATCACTGGACGGGCAACAGGTGCGGCCGAACCGCCGAAGATCGAACCCATGGCTGGCTTCTGCTCGAACACTTCACGTTGCATCGGCGCGCCGGCCGGAGCCATATGCTCCTGCTGTTTGCGACGACGAGCGGCAATGAAGCGGAAGACCAGGAAGGCGATGACCGCCATGATCAGGATGTCGAAGAACTGCATACCCTGGAAGCCGCCGCCCATGAACATGGAAGCCAGCAGGCCACCGGCCGCGATACCGGCCAGAGGGCCGAGCCAACGCGAAGCACCGCCGGCCTTGGCGGCAGCGCCAGCGGCACCGGCCGCGCCGGCAGTGGCGGCTGCACCGCCCACGCCAGGAGAAGAAGGAGCCATTTGGCTGGTCTGGTGAGTCGGCGCAGCGCCGACACTCTTGCCGCCACCAAAGCGCTTGGCGTTGGCGTCCAGGCTCATCGTCAGGCCGATGCACAACGCCATGGCGATGCTAAGAAAACGTTTCATAAAGGGAATTCCCATTTGTGGATGGCACGCGCGCCATGTTGCACAGCTGAAGTGTTACTGGCTAGCGGCAGAGTGTTTCGGGCTTTTGCCTGACAGGTTGTGTTCAGCTTCAGTCAGCGCAATAAGGCCTGTTAGCGTTAGTCTGTAGGACGAGTGGACAGCTTCTGTAGGAAGGATGCCTAGCGCCGCAGCGCCAGCATGACGACACCGGCCGTAATCAGGCCGATTCCGCCCCATTGGCGCAGGTCGAGTTTTTCGCCCAGCAGGATTACGCCGAGCACCGCCACCAGCACCACGCTGAGCTTGTCCACCGGAGCGACCAACGAGGCCGGCCCCAGTTTCAGCGCGCGGAAGTAGCAGATCCACGAGGCACCGGTGGCCAGTCCCGACAGCAGCAGGAACAGGTAGCTCCTGGCCGAGATCGATCCTAATGACTGATATTGGCCCGTGGCGTACAAAATCAAGGCCAGGCTGACCAAAACCACCACCGTGCGCAGCAGCGTGGCGAAGTCCGAGTTAACGTTTTCGATGCCGATTTTGGCGAAAATCGCGGTCATGGCGGCAAACGCCGCCGACATCAGGGCCCAGAATGTCCAGGAAGAAAAGAAACCCGAGCCCATGTTTTCGCGCCTTTCATAAGATCAATCTGAAACACAGAACCTTGTGGGAGCGAGCAGGCTCGCCCCCACAGTAAATCACTGGCAGGTTTTAGATCGCTTCCAGCTTGGCGTAACCGAGCATCAGCCACTTGCTGCCTTCGCTGAAGTTCACCTGCACCCGCGCCTGAGCACCGGCGCCTTCGAAATTCAGGATCACACCGTCGCCGAACACCGAATGCCGCACAGTCTGGCCGAGGCTGAACCCGGTGTCCGGGATCTCGCTGCCGCCGAACAGGCTGCTGGAACTCTGCTGCTGGCCTCCGCCGAACGGACGGCTGACGCTGTTGGACAGTCGCACTTCCTGGATCAGGCCTTTCGGCACTTCACGTACGAAACGCGACACCTTGTTGTAGGTCTCGCTGCCGTACAAGCGTCGGGTTTCAGCATAAGTCAGCACCAGGTTCTGCATCGCCCGGGTGATACCGACATAGGCCAGACGACGCTCTTCTTCAAGGCGACCGGGTTCTTCCAGGCTCATTTTGTGCGGAAACAGGCCTTCTTCCATGCCCACCAGGAACACGTAAGGGAATTCCAGGCCCTTGGCGCTGTGCAGGGTCATCAACTGAATGCTGTCTTCGTGCTCGTCGGCCTGGGTGTCCCCGGCCTCCAGCGAGGCGTGGCCGAGGAATGCCGCCAGTGGCGATTGCTCTTCGTCCTCTTCCGGGTTTTCGAAGTTGCGCGCGGCGCTGACCAGTTCCTCAAGGTTTTCTACCCGGGCCTGGCCTTTCTCGCCTTTTTCCGCCTGGTGGTAGGCGATCAGCCCCGACTGCTCGATGACGGTCTGGGTCATCAGGTGCAGTGGCATTTCCATGCACTTGGCGGCGAGGTTCTCGATCAGCTCCATAAACGCCCCAAGTGCACCGGCAGCGCGCCCGGTCAGGCCCTTGTTGGCCACCAGCTGACGCATGGCTTCCCACATCGACACGTCGCTGTGGCGCGCATGATCGCGAATCGCTTCGACGGTTTTTTCGCCGATGCCACGGGCCGGAACGTTGATCACCCGCTCCAGGGCCGCATCGTTGCCACGGCCTTCCAACAAACGCAGGTAAGCCATGGCGTTCTTGATTTCTGCCCGTTCGAAGAAGCGCTGACCACCATAAATGCGGTACGGGATGCGCTCGCGCAGCAAGGCTTCTTCCAAAACGCGCGATTGGGCGTTGGAGCGGTACAGAATCGCGATATCACTGCGAGCCAAGCCGGTTTTCAGCGCGCTTTCAATGGTTTCAACCACGTAGCGTGCTTCATCGTGTTCGTTGAACGCGGCGTACAGATTGATCGCTTCGCCTTCGCCACCATCGGTCCACAGCTCCTTGCCCATGCGCCCGGTGTTGTTGGCGATCAGGGCGTTGGCGGCCTTGAGGATCCCGGCGGTGGAGCGGTAGTTCTGCTCCAGACGAATGATCTCGGCATCCGGGAAGTCGTCGGAATACTGATAGATGTTCTCGATTTTCGCGCCGCGCCAGCCATAGATCGACTGATCGTCGTCGCCGACCACCATCAGGCTGTCGCCACCCTTGGCCAGCAGACGCAGCCAGGCGTACTGCACGGCGTTGGTGTCCTGGAACTCGTCCACCAGAATGTGCCGGAAGCGCTTCTGGTAATGGGCGAGCAGGCCCGGGTGGTCGCGCCACAGATCGAGGGCGCGCAGCAGCAGTTCGGAGAAGTCGATGACGCCGGCGCGCAGGCACGCAGCCTCGTAGGCTTCATAAATGCTGCGCATGGTCGCCAGGAACAGATCGCCGCTGGCTTGAATATGTTGTGGACGCAGACCTTCGTCTTTCTGCCCGTTGATGAACCACTGGGCCTGCCGGGCCGGCCAGCGTTGCTCGTCCAGGCCCAGCTCACGGATCACCCGCTTGACCAGCCGTTGCTGGTCGTCGCTGTCGAGAATCTGGAAGGTCTGGCTCAGGCCCGCCTCTTGCCAGTGCGCCCGCAATAAGCGGTGTGCCAGGCCGTGGAAGGTGCCGACCCACATGCCGGCCGGGTTGATACCCATCAGCTGCTCGATGCGATGACGCATCTCGGCAGCGGCCTTGTTGGTGAAGGTCACCGACAGAATGGAGTGGGGCGAGGCGTTTTCGACCTGGATCAACCAGGCGATACGGTGCACCAGCACTCGGGTTTTACCGGAGCCAGCACCGGCCAGGACCAACTGACGACCCACGGAGGCAGCTACGGCCTGGCGTTGGGCATCGTTGAGGGAGTTCAGCAGAAGGGAGAGATCATCGCGCATCGGGGCATTCTAGGGTGCGACGTCACACCGGGCAAACCGAGCTTTGCATTAGCCGATGAAAGAAGCACCGATGACGACCGGTCGGTCACTGGCTGCGAGCAGGGGCGGGGCTCGCCTGGCGGCTTTTACCCCGGATGCGGGCGACTAAAACTTTTGTCTATTTTATGACCTGAGGCAGTTTGGTCCGGGCATTTGCTTGTGTATGCTCCGTCCACAATTCGGGCTCGCATGCTCAACTATAAGAACAAGAACATCGCCTATGACCCTCAGCTCCGACCTGTCGGGCCCCTCCGTGGAGCCTCGGGCTATCCGCAAACAGTACGCCATGGAGATGGCGGTCGAACGCACGCGTCTGCTGTACCAGGGCTCGCTCTTGCCGACGCTTTTCATGTTGATCAACGGTCTGGTCTGCGCCGGGTTGCTCTGGAGCCCGCAACGCTACTTCGTGGTCAGTGTCTGGCTGGTCTGGTTATTGTCGCTGGTGGCGTTGCGGGTGATTCAGGTCGCGGCCTTCGATTCGGCGATTCCCAACCGTCAGGCCCATCCGATCTGGCGTCGCATGTTTCTGCTCGGTTCGGCGATGACCGGCCTGACCCTGGCCGGTGCCGGCATCGCGCTGGTGCCCGCTGACAATTTCATCCAGCAAGCCTGGGTATTCGGTCTGATCGGCGCCGCAGCCCTTTCGGCCAGCGTCGCTTATGCGGTCAGCCTGCCAGCATTTCTATCCTTTACCTTGCCCTGTCTGTTGCCCGCCATCGGCTATCTGTTCTGGGGCGGCGATGAACAGGAGCAGGGCTGGGGCTGGTTCGGGCTGATTCTTCTGGGCTCGTTGAGCGTGGTCGCCTGGCAGGTCAATCGGTTGATCGATCAGGGTTTGTTGCGGCGTTTTCAAAATCAGGCGCTGATCGAACACTTGCAGCAAGCGCAAAGTCGCAGCGAGCAACTCAATCACGAGCTGGCCAAGGAAATCGACCAGCGTCGTCGCGCCGAAGAAGAATTGCGCGAAACCCAGGTCGACCTTGAAAACCGGGTTGCCCAACGCAGTCTGGAACTGGATGCGGCCAACCAGGCTTTGAGCAAGAGCGAAGCACGGCTGGCGCTGGCGTTGAAGGCGAGCGAACTCGGTTTGTGGGACTGGAACTTGCAGACCGACGAAGTTCATCACACTCAGCTCCAGGAGTTGTTCGGGCTGGAGCCGGAATACGTGACGGCAATGCTCCGCCACCTCAAGCCGAGGCTGCACCCCGACGACTTGCCAGCGCTGAAGCGGGCGCTGGTCGAGCATTTGAAGGGCCGCACCGAGGATTATCAGATCGAGTACCGCGTTCGGCATGGCGATGGCCATTGGGTCTGGATCGAGGACCGTGGTCGAGCGGTCGAGCGTAGTGAAAACGGCCGGGTGATCCGCATGGTCGGCACCCGTCGCGATATCAGCGCCAGCAAGCACCTGGAAGAACAGCGCCAGCTGGCGGCGACGGTGTTCGAGGCGGCCAGCGAAGGCATCGTGATTTTCGACCCGAATTACGCACTGATCGCGGTCAATCAGGCTTTCAGTCGGGTAACTGGCTATGAAATCGACGACATGCTCGGGCGCAACGTGGTCGATTTGCCTTGCAGCCGCGACGCCCGTCGGCATTACGCGGCGATTCGTCAGGCGCTGGAGCAGCACGGTAGTTGGCAGGGCGAGTTGGTCGAGACCCGCAAGAATGGCGAGTTGTATCCGCAGTGGCTGCAGCTGAATGCCGTACGCGATTTGCGGGGAAATGTCAGTCATATCGTCGGCTTCTTCGCTGATCTGTCCGCTCGGCGTGAATCCGAAGAGCGCATGCGCTACCTCACCCACTACGACGAGCTCACGGGGCTGGCCAACCGTTCGTTATTCCGTGAACGACTAAGCGAGGCTCATCAGCGGGTGCGTCAGGGCGGTCGGCGCAGCCTGGCGCTGCTGCACATCAATCTGGATCGCTTCAAGTTGCTCAACGACAGCCTCGGCCACGAAATCGCCGATCAGCTGTTACAGAAAATGGCCCGGCGGTTGGTCAATGCGTTGCCGGAAGCGGACACCATCGCCCGGTTGTCCGGCGATGAATTTGCGGTGCTGTTCGACGCCTACGGCAACCTGTCGAGCCTGGCGCGCGTGGCGACCCGATTGTCGACCAAGCTGCGTTTGCCGATCACTGTCGAGGGGCATGAACTGGTGATGAGCGCGTCCATGGGCATCAGCCTGTTGCCGGACACCGCACGGGAGATTTCCGCGCTGGTCAGCCAGTCGAACATGGCCATGCAGCATGCCAAACACTTGGGCGGCAACAACTTCCAGTTCTACACCGACAGCTTGCAGGCCAGCACGCTCGAGCGTTTGCAGCTTGAGAACCAATTGCGCAAAGCCATCGAAGAAAAGCAGTTGAAGGTGTTTTATCAACCGAAACTCTGCCTAGCCACCGGCCGGTTGAATGCC
Organism: Pseudomonas sp. GW821-FHT03E01; assembly: GCF_059420765.1. Lineage (NCBI taxonomy): Bacteria > Pseudomonadati > Pseudomonadota > Gammaproteobacteria > Pseudomonadales > Pseudomonadaceae > Pseudomonas > Pseudomonas sp. GW821-FHT03E01. The sequence goes on along the minus strand of NZ_JBWKUI010000014.1, from coordinate 60,422 downwards.
GCCGAAGCGCTGGTGCGCTGGAATCACCCGACCCTTGGCCAGGTACCGCCGGGGGATTTCATCGGTCTGGCCGAGGAAACCGGCCTGATCAACGCTATCGGCGAGTTCGTATTGCGTCAGGCCTGCTGGCAAGCCTGCGAATGGCAACGTCAGGGGCTTGAGCCGATTCGGGTGTCGGTCAATCTGTCGGTGCATCAGCTGCGTCAGGGGAAACTGGTCAGCCTGGTGCGCCAGGTGCTGGAGGAAACCGGTCTGGCGCCGCACTATCTGGAGCTGGAACTTACCGAAAGCCAGTTGCTGGACAGCGTCGAGCACATCATCGCGACCTTCCAGCAATTGCGCGATCTGGGGGTGAAGCTGGCGATCGACGATTTTGGTACCGGGTATTCGTCTCTGAGCTACCTCAAACGTATTCCTGTGGATTACGTGAAGATCGATCAGGCATTTATCCGTGGGCTGGGAGAGAGCAGCGAGGATGCGGCGATTACCCGGGCGATCATTGCCATGGCCCACGGCCTGTCGTTGAAAGTGGTGGCCGAAGGCGTCGAACGGCCGGAGCAGCTGGAGTTTCTGAAGGTCGAGCATTGCGATGAAGTGCAGGGTTATTGGATCAGCCGTCCGGTTGAGGCTGCAGACCTGGCTGAGCTGTTGCGCGCGGACGAAAAAACCTCGTAGGTGCTACATGGAGCATATGTCGCGTGATATGGGGACATTGAGTTACGCATTGAGCAGGCAAAAAGCCGATTCATGTAGTATAACTACAAGCGTGCTACATCCCCGGCACCTGCCAATGACAAAGAGTCCAGCCCCTTGAATCTGCTGCAACACATCGCCCAGTCACGCCACCTGTTACGCAAGTCGGAGCTCAAGGTCGCCGACCACGTGCTGCTTGATCCTGCGGCGGTGATGCACAGTTCCATGGCCGACCTGGCCCACAGCGTAGGCATCAGCGAGCCGACCATCGTGCGGTTTTGCCGCGCCATCGGTTGCTCCGGGTTCCAGGATTTGAAACTGAAGCTGGCCCAGAGCCTGGCGGCCGGCGCGAGCTTCGGGCAATTCGCGATCCATGAAGACGATTCGGTTGCCGACTACAGCCTGAAAATCTTCGACACCACCCTGCACACCCTGATGGAAGTTCGCGAGAAACTTGACCCGGTAGCGTTGCAGAAGGCCGTGACCGCGATGTCCCAGGCCCAGCGTGTCGAGTTCTACGGCTTCGGTGCGTCGGGTGCGGTGGCGGCGGATGCCCAGCACAAGTTCTTCCGTTTGTTGCTGACTGCGGCGGCGTATTCCGACCCGCACATGCAGGCGATGTCGGCGGTGACCTTGAAGCCGACCGACGTGGCGATCTGCATTTCCCAGTCCGGTCGCTCAAAGGACCTGTTGATCACCGCCAACCTGGTGCGCGAAAGCGGCGCCACGCTGATCACCCTGTGCCCGAGCCAGACACCGTTGGCCGAGTTGTCGACCGTTAACCTGGCGATCGACGTGCACGAAGACACTGAAATCTACACGCCGCTGACGTCGCGCATCGCCCACCTGGTAGTGATCGATGTGTTGGCGATGGGCGTGGCCATGGCCCGTGGGCCGAGCCTGGTCAATCACTTGAAAAGCGTCAAGCGCAGCCTTCGCAGCTTGCGGTTGTCGCCAAAGTCAGTAAAAGCGCTGGACGATTGATTCTGGCTGCAATTGTGGCGAGGGAGCTTGCTCCCGCTCGGCTGCGCAGCAGACGCAAAATCTTAGGGCTGCTTTGCGACCCAGCGGGAGCAAGCTCCCTCGCCACAGGTTCGCGGTCAGCCAGTGAGTTTCATCGTTCTGTAACCCTCCCGCCGCCAAACCGTCATCCCTCGCGCCTATCTTGAAACTCCCGTACTCGCCTTGGGAGACTCGAAATGGCCCAGCCCTACGAAGAACGCAACAGCGCCGTCAAAACCCGTCGTCAGCAAGAAGACCAGCGCCGCATGGAATTTCGCCGCGCCATCGAAGATCGCTGCGAGCGCCGCCAGCTTCTGGCCGAAATCGGCGAATTTCCCGACGACCTCGAACTCAACTACTGGCAGGCAGCACCGATAACTTCCCGTCGAAACGCTCAACCAGTGCGCTGATTTGCGCTCGTTCGCTGCGGATAAACGCAAGGAATGCGTGGGCCACCGGCGATAGCCGTTTGGCCTTGGCCTGCACCAGGCACCAGCTACGCAGCAGCGGCAGCTCTTCGACCGGCAGCTCGATCAGGCCACCGGTCGCCAACTCAAGGTTCAGGGCGTGGCGCGTCAGCAGCGCCAGGCCCAGACCCGCCAGCACGCATTCACGCTGAGCTTCCGCCGAGGCGACCTCCTGGGTCTGGGTGAAGTGCACGCGCTTCTCTTTGAAATACTCCTCGCAGGCCAGTCGCGTGCCGGAACCGGGTTCGCGCAGCAGCAGCGTGTAGGGTTCCAGATCCTGCAAGCGCAATGGACCCATGTGGCACAGCGGATGATCCGGTGGCGCCACGGCTACAATCGGGTTGTTGAGGAACGGCAGGAATTCCAGCCCCATGTCCTGGGGGACCATCGACATGATCACCAGATCATCGCGGTTATCCGACAGGCGCCGGATGACCTGGCCACGGTTGACCACCGTCAGGTGCAGGTTCACTTCCGGGTGCTGGCGCTTGAACGCGGCAAACAGATGCGGCACGAAATACTTGGCGCTGGACTCCACCGCCAGTTTCAGCTGACCTTGCAATGAGCCTTGCATGTCCGACAGCTGCATATCGAGGTTTTCCAGGCGCCCGAAAATGTCCCGGCTGGCGCGCTGCAGCGCTTCGGCCGCCTCGGTCATGTAGAGTTTTTTGCCGACATAATCGAACAAGGGCTGACCGATCAGCTCTTCAAGTTGACGAATCTGTAGGCTCACGGCAGGTTGTGTGAGAGACATTTCGTCGGCAGCGCGGCTGTAGGACCTTAAATCGCACACCTCATTGAAGATCTGCAATTGACGCAATGTCATACGCATCAATGACTTACGCATTTTCTATAAATCCTGAGCGAAGGTCGATGACTCAACTATAAGTCTTTGCTTATGTCTGACCCAATTATTATTCATTTTTGTTAATCCCTTGCGACAGCTAGTGTGGAGCTGCGACTGAATTGAAACATTTGGTCACGCGTCGACCTGTCTAATCGGGTCGTGGGTGTCACCGGCTCAAGGGAACCTCCAAGTGATAAAAAAGATCCTGATTGCCAACCGTGGTGAGATTGCCGTACGAATCGTGCGCGCCTGCGCCGAAATGGGCATTCGCTCGGTCGCGATCTATTCCGACGCCGACCGTCATGCTTTGCATGTGAAGCGTGCGGACGAGGCCCACAGCATCGGTGCCGAGCCATTGGCCGGCTACCTGAACCCGCGCAAGCTGGTGAACCTGGCGGTGGAAACCGGTTGCGATGCGTTGCACCCCGGCTACGGCTTTCTTTCGGAAAATGCCGAGCTGGCGGACATCTGCGCCGAACGCGGAATCAAATTCATCGGCCCGTCGGCGGAAGTCATTCGCCGCATGGGCGACAAGACCGAAGCGCGCCGCAGCATGATCAAGGCCGGCGTGCCGGTCACACCGGGCACCGAAGGCAACGTGTCGGGCATTGAAGAGGCCCTGACCGAAGGCGACCGCATCGGTTACCCGGTGATGCTCAAGGCTACCTCCGGTGGTGGCGGCCGCGGCATTCGTCGTTGCAACAGTCGCGAAGAACTCGAACAAGCCTTTCCGCGAGTGATTTCCGAAGCCACCAAGGCTTTCGGTTCGGCGGAAGTGTTCCTGGAAAAATGCATCGTAAACCCGAAACATATCGAAGCGCAGATCCTCGGCGACAGCTTCGGCAACGTGGTGCACCTGTTCGAGCGTGACTGCTCGATCCAGCGTCGCAACCAGAAGTTGATCGAGATCGCTCCGAGCCCGCAACTGACTCCGGAACAGCGCGCCTACATCGGCGACCTGTCGGTTCGTGCAGCCAAGGCCGTGGGTTACGAGAACGCCGGTACCGTGGAGTTCCTGCTCGCCGAGGGCGAGGTGTACTTCATGGAGATGAACACCCGGGTGCAGGTGGAACACACCATCACTGAAGAAATCACCGGCATTGACATCGTTCGCGAGCAGATCCGCATCGCATCCGGTTTGCCGCTCTCGGTGAAACAGGAAGACATCCTGCACCGTGGTTTCGCGCTGCAGTTCCGGATCAACGCCGAAGACCCGAAAAACAACTTCCTCCCGAGTTTCGGCAAGATCACCCGTTACTACGCGCCCGGCGGTCCCGGCGTGCGCACCGACACAGCGATCTATACCGGCTACACCATTCCGCCGTTCTACGATTCGATGTGCCTGAAACTGGTGGTCTGGGCGCTGACCTGGGAAGAGGCGATGGACCGTGGCCTGCGGGCCCTCGACGACATGCGTCTGCAAGGGGTCAAGACCACCGCCGCGTACTACCAGGAAATCCTGCGTAACCCGGAATTCCGTAGCGGCCAGTTCAACACCAGCTTCGTTGAAAGCCACCCTGAACTGACCAACTACTCGATCAAGCGCAAACCCGAAGAGCTGGCCCTGGCCATCGCCGCCGCCATCGCCGCCCACGCAGGCCTGTGAGGAATAGAACAATGAGCAAACAAATCCACGTTACCGACACAATCCTGCGCGACGCCCATCAATCGCTGCTCGCCACCCGCATGCGCACCGAAGACATGCTGCCGATCTGCGACAAACTCGACAAAGTCGGTTACTGGTCGCTGGAAGTCTGGGGCGGTGCGACCTTCGACGCCTGCGTACGCTTCCTGAAAGAAGACCCGTGGGAGCGTCTGCGCCAACTGCGCGCCGCGTTGCCTAACACGCGCCTGCAAATGCTCCTGCGTGGCCAGAACCTGCTGGGCTACCGCCATTACAGCGACGACGTGGTCAAAGCCTTCGTCGCCAAGGCCGCGGTCAACGGCATCGACGTGTTCCGTATCTTCGACGCCATGAACGACGTGCGTAACCTGCGCGTGGCCATTGAAGCGGTGAAAGCTGCCGGCAAACACGCCCAGGGCACCATCGCCTACACCACCAGCCCGGTGCACACCATCGAGGCTTTCGTGGCGCAAGCCAAGCAAATGGAAGCCATGGGTTGCGACTCGGTGGCGATCAAGGACATGGCCGGTCTGCTGACCCCGTACGCCACGGGTGAACTGGTCAAGGCTCTGAAGGCCGAGCAATCGCTGCCGGTGTTCATCCACTCCCACGACACCGCCGGCCTGGCTGCGATGTGCCAACTCAAGGCCATCGAAAACGGCGCCGACCATATCGACACCGCGATCTCCAGCTTCGCCTGGGGCACCAGCCACCCGGGCACCGAATCGATGGTCGCCGCCCTTAAAGGCAGCGAGTTCGACACCGGCCTGAACCTGGAGCTGCTGCAAGAGATCGGCCTGTACTTTTACGCCGTGCGCAAGAAGTACCACCAGTTCGAAAGCGCGTTCACTGCCGTCGACACTCGCGTGCAGGTCAACCAGGTTCCGGGCGGGATGATTTCCAACCTGGCCAACCAGTTGAAAGAGCAGGGCGCCCTGAATCGTATGAGCGAAGTGCTGGCTGAAATCCCGCGCGTTCGCGAAGACCTCGGCTTCCCGCCGCTGGTGACCCCGACCTCGCAAATCGTCGGCACCCAGGCGTTCTTCAACGTGCTGGCCGGCGAGCGCTACAAGACCATCACCAACGAAGTGAAGCTTTACCTGCAAGGCGGCTACGGCAAGGCGCCGGGCACTGTGAACGAAAAGCTGCGTCGTCAGGCCATCGGCAGCGAAGAGGTGATCGACGTGCGTCCGGCCGATCTGCTCAAGCCGGAGATGACCAAGCTGCGTGCCGAAATCGGCGCCGTAGCCAAGTCTGAAGAAGACGTGCTGACCTACGCCATGTTCCCGGACATCGGCCGCAAGTTCCTCGAAGAACGCGCAGCCGGCACCCTGACACCGGAAGTGCTGCTGCCGATTCCGGAAGCAGGCGGTGTGGCTTCGGCCGGTGGTGAAGGCGTGCCGACCGAGTTCGTCATCGACGTTCACGGCGAAACCTACCGCGTCGACATCACTGGTGTGGGCGTCAAGGCTGAAGGCAAACGCCACTTCTACCTGTCCATCGACGGCATGCCGGAAGAAGTGGTGTTCGAACCGCTCAACGAATTCGTCAGCGGCGGCAGCAGCAAGCGCAAGCAAGCCACTGCACCTGGCCACGTCAGCACCACCATGCCGGGCAACATCGTCGACGTGCTGGTCAAGGAAGGCGACACCGTGAAAGCCGGCCAGGCCGTGCTGATCACCGAGGCGATGAAGATGGAAACCGAAGTCCAGTCGGCCATCACCGGCAAAGTCACCGCCATCCACGTGGCCAAGGGCGACCGGGTGAACCCGGGCGAGATTCTGATCGAGATCGAAGGCTGAGTTAACAGCCTCGATATACCGCTTTAAACCTCGGGGGGGCATGTGCTCCCCTTTTTTTTCGCACTGGGTTTGTGGCTGTTAGAAACTCATTCGCCACTGACCCGTCACGCCGTGGTTACGGCTGTCGGTGCCGATCTCGCCAGTGAGTCCGATGCCCAGGGTGTGTTTTGCTGACAATCCAAGGTCCAGCCCTGTATCGACCAGCAGGCTGTCACGATCCAGCGGCGCACCGGAAACGGTGAAGTTTTTTCCGCCCGTTACCAATCGTTGGCGGGTATCGCTGTAGACGTCCCCGTAAGTATGTTTCCAGCCGGCACTGAACCGTGGCGTCAGCTGCATGCCGTTATCCAGAGTGTTGAGCTTCGCCAGCCGCAGGCCGAACGTGCTGTTCAAATTGTTCTGCGTTTGACCGTGTACCTTCAGAGCCGCAGCGCCACCTTTTTCCGTGTAAGTGTCGCGTTGATAGCGCTGGTAGCCCAGGCTGGCAAACGGTTCGATGCTGACGTTCGTCCGCCCCAGGTTGTAACCCAATTCCGCAAAGGCCTGCTGGGTGTTGGCATCGTAACGGCCTTCGGGGCGGTCGCTGAAACCTTTGAAGGCAACCCGGCGTTTAGTGTTGCCATCGTGACTGCTGTAGGTCGCACCCAGGCGCAGGGACATTGGTCCGTTTTGACGCAGGGCATAAGCTCCCAAATGCCAGCTGTCGAGATCGCCGTCGAGTCCGCGGCTGTCCAGGCGCGTTTCGGATTTTCCGCTCATCACCCCGATGCGCCATTCTTCATCGATGCCCCAATCAGCTCCCAGTACCAGACCGTGGGTTGTGTGTTTCAGAGCGTCGTAGTCGCGATCCAGCGTTCCACCGTGACCCATTGCTTGAAGCCAGACTCGGCCATTGTCTTCGCTGCCGGCGGCCAGGCGTGGCGCATTGCGTCTGGTGGAATTGCTGTAGCTACTGGCGCTGTGCAGCTGACGCATGGCCGAGAGCATGGTCGCGCTGATTGGGCTGTCACTGTTCAGGGTCGCTTTCGCAAGGTTGGCGTTGTTGCCGCCGTCCAGCTGGTCGATGGCCTGGGAGGCTGTTTCGGTGGTGGAGGCAAGCAGGGCCGTGACAGCGGCGTTCGCGGTATTGGGAGGTGTCTGCGCCGTTGGACTGGCTTTGGGTTCTTCAATACTGCGGGCGAGTTCCCGACCGTTTTTGTTGGTCGCGAGACTCTCGAAAGGCACTTCGTTGCGAGCGTAGGTCAGGCGGACGGCCTTTTCGTCGCTGTAGTCCGGGGTGGCCGTCATGAATGCGAGATTGTTTTCAATATTGCCAAAATGCCCATCGACCTTGTCGGCCTCGATAATGGTGTACTGGGTGGTTTGCGGATAGTCACCCGATACTGCGACGATTTTCAGGGTGGCATTGCCGAGGCTGGCGGTGCCGTCGACTTTGATCGTCTCGTGACGGCCGTCGGGGTTGACCTCATAGGCCAGGATGGCCGAGTTGGACAGGTTCAAATTGCCTTTGACCCTTGGGGCGCCATGCAATCCATCGACGTTGACGCGGCCGGAGACATCCAGGCCGCCGACGGTGCCTGCACCTGCAAAAGTACCGCCGTGCGCGACTGTTACATGACCTTTAATGTCGCCATTGTTGAAGAGCTTTCCGACCGTAATCGCCCCACCTTCGATTTTCCCGTCATTGGTCAGGATGCCGTCATCGAGCACCACCACACCCTTGTTGAAATCTCCGGTACTGGTCAGCGTCCAGGATCCCTGCGAAACATACAGGCCGTTGAAGTTGCGGGTATTCCCCAATCGGCCACCGTCAGTTGCATCAAGCTGTATGACGTTGGTTCCTTTGCCGCCATCGACCCGACCTTCGAAGCTTCCACCATTTTTGACGATGATGAGGTCATCTCTATTTTCCGGTCTCAGGGAAGTACCTCGCCGAGCGGGCTGCGGCGCATCAATCACCGTTTGAAAGGTGGTGTCCGCCTCGATAAAGGCTAGAAGCCGGGTAAGCGGGTGCGGCTCAGTATCAAGCTGCCCGGTTACCTCAGCGATATTCGTCGCCTCAGCTTGCGCGGGTAGTTGTTGGGCGCTTGAAAATTCGGCGCAACCCAGCGCAAGCGCAATGGCCAGCGCCAGGTGTTGTGGTCGGTATTTGTGTTGAACGGGCATCGAGTACGGCCTCTTTTGATGGGAGGCCAAACTCTAAAAGTGAGGCTATAGGTGCCGATGTCAGCTGCTTCCGGCGGGCTTGCGGGGGGTGTCAGCAGGTTGTGTAGAAAATAGCCAGCCGCTTGAGGGCGGCTGTTTTTACCCATTTGAACTGGACGCTTTTTCTTACAGTGAATGAGGACAAGGGGGCTGGCGCTCCAGCAAAAATGCATCTTTCGCGGATCAAAAAAAGCGCAGCTCTCGACGGCTCCTACCGGCTTACGTACGCCTTCCCGTAATGCCGTTCCATCCGCGCCTGAATCAGCTCCAGTCCAATCGACATCAGCCAATAAATGATCGCCGCCGTCGTCAGCATTTCGATATAGCGATAGCTCGAGCGCCCGTACGATTGCGCCAGGAACATCACTTCCCAAACCCCCATCACCGAGATCAGCGACGAGTCCTTGAGCATGGAGATGAACTGGTTGGTGGTGGGCGGGATGATGGCGCGCATGGCCTGGGGCAGGGTGACGCGCCAGAAAATCACGGTTTCGCGCATGCCCAGGGCCAGCGATGCTTCGCGTTGGCCGTGGGGAACGCCGAGGATGCCGGCGCGGAAGATTTCGCTCAGGTAGGCGCCATAGTTCAGCGACAGGGCGATGATGCCGGCGGCGATGGCGCCCGGCACCACGCCCAATTGCGGCAAGCCGAGGTAGATCAGCAATATCTGGATCAGCAGCGGCGTGCCGCGAAAGAACGAGGCATAGAAGCTTGCGATGCCGAACGCCACGGCGCTTTTCGACAGTCGAGCCAGGGCCGTGATGAAGCCCAGCAGCGACGAAGCCACAATCGAGCACAGGCACAAGAACAGCGTCAGTGCCGCGCCTTGCAGAAAGCCGTTGGGCGCCAGGTGCAGGCCGATCAGGTTCGGCAGTTTGTCGAGGATGATCGAGAACTTCAGGTCGAAGCTCAGGAAGAAACTGGCGAACAAGCCGAACATCGCCGCCCAGGTCAGGTACAGCCGGGTACGGAAGCCGAAGACCCGTTGCAGTAATGACTCAGCCACCGGTTGCGGCGGCTGAGGAGGTTTGGGGAAGGAAGTCATTTGCTGATGTCGGCGCCGATCCATTTTTGCGACAGCTTGCTCAAGGTGCCGTCCTGTTTCAACTGAGCGAACACATCACGCACTTTGGCGTCCCACTGCGCGTCACCTTTTTCGATGGCCACCGAGTTCGGCTCCGAGTACAGCGGCTGGCCGGCGAGCTTGAAGCGCTTGTCTTCGTTCAGGCGCGGTTGCGCGGTGACGAGGTTGGTGAGGATCGCGTCCAGACGCACGCCAGCGCCCAGGCCCAGATCCTGGAACGCGACGTTGTCGGTGTCATACGGGGCGATCTGCACGTTCTCGAACGGGTACTGCAATTGGGTGTCTTCGGCGCCTTCGATCACCAGGTTTTTGTTCAGGTAGCTTTCATAGCTGGAGGCGCTGGTGAGACCGACTTTCTTGCCGCTCAGGTCCTTGGCGCTGTGAATGCTATCGTCCTTGGCATTGACCACGATCACGGCAGGGGAGGCGTAGTACTCGACCGGGAAGTCGAAGACTTCGGCGCGGGCCTTGCTCGGGGTCATGGAGCAGATGCAGATGTCGTAACGCCCGCTCCAGCGGCCGGCGGCAATCACATCCCAGGACGGCGTTTCCAGACGCAGCTTGACGCCCAGTTTGTCCGCCACGGCCTTGGCCACGTCGACGTCGAAACCGTCGAGCTGGTTTTGATCGTTGAGGAACGAGAAGGGTGGATAGCTTTCCATCAACACGCCGACCAGTTCTTTCTTTTGCTCGATGCGATCCAGAGTGGCGCCGGCAAAGGCTTGGGTGGAGGCAGCCAGAATCGTCAGGCCCAGGGCCAGCAGCGGTTGAAATTTCACAGTTGATCCCTGAAAAAAAAGAGGTTGTTATTAACCGAGTGGTGCGTATTAAATAGTTATAAGAACGACTCTGATAGTGAGTTATTTTCATAAGCTTATGAGTGAAAAGCATATGGGCGCAGGGACGGTAATTCTGGATGGTGGCATGGGTCGGGAGCTGCAGCGCCGAGGGGCGCCGTTCAGGCAGCCCGAGTGGTCGGCGCTGGCCTTGAGCGAAGCGCCGCAGGCGGTGGAGGCGGTGCACGCGGCTTATATTGAAAGCGGTGCCAACGTGATCACCAGCAACAGTTACGCGGTGGTGCCGTTCCACATTGGCGAGGAGCGTTTCGCGGCTGAAGGCCAGGCCCTTGCGGCGTTGGCCGGTGAGCTGGCTCGGCGTGCAGTCGATGCCTCGGGCCAAGCGATTCGTGTGGCCGGCTCATTGCCGCCGTTATTCGGCTCCTACCGCCCGGACTTGTTCGACGCTGCTCGGGTGACTGAACTGCTGAGCCCTCTGGTCAATGGTCTGGCGCCTCATGTCGACCTGTGGCTGGCCGAAACCCAGAGTTCGATCGTCGAAGCACGGGCGATCCATGCCGGTCTGCCGAAGGACGGCAAACCGTTCTGGCTGTCGTTTACCTTGAAAGATGAAGACACCGATGAAGTGCCGCGTTTGCGCTCCGGTGAACCGGTGGCTGAGGCCGCTGTGGTGGCGGCTGAGTTGGGTGTCGAGACTTTGCTGTTCAACTGCAGCCAGCCGGAAGTGATCGGGGCGGCGATTGATGCGGCGCGGGAAACCTTCGAGCGCCTGGGGGTGAAGATTCACATTGGCGCATACGCCAACGCCTTCCCGCCGCAGCCGAAAGAGGCCACGGCCAACGACGGTCTGGATCCGCTACGCGACGATCTCGACCCGCCGGGTTACCTGATGTGGGCGGCTGACTGGCAGAAGAGGGGAGCCAGCCATTTGGGCGGGTGCTGTGGGATCGGGCCGGAGCATATTGCGGTACTTGCCCAGACATTAGCGTGATGCCATTCGCGGGCAAGTCGGATCGCCGTGCCGCGATCCGACTTGCCCGCGAAGGTGTCGTCCGGGCGCCGAAGCTTACCCGCGGCACTCCGTCAACGTTTTCACCTGCCCCGATTCCGTCTGGTTTTCATCGCTCAACCACCGCTCGAACCCCGCCTTAATCGTCGGCCATTCCGAGTCCAGAATCGAATACCACGCTGTGTCGCGGTTCTGACCCTTGACCACCATGTGCTGGCGGAACACCCCCTCAAAACTGAACCCCAACCGCTCTGCTGCGTACTTGGAGCGAGCGTTGCCGTTGTTGCACTTCCATTCCAGGCGCCGGTAACCCAACGCAAAGGCTTCCCTGGCCAGCAGGTAAACCGCCTCGGTACTTTTCGGCGAGCGCTGCATCGGTGCGCCGAAGGTCACATGGCCGATCTCGATGCGACCCTGGGCAGGAACGATCGACATCAGGCTGAGCAGGCCCTGCACCTCGCCGCTGACACGGTCGATCACACTGAAGAAATACGGATCGCTGTTGGCCGCATGGTTGTTCAGCCAGTCATTGAACGCACTGCGTTCCGGGAAAGGACCGTAGGGCAGATAGTCCCAGAGTTTCGGGTCTGAGCCCGGGCCTTCCAGGGCTTTCCACAAACCGTCGGCGTGACGCGCCGGGTCGAGTTTTTCCAGGCGAATGAAACGCCCTTCGATCAGTTGGACCGAGGGCGCCGGAACGCCTTTCCAGTCTGCGAGTGAAGTCGACATGGTGTTCTCCTTGAACCTTAAAGGGCTTTGCGAAACTGGATGAAACCGGGCCGTTCGGCGATGCGCTCGTAGAGCTGGATCGCGGTGGCGTTGGTTTCGTGGGTCAGCCAGTGGACCTTGCAGCAACCGTCGGCCTTGGCTGTGCTGTAGACGAATTCGATCAGTTGCCGACCGACGCCGGTGCCACGAGTTTCGGGTGTCACCAGCAAGTCTTGCAGGTAACAGGAGTTTTCGATGCTCCAGTTCGAGCGGTGATAGATGAAATGCACCATGCCCACCGCTTTGCCGTCGACCCAGGCCAGCGCCCCGTGGGTCGGTTCGCTCGGGTCGAGCAGGCGCTGCCAGGTGCTTTGAGTGACCGCCTCGGGCAGCTCGGTGTTGTAGAAGCGCAAGTAGGCTTGCCACAACGGCAGCCAGGCAGCGTGATCGTCGGCGGTGACCTGGCGGATGTCGATCTGACTCATGTTCATTCCTTAACGCGTCAAAGTGGCAGGTACATGGAAAATTCCTTGGCGAATGCCTTCATCCTAGGCAGGCTAATGGTCTGTTGTAAGAGCCATTAATGACCAATTTCATAGGTCCATTGTCATGTCGAATACGCCGCTTCCCTCGTCGTTCAACCCGGCGGGTATCGAACTCGACCGCCGCCAGGGCCTGAGTCGACAGCTCTATCAAGCGCTGCGGGTACGCGTACTCGACGGACGATTGGCCAGCGGCACACGACTGCCGGCCAGTCGCGATCTGGCTACGGCCTTATCGATTTCCCGCAACAGCGTGGTTCGTGCCTACGATCAGCTTTACGCTGAAGGCTTCATCGAGGGGCGTGTGGGTGACGGGACTTACGTGGCGCAATTGCCTCAGGCGGCGTTGCCGGCGAAAAAATTATCCACAAAAGTATCCACAGGGTTTTCAACAGGGTTACCCACAACCTTATCCACAAATTGGCTGGATTTACCTGTTGTTCCATCCAGTAAAGTTATCCACAGCAGTGCTTTGGGGCGCGTTGAAAAGAATCATTTGGCTGTGCCGCCTGGTGGTCCGCCGCGCGCATTCAGGGTCGGCGTCCCGGCGTTCGATCTGTTCCCGTTCGAGGTTTGGGCCAAGCTGAATGCGGCTTTCTGGCGTAAGCCGGATTTACAGCAGCTGTGTTATGGCGACCCGGCAGGTGATGAACGCTTGCGCGGATTGATTGCTGCCTACTTGCGCAGCTCGAGAGGGATGCAGTGCGCCGCTGAGCAAATTGTGATCACCAGTGGCGCGCAGCAGGGGATCAGCCTTTGTGCACAGTTGCTGGTGGAGCCTGGCGATGGGGTGGGGATTGAAAATCCGGGTTATCGCGCTGCCGGCCATGCCTTTGCGGTAGCCGGTGCGCAGCTGCACGGTGTGCCGGTGGATGAGGAGGGGATCGACTGCAGCGCCTTGGCGCAGTTGAGCGATTGCCGGCTGGCTTACGTTACGCCTTCCCATCAATACCCGACCGGTGTGGTCATGAGTCTGGCCCGGCGTCTGGAACTGCTCGCCTGGGCCGAGGGCAACCAGGGCTGGATCATCGAGGACGACTACGATGGCGAGTACCGTTACAGCGGCGCGCCACTGGCGCCGCTGGCGGCACTCGATCGCCATGGGCGGGTGCTGTATGTCGGCACCTTCGGCAAGGTCGCTTTTCCGGCGCTGCGCCTGGGTTATCTGGTGCTGCCGCCGGGCCTGGTGGACGCATTCGCGCAGCGTCGGGCGGTGGATGTGCGGCATTCTGAAGTGAGCACTCAAGCGGTGATGGCCGAGTTCATGGCCGCCGGGCATTTCCAGCGGCACATTCGCCGGATGCGGCGTGCCGCCCTCAGCCGTCGCAATTGTTTGCTGGGCGGCTGGCCGGCGGGGATGACCGGAGTGGGTAGCCTGCCCACCGTCTCCGCCGGGCTGCACATGACGGTTTCGGTGGACAGCCTGGCCCGCGAACGGCGACTGATCGAACAAGCGGAAAGTGTGGGTGTGGAGATCAATGGCTTGAGCAACTATTGGCTACCGGACTCCAGGACACCAGTCGATCAGCGCGCCGGTCTGGTATTGGGTTTTGCGGCGGTGCCAGAGCCAGCGATAGAGTCGGCGCTGGCACGGTTGCGACAGGTCTGGCGGGATTGAACGATGGCCTCCCGGTTTTTAAATGAACCGCTGATCTATGAAAAACACTGAGGCGGCGAGTGTGCGACTGATCTCGCCGCGATAAATGGCGATGAGTTCCTGATTGCTGCCACCCGCGCAGATCAAAGCCCCCCCTATTAGCCGTTGACCAAAAAAGACCCGCGATGGCGCGGGTCTTTGATTCACCGGGTGTTTCAGGTCCCGGACTTGATCTTGGTCCAGGCCCGGGTCCGTGCCCGTTCAGCATCGCGAGGCAAGGGTTGCAGGGTGTAAAGCGTGCTCATCGCCGTTTCGGTCGGGTACAGGTTCGGGTTGTTGCGAATCGCCGGGTCGACCATTTCCGTGGCGTCCTTGTTCGGGTTCGGGTAGCCGACGAAGTCGCTGACCGGTGCGATGACCTGGGGTTGCAGCAGGTAGTTGATGAAGGTGTAGGCGTCTTCCGGGTTTTTCGCGCCTTTGGGGATCGCGAGCATGTCGAACCAGATCGGCGCGCCTTCCTTGGGCAGGCGCATGTCGACGATCACACCATTCTTGGCTTCCTTGGCGCGGTTGGCGGCCTGGGAGAAGCTGCCGGAATACCCGACCGCGACGCAGATGTCACCGTTGGCGATGTCGGCCATGTACTTGGACGAATGGAAGTAGGTGATGTACGGCCGGATCTTCATCAACAGCGCTTCAGCCTTGGCGTAGTCCGCTGGCTTCTTGCTGTTGGGGTCCAGGCCGAGGTGTTGCAGGGCCAGCGGCAGGATCTCCGAAGGTGAGTCGAGCAGGGCCACGCCGCACTGCTTGAGCTTGCTGATGTTCTCTTCCTTGAAGATCAGGTCCCAGCTGTTCACCGGTGCGTTGTCGCCCAGCGCAGCCTTGACCTTGGCCGGGTTGAAGCCAATCAGGATGGTGCCGTACATGTACGGCACGGCAAATTTGTTACCCGGGTCGTTGGCTTCGATCAGCTTCATCAGCTTGGGGTCGAGGTGGTTCCAGTTCGGCAGTTTGCTGCGGTCCACTGGCTGGAATACGCCGGCTTCGATCTGCTTGGCGAGGAACACGTTGGACGGCACCACCACGTCGTAGCCGGAGTTGCCGGTCAGCAGCTTGGCTTCCAGCGCTTCGTTGGTGTCGAAGATGTCGTAGACCAGTTTGGTCTGGGTGTTCTGAGCCTTGAAATCGTCCAGGGCTTTGGGGGTGATGTAGTCGAACCAGTTGTAGACCCGCAAAGTACGTTCTTCAGCATGGACGGCGCCACTGAGCAGTGTGGCGCAGAGCGCTGGAGCGATAAGACGCTTGAGTCTGTTCATTCTTCTAATTCCTCATTGGGCGCTTTCAAAACCTTCGAGAACGTTCACGGCGTTGATGCCGATTTCTTCTACCGCGTAACCGCCTTCCATCACGAACAGCGTCGGCTTGCCGAGGCCTGCGATGCGGGTACCCATCGCCAGGTAATCCGGGCTGTCGAGTTTGAATTGGGAGATGGGGTCGTCCTTGAACGTATCGACGCCCAGGGACACGACAACGATGTCGGCGCCGTACGTTTCGATCTCTTTGCAGGCTTGTTCCAGCGCGGCGCTCCAACGGTCCCAAGCACTGCCGGCGGGCAATGGGTAGTTGAAGTTGAACCCTTCGCCTGCGCCTTCACCGCGTTCGTCTTCGTAGCCGAGGAAGAACGGAAACTCGGCTTCTGGATGACCGTGGATCGAGGTGAACAGCACGTCGCTGCGTTCGTAGAAAATCGATTGAGTGCCGTTGCCGTGGTGGTAATCGACATCGAGGATCGCGACCTTTTTATGGCCCTGATCGAGGAACGCTTGAGCGGCGATGGCAGCATTGTTGAGGTAGCAATAGCCGCCCATCAAATCGCTGGCGGCATGGTGTCCCGGTGGACGGCACAGGGCGAAGGCACTGCGGGCGCCGCGCTGGATCGCCGCTTGGGCCGTGAGGGCAACTTGCGCTGCGCTGTACGCCGCTTGCCAGGTGCCGGCGGTAATCGGTGCGCCGCCGTCGAAGCTGTAATAGCCGAGTTGGCCGTGCAGGCTGGTGGGCATGATTCGGCGCAAGGTGCGGGCCGGCCAGGTGTAGGGCAGCAAGTCGCCGTCGGTATTGAATGCGGTCCAGCGCGCCCAGGCGCCTTTGAAGAAGTCGAGGTAGTCGCGGCTATGGATGCGCGCGATCGGATCAAGGCCAAAGTCTTTCGGCACTTCAACCGGGCCGAGGTTCTGGTCCTTGACCCGTTGCAATACGTGATCGGCCCGTGAAGGCATTTCGAAGCAGGGCATCAATTGCCCGTCCATCAATTCACAACGGCCGTGGTGCAGGTGGTGATCGTCCGAGTAGATCGTCAGCATTGTTGTTCTCCGCAGGCTGATTCGGTTTGAACACAGTCTTGCGGCAGGCGACGTTTGGGAGAACGGCAGGAAAGGCCAAAAGGGGATCTATGTGGCCAAAACATTTGACCGAAATTCGCCCCTTATTGGCGCGGGAGTGCCCCGGTCCGGGGCAATAAAGTGCTCAAGCGCTTGGAATGGAGCCTGCCTCTTCCGGGAAGTACCGTTGCAGTACTTGCAGCATGTCTTCACGTTTGCGTTGTTTTAACCAAAAACGCATCACTGCCAGGTTGTCTCCCTTGCACTGGTGACCGGCGCGAGGGTCGGCGCCTTTTTCCAGCATCAACGTGAACAGGTCTAGCGTTTGTTGCTGGTAGGCGACAGGGTCCATTCCGCTCGACAGGTCCCGTCGGGCCAGGCGCAGCAGTGCCGGTTCGAGTACCTCTTCATTGCTGTTGCAGGTGCCTTCTCGATAACCCACGTCCAACTGTGCTCCGCTGTTGATCAACCGTGCAGCGGC
This sequence comes from Pseudomonas sp. GW821-FHT03E01, assembly GCF_059420765.1. Taxonomy (NCBI): domain Bacteria; kingdom Pseudomonadati; phylum Pseudomonadota; class Gammaproteobacteria; order Pseudomonadales; family Pseudomonadaceae; genus Pseudomonas; species Pseudomonas sp. GW821-FHT03E01. The sequence continues at coordinate 43,186 of NZ_JBWKUI010000014.1, read as the reverse complement.
AGGGTAGGCGCCGCTTTCGATTGTGAGGTAAAGCGCGGATCGACCTTCTTTCTTTTCTCGCAGGTCGAGGTTCTGAGGGTACTTGAGCAGCCAAGTGAACAGGTCGGAATCCATGATCGTGGCGTGTTGCATCAACACGGTTTCACCGTTCAGATCGGTCTCGTCGATGGCGGCTCCCGCTTCGAGCAAAAATTTTAGGCGCCGGGCCTTTTCGGGGTCTTTGCTTTCCCGGCGATCCTTGTACAGCGCCTGCATCACCAAAGGCTCGCTGCCATTAAGGCCTTGGGTCTTTGCGCCGTGCTCCAGCAGCAAGCGAGCGATTGCAAAGTTGGGTTTATCCAGTGAATGCAGCAACGCACTGCGCCCATCCTCGCCCTGGGTATCGGCAGGAATGCCGGCTTCCAAAAGACTGCGCACGCGGGTTTCATCCTGAGCGTCGACCGCTTGCAACAGCGGCCATTGAGCCTTGCAGGTTTGCGGATCGCCCTGGGTGATATTCAGCCTTTCCAGGACCCGATCGGGAATGCTCATGTCGCGTGCCAAGCGCAGGCCGCAGTAAATTCGGTAGTACTCCAACGCCTGTGCGTGGTTGGTGGTGTACGCGGGGGTCTTTTCGTACCAGGACCACTGCAGGTCTGCCATGTTCAGATAGGTCGGGATACGTTGAGGATCGCGGCGAATGACTTCCTTCAACAAATTGATGGTGACTTTGTCCGGCGTGTTTGCACTTCGCCAGAAAGCGATGTCATTAAGCAGGCCGGCGAAATCTTTCTGGTCGGCGCCGACAACGCGAAAGTCAGTGTTGAGAAACAGCTCTTCGACTTTCTTCAGGCCCGGGCCTTTGTCCTTGGCTTTGGCCAGTTGCTGGTGCAGCTCACGCAGTTGTTTCGCGCCGTCACCGGCGTCGTAGGGTTGAGCCGCAATGCTGAAACCGAATGCCTCGTCCGGGACGTGGTAACGCAGCGCCGGCCGCGAAGATTCCAATGCCTTGAGCCAGGCGTCTGAAGTGTCCGGGAGGGTCGCTTGCAGCGCCTGGAAAACCAGGTGCTGATCGTTTGGGACGCGCCCGATAGCCAGCAACGGCGTGCCCGGATTGCGGCTGTCGACCAGCAGGTAACGTCTGGTGTCCCAGCCGTTGCGCCCACATTCAAAGCTCAGCTCGTTCACCGCGATGCCTGGCGCCAACTCGATATGCGAGGCGCTGGGACTCATGACGAGGTTTTCCTGACTTTTGGTGCAGTCATGGAATTCTTGCGCAGTCATCAGCGGTATCGGGCCGAGCTTATAGGCGCGCTCCCGATAGTTTTCATCGCGATAAACATTCAGATAAAACAAACCGCGATACTGGCTGAGCAAGCCGACCATGGGCGGTGAGACGCCCGTCGCACTTTCCGTGACGGCTGTAGGGACGATGGCAATCTTGTATTCGGGGGTATCGACCACGGCTTGAGGGGGCAGGCCAAACCAGTCCATTTGAATGGCCTGTGCGGCCAGGGGCAGGTTGAGCAGCAAGGCCAGCAAGGCAGCGCGCGTGCAAAGAGAAGAGAAGGGCATCAAGCAGGAACACCGGCAAAGATTGGGCTGCGTAATGTAGTTCAGCCCGGTCGGATGTGCCTGGTTTTATCTCAAGGCCGGAACTGGCTCGGCGCCACGCCACTCCAGCGCACAAACGCATGCCGGAAGCTCGCGGTCTCGCTGAAGCCCAGTGCTTCGGCGATTTGATAGATCGGCAGTTGATCCTCGCAAAGCATGCGTTTGGCCTGTTCGAATCGCAGTTCATCGAGCAATTCCTGATAGCTGCATCCCAGGTCCTTCAGATGTCGGCGCAGGGTGCGCGACGAGCAGTTCAGCTGTTCGGCCAGCCCGTCCAGACCCGGTGCCGCGCTCAGTTGCGCGGCGAGCAATTGGCGGATGCGCCCGAGCCAGGCCTGACGCCCGGTGAACTCGGTGTTTTGCTTGCGACAGCGCTCGGCCATGGCCTGGTGGGTAATGGCGTCGGCCAGTGGCAGGGGGTGTTCGAGCCAGCGCTTGTCGAAGGCAAATCCGTTGGACGCTGCATCAAACTGCAACGGACAGTCGAAACGCTCGCTGTAGCGCGCCTGATAGTCCGGTGCCGGGTAATCGAAGCGAGCGCCAAGCAAAGGTAGAGGGTGGCCGAGCAGGTCTTCGCAGGTGACTTTCATCGAGACCAGGCAAAACTCGACATTGAACGGTGCCAGCGCGGGGTTTTCCCGATAGTCGCCCGCGGTGAGCCAGATGCGCTCGCCATCCTCCTCCAGGCTCAACTCGAACAGTGTTCCCAATAGCGCCGGGTAGTGCAGCGCCAACTGCAAGGCGTCACCTAAAGTGGCGCTGGTGAGTAAGGCGTACCCGAGCATGCCATAGGACGAAACGTGCATCCGCCGGCCCAACTCCAGACCGATATCGCGGCGCAGCGCGACGGCATTGGCGCACACCAGCATCTCTTGATTGGTGGTGATGCGCGTGTCCGCCCGGCTCAGATCCGCCACGCTGATGCCGCTGCCGGCCAATAACGCCTCGCTGGACAGGCCTTCGGCCTTGAAGGTGTTGAGCACCAGGGAGACGGCGTTGAGGGTGGTGAGGTGGGAGTGGAGCATGGAGTCTTCCAGCGTCGAGATGCTGGAACGGGAGCAAGTTATGTGCCCAATAACGATCTTGTGGGAGCGGGCTCCCACAAGGTTATGTGTTGTGTCAGCTCAGTTCGCCACACAGGTCGAGTTCGACCAGCCGCCGAACTTCAGCGGTTTCAAGCCCTGCACCGAGCAGCCCATGCAACTTGCCGAGCGCCGCCTCGCGAGTCATGCCGCCACCGGACAACAGGCCGGCATCGCGCAAGCGGCTGCCCGCCTCATACACGTCGAGCTTCACGCCACCCTCATGACATTGGGTGACCGCAACCACTACCACGCCATTGTCTCGTGCCCGTTCCAGGCTGGCGATAAACCCGGGGTTGTCGCTTGGTCCGGTACCGCTGCCATAACATTCCAGCACCAGACCCTGAATACCGCTGTTGAGCAGGCCATCCAGTTGCTCGGCGCCGATGCCGGGGAACAACGGCAGCACCGCGACCTTCGCCAGTTGCCTTGGCTGGTTGTAGTTCAGTTGGGCAGGTATCGAGGAAGCTTTCACGCCGCCGCCCTGACGCTCCAGTCGCTTGAACGGATGACGACCGAAACTGCGAACCTTGGCGCAGCGGGTCGGGTCGAGCAGTTCGCCGTGGAAGTACAGATGAACACCCGGCGCCAGGCCTTGGCCAAGGGCACCCAGTGCACCACTGATGTTTTCCCAGGCATCACTGTCGGTCACGCCGGCGGGCAGCATGGAGCCGGTGAAACATACACGGGCGTTCAGGCCGAGCAACTGGAAGCTCATGGCCGCGGCACTGTAGGCCAGGGTGTCGGTGCCATGCAGGATCAGCACGCTGTCGCAGCCCTGGGCATCAACGGCGTCGACCACCGCTTCACGCAGTTGCTGCCAGTACGCAGGGGTCATGTTGGCGCTGTCGATCAGTGGCGACATCTCGCGAAAGCGCCACTGCGGCACCACCAACTCAGGCTGGCTGTGCAGGTAGTCGCGCATCCGCGCTTCGAAACCGGACGCCGGGGCCAAGCCGTGGGCACTGGCTTGCATGCCGATGGTGCCACCGGTGTAGAGCACCATGACGTGCTGCGCGGCAGGGTAAGAGGCGGAATTCATTGATGGGTCTCCTGGACGAATGCACCTTGCGCCGCAGCATGCCTGCGTGCGCAAGGTGTGTCACGTCGAGTGGCAGGACGCCACTCGTTGCGGTCTGTCGCGGCGGGTGGCGGGGAGCCACCCGCTAGGGCGATCAGCGTTGCGTGGCAGGCGTGCCCTGGGCTGCGCCTTGCTCGCGTGGAGCCGATTGGCTTGGGCTGCTCGGCCAGGCCTTCAGGTCCAGGTCCAGATCGGTGAATTTGCTGGAGTCGAACACTGGCTGCTTGACGCCGGCGCGGCGCTGCTCGTCGTAGTCGCGCATCACGCGCAGGCCGACCTTGAACAACATGGCCAGGGCCATCAAGTTGACGAAGGCCAGGCAGGTCATGGTGATGTCGGCGAAGGCGAACACGGTCGACAGGTCCTGCATCGAACCCCATACCACCAGCGCCAGAACCAGGCCGCGGAAAACCATCAGCACGGCGCGGTTGCGGCTGAGGAACTGCAGGCTGTTCTCGCCCAGGTAGTAGTTGTAGAGGATGCAGGTGAAGACGAACAGCGACAGCGCGACGCTGACGAACACGCGGCCCCAGTCACCGACCACGGCGGCCAGCGAGTTCTGGGTCAGGACGATGCCGTCACCTTCGAAGCCCGGGGTGTAGAAGCCCGACAGCAGGATCAGCAGCGCGGTGCAGGTGCAGATCACGAAGGTGTCGAGGAACACGCTGAAGGCCTGGACCACGCCCTGGGCGCCCGGGTGCTTCACGGCGGCCACGGCGGCGACGTTCGGCGCACTGCCCAGGCCTGCTTCGTTGGCGAACACGCCACGCTTCACGCCCATCACGATGGCGCTGCCGAGCAGGCCGCCGAAGGCTGGGTCGAGGCCGAAGGCGCTCTTGAAGATGGTTTCCAGCATGGCTGGCACGTGTTCGATCTGGGTGCCGATCACGTACAGGGTCACGCCGATATAGGCCAGGGTCTTGACCGGTACCAGCAGGTCGGACACCGCGGCGATGCGTTTGATGCCGCCGATGAAGGTAATGGCCAGCAGCACCGCCAGGACGATACCGGTGTGGCGTGGGTCGAAGGCAAAGGCGTTCTGCAGCGAGTGGGTCACGGTGTAGGACTGCAGGCCGATGAAGGCGAAGCCGTAGGTGACCAGCAGCAGGATGGAGAACACCACCGCCATGCCTTTCAGCTTCAGGCCGTGCTGAATGTAGTAGGCCGGGCCCCCACGATACAGGCCGTCGCCTTCGGCGCGCTTGTAGACCTGGGCCAGGGTGCATTCGAAGAAGCTGCTGGACATGCCTACCAGTGCGGTGACCCACATCCAGAACACGGCGCCCGGGCCGCCGAGGGTCACGGCGATGCCGACACCGGCGATGTTACCGGCGCCGACGCGGCCGGCGAGGCTCAGCATCAGGGCCTGGAACGAGCTCAGCTGGCCTGCCTGGCCGTGAAGGGACTCTTTGAAGACACTGAACATGTGGCCGAAATGGCGGAACTGGACGAAACGCGAGCGGATCGTGAAGTAGCTACCGAGCCCGACAATGAGCGCGATCAGTACTTTCCCTGAGAGGAAGTCGTTGATGACTTCGAGCATGGATTATTCCTCGCTATTTTTTGTGTGTGCGAATACTGGGTGGTCGACACATCGCGTTACACCAGGTTGTGCGTGGCACAACAGGTGGGTCGAAGGTTCGTCCCTGTTCCATTTCGCGGGTTGTTATTAGTTCGGCTTTCGCATGGGCTTGGGTCTCGTTATCGACGACCGCTCACGCGAAGAGGGCCGGCACTATACATAGGAGAGTGCCGTCCGTCTGCACAGTTGTGGTGCAATCGACGAAACGAAAGTGCTGCAAAATCAAAAAATCGCAGCCTTCGGCAGCCTCTACGGGTCTCTGTCAAACCCTGTAGAAGCTGTCGAAGGCTGCGATCTTGGCGGCACTGAAAACATTCAACATGTTCGTAAAATCCGCAAAGTGTTGGAAAAAAAAGGGCTTGAGGGAGTAAATCCCCAAGCCCTCAAAAGGTGAGAGGTGTCTAGTCCCTCGACCTGGTGAGCGTGCTCTTCAAAAGAGCCTGCGTTTGGTTAAGCCTTCAAAGGCACCAGACGCGGAGCAATCATGTTTTCCGGGCGCAGGATGTCGGCGAGCATTTCTTCGTCGAGCAAGCGTTCCTCGCGCACCAGTTCCAGCACGCCGCGGCCGCTTTCGAGGGCAACACGGGCAATGCGGGTGGCGTTTTCATAGCCGATGTACGGGTTCAGCGCGGTGACCAGGCCAATCGAGTGTTCGACCAGTTCACGGCAACGCTCTTCGTTGGCGGTGATGCCGACGATGCAGTGCTCGCGCAGCATGTCCATGGCACGTTGCAGCAGGCGGATCGAGTCGAAGATCTTGAAGGCGATCAGCGGCTCCATCACGTTCAGCTGCAGCTGGCCGCCTTCGGCCGCGATGGTCAGGGCCAGGTCGTTGCCGATGATCTGGAACGCCACCTGGTTCACGGCTTCAGGGATAACCGGGTTGACCTTGCCTGGCATGATCGAGCTGCCTGGCTGACGCGCCGGCAGGTTGATTTCGTTGATGCCGGTGCGTGGGCCGCTGGACAGCAGACGCAGGTCGTTGCAGATCTTCGACAGCTTGACCGCGGTACGCTTGAGCATGCCGGAGAACAGCACGAAGGCGCCCATGTCGGAGGTGGCTTCGATCAGGTCGGCGGCTGGCACCAGCGGTTGACCGCTGATCAGGGCCAGACGCTGAACGGCCAGGGCCTGGTAACGCGGGTCGGCGTTGATGCCGGTACCGATCGCGGTGCCGCCCAGGTTCACTTCGGTCAGCAGTTCAGGCGCCAGGGATTTGAGGCGTGCCAGGTCTTCGCTCAGGGTGGTGGCGAAGGCGCGGAATTCCTGGCCGAGGGTCATCGGCACGGCGTCTTGCAGCTGGGTACGGCCCATCTTCAGGACGTGGCTGAATTCTTCACCTTTGGCGGCGAACGACTGGATCAGGCTGTCGAGGCTGGCCAGCAGCGCGTCGTGACCCAACAGCAGACCCAGGCGGATAGCCGTCGGGTAGGCGTCGTTGGTCGACTGCGCCATGTTCACGTCGTTGTTCGGGTGCAGGTACTGGTATTCGCCCTTGCTGTGGCCCATGGCCTCCAGCGCGATGTTGGCGATGACTTCGTTGGCATTCATGTTGGTTGAAGTGCCAGCGCCGCCTTGAATCATGTCCACCACGAATTCTTCGTGGAAATCGCCGCGGATCAATCGGGCACAGGCTTCGCTGATGGCAGCGTGCTTGGCTTCGCTCAGGTGACCCAGCTCGCGGTTGGCGTCAGCGGCGGCCTGTTTGACCATCGCCAGACCAACAACCAGTTTTGGGTAATGCGAAATCGGAACGCCGGAGAGACGGAAGTTGTTCACCGCTCGCAGGGTCTGGATGCCGTAATACGCTTGAGCAGGTACTTCGAGTACGCCAAGCAGGTCTTTTTCTGTGCGGAAAGATGCAGCGGAGGACATGATAGAAATCATCTCGATATGGACCCGGTCTATGCCGGAATAGCGCAAATGCTAGGCTTGAGAAGAATTTTGGGCCAATGCTGTTAAACACTGGGCTATGCACATTCGGCATAATGTCGGTGTGACGCCGCGTACGTGGCGAACGTGTGACCTAAATTGGTGCATGTCCGGGAGGGCGTGATGAATCTGGAAAGCAAATGGCTGGAGGACTTTAGTGCTCTGGCTGCCACCCGCAGCTTCTCCCAGGCGGCCGAAAGACGCTTCGTGACTCAGCCCGCCTTCAGTCGGCGGATCCGCAGCCTCGAAGCCGCGCTGGGGCTGACCCTGGTCAATCGCTCTCGCACCCCGGTCGAGCTGACGGCAGCGGGGCAGTTGTTTCTCGTGACCGCGCGAACCGTGGTCGAACAGCTGGGTGAAGTGTTACGTCATCTTCATCACCTGGAAGGCGGGCAGGGCGAGGTGATCCAGGTCGCCGCCGCCCACTCCCTGGCACTGGGTTTCTTTCCACGCTGGATCGCACAATTGCGCAACGAAGGGCTGAACATTGCCACGCGGCTGGTGGCCACCAACGTCGGCGATGCGGTGCATGCGCTGCGTGAAGGCGGGTGTGATCTGATGCTGGCGTTCTATGATCCGGACTCCGCGATGCAAATGGACCCGGAAATTTTCCCGTCACTGCATCTGGGAGACACTGAAATGCTCCCGGTGTGCGCCGCGGATGCTGACGGCAAACCGTTGTTCGACCTGGAAGGCGAGACCAGCGTGCCTTTGCTGGCCTACAGCGCCGGGGCATTTCTCGGGCGCTCGGTGAACATGCTGTTGCGCCAGCGTGCCCTGAGGTTCACCACTATTTACGAGACCGCCATGGCCGACAGCCTGAAAAGCATGGCGCTGGAAGGCCTGGGCATCGCCTGGGTGCCGCGCTTGAGCGCGCGCGCCGAATTGGCTCGCGGCGAGTTGGTCATCTGCGGTGGCCCGCAATGGCATGTGCCGCTGGAGATTCGGCTGTATCGCTGCGCGCTGGTGCGCAAGGCGAATGTGCGGTTGCTCTGGCGCAAGCTGGAAGGCGGCACAGCGCCAAACCCTGCGGGTTAATGATTTTTTGTAGGCGTCGGGCTGACCCTGAAGTCAATAAAACCGGTACTTTGCGCCGTATGACAGATGGTCGTATGGGGGGCTGTTTATCTGCTTCATTGAGGTATACTGCGCGGCCTTCGGCCGGTTTGACTGGCCATAATTCGTACAATCAAGCCACGCATTTTGCGTGGCTTGTTGTTTTTTGACGCGCCCGCGGGCGCCCAGAGAGAAGAGGCACGACGATGAGCGCACTGGTTGGCGTGATCATGGGCTCCAAGTCCGATTGGTCCACCCTTAGCCACACCGCCGATATGCTGGAAAAGCTCGGCATCCCTTACGAGGTGAAAGTGGTCTCTGCCCACCGCACCCCGGACCTGCTGTTCCAGTATGCCGAAGAGGCTGAGGCCCGTGGCATCGAGGTGATCATCGCCGGTGCCGGTGGCGCGGCCCACCTGCCTGGCATGTGTGCGGCCAAAACCCACCTGCCGGTGCTGGGCGTGCCGGTGCAGTCGTCGATGCTCTCGGGCGTCGATTCGCTGCTTTCTATCGTGCAGATGCCAGCCGGCATTCCGGTCGCCACCCTGGCCATCGGCAAGGCCGGTGCGATCAACGCAGCGCTGCTCTCGGCGAGCATCCTGGGCGCCAAGCATCCGCAGTTTCATACCGTGCTGAAAAAATTCCGCGCTGAGCAGACAGACAGCGTCCTGGACAATCCAGACCCACGCATCGCCTGAGGTTGTTGACGATGAAGATCGGTGTAATCGGTGGCGGCCAGTTGGGTCGCATGTTGGCGCTGGCGGGCACTCCGCTGGGCATGAACTTCGCTTTCCTGGACCCGGCGCCGGATGCTTGCGCAGCCGCATTGGGCGAACACCTGCGGGCCGATTACGGCGATCAGGATCACCTGCGTCAGTTGGCCGATGAAGTCGATCTGGTGACCTTCGAGTTCGAAAGCGTCCCGGCCGAAACCGTGGCCTTCCTGTCGCAATTCGTTCCGGTGTACCCGAGCGCCGAAGCGCTGCGCATTGCCCGCGATCGCTGGTTCGAGAAGAGCATGTTCAAGGACCTGGGGATCCCGACTCCCGCGTTCGCCGACATCCAGTCCCAGGCCGATCTGGACGCCGCCGTGGCCTCCATCGGCCTGCCGGCCGTGCTGAAAACCCGCACCCTGGGTTACGACGGCAAGGGTCAGAAAGTCCTGCGCAAGCCTGAAGATGTGGTCGGCACCTTCGCCGAACTGGGCAGCGTCGCCTGCTTGCTGGAAGGCTTCGTGCCGTTCACTGGCGAAGTCTCGCTGATCGCCGTGCGCGCTCGCGATGGCGAAACCAAGTTCTACCCGCTGGTGCACAACACCCACGACAGCGGCATCCTCAAGCTGTCCGTGGCCAGCACCGACCACCCGTTGCAAGCGTTGGCTGAAGACTACTCCAGCCGGGTACTCAAGCAGCTGGACTACGTCGGCGTGATGGCGTTCGAGTTCTTCGAAGTCGACGGTGGCCTAAAGGCCAACGAGATCGCCCCGCGTGTGCACAACTCCGGACACTGGACCACCGAAGGTGCCGAGTGCAGTCAGTTCGAAAACCACCTGCGGGCCGTTGCCGGTCTGCCGCTGGGTTCGACGGCCAAGGTCGGCGAGAGCGCGATGCTCAACTTCATCGGCAAAGTCCCGGACACCGAGAAAGTCCTGGCCATCGCCGATTGCCATCTGCATCACTACGGCAAGGCCTTCAAGGTCGGCCGCAAGGTTGGTCACGCCAACCTGCGTTGTGCTGACCGTGCGACGCTTGCCGCGCAGATCCTCAAGGTCGAAGCGCTGATCGCCGAATAGTTTCATGTAGCAGCGGCGGAACCTTCCGAGGCCGCCGTTCTCTGATGGCAGGATGCCAAAGTCTGGCTAGGCTTTAGCCAATTCAATCAGAGGGAAATGCCATGGGAATTATCGGAACCATCTTTATCGGCTTGATCGTCGGCCTGCTGGCTCGGTTTCTGAAACCGGGCGATGACAGCATGGGCTGGATCATGACCATCCTGCTCGGTATCGGCGGTTCGCTGGCGGCCACTTACGGCGGCCAGGCCCTGGGCATCTACCATGCGGGTCAGGGCGCAGGGTTCATCGGTGCGCTGGTGGGCGCGGTGATATTGCTGGTGGTCTACGGCCTGATCAAAAAGAACTGATTCAAGCGACAAAGCCCTCTCTGCGCCAACACCGGAGAGGGCTAGAATGCTTGGCGTTATACCGTCCTTTCCTTTGCCGAGCACCTTCATGCGCCGTCTTCTGTTGACTCTTCTCTTCCTGGGCAGTGGTTTGGCCCATGCCGGCGAACTGCCGGAAACCGACTGGCTCGAACTGATGCCCAAGTCGGACCAGAAGGCCCTCGAGGCCATGCCCGAAATCGATCACAACTCACCGGAAGCCAATGGCACCTTTACCCAAAAAGGTGGCATGAAGCAGAGCAAGGGCTTGCCGGCGGTGATGTATTCGACCAAGACCGTGCCGTCGATGAACGACAAGCACATCCGCATCGGCGGTTATCCGGTACCGCTGGAATCCGATGCGAAGGGCCGCAGCACGTTGTTCTTCCTCGTGCCGTACCCGGGCGCTTGTATCCACGTGCCACCGCCGCCGCCTAACCAACTGGTGCTGGTGCGTTATCCCAAAGGCCTGAAGCTGAATGACATCTACACACCGCTTTGGGTGACCGGTACGCTGAAGATCGAGAAGGTCAGCAACGACCTGGCGGATGCGGCGTATGCGCTGGATGCGGCGCAGGTGCGGGTGGTCAAGGAGTCGGATTTGTAGGTTTTTAAATGTGGGAGCAAGCCTGCTCCCACATTTATTGTGTGGTGTTAAAGCGGTTTGCTGGCGATGCTCACGCCCAGGGTATGGCTAGCCCCCGGCGCCAGCGTCACCACATCATCCATCACATTTGCCGTTTCAATGCACAACATGCGCTGCCAGCCATCGTCAGCCATGTCGCTGAACGCCGCCGCACGGTCGACCCACGGGTTCCAGATCACCGCCGAGCGCGAACCGCTGCTGGTCAGTTCAATGCGTCGCTCCCAATGCGGGTCAACGATGCTCAATGTCGGCGGGGTATTCAGATAGATGCGGTCGGTCTCACCGGTAAAACGCAGATCACCGGTCTGAGTGACGGTTTTCCAGTCGTCCAGTGTCTCGATGTAACTCAAGCCATCCAGCCCTTCAACGTGCACGTTGCGCACATCGCTGACCGCGAAATAGCTGTGCAGCGCCTGGCTGATCGTGACGGGTTCGGCGCCGTTGTTTTCGCTCGTCAGGCTGATATGCAATTGTTCATCCAGACGAATGCTCAGTTTCAAGTCCACCTGATGCGGCCAGCCTGGCAGTCCGCCTTCAGGGTAGGGCAGGACGAATTCCACCTTCAGGCTTTCGCCCTCGGTTTCGATGCTGCCCAGTTCCCAGTCCATCGCTCGCACCAGCCCGTGAGCGGTCGGCGGCTCCTGGCTGATGCGCATGGCCTGGACACTCTGCGGGTTGCGCGACAGATTGCCGAACCACGGCCAGCACACCGGCACACCGGCACGAATAGCTTTGCCGGTCTTGAACACTGCCTCGTCGTTGAGCCAGATCAGCGGCGGTTGGCCGGCCAATTGATAACTGAGGATGTGCGCGCCTTGCTGGGCCACCAGCAATTCGGCCTGACCGTGGCGGATGCGCCAGCAGTTCAGTTCATCCAGTTTCACGGCTTCGACGGTGGGCGTGCTCATGGGGCGACTCTCAATCAGGAACAATGACTGCTATGGACCGCAAAACGGTCACCGCGTTTAACGAGCGCCTTGTTTAACGAGCTCTGGGCGGAACCGAACGAGTGCGGCCGCTGCCGTCGATGGCGACGAACACAAACACGGCTTCGGTCACTTTACGCCACTCGCTGGACAGTGGATCGTCGCTCCAGACTTCGACCATCATCTGAATCGAGCTGCGACCGATTTCCAGGGCCTGGGTATAGAAGGAGAGCTGAGCGCCCACCGCCACCGGCACCAGAAACGCCATGCGATCGATCGCAACGGTGGCCACGCGACCACCGGCAACCTTGCTGGCCATTGCGGTGCCAGCCAAATCCATCTGCGCCACCAGCCAGCCGCCGAAAATATCGCCAAAGCCGTTGGTTTCACGCGGAAGCGCGGTAATTTGCAGGGCCAGGTCGCCTTGCGGGATTGGATCTTCTTGTTCGAGCTCTATCATGCCGGGGGTGCCTCTGACCCGTGACTCTCATTGGTACTTCAGGTGAATAGCCGTCTCAAGGAAAAACGATTCAGCCCCGAACATACTACGTTCGTCACGTTTTTCGTAAGGCGCCTAAAGGGAAACTCTGCGAAATCGGCTGACGGGTGCCAACGACGGTTTCGCACAGCAACCCCTTACAAACCGTTGCAACGTTGTGAGTATATCGGTCGATAGACTTCGAGACGACCGTCCGGTTCTCATTTCGACCGTCAAATACGCACCTCTATGTGCTTTTTCGAACAATTTGCTATCGTGCCGAACCTGCCCAAGCCTCCGCCAGCGTTGTTGAGGTTGCAGATCTGACTATAAGAGAAGCCCTTGCCATGACCACAGCGCCCTCGAGCATCGCGCAACCAGCCCAACCTGCACGTCCGCTGACCCGCAACGACTACAAGACATTGTCGCTGTCTGCCCTGGGCGGTGCGCTGGAGTTTTACGACTTCATCATCTTTGTGTTCTTCGCCACAGTGGTCGGCAAACTGTTCTTCCCCGCCGACATGCCCGAGTGGCTGCGCCTGATGCAGACGTTCGGCATTTTCGCCGCCGGTTACCTGGCCAGGCCGCTGGGCGGCATCGTCATGGCGCACTTCGGTGACCTGCTGGGACGCAAGAAGATGTTCACCCTGAGCATTTTCATGATGGCGGTACCCACCCTGATCATGGGCTTGCTGCCGACTTATGCGCAGATAGGCATGTGGGCGCCGATCCTGTTGCTGCTGATGCGGGTGATCCAGGGCGCAGCGATTGGCGGCGAAGTGCCGGGAGCCTGGGTATTCGTTTCCGAACACGTACCGCAACGGCATATCGGTTATGCCTGCGGCACGCTGACCAGCGGTCTGACTGCCGGCATTCTTTTGGGCTCGTTGGTCGCCACGGCAATCAACAGCCTCTATACGCCGGTGGAAGTGGCCGATTACGCCTGGCGGATCCCGTTCCTGCTGGGCGGCGTGTTTGGCCTGTTCTCGGTCTACCTGCGCCGCTGGCTGCACGAAACCCCGGTGTTTGCCGAACTGCAATTGCGTAAAGCCCTGGCCGAAGAAGTGCCGCTGCGCGCTGTGCTGCGTGACCATCGCGGGGCGATTCTGATTTCCATGCTGCTGACCTGGTTGCTGTCCGCCGGGATCATCGTGGTCATCCTCATGACGCCGACTGTATTGCAGACCGTTTACCACTTCCCGCCGACTACCGCGTTGCAGGCCAACAGCCTGGCCATCGTGTTCCTGAGCCTGGGCTGTGTGGCCTCCGGTGCACTGGCTGACCGTTTTGGCGCCGGGCGGGTGTTCGTGTTCGGTAGCGCGTTGCTGCTGCTGACCTCGTGGACCTTCTATCACAGCCTGTTCAATCATCCCGACTGGCTGTTCCCGATGTATGCCCTGACCGGTTTGCTGGTCGGCACCATCGGTGCAGTGCCGTATGTGATGGTCAAAGCCTTCCCGGCGGTGGTGCGCTTCAGCGGCCTGTCGTTCTCCTACAACCTGGCCTACGCCATCTTCGGCGGCCTGACCCCGATGGTCGTCACCCTGCTGCTCAAGGAAAGCCCGATGGGGCCGGCGTATTACGTGGCGATTATTTGCGGCGTCGGGATTGTGGTGGGTGGTTACCTCTGGAAGAAAGGTCGCTAAGCCGACCGATGCCTTCGCGGGCAAGTCGGATCGCCGCACCGCTCGCTCCTACAGGTCATGCGCCAGTTTTGAAATGACACTGATCCTGTAGGAGCGAGGCTTGCCCGCGAAGAACGATGACGCGATATCCCTTCAAAAATCCAAATACTGGCCTTTCATCCAATTGTCATATTTCAGCCATAGAGTGTTCACACGGCCTGCTGATACTTGGCCCCGACTTAACACACCCTATCTGCTAGGAGTAAGGCATGAAACTGAAGCGTTTGATGGCGGCAATGACTTTTGTCGCTGCTGGCGTTGCGACTGCCAACGCGGTTGCCGCTGTTGACCCTGCTATCCCGAGCTACACCAAGACCACTGGTGTGTCGGGCAACCTGTCCAGCGTCGGCTCCGATACCCTGGCCAACCTCATGACCCTGTGGGCTGAGAACTACAAAAAAGAATACCCGAACGTAAACATCCAGATTCAGGCCGCTGGCTCTGCCACCGCGCCACCTGCGCTGACTGAAGGCACCTCCAACCTGGGCCCGATGAGCCGCAAGATGAAGGACACCGAACTGGCGGCCTTCGAGCAGAAGTACGGCTACAAGCCAACCGCTATCCCGGTGGCCGTGGACGCCCTGGCGGTCTTCGTACACAAAGACAACCCGATCCAGCACCTGACCATGGAACAAGTCGACGCGATCTTCTCCTCGACTCGTCTGTGCGGCGCCAAAGCTGATGTGAAAACCTGGGGCGACCTGGGTGTGACCGGCGACCTGGCCAACAAGCCAGTACAACTGTTCGGCCGTAACTCGGTATCCGGCACTTATGGCTACTTCAAAGAAGAAGCCCTGTGCAAAGGCGACTACAAGCCAAACGTCAACGAACAACCAGGTTCGGCTTCGGTCGTGCAGTCGATCAGCTCCTCGCTGAACGGCATCGGTTACTCGGGCATCGGCTACAAGACCGCCAGCGTGAAGACCGTGGCCCTGGCCAAGAAAGGCAGCACTGACTTCATCGAAGACAGCGAAGAAAACGCCCTGAACGGTAAATACCCGCTGTCGCGTTTCCTCTACGTATATGTCAACAAGGCCCCGAACAAGCCTCTGGCCCCGCTGGAAGCCGAGTTCGTGAAACTGGTTCTGTCCAAGCAGGGCCAGGAAGTTGTAGTGAAAGACGGCTACATCCCACTGCCAGCCAAGGTTGCTGCAAAAGCACTGGCTGACCTGGGTCTGGCGGAAGGCGGCGCTGAAGTCGCAAAAAAGTAAAACCCTAGGTCCGGGGTAAACCCGGACCTGCAGGAGCGAAGCTTGCCCGCGAAGGAATCGCCGCATCGCTCGCTCCTGCAAAGGCTCAGGGTTGCCACGCTGGCAACCCGGCCCCCCAAATTTCCGATCCACTGCCAGTTTCCACTGGCGGCGGATTTGTTGCGTCACTGCATTGTCATCTTTCTGTCATACAGGATCGCTAGGGTGTGCGCATGAATGATCTGGCCAATTCCACCATGACTACAAATCCCCCCAAGCGAATTGACTTCAATACGCCTGAGCTGCACCGCAAGCGCCGTATTCGTGCGCTGAAAGATCGCCTGACCCGTTGGTATGTGCTTGTCGGCGGCCTCGCCGTCCTGGGCGCGATCACCCTGATCTTCTTCTTCCTCGGTTATGTTGTCGCGCCGCTGTTCCAGGGGGCTGATCTGACCGCCAAAGACGCCATCACGCCCGCCTGGATGCAAGACGCCGGCAAGCCGCTGATGATCTCCCTTGAAGAACAGAACCAGGTGGCCATGCGGGTTTCCGACAAGGGCCAGGCGCTATTCTTTGATATCGATAGCGGCGCCGAACTGCGCCGTGTCGACCTGCCGATCCCGGCCGGTACCAGCGTGACCTCCATCGGTGAAGATCAACCCGGCCATCCATTGGTCGCAGTGGGGTTGTCCAACGGTCAGGTGCTGGTGTTCCGTCACACCTATAAAGTCAGCTACCCGGACGGCAAGAAAACCATCTCGCCGGCCATCGAATACCCGTACGGCGAAACGCCAATCGTGCTGAACGAGGCGGGCGGCGCTCTGGAGCACGTCAGCCTCAATGCCACCGATTCGACCCTGCTGCTGGCTGGCTCCACTGGTGCGCAACTGCATGTCATGTCGCTGACCAGCGAAGAAAACATGATGACCGGCGAAGTCACCAACGAGCAGAAACGTATCGACCTGCCGCAAATGACCGAGCCAGTGAAGAACATCTTCGTCGACCCGCGTCAGCAGTGGCTGTACGTGGTCAACGGTCGTGCTCAGGCTGACGTTTTCAGCCTGCGCGACAAGAGTCTCAACGGTCGCTACAAATTGCTCGAAGACGGCGATGCCGAGATTACCGCCAGCACCCAGCTGGTGGGTGGTATCTCACTGATCCTCGGCGACTCCAAGGGCGGTCTCGCCCAGTGGTTCATGGCTCGCGATCACGATGGCGAACTGCGCCTGAAGCAAATCCGCACCTTCCAGATGGGCGCTGCGCCGATTGTTGAAATCACCGCCGAAGAACGTCGAAAAGGCTTCGTTGCCCTTGATGCGTCCGGCAAGCTCGGCGTGTTCCACAGCACCGCGCACCGCACTTTGCTGGTGGATCAGGTGGTCGACGGCCAAGGCCTGTTCGGCCTGTCGCCACGGGCCAACCGCGTGATCGTGGAGCAAGGCGGCAAGCTGCAACCGTTGCTGCTCGACAACCCGCACCCGGAAGTTTCCTGGAGCGCGTTGTGGAGCAAGGTCTGGTACGAGAACTACGACGAGCCTAAATACGTCTGGCAATCGACTGCCGCCAACACCGACTTCGAACCCAAGCTGAGCCTCTCGCCGCTGACCTTCGGTACCCTGAAAGCCGCGTTCTACGCCATGCTGCTGGCCGCGCCCCTGGCCGTCGCCGCAGCGATCTACACCGCGTACTTCATGGCCCCGGGCATGCGTCGCAAGGTCAAACCGGTGATCGAACTGATGGAAGCGATGCCGACGGTGATCCTCGGCTTCTTCGCCGGCCTGTTCCTCGCACCGTATGTAGAAGGGCATTTGCCGGGCATCTTCAGCCTGCTGATGCTCCTGCCGATCGGCATTCTGGTGGCCGGTTTCGTCTTCAGTCGCCTGCCTGAGTCGATCCGCCTGAAAGTGCCGGACGGCTGGGAAAGCGCGATCCTGATTCCGGTGATTCTGTTCGTGGGCTGGCTGTCGCTGTACATGAGCCCGTACATGGAAGCCTGGTTCTTCGGCGGTGACATGCGTATGTGGATCTCCCACGACCTGGGCATCACCTACGACCAGCGCAACGCTCTGGTGGTCGGCCTGGCCATGGGCTTTGCAGTCATCCCGAACATCTACTCGATCGCCGAAGACGCCGTGTTCAGCGTGCCGCGCGGCCTGACCCTCGGCTCCCTGGCCCTTGGCGCCACGCCGTGGCAGACCATGACTCGCGTGGTGATCCTCACCGCCAGCCCGGGCATCTTCTCGGCGCTGATGATCGGCATGGGCCGTGCGGTCGGTGAAACCATGATCGTGCTGATGGCCACCGGTAACACCCCGGTCATGGAAATGAACCTGTTCGAAGGCCTGCGCACACTGGCAGCCAACGTCGCGGTGGAAATGCCCGAATCGGAAGTCGGCGGCAGCCACTACCGCGTGCTGTTCCTCTCGGCGCTGGTGCTGCTGTTGTTCACCTTCATCATGAACACCCTCGCGGAACTGATTCGTCAGCGTCTGCGCAAGAAATACTCGTCGCTTTAACAAAGGTAGAAGTCTGTGAAACAGAACTCCCTGAATGGATGGTTCAAGAGCGGCGCCCCCGGCGTCTGGATCAGCGGCGGCGCGGTGTCCATTGCGGTCATCATGACCATTGGCCTGCTGGCGGTCATTGCCGTGCGCGGTCTGGGGCACTTCTGGCCGGCGGACCTGATCCACGCCAATTACGACGTGCCGGGCCAGGCCAACCACCTGGTCATCGGCGAAGTGGTGCAGAAGGAAGAAGTGCCACGCGAGCGCCTGAAAACCGCTGGCCTGCCGGTGCCCGATCAGGGCCCGGAGTTCATGACCCGCGAGCTGATCAAGGTCGGCAACCGCGATCTGAACGGCACGGACTTCACCTGGATTGTCGGCGAGTGGCTGACCAACCAGAAAACCCCGCCAGAGCTGATGACCATCGAGCGTCGCGAGTGGGGCAACTTCTACGGCTATCTGGTCAACGTTAAAGAGGACGGCAAGGTCGTCGCTGAAGGCGAAGCCGCATGGCCTGAGTTGCAGGCCCGTGTCGATCGCGTCAACCAGTTGGCTGGGCAGCTCAAGAGCCTGGAAAAAACCGACATCGGCGCGATCAACGCCGGTCTCGAACGTGTTCGTCTGCACGGTCGCAAGCTGGAATTGGCCGGCCGTCTCGACGCTACCGCACAGGCGGACCTGGAGTCTGAGCGCGCCGAGCTGAATGCCCGTTATCAGGAAATCGAAGCGCGTCTGAACGACCTGCACAAGCAGTTCAACCGTGACAGCCTGACGGCTCGTGACGCGAACGGTAAAGAGGTCGAGATCGGTATCGGCAAAGTGGTTCACGCCTATCAGCCGAACGCCATGAGCACCTTTACCAAGGTGGGCTTCTACTTCAGCAAGGTCTGGGAATTCCTCAGTGATGACCCGCGCGAAGCCAACACCGAAGGCGGGATCTTCCCGGCGATTTTCGGCACCGTGATGATGACCCTGATCATGGCGATGATCGTCACTCCGTTCGGTGTGCTGGCGGCGGTCTACCTGCGTGAATACGCCAAGCAGAACACCCTGACCCGAGTGATCCGTATTGCGGTGAACAACCTGGCGGGCGTACCGGCGATCGTTTACGGCGTGTTCGGCCTGGGCTTCTTCGTTTATGTACTGGGCGGCTCGATCGACCGGTTGTTCTTCCCCGAAGCCTTGCCGGCGCCGACCTTCGGTACGCCGGGTCTGTTGTGGGCTTCGTTGACCTTGGCCCTGCTGGCTGTGCCGGTGGTGATCGTGGCCACCGAAGAAGGCCTGGCGCGGATTCCTCGCACCGTACGCGAAGGCTCGTTGGCCCTCGGCGCGACCAAGGCCGAGACCTTGTGGAAGATCGTGCTGCCGATGGCCAGCCCGGCAATGATGACCGGCATGATCCTCGCCGTGGCCCGCGCCGCCGGTGAAGTGGCGCCGCTGATGCTGGTGGGTGTAGTGAAACTGGCACCGTCGCTGCCGCTGGATGGCAACTACCCGTACCTGCACCTGGACCAGAAGATCATGCACCTGGGCTTCCACATTTATGACGTCGGCTTCCAGAGCCCGAACGTAGAAGCCGCGCGGCCGCTGGTGTATGCCACGGCGCTGCTGCTGGTGCTGGTGATCGCGACATTGAACCTGTCGGCCGTTTATATCCGTAACCACCTGCGCGAGAAGTACAAGGCGCTGGATAGCTGATCAACACCGAACTGTAGGAGCCGGCTTGCTGGCGAAGGCATCACCGCGGTGAGCCTGCGGGACCGAGTTGTCTGCATCGCCAGCAAGCCGGCTCCTACAAAGAATTGCGTAACCGCGGGCCTGGCCTGCGGCCCCGAACCGAATTTGTTAGCACAGGGAGCCTCCCATGCAGCACGAAGCACACACTCACGGCATCAACATGTCGGCCCTGGGCCGCGACAAACAGAGCCTGAGTCTCGAGCAGGAAACCGTGGCCATCGAAGTGCCGGGGTTGAGCCTGTTCTACGGCGACAAACAAGCGCTGTATGACGTCAGCATGAACATCCCGAAACAGCGCGTGACCGCCTTCATCGGCCCGTCCGGCTGTGGCAAGTCCACGCTGTTGCGCACTTTCAACCGCATGAACGACCTGGTGGATGGCTGCCGCGTCGAAGGCGCGATCAACCTCTACGGCAACAACATCTACCGCAAGGGCGAGGACGTGGCCGAGCTGCGTCGTCGCGTCGGCATGGTGTTCCAGAAGCCCAACCCGTTCCCGAAAACCATCTATGAAAACGTGGTTTACGGCTTGCGCATCCAGGGCATCAACAAAAAGCGCATCCTCGACGAAGCCGTCGAGTGGGCGTTGAAAGGCGCGGCGCTGTGGGATGAAGTCAAGGATCGTCTGCACGAGTCGGCACTCGGTCTGTCCGGTGGTCAGCAGCAACGTCTGGTGATTGCCCGCACCATCGCCGTGGAGCCGGAAGTGCTGCTGCTCGACGAACCGTGCTCGGCACTCGACCCGATCTCCACGCTGAAAGTCGAAGAGCTGATCTACGAACTGAAATCCAAGTTCACCATTGTTATCGTGACCCACAACATGCAACAGGCCGCGCGTGTTTCCGACTACACGGCGTTCATGTATATGGGCAAACTGGTGGAGTTCGGCGACACCGACACCCTGTTCACCAATCCGGCGAAGAAGCAGACCGAAGACTACATCACCGGTCGTTACGGCTAGGAAGCTGTTGTTGCTCACTGAACTGACGCTGCGGCCCACCGCACCTTACCGGACGCTCCAAGGACGCCAACATGATTAGTAAAGAAGGCCTTACCCATCACATCTCCCAGCAGTTCAACGCTGAGCTCGAGGAAGTGCGCAGCCACCTCCTGGCCATGGGCGGGCTGGTCGAGAAGCAGGTCAACGACGCGGTCACCGCGCTGATCGAGGCCGATTCCGGCCTGGCCCAGCAAGTGCGCGAGGTCGACGACCAGATCAACCAGATGGAACGCAACATCGACGAAGAATGCCTGCGCATTCTGGCCCGTCGTCAGCCGGCGGCGTCGGACTTGCGTCTGATCATCAGCATCTCCAAATCGGTGATCGACCTCGAGCGTATCGGCGACGAAGCCACCAAGATCGCCCGTCGCGCCATTCAGTTGTGTGAAGAAGGCGAAGCGCCGCGCGGTTATGTCGAGGTTCGCCACATCGGCGACCAGGTGCGCAACATGGTTCGCGATGCCCTGGACGCATTTGCCCGCTTCGACGCCGACCTGGCGCTGTCGGTGGCGCAGTACGACAAGATCATCGACCGCGAATACAAGACCGCGCTGCGCGAACTCGCCACCTACATGATGGAAGATCCACGCTCTATCTCGCGTGTCTTGAGCATTATCTGGGTGCTGCGTTCCCTTGAGCGAATCGGCGACCACGCGCGCAATATCTCGGAACTGGTGATTTACCTGGTGCGCGGCACCGACGTGCGTCACCTGGGCCTCAAGCGCATGAAGGAAGAAGTGGAAGGCACAAGTGCCGAAACCGCTAATGTTCCGGACAAAGCTGACGATAAGTAAGGTTGCCCAAGAAAAAGCGCCCGGCCTCTTGGCCGGGCGTTTTTGTTTGTGTGGCTTTTGAACTGAAAAGCCGAATTGAAAAGCAGCACCCGCGAACGAAAAGTCCCGGCGTGACTGAAGAGTTTTGGCAAAGTGCCATCAGCCAGCGTTATGCTTGCCGGGATTTTTAAAGGGGTGTTGGATGAGCAAGATCAGTGTGTTGGTCGTGGACGATGCGTCGTTCATTCGTGACCTGGTAAAAAAGTGCCTGCGCAACTACTTCCCGGGGATCCGGACCGAAGATGCAGTCAACGGTAAAAAGGCCCAGGCCATGCTGGCCAAGGAAGCGTTCGACCTGGTTCTGTGCGACTGGGAAATGCCGGAAATGTCCGGTCTGGAGTTGCTGACTTGGTGCCGTGAGCAGGACAACCTCAAGACCATGCCGTTCGTGATGGTGACCAGCCGTGGCGATAAAGAAAACGTGGTCCAGGCGATCCAGGCCGGGGTTTCCGGCTACGTCAGCAAGCCATTCACCAACGAGCAGCTGTTGACCAAGGTCAAGCAGGCCCTGAACAAGGTCGGCAAGCTCGATACCTTGATGAACAGCGCGCCGACCAAAATGAACTCGGCGTTCGGCAACGATTCCCTGAGCGCATTGACCGGTGGCAAAGCGGCGGTAGTCGCACCCTCGGCTGCAGCGGTCAACCCGTTTGCCAAACCTGCCGCCGCCGCGCCAGCCCCGGCTGCGGCGCCGTCTCGCGGCCTGCTCAACAATCCACCGGTCAAGGCGCCTGCCTCCGCATCAGCTGGCGGTCGTGGCCAAGGCCAACTGCGTCTGTCGAGCGGCACACAGCAATGCGTGATCAAGGCCTTGAGCATCAAGGAAGCGCTGCTGGTGGTGAAACGCACTGACACCTTGCCGCAAGTCCTCGACAACGCCGTACTCGACCTGGAGCAGGGCGACAATGCCGAAACTGCCCGTCTTAACGGCTACTTGCACGCCATCGTCGCCCACGAGCCGAAGCCGGACAGCGAGTGGCTGCAACTGACGTTCCGCTTTGTCGACCAGGATGCACAGAAGCTCGACTACATCTCCCGCCTGATCGCCCGTGGCACCGCGCAGAAGCACTTCGTACCGGGTGCGTAACGTGTACCGCTGATCGTTCCCACGCTCTGCGTGGGAATACCTCCCCGGACGCTCCGCGTCCGCTTCGGATGGGACGCAGAGCGTCCCGTGCTGCATTCCCAGGCAGAGCGTGGGAATGATCATTTGAAACATCTGTCGACTACGCAGGTCCATTTCTGCTGCTAGGCTCCTTCCCAGGCCTACTCAACAGAATTTTGCCCATGCTCGCGCGCCTGCTGTTTTTCTGTGGTCTTTTCATGGCATCCACCTCGGCTGTGGCCATGACGATCTATAAGTCCACTGATGCCAGTGGCGTGGTCTCTTACAGCGACCGCCCCACCAAAGGCGCGAAGGTGTTCGTTTTTCGCGACCGAATGGTCGAACACCTTGAGCGGCAGGTGTACCTCGACATCAAGAGGCTGAATGGCATGGACAGCGTGTTCGTGCGCAACGACCTGTATGCGCCGGTCGAGATCGAGCTGAGTTTCGACAGACTGCAGAACGTCAGCGGAGCGCCGAGCCGACCGATCCGGCGGGTGATGCCGGCGCGCAGTAACCTTCGTCTGGCCCTGCTCACGCCGACGAAGGCCGGAAGGCCGATCGTGTATAACCCAAGGTTCGCATATTTCCTGGGCGACCCCTCAGGGGCTGCCATGGCCTATCGATATCCGTTGCCCTGGCGTGGCGGTCCGTTTCGGCTGACCCAGGGCCCCAATGGCCAATACAGCCACTACGGACCGAAGAACCGTTACGCGATGGATATCGCCATGCCCGAAGGCACGCCGATCATCGCGGCGCGCGGCGGGGTGGTGGTGAAAACCGAGAATGGCCAGACCGGGCGCGGCAACGATCCATCGGGCAATTTCGTGCGGGTGTTGCACGATGACGGGACGATGGGCGTGTACCTGCACCTCAAGAAAGGTTCAGTCTGCGTACGGGAAGGTCAGCGGGTAGTGGTGGGCAGTGCGCTGGCGCTGTCGGGCAACACCGGCAACAGCAGCGGCCCGCACCTGCACTTCGTGGTGCAGCGCAATACCGGGTTGGGCCTGGTGTCGATTCCGTACCAGTTCAATCAACCGGTGGGGGCGTTGCCCAACTTTGCGTTGGGCAGTAGGAGCCGGCTTGCTGGCGATGAACGATAACGCGGTATAACAGAGACACCGCAGCGCTCCTGATCGCCAGCAAGCCGGCTCCTACAAGGGCGTGGCTCAGTCCAGCATCAACACCTTGGCCAATATGATCTTCGGCCCTTTCATCTTTTTGATGATGATCCGCAAACCTTCGACTTCCAGCACTTCTTCCTCTTCCGGCACCCGTTTCAGGGTTTCGTAGACCAGCCCGGCGAGGGTTTCGGCTTCGATGTGGTCCAGGTCGATGCCCAGCAGGCGTTCCACCTTGAACAGCGGCGTATCACCCCGCACCAGCAGCTTGCCCGGCTGATACGCGAGGATCCCGCGTTCAGCCTTGCGGTGTTCGTCCTGAATGTCGCCCACCAGCACTTCCAGCACGTCTTCCATGGTCAGGTAGCCGATGATGTTGCCGTCGGCTTCCTCGACCAAGGCGAAGTGCGAGCCGCCCTTGCGGAACTGCTCCAGCAGTTGCGACAGCGGCATGTGCCGCGATACGCGCTCCAGTGGTCGGGTCAGTTCGGCGAGGTTGAACGACTCGGGAATGTGATCAAGGGCGGCCAGTTCCAGCAGCAGATCCTTGATGTGCAGCAGGCCGACGAACTCCTTGCGCTCGCTGTCGTACACCGGGTAGCGGCTGAACTTGTGGCGACGGAACAACGCCAGGATTTCCTTGAGCGGAGCGTTGAACTCGAGGGTGACCAGGTCTTCCCGGGAGTTGGCCCAGTCGACCACTTCCAGCTCGCCCATTTCCACCGCCGAGGCCAGTACGCGCATGCCTTGGTCGCTTGGGTCCTGGCCACGGCTGGAGTGCAGGATCAGTTTCAGTTCTTCGCGGCTGTAATGGTGCTCGTGGTGCGGGCCGGGCTCACCTTGCCCGGCGATGCGCAGGATCTGGTTGGCGCTGGCGTTGAGCAGGTAGATGGCCGGGTACATGGCCCAGTAGAACAAGTACAGCGGCACCGCCGTCCACAGCGACAGCAACTCGGGTTTGCGGATGGCCCAGGATTTTGGTGCCAGCTCACCGACCACGATGTGCAGGTACGAAATGATGAAGAACGCCGTGAAGAACGAAACCGCCTTGACCACCTCAGCGGAATCTACACCCACGGCACTCAGCACAGGCTCCAGGAGGTGCGCGAACGCCGGTTCGCCGACCCAGCCCAGACCCAGAGAGGCGAGGGTGATACCCAATTGGCACGCTGACAGGTAAGCATCGAGCTGACTGTGTACGGTGCGCAGGATGTGCCCGCGCCAGCCGTGCTGTTCAGCGATGGCTTCGACCCGGGTCGAGCGCAGTTTGACCATGGCAAACTCTGCCGCAACGAAAAAGCCGTTGAGCAAAACCAGGATCAGAGCAAAAAGAATCATGCCGAAGTCGGCGAATATTGTTGCGAGGGTCAAGCCAGGGGAAGGGTCCATGATGGAGTTTTGCGGGTTCCGTGTATTCAAAAAAGGGGGAAATGCAGTGCCTGAAGGGCAGGCACAAGTCAGCCAATGTAGCGGCTGACTGATCGATTGCCTAGTGGCGAGTGCTAGTCGGTATCAGTCCGCGGCGCTGATCACGCGGGATTTGGTGACCTGGGCCGGCGCGAAATGGCAGGTAAACGTGCTGCCATGCCCCGGCACACTGCTGATTTCCATGCGTGCCCGGTGGCGCAGCAACACGTGCTTGACGATGGCCAGCCCCAGCCCGGTGCCGCCGGTGTTGGAATTGCGGCTGGAATCGACGCGGTAGAAGCGTTCGGTCAGGCGCGGCAGGTGTTTGCTGTCGATGCCGATTCCCGAATCCTGCACGCTCAGGTGTGCACCTTGCTCGTCGCCCCACCAGCGAATGCGGATATTGCCCTCGGCCGGGGTGTATTTCACCGCGTTGAACACCAGATTGGAAAACGCACTGCGCAGTTCGGCTTCACTGCCCTTGAGCAGAATCGTCGGGTCGGCTTCCAGGGTGATGCGCTGATTTTTCTGACCCGACAGCTGTTGGGCGTCGCTCTTGATCGATTGCAGCAGGCTATCGATGGACACTGGTTGGTTGTCCGATGGGTAATCGGTGGCTTCCAGTTTGGCCAGCAGCAGCAAATCGTTAAGCAAGGTCTGCATGCGCCCGCCTTGCTGCTGCATTTGCTGCAGGGCACGGGTCCAGCGCGGATTCACGTCCTCGACGTTATCGAGCAGGGTTTCCAGGTAGCCGCAAATCACCGTCAGGGGTGTGCGCAGCTCGTGGGACACGTTGGCGATGAAGTCTTTGCGCATCTGCTCCAGCTGATGGATACGCGTCACGTCGCGCACCAGCATCAAGTGCTCGTTGTTGCCGTAGCGGGTGATGTACAGCTGAATGCGCAGGCGATCATTGATCGGCGACGGAATCTCCAATGGTTCGGCGTAGTTGTCCTGCTCGAAGTATTCCTTGAAACGCGGATGGCGCACCAGGTTGGTCACCGGCTGGCCGCTGTCCTGAGGAGTCTTGAGGCCGAGCAGGGTTTCGGCGGCGCGGTTCCACCACTCAAGGTTGCCGTCGCTGTCGAGCATGATCACTGCGTCTTTCAGCGCGGCAGTGGATTCCTGGACCCGGTCGATCACCGCTTGCAGGCGCCCGCGTACCCGTTGGTCGCGGCGTTGCAGGTGATAGATGCTGTCGAACACTTCGCCCCACAGGCCATAGCCGTCGGGCGGTGCTTCATCGGGTTGGTGCAGGCGCAGCCATTCGTGCAGGCGCAGCAGCTGTTTGAGGGTCCAGGCCAGGTAAACACCCAGGCCCACGGCGAGACTCCAGCCGTAGTAGCCGGAAATCAGGCCGATCACCAGGCAGGCGGTGACCAGCAACAGCATGTGGCGAATCAGGGTGCCATGCCAGTTTTGGTTCACGGAAAATATGCGTCCTTGTCAGCGAGGCTGGCGGCCGGCTCAGGCCTTGGTGGAAAACCGGTAGCCGGTGCCGCGCACGGTTTGTACCAGATTTTCGTAAGCATCGCCGAGGGCTTTGCGCAGGCGACGGATGTGCACGTCGACAGTGCGCTCTTCGACGTAGACATTGCCGCCCCAGACCTGATCCAGCAACTGGCCGCGAGTGTAGGCGCGTTCCTGGTGGGTCATGAAGAATTGCAGCAAACGGTACTCGGTCGGGCCCATCTCGGCAGGTTTGCCGTCGATGGTCACGCGGTGGCTGATCGGGTCCAGCAGCAGGCCGCCGACTTCGATCGGCGCTTCGCCATCGGTCGGGCCGGCGCGACGCAGCACGGCTTTGAGGCGGGCCACCAGTTCGCGGGGGGAAAACGGTTTGGTGATGTAGTCGTCGGCGCCGACTTCCAGGCCCTGGATCTTGTTGTCCTCTTCGCCCTTGGCGGTGAGCATGATGATCGGGATATCCCCGGTCAGTTCGTCGCGCTTGAGGCGGCGGGCCAACTCGATGCCGGAAGTGCCGGGCAGCATCCAGTCGAGCAGAATCAGGTCCGGTTTGCGGTCGACGATAATGGCATGGGCCTGCTGTGAGTTCTCCGCCTCCAGGCAGTCATAGCCGGCCATTTCCAACGCAACGGCGATCATTTCGCGAATGGGCGCTTCGTCGTCGACGATCAGAATGCTCCTGCCAACCATGCCTTAATCCTCTTGTCATTTAACTGTCTTGCGCCGCATTAGATAACGGAATTATTGCAGTCGTGTGACAGTATTTTAGCCGGCCTGCGATTGTCGCGATCCTGAACTAAGCTCTAATTCCGAATCCTGACAACCACAAAAGGAAGGTTTCCATGAATCACATTGCTAAATCCTGGAAGGTCCTGCTGGTCACGGCTGCGTTAACGCTGCCGTCCCTGGCCTTTGCGGCAGAACCCGCCATGATGAAAGGCGGCATGATGGTCGATCAGAAGGGTATGACCTTGTATACCTTTGACAAGGACAAGGACGGCAAGTCGATGTGCATGGGTGAGTGTGCGAAGAACTGGCCGCCGATGATGGCTCCGATGGATGCCAAGCCCATGGGTGAATGGAAGCCGATCAAGCGTGACGACGGCACAATGCAATGGACTTACGACGGTAAGCCAATGTACACCTACAAAATGGACAGCAAGCCGGGAGACATGAAAGGCGACGGCATGATGAAAATGTGGCACGTGATTGGCGAACACAAGTAAGCGATTTGCCTGCCCTGTAAACAGTCTGTAGCAGCTGGCGAAGCCTGAGTTCGGCAGCTGCTACAGATCAATCGCAGTCAACGTAATGCGTAATCCAGCACAATCCCCACAAAAATCGCCAACCCCGCCCAGTGGTTATGCAAAAACGCCTGGAAGCAACGCATCCGGTCTTTGCTGCGGGTGTACCAGAACTCCCACGCAAAGCAGCCTGCCGCCACCAGCAACCCAAGGTGGAACCAGCCACCGAGATGGAATTTCGAGCCAGCCAGCAACAGGCAGCCCAGCGCCAGGCCTTGCAAGGTCAGAATGATCACCCGGTCGGCATCGCCAAACAGGATCGCGGTGGATTTCACCCCGATCTTCAGGTCATCGTCGCGGTCGGTCATGGCGTAATAGGTGTCGTAGCCCACGGTCCACAGCAAATTGGCGATCCACAGCAACCAGGCTGTCGCCGGCAACTCACCAGTCTCGGCAGTGAACGCCATCGGCATGCCCCAGGAGAACGCCGCGCCCAGCACCACTTGCGGGTAATAGGTGTAACGCTTCATGAACGGATACGTGAAGGCCAGGGCCAAACCGCCCAGCGACAGCCAGACAGTCGCCGCGTTGGTGCACAGCACCAGCAAGAAGCTCACGCCCATCAGCACCGCGAAGAACACCAGGGCTTCTTTGGAGCTGATCTTGCCGCTCACCAGCGGCCGCTGCTCGGTGCGTTTCACATGGCCATCGACCTTGCGGTCCGCCCAATCGTTGATCACGCAACCGCCGGCACGGGTCAGTACCACGCCGAGCACGAAAATCACGATATTGGCCAGTGACGGCGAACCTTCACCGGCAATCCACAGTGCCCACAATGTCGGCCACAGCAGCAGGTAAATGCCGATCGGCTTGTCCATGCGGGTCAGCTGAATGAAATCCCAGGCCCGAGGATTCACGCGGTTCAGAGACTTGAGCAGGTTCTGGTACATCAGCAGTTCTCCGGATGCGCGCGGGCGGCGCTCCACAGGGTCGGCAGGAAAACCTCGGCCACCAGCACGCTCAGGGCGCCACGGTCGAAACGCGAGCGCCGGGCCCACAGTTCAGGTGCTTGAGCCTCCATCGGCAACCACGCTTGAGGATAGTGACAAACCTCGATGGCCCGGCGCTGAAATGCCTGATCGCAAAACAGCAATTCACCCAGAGAACGGCTACCCAGCTCATCCATATGCAATCCGTCGCCCTGCAGCGCGCTACGCGCCGCCACGCTGCGGGCAAACACCCAAGCTTCACCGTGGCCGCGCAGATACACCTCGCGCACCCAGCCTTCGCTGCCTTCGGCCAGCTCCAGCGCGGCACATTCGTCGGCGCGCAGCGATTGCCAGCCTTCGAACAGCGGCGTGACGCTGAAACCGTCATTCGACAAACGGGTCAGGCGTCGGGTCAGTGACCCTTCATCGAACAACCAATCGAGCGTAGACGTGTCGGGGCGGGGCATCAGTTGGCTTTGAGAAAGCCAGAGCGGCGTCGGGGAAGGGGCTTTTGAGTGCGGCACAGTGAGTCATTATTGGCAGCAAATGAGGCGGCGAGCTTACCATGTCAGGCGGCGAGTTTGATTGATCCGGCCTGCCGTTGCGCCGAACAGGCTTGCATCTGTCGGGCCCGATCAGTACAAAACGCCCTGAGCCGGACGGCAACGCTTCATCTATCGACCGTTCGCGCCGGCAAAAGCCTGAATCCCGAGGAAATACCTGAATGAAAAAGTGGCAATGTGTGGTCTGCGGCCTGATCTATAACGAAGCCGAAGGCTGGCCGGACGACGGTATTGCGGCGGGCACACCGTGGCAGGACGTGCCGGAAGACTGGCTGTGCCCGGACTGCGGCGTGGGCAAAATGGATTTTGAAATGATTGAAATCAACTAAGCATCCAAGGAGCTAGGAATGAACGCACCTGTCGTGATCGTCGGCACTGGGCTGGCTGGCTACAACCTGGCCCGGGAGTTTCGCAAACTCGATGGCGAAACCCCGCTGCTGTTGATTACCGCAGATGACGGACGCTCCTACTCCAAGCCGATGCTTTCCACCGGCTTTGGCAAGAATAAAGACGCCGATGGCCTGAGCATGGCCGAACCGGGCGCCATGGCCGAGCAATTGAAGGCCGAAGTGCGCACCCACACGCGCATCAGCGGCATCGATCCGGGCCACAAGCGCCTGTGGATTGGCGAAGAATCAGTGATCTACCGTGACCTGATCCTGGCCTGGGGCGCGGAAACCGTGCGGGTGCCGATTGAAGGCGACGCGGCCGACGCGGTTTTCCCGATCAACGACCTTGAAGACTACGCACGTTTTCGCGCGGCGGCGGCCGGCAAGCGTCGGGTGCTGCTGCTGGGCGCCGGTTTAATTGGCTGCGAATTTGCCAACGACCTGATGCTCGGTGGCTACGAAGTGCAACTGGTTGCTCCCTGCGAACAAGTCATGCCGACCTTGCTCCACCCGGCGGCGGCTGCTGCGGTCCAGGCCGGCCTGGAAAGCCTGGGCGCGCGCTTCCACCTGGGGCCGGTGCTCAATCGCCTGCAGCGAGTGGCGGACGGCCTGGAAGCGCATCTGTCTGACGGCCAGGTCATCCCTTGCGACGTAGTGGTGTCAGCCATCGGTCTGCGTCCGCGCATCGACCTGGCGGCCGCTGCCGGGGTGCAGGTCAATCGTGGTGTGGTGGTTGACCGTCACCTGAAAACCTCTCACGCCAACATCTACGCCCTGGGCGATTGCGCCGAGGTCGATGGGCTGAATCTGTTGTACGTCATGCCCCTCATGAGCTGTGCGAGAGCGCTGGCCCAGACCCTCGCCGGAAACCCTACGGCGGTGAGTTACGGCCCGATGCCGATCACCGTGAAAACCCCGGTCTGCCCATTGGTGGTTTCCCCGCCACCACGGGGCGCGGAGGGCGTCTGGACGGTCGAAGGGCAGGGCGCGGACATCAAGGTGCTGTGCCGCGACAGCGCCGGCAAATTGCTGGGCTATGCCCTGACCGGCGCGGCGGTGATGGAAAAACTCGCCCTGAACAAAGAACTTCCGGCCCTGTTGGCGTAAATGCCGGTCGTTCTGTCGGAATCACCCCGTTTTTGCCCCCACAAAGGTCGCGGGGAGACTGGCGCCGCTCTTGCGCGCATGCCATCCTCATTCCCGTCTGCCGCAGAGTAGAGCACCTGCGGCGCCTTGGGCGCTGTTCCAACGAGAACAGCACGGACATAACAACAAAAAACCGTCAAAGGGGCTTCACTCATGCGTAAACCAGAACTCGCCGCTGCCATCGCGGAAAAAGCAGATCTCACCAAAGAACAGGCCAATCGCGTTCTCAACGCCGTTCTCGAAGAAATCACCGGCGCTCTGCATCGCAAGGATAGCGTCACGCTGGTGGGCTTCGGCACCTTCCTGCAACGCCATCGCGGTGCCCGCACCGGCAAAAACCCGCAAACCGGTGAGCCGGTAAAAATCAAGGCCAGCAACACTGTTGCGTTCAAGCCAGGCAAGTCGTTGAAAGACAGCGTTAATCCGTAACACGCACCGACTTCCCGCACAGCGGGCGAGCGGGATAAAAAATGGGCACGCCAACGAGGTTGGGTGCCCATTTTTTCTGTCTGGCGGATCAGCCGACTCGGCTTTGTTTCCTGGCGAGAATCGCTGCTATTTCCGGCTCATTCAGGTGATCCAGCGCGCGCTCCACCAACAAATGCACCCCGTCGGCCAGGCGGCTGAGCGCCTCATTCCTCGTCCAAATCTTCCTCATCGATCAGGCCTTGAACAAACTGGAGGAAATTCGAGCAGACCAGCTTTTCGGATTCAGCCTGATTTTCTTCAGGGCTTAGGTCACTATCAAAGCTGTCAGTGGTGAAGTAACTAACGGCCTCCGTATCAAGATTCAGGCAAAAGAAGTTACCACCCCAGTCGTTCGCGAAAGGCAGAAGGTGTGCAGGAAGTACCTGTTTTTTTAGCATCAACTGGTAGGTGGATAGCAGCGAGGAGTCGCCACCGGGAATTGGCTTGAATGCAGCCACTTCCAGTGGCTCGTCAAAATCTTCGCTGACCCAATAGGTCCGCTCCGGTACACCTCCGTTGTACTTGAGATAATGGTTTTTAAAGGGCGTCGGTAGCTTCTTACCAATGGCGCATTCCAGGTGATCCAGATCCGCTGGCGTAATGGCCGCCTCGTCATTCGAAAATGTGTTTTCGAGCATCATTAATCTCAGCGTTAATGGATCCTCACCGTTCTGATCCACTTTTTTATAAGGGATCAATTCAGCCGCCCTTGAGTAAATCGATTGGTTTGGTTTCGGTTAGTTGGATCTTGAAAAGGGTAATCACCTGCATGCTGAGTGAAACCTAGGCTCTATCTATTGAGCCGACCTTCTCCGTATCGACCACTTCTGCACCTACCAGATCTAGTTCTTTAAGCACAGTGGCGGCGTGAGGCGAAAGAAATACGAATCCAAGTAAAGTTATTTCATCGATACTAAAAAAATCGATGCTGACATTTTCTTTGATTGTCAGGCTGATGATATTTTTGATTTCGCCGCTCGCTCGAAAATTAATCTTCGACTGTGTCTGATCGATCACGTCCACAGGCTCCTTGTCTATTCGTTGCTGGCGCATAAAAAAATATTGGCGCTGTGCGACCGAAACGCCTTTTGGGTTGACAATCTCCAGTTCTGCGATCTCCCATCGGGAAGTCTTGAGGGTCTGGAAGACTTTCAGGAAGCGCTCACTGACAATATGCCCCTCAAAGGCAGTGCAAAAGTCAAAGTCATAGCGCTTGTCCTTGGTAATCAGCACCAGCTTTTTCGGGAGGGGAGCGAGAGCTTCGTCGGGGCCCGCGTCGTGCCAGTCGGCATCCATCGCATCGTCATAGGCGCCAGGGCTGAACGACTCATGAATGACGCCATCAATGAAGGTGGGGCAGTTTTTGTCTTTCTTGAATGCAAGGGTATAGAACATGAAAGCCTCTTGTCAGCAAAGTCGACCGGTACTGGATTTGGTTCGTATTCTTCCTGAAACGGTCTTCTTGCGAAGTTTGAACTGGACACAACCCCAACCCCATTCCTCAGGGTCAGACCCTGTATTTCCTTAAAAACAGGCACTCCAACTGGTTCAAATGCCCGCTTTTGTTGGAAAAAATCAAGCCTCCATGAAGTCGTCGTATTCTCGATAGTGATTGATTGCCTGGATCAAAATGGCGCTATCAGGGGTCTTTATTTTTTTCTGAATTATCTGCGATATGGCTTGAAGGGTTTGCACGTCAACCCAGGTCTCTACATTTTCTTTTTCCAGCGACTTAGGAATGGTTTCTCCGGCGCTGTTTTCTACGGTTTTGTCATCCTCTTCTAGATCATCAATTTCATCTTCGGTAATGAGATAGAAAACCGCATTTTCTGGTTGCTGCTCCCATTCGTCCAAATTTGTATAGATCCAGTCATTATCGGTAACGGAATTGATCGTGCTGAATAGGTCGGTGATGCCTTTCATCTTTTTCATCAGTGATTCCTTATTTTCTACAAGATGACCCACCACCCCATGCCTTCCTGCCGCCGACTCGTTTTCCATTGCGGCCTTTCGGGTGGTAGTCACCATGACGGTTTTTTCGATGCGCCGACCCAGCGGGTCGTAGGTCATCCTGACCACGCTACCGTTTTCATTGCGCACTTCAATCAACCGGCTTTCGGCGTCGTAACCGAAGCGCTGCACGCCCCGTTTAGTACTGCGTTCTTCGATCATCCGGCCAAACGCGTCATAGCGGTAACGTTTGTCCTGATAGGTCAGCAGTTTGTTGTGCACCACCAACCCAGAGCCGCCCCTAAAAATGTCGGCCATCATGGGGGCCAGAAGCCTAGGCCTGATTTTAATAAGGGACAAACGTGCGGTTGGCGATATAGAAACCCAAGCCTTTGTTATTTTTGAATTTTTTCTCGATCATAGAATCGGCCAACTGCTGAGAGATCAGAAGGTCTCCTGACTCTGGCTCACGAGCGATTCCGCGCATGCCGGCAGCACCGTCCAGGAACCAGGTTTTAGTGAAATAGATGATCGATCCGTCATCATCCCGTTCAGCGGCAGATTGCCCTTGATCTATCGCGTTGACGGTATTGATTGCATTCACTATGAAAAAAGCTTCGTCGACCTCTTCCCCGTCTGCAATGACGACAGCAGGTTGAATGAGCTGAATGTCCTGAGCAGATTGATGGGTGAGAAAATCCGCAAGTCGCTCAGTGACTAGTGGGACTCCCCCAAGTAGCCATAGGCAGTCATACGCAAGCAACTTTTTTTTCTTGCACGGAAAATAGACCTTTGGCTTGTCCATATTCAATGGATAGGGTTTTCCCGCCAACAATGACAGGTAGTCAAAATTCGAACCGGCGGTTTCATAAGAACCGCTTTCGATGTCATACGAACCGATCAGTTGTTCGCTGTAATAAGCAGGGGCTTTCCAACTTAAAATCATGTTTGATTTTCCTGGCCGTAATAAACACCGACCGTCAGCAGGTTGGCGGCGAAGTCGTACACGGTATGCTTTTGCATGGCAGCCGGCGTCATCGAGGGCTGGCTGGTGTGTACGGCATTGTCGCGCAGGTAAGCGACCACTGCGGCAATTGGCTGCTGAGCAACCGTCCCTGGGCGTCGTAGCTGAATTGGGTGCGTTCGCCGAGGGCATCGGTGATGGTTTGCAGATAGCCCCGGTTGTCGTAGCTGAACCGCGTCGGATAACCCGAGCAATCAATGTGTTCCACCGACTGGCCGAACGGGTTCCAGCGCAGCTTTTTGCTTTTGCCGGTGGCGTCGATGATCTCGACGACCTGGCCGTGGGTGTCGTAGCGGTATCGCGTGATGTGGCCCAGCGGATCGGTTTCGGCGACGCAGTTGCCGCGCTGATCGTAGCGAGCGTTTGTGGCCATGTGGTGTTGAGCTGGCCATTCTTTTTGAAGCTGCCTTCCAACTGGAATTTTTTGTGGATACCACGCAGCTTTATCAATGCCTTTTCTAACGCGCTCATGTTCGTTCTCCGAATAAAATTGGCGGAGGTGCGGGGGCAGGACTTGAGCCATGGCCCGAAGGCGTATGCGGTTCGTGGCGTGGGAAGTTTGCTCCCTATCGGCGGCGCAGCCGTCGTAACCGGCTGATCGATACCTTTGAAAAAGACGGCGCTGGTGAGATCGATAACGGGCACAACTCAGGTAAATTGAACGAGGAAATATCCAGCTTCGTCGCCTTCCTTCATCTTTTTCGCCCGGTTGTCGGCAAAAACGTAGCCGATGCCACCGCCGAACAATCCTTCGTGGCGAGGACTGATTTTTGCGATATCGGCGTCCAATATCTGGGCTAGAAAATAATAGCGAGGGCTTTCATACAACGGATCTTGCAACCAGCCAGGGCGACCTAATATTTTGCTGATACTGGCGCCGCAGTCCGGATCCTCCAGCTCTTCGGTCATTTGTTCGTCCGTGAGGGGTTGCTGGGCAATGTAGCTTCGCGGAATCGGATCCTCCAGGGTCGGTGGCATAAACTCGAAAGGCGCCAGCGTATGAAGCAGAACTTTACTATGTCCCTGTGCCAGCTTTTCCATCTCGCTCTGTTGGTGGACAGTCAATTGGCGTAACGATGACCGTTTGTACGTATCGCCTTCACGCTCCACGGAAACGAACACTGTCAGAGCCATGCCCGACGGTATAAAAGAAGTGCTGAGGAAATCCGATGTCATCATAAGCACTGGTAGCATCAAATGACCCTTGGTTGGATCCTTTGGCCACAGATCAATATCGGTGAGTCGAGCGCCCCCGCCTATTTGTCCAAGGTTATGGTCTTTTTCGGAGAGGATGATTTGATTGATGCCCATAGTCCGTGATCCTTTAGAAGCAGCCTTTTCTTTTGGCGAATGATGTGGAAAAACGCCTCGCTGTTCGTGCCTGTTGTTGGGTGATGATGCCGGTTCTGACCAATGAGTTGTGAATAGCTTGGGACATGAGGCGAATTTCCAGCTTCCCGCGCTTGAGCATTTGATTAGGTCCCAGCCCGCGAGCACGGCGCAAACGATTTTCCTCGGCATGCACCATGTCGTGATGTTCGGGCGATAGCGCAATGGAAGGGTTACCTTTATAGCGCCGGCCCTTTGCGATACCTTTCTCTTCCAGAAACTTATTACGAACAATCTCGTGTGCTTCCAGCCCATCATTCTTGTGGGCTTTGGCACCGTAACCGGCCACCTCACCTTCTTTTAGCAGCCCAAATGGGTCAATCCACCTGGTGGCGTTGGGAGCCCCATATCCGGATCATAAAGCCGGAACGTGTTGTAGTGCAGTCAGGTCTCTCGGTAGAAAAACTTATTCCTGTTTTTTATCCAAACATGCATGTTATGGTTTTCACTAAAAAGTAGAGCCGGAAGTTGTTTGGCTCTTCCGGCTCCTTTTCTAATCTAGTCTAGAAAGTCATCGTTTTCCAAATAATAAGTAACTGCTTTCAGTAGTTCTTCTTTGCTGGAGTTCGGATGATGTTCTGTTTTATTTTCAATGATCGCTTTGAGTATTGGAGACTCAAGGAATGTTCCGTATTTGTCATCGAACTCCATTTCTTCGTCG
Source organism: Pseudomonas sp. GW821-FHT03E01 (assembly GCF_059420765.1). Taxonomy (NCBI): domain Bacteria; kingdom Pseudomonadati; phylum Pseudomonadota; class Gammaproteobacteria; order Pseudomonadales; family Pseudomonadaceae; genus Pseudomonas; species Pseudomonas sp. GW821-FHT03E01. Next base: position 6,781 of record NZ_JBWKUI010000014.1, on the reverse strand, counting down.
TCATTTTCTGCAAGGTAATATTTTTTATTTAGGATGTCGTTTTTTGACTCCAAATCAAAATCAGTATCAACATATAACCATCCTGCATTGGGTAGATCATTACATTTTTGCAGAAGCTCGTCAAAGCCATTAATGGTTATCATAAGTACTCCTTGTTTTCGACATTTCGTACCGCCGCCCCATTTATTTCGACCGCCTTTACCATCAGGGTGGTAGATTTTATGATACGTTTTATGATCATTGAAGTCGGCTAGCTGTAATGAGCCTGGTTTGTTTCCATGATGCCAAGTCAAATTGGCTGGGGATGTTCCTCTGAACGTCCCATTCGACCGTGGCTGCACATGCTCTACAGCGCCAGGGTATTTAGTCTGCATTTGACGTTTAAAGTCCGGATCTGTTTGCATTCGTTTGTAAACAGATTCATTTGCGCGGCTAAAGTGCTCTGCGTCAGTCATTTTGTATTCGGACGCGTTCAGTGAGTGCTCATGGAACACATGATATTTCCCTAGGTCGCGAGATCCTTCACCATTGTATAGCCCAAGCGGATCTATCCAGGTCAGGGGGTTTGGGGCATAACTGTAAAAGTTCAGCCCTCCCGCCAACCCAATCGGATTCCTTGTTGGTTACGGCATGCGCATTAGCGCAGTCCTCAGGCGTTTGATCAGCTTCGGATCCTTGAGGCAATCGGCCGGCCGCATGTTATCCAAGGCCGGCACCTGCTGTTCGACCCACCACAAACCTTCCTTGAGCCCTCTTTTTCCGTAGAGAATGACCGCCATATCGAGGTTGCCATCCAGTTGTTTCGCTAGGGAGCGGGCGTCGTCGTCGAGATAGTCCTCTTCGTATAACCGCACAAGCATATTCCAATCGGAATCGCCGGGGTATTCGTCTTCCAGTTGTTCCATCTTCTGCACTCATTGGCCGGGTCAGATCCATGACCTGAAGATTAACCATAAAAATAATTAAAAAATAGTTCGAAATTTTCTTTCCCAAGCAGGGGGCTGACTTCCTTTGTGAGTAATTTCACGAACTTGCTGGAAAGCTCGTCATCGTCGTTATAGATCTCAAATATTTCGAATTTTCCGTGGACAACCTCAATCAATTTTGCAAGAGCGAAAAAGAAATCAGCCAATGAGTCGGCAATTTTGAAAGGCAAAGCCACGTCATAGCTGGCAAATACAGGTGTACCCTCAATGTCGGTAACAGCGATGACAGGTTTACCACCTCCGATATCATCCATGAATACTACAAAACCGGCTGGCCAGCGTGGGTTGAGCTGCGACTTGTTTGAATTGCCATCCCACTTGTAGCCCACTTGGTCATCTTCAAGGGTGTTCAGATCAAAAAAACGTATCGGAGTCAAACCTGTCTCTATCTCTACACCCACAGGCTCGTAGTTGTCATAGAAAAAGTCAGTTTCGACAGAGCGTTCAAGCGTTTGCGGCCATGTGGCGTTGACTTGGCCATTCTTTTCGAAGCTGCCCTCTAACTGAAACTTCTTGTGGATACGGCGCAGCTCTATCAACGCTTTTTCTAACGCGCTCATGTTCGTTCTTCCCTGTGGGTTACAGCATGCGCATCAGCGCGGCTCTCTCGTTTGTGAGAGCGTCTATAGGCTGTACAAAATATTGTAGAATGAGGTTGAATTGTCTTTTATCGAGGACAGATCCTGGTCTATAGATGCTTTTTCGAATGATGATTTATTGATTGCCATTCGACGAGTGATTATTGCTTCCAGCAGCTTTATGAACAGTGCCTCATCATTGACGTGTTTTTTAAGCTTTAGAATTTCGCGAGGCTTGTTTTTCAGGATGTAAAAGGAATAGTTCATCAAAATAATATTTGAGACAAACAGATTTTCCGTAGACTGAAGGGGGTTGATCGTGTCGATTAAAACATTAAATATCTGTCTCTTGTCTTTAGCGTATGCCTGCAAAAATACATCGGGATACATGAATTCGCTATGGCGATCATTTAGCCTGAAACGGTAATTTGTGTCGCCGGGTTCGGTCAATAATGTGACGAGGCTTGTTTGATAGTTTTTCAACGTGCTTAGCAATACATGTTCTTTTCTGCTATCAAATTTTATCGCTTTGTAAACCAGGTTGATAACATCCAAAAAAGCTACAGGCCCCCGGGTGTCGGTAGCCATTACCAGCTGATTATCCTTGATGCTGAACCGACGATACGCTTCGTCGTCAATGCTCAATTCGAAAAGCAGGAATCTGAGTATATAGTTTCTGAGCTGTGCATCCGAGTCGAGAGAACTGTTTTTCAAACTGATCAACTGGATCAGAAAGAAGAAAATAAAATAGTCTTTATTGGTTCGTTGACGGTTGTCGATGTCAAGTAGATAGCCAAAGCGGGACAGGATCAAGAGAAGGGTATAGCAGTCCGGTTCCGTGAAGCCGTTTTTTGACATGGATTTTTCGAAGGCGCTTATGGAGAACAAATCGTGCCAGCGGCTCACATAGAAGGTCGAACCGTTGTGTTTTCTGGCGGCGACAGAGAGCAGTGAAGGCTCGTCTTCTTGGTAAAAAACAACGCCCAGCTCTTTCGGATATGGACGGATGTTCAGGAAACTCTCAAGCTTGTATGAAAGGAGATTGAATATGTCCATTTAACGCTATCCGCATGTCTTCCACTTTCCGTTCGGGCCTTTTTTCTCGACACGAAACGAACGCCAATTGCTCAGCGCCACCGACCTGCAGGGCGGGCGCTACGAATACTACGACGCCGGGCCTAATTCAAACTTTTTCAGTTTTTCCAACCGATAATTGTTTTTTCATGCTGGTACGGTTAACTCGGACTAAGCCAAGAAGAGAAATCAGAAATATATATTTCATTTAAAATCAAATCTAGAGGTATATCTTCAATGCTATCGGCTATCTCGTCATAAGGGGAGGGTAATACATAGGAAAATCCGAAATCATCATCAAGAATTATTGAGCCATTAAAGATTCGTTGACGCTTTGTAAGTTTTTTTACTTGGCCAAAAGACATCCCTGTAGAAAGCATACCTCTGTAAAGTCCTTTGTAATGTACATTGCAGCCAATTGAGAATATAGCTCCGTCAGAAAGGGTTGCTATGGTGATCGTGTCGTTTACCACATAGGCTACCCTCGTTTCCCCGTCCGGCAGATTATAGTTTTTTATTTTTATGTTGTGTTTTTTATATAGCTCATCGATATAGTTGGAAATGTTTTCCCCTAATAGTATGTCTGCTGCTGAGTGCTTGGAATTGATATCTGCTGTAAAGTCAATCATGTTCAAGTTCCACCGTTCATTAACGTGCCATTAACATAGACTGGAGAGTCTTTTATTAGATCGTAATTTTTGAACCCGCCATGTCCAATTCTACCAAATACAATATCTTCTCCAGATCTATTGGCTTTGTACACTTTCCAGTAATCGTTTCCGTGAATGTTGGGCTGGATGGAACCGCCATCTTGGATGGTAATAAATAACCCTAGAGTACGACCGCCTCTCGAATGCTCTGAGTCTTCAAGTGTGGGTAAACACTTGCTCGTCAAGAGATTGATTTTGTCAATCATTCCTCAGGATAAATTTTCAGTTTGCTATTGTCCGTAAGTATTTCAAAAATGGTTAGGGAATCATCTGCGTGATTGATCTCATAAGACCTTTCCGTGAAGGTGCTTCGCCATATTTTTTCAGTAATCGAAGTGATTTTATCGGCGTTGTATTTATAAAGGGTTTCGAAGTATTCTCCCGTGTTGTTCAAGCAGTAATGCCCTGTAGCTTTGTCATTCAGAAACTTAATCAGGGAAACCGAGTCAAGGTTGGCCTCTAGGTTGCCGTTTAGCTCACTGCCGAATGTAAGCTCAAGGATTTGATCGGCCTCATGCAAAAAAAACTTTCTATAAACAATCCATTGCTTTTTAATTGTTACGTATTTTGCAAATTTTAACTCGCCTATTATTTTGTTATCTTTATTTAAGAAATAACATTGCCTGTTTTTGGCTGGCTCGGAATCTTTTTTTAAAAAACGTCCAGGCTTACATCCCTGGAGCTCCGACATATAGGGGGCCGGCGAATAGGAAGGCATGATCCCCATGCCCCAGATTGTCGTTTTGTAGTTTTTCTCCATAGACGATATAAGCTCTGAATATTTATCCTTATATTCATTGAGTCGTGCATATAAAAAGTCCTTCATGGGGTATCTCCTACTTTGCTAATGGGAAAACCTTTCCACCGTTGAGCTCCAAGTTGAGTTTATTTAAACCCGACTCGAATCCAGATTTTGTGTTCGCCCCTTTTAGGGTTTCCCATACGTGTTGTTTATACGCATTGCCATGTACTCCTTCCCCGGCATGAGCGGTTGCTGTTGTATTTGGTAAACGGGACTGTGGGTTTACAGGCAGCCATATACCATTTTCTTTCTGATTTATGTCAATGCCAAGTCTGTCCATACGTCTTCTCAACCAGCGCATACGCACATCCTTCGAATTGGACATTACTATATGGTGGGCTCGATAGTTCGAGTTTGGCGCTTTACCCAAACGGCTTCCAAGAACTTTAGCATCGCTCGAGCAACTTAGGCCCAGAGCGTCTATCCAAGTGAATGGGTTAGGTGAGTATTGATAAAGATTGATTCCCCCCGCCAACCCAATCGGATCCGGCGTCGTAAACCGCCCCACATCCGGATCATAAAACCTGAACGTATTGAAATGCAGCCCCGTCTCCCGGTCCAGGTACTGCCCCTGAAACCGCAGGTTCTGCTCTTCAATGTAATACGGCTCGCGCACCTCTTCTAACGTGTTGCCCCACACCCGATAACTCGCCTTCCAGACGTTGTGGCCGTCTGCCTCGGTGAGTTGTTCCGGCAGGCCGTTGAGGTCGTTGTGGTAGTAGCGGATCTTTTGCAGCGGGCCGGTGCCGTCGACACGGGCCAGGGGTTCGTAACCTTCGTCTTCGTAGAGGTAGAGGCTGGTCTGTTGATGGCGATGTTCCTGCAACAGGCGCAGGCCGTCCCAGGTGAAGCGGGTTTCGCCGAGAGGGTAGCCGTTGGTGTCGTGTACGGTTTTTTCGATGCGCCGGCCCAGTGGGTCGTAGGTCATTCTGACCACGCTGCCGTTTTCATTGCGCACTTCAATCAACCGGCTTTCGGCATCGTAACCGAAGCGCTGCAGGCCTCGTTTAGCGCTGCGTTTTTCGATCATCCGGCCAAAGGCGTCGTAGCGGTAACGCTTGTCCTCATAGGTCAGCAGTTTGTTGTGCACCACCAGCCCGGCGCCGGGTTGTGGGCCGTCCAGCAGGTTGGCGGCGGCGTCGTAGGCGAAGGTTTCGCGCTGGCCGTGCAGGCTGTCCTGGCTGGCGATGATGCGGCCAGTGGCGTCGTAGTGCAGCAGTTGGCGGTGTTGCGTGGTGGGTTGCTGGTCGAGTTTGCCGATCAGGTTGTCGGCGGGGTCGTACTCGAAATGTTTCTGCACCGCTGCCGGCATCAGCGATGGCTGGCTGGTGTGTCGGCGTTGGCGTGAGCGTAAGCGCCCGCTGCGGTCGTATTCGCTGCGGGTGCTGATCTGGCCCTGGGTGCGCAGCACTTCGCGGTGCAGGCGGTCGCGTTCGAAGTCGCTGATGACCTGGCCGTCGAGGTTGATCTGGTGCAGGTGGCCGCTGCCGTAGTACAGGCGATTGAGCCAGCGGCCGTCGGGCAGTTGGGTCTGGATCAGGTTGCCGAGTTCGTCGTAGTGGTAGTGCAGGTTGCCGGCCGCGCTTTGTTCTTCGAGCAACTGGCCGAGGGCGTCGTAGGCGAAGCTCAGGGTTTGTGCGTTGTCCTGGTGGTCGGTGAAGGTGACGGCGGTGAGTTGGTCCAGTGGGTCGTAGGAGTAGTCGGTGCGGCCATCGTCGGTGACTTTGGCGATCAGCCGGCCGACGGCGTCGCGTTCCAGTCGGTGAACGATGGGAGCGGGGGGCGACTCGGGGACGACGGCCAGACCGTTGCCGTAGGGCGCCGGAACAGCCGTGACCGCCGCGACGTTATCCAGCAGGTCATAGGTGTAGCGCTTGGCACTGCCATCCAGATCCTGTTGTTCTGTCAGCCGATCTCCAGCGTCCCAGGCAAACCGATAACTCTCGCCGTTCTCATTGGTCAGCGCCTGCAGCCGCCCGTAGCGGTCATACCCGAACTGCACCTGTCGGCCGTGGGCGTCGGTGCGCTGGCGCACCTGGCCGCGACGGTTGTGTTGGTACAGCGTGGTGTGCCCGGCCGGGTCGGTGTAGCCGATCAACTGGCCACTGACGTCGCGCTGATACTGCTCGGTGCGGCCGTCCGGCAATTGGCTGCTGAGCAACCGTCCCTGGGCGTCGTAACTGAATTGGGTGCGTTCGCCGAGGGCATCGGTGATCGTTTGCAGATAGCCCCGGTTGTCATAGCTGAACCGCGTCGGGTAACCCGAACAATCGATGTGTTCGACCAGTTGGCCGAACGGGTTCCAGCGCAGCCTTTTGCTTTTGCCGGTGGCGTCGATGATCTCGACGACCTGGCCCTGGGTGTCGTAGCGGTATCGCGTTACATGGCCCAGCGGATCGGTTTCGGCGATGCAGTTGCCGCGCTGATCGTAGCGATACTGCCAACTGTTGCCCGCGGCATCGGTTTCCACCAGCGGCAAGGCCCAGTGCTCGAGCCATAAGGTCGAGTCGCTGCGGCCCAGCGGGTCGGTTTCGCCGATCAGGTTGCCGGCGTTGTCGTAGCTGTATTCGTAGCGCCCGCCCTGCGGGTCGGTCGCGTTGAGCAATTGGCGCTCGTCGTTCCATTCGAACT
>NZ_JBWKUI010000013.1:0-254081 GCF_059420765.1 Pseudomonas sp. GW821-FHT03E01 | reverse complement strand
TTATTCTGGCGTCAATGAATGGATCCATTCGAGAAGGTTAAGGGACGACTTGTAATGGCTAAATCGGGCGCTTCCGACGAGAGCGCAGGACATTTCCTGATGTGGTGTAGAAAAATGCTCACAACGCCAAGGCGCTGTAGTCCGCAGAGAAAAAAGCCGAGAGCTAAACAGCAAGATCAAAAGATCGTCCGATCGCGGCCCGAGCCTTCGGCAGCTCCTATGGGATGAATGCCAATTCCGTGTAGGAGCTCCGATCTTTTGACGAAAAAAAACCCGGACACTGTCCGGGTTTTTATTGGATCGCTACGACGCTTTATTCAGCCGCCGGCGCTTCCGGCTTGCGACGTTTCAAAGGCGCCATGCCGTCCTTGCTGACCAGCGACAGGGCGTCGGTCTTCGGGCGGTTGGCGATTTTGCGCTTGGTCGGAGCCTTGGCGCCGGTTTTCTTCTTGTCGCCCTTGGCGTCGACCTTTTTCTTCTTCACGCCAACGGCTTTGCCCGAGGCCTTGACCTTTTTCGGTCCGCCGTAGGTGCCTTTGACTTCCTTGATGGTGCGGCGCTCGAAGCTCTGCTTGAGGTAGCGCTCGATGCTCGACATCAGGTTCCAGTCGCCGTGGCAGATCAGCGAGATGGCCAGGCCATCGTTGCCGGCGCGGCCGGTGCGACCGATGCGGTGAACGTATTCGTCGCCGCTGCGCGGCATGTCGAAGTTGATCACCAAGTCCAGGCCTTCCACGTCCAGACCGCGGGCGGCGACGTCGGTGGCCACGAGGATTTTCACCCCGCCCTGCTTCAGGCGGTCGATGGCCAGTTTGCGGTCTTTCTGGTCTTTCTCGCCGTGCAGGACGAACGCTTTGTATTCCTGTGCCACCAGGCGGCCGTAGATACGGTCGGCCATGGCCCGGGTGTTGGTGAACACGATGGCCTTCTGATAGGTCTCGTTGGCCAGCAGCCAGTTCACGATCTGTTCTTTGTGCTGGTTGTGGTCAGCGGTAATGATTTGCTGACGGGTGGTGTCGTTCAGCTGGCTGACCGCGTTGAGCTGCAAGTGCTCAGGGTTGTTCAGGACCTTGGCGATCATCTCGCGCAGGCCCGAACCGCCGGTGGTGGCGGAGAACAGCATGGTCTGCTGGCGGTTGGTGCACTCGTCCACCAGACGCTGCACGTCTTCGGCAAAGCCCATGTCGAGCATGCGGTCGGCTTCGTCGAGCACCAGCACTTCGACTTCCTTGAGGTCGAGGTTGCCGGCGTTCAGTTGCTCGATCATCCGGCCCGGCGTACCGATCAGGATGTCCGGCACCTTGCGCAGCATGGCGGCCTGGACCTTGAAGTCTTCACCGCCGGTAATCAAACCGGACTTGATGAAAGTGAACTGCGCGAAGCGCTCGACTTCCTTGATGGTTTGCTGGGCCAGCTCGCGGGTCGGCAGCAGGATCAGGGTCTTGATGCTGACGCGGACTTTGGCCGGGCCGATCAAGCGGTTGAGGATCGGCAAAACGAAGGCTGCGGTTTTGCCGCTGCCGGTTTGCGCTGTCACCCGCAGATCACGCCCTTGGAGCGCCAGCGGAATAGCCGCTGCTTGCACAGGCGTTGGCTCGACAAATTTAAGCTCGGCCACGGCTTTGAGCAGACGTTCGTGCAGGGCGAATTGGGAAAACACGGGTGCTACCTCGAAGAAATACAAAAAAACAGCTGCATAGGGTAACGGTTTCGAGCGCTAAGGCCGAGTTTCTTTATACAAACGGCTGCAAACAGTGGCTTTTTTGTTGCCTGATTTGTCTCAAAACGTCATCCGCAACCTCTTAAATGCTCTAATCGCCCCGTCGCGCCCTACAGAAGAAGCGTTTTCACTCATGGATATCAAACAGCTCTGGCTCAACGCCCAAGACCTCTGGGGTGCCCTTGATCAGCACCCGCTCCTGCATTCCACACTCGCGCTGATGTTGCTGCTGGTGGTGGCGCTGGTGCTCGGACGAGTGGCGCGTTACCTCATTCTTCATGCGACCAAAATGCTCGGCCGCCAGCCGGCGTTGCACTGGGTCAACGATTTTCGCCACAACAAAGTGTTTCATCGCCTGGCGCAAATGACGCCATCGCTGGTCATCCAGTTCGGCCTGCACCTGGTGCCGGAGTTGGGCAAGACCAGCATGAACTTCCTCGGCAACGTGGCGCTGGCGTTCACCATCCTGTTCCTGGTGCTGTCCATCAGCGCGTTGCTCAATGCCCTGCTGGACATCTATGCCCGCACCGAACACGCCCGCACCCGCTCGATCAAAGGCTATGTGCAACTGGCGAAAATGGTGTTGTTCGTGTTTGGCGCGATCATCATCGTCGCCACGTTGATCGACCGTTCGCCACTGTTGCTGCTGTCGGGTCTGGGCGCCATGTCGGCGGTGATTCTGTTGGTCTACAAGGACACCCTGTTGTCATTCGTCGCCAGCGTGCAACTGACCAGCAACGACATGCTGCGGGTCGGCGACTGGATCGAGATGCCGCAAGTCGGTGCCGACGGTGACGTGGTGGACATCACTTTGCACACGGTCAAGGTGCAGAATTTCGACAAGACAATTGTGTCGATCCCGACCTGGCGCCTGATGTCCGAGTCGTTCAAGAACTGGCGCGGCATGCAGCAGTCCGGAGGACGGCGGATCAAGCGCAGCCTGTTCATCGACGCCAGCGGCGTGCGGTTCATTCGCGATGATGAAGAGCAGAAACTGTCCCAGGTGCATTTGCTGACCGACTACATGAGCCGCAAGACAGCCGAGCTCAAGGCCTGGAACGAAGCCCAGGGCAACGTCGCGGCGATGGCGGCCAACCGTCGGCGGATGACCAACATCGGCACCTTCCGCGCCTATGCGCTGGCGTATCTGAAAAGTCACCCGGAGGTTCAGCAGAACATGACCTGCATGGTGCGGCAGATGCAGACGACGGCGCAGGGGATTCCGCTGGAAATCTATTGTTTCACCCGCACCACGGCGTGGGCGGATTACGAGCGGATTCAGGGGGATATTTTCGATTATCTGCTGGCGGTACTGCCGGAGTTCGGATTGAGTCTTTATCAGCAGCCGAGTGGCGGGGACTTAAGGGCCGGATTGCTTCCGGCCATGTTAGGCGCGAGCCACATTCCGGAGCCGGAAAAACACATCATGTAAACACCGCCCCTAAGCGAGGCTTGCCCGCGAAGGCGGAGTGTCAGTCAACATAGTTATCGACTGATACTCCGCCTTCGCGGGCAAGCCATGCTCCTACAAGGGTAACGGTGTTATTTGACCTGACGCTGCGGCGCCTTGTGCACCATGGTGTAGGCGTAATCCACGCCCATGCCATACGCGCCGCTGTGCTCCAGCACCAGTTCCATCACCGCCTCGTAAGTGTCTTTGTGTGCCCAGTCACGCTGGTATTCCAGCAGCACTTGTTGCCAGGTGACCGGCACCGCGCCTGCCTGAATCATCCGCTGCACCGACATGTCGTGAGCTTCTTTGGTGGTGCCGCCAGACGCGTCGGTCACGATGTACACCTCGTAGCCTTCAGCCAGGGCTTCCAGCGCCGGGAAGGTCAGGCAGACTTCAGTCCAGAGCGCGGCAATGATCAGCTTCTTGCGGCCGGTGGCTTTCACCGCGTCAACCAGCGCCTTGTCTTCCCAGGAGTTCATCGAGGTGCGCTCGATCGGCTTCTGCTCTGGGTGAACAGCCAGCAACTCCGGCCAGATGAAGCCGCTGAAGCTTTCGGTTTCAACTGAGGTGTAGATCGTCGGCACGTTGAAAATCTTCGCGGCCTTCGCCAGACCCACGGTGTTGTTCTTCAGGGTCTGACGGTCGATCGACTGCACGCCGAACGCCATTTGCGGCTGGTGGTCGATCAGGATCAGGGCGGAGTTGGTTGGGTTGAGCAATTCACGGTTAGACATGGCGCGTTCCTTTTGATGTCGATTTGTTTAATGAGTATTGGGTGAGTCACTTGCCTCAAGCTGTTTGCTTGCTGGCTTGGAAGTAACTTTACGGGCTAGATAAAAAAGGGACAATTCCCTAAAATCGAGAATAATTGATTCTAAAAAAGGGACAATCGTGGATCGGATCGAATGCATGCGCGCCTTTGTCGTGACGGTTGGCGAGAACGGCTTCGCAGCTGCCGCTCGCGCGATGGACGTGCCGCGATCAAAGGTGAGTAAACAGATTCAGGCGTTGGAGGAAGCAATCGGCGTGCAATTACTGCAGCGCACTACGCGCAGCCTGCACTTGACCGAGGCTGGCGCCGAGTATTTCGAGGCGGCGCGGGAGGTGTTGTCCGCGCTGGACGAGGCCGAGCAGCGCGCTCGAGACGGCATCGGCGAGCTACGTGGGGTGTTGCGGGTGAATGCGCCGATGTCGTTCGGCCTGCATCGCCTTGGACGGTTGATTCCGCTGTTCCATGAGCAGCATCCGAACATCGAGCTTCAACTGGTGCTCAGCGATCAACAGGTCGATCCAGTGCGTGGCGGCTTCGATGTGACGATTCGCATCGCCAGCATGCCAGACTCGACCATGATCGCCCGGCAACTGGCACCGGCACCGCGGATCATGGTGGCCTCCCCCGCCTATCTGGCGCGTGCAGGCATACCGCGGACCCCGCAAGACTTGCGCGCGCATCAATGCCTGAACTACGGGTATCTGCAAAGCGGCGTGAGCCTGCAGTTGTGCAATGGCAAGGAGACGCAACGGGTCAACGTTTCCGGCCCGTTGCACGCCAACAACGGCGACTTGCTCGCTCAGGCCGCCGAAGCCGGGATGGGCATCGCCCTGTTGCCTGATTTCATTGTGGAAGGCGCGTTGGCGGCAGGCCGCCTGGTGCCGGTGCTGTGCGAGTGGCAGGCACCAGCGATTACCATCAACGCGGTTTACCCTTCCTCGCGTCGCGTACCACAAAAGACCCGGGCGTTTATTGAGTTTATGGTGGCGCAGTTGGCGCCGAATTAACCCGGTTTAGTGTGCAATGACGGGTTGGCGTACACCCAACCGGCTGATCCACACCGCCGCCAGAATGACCGATCCACCCAACAACAACCGCCCCAACTCTTCATGCTGATTCCAGATCAGCAAATTGATCAGCAACCCCACCGGCACATGCAGGTTGTTCATCACCGCCAGCGTCCCGCCATTCACCAGGCACGCGCCCTTGTTCCACCAGTACAAGCCCAGCGCGGTCGAGACCAGGCCGAGGAACAGCAGCACGCCCCATTGCAGCGGCGCTTCAGGCAGGAAGTTCTGTTTGCCGAACAGCAGAAATGCCGGCAACGCCACCGCCAATGCGCCCAGATAGAAGTAGCCGAATCGCCGGTAATGCGGCAGATCGCTCGGATGGCGGGCCACCAGATGTTTATAGAGCACCTGCCCGGCGGCATAGGTGAAGTTGGCCAGTTGCAGCAACAAAAAGCCCATGAAGAAGTCCGGATTGATCCGTTCGTAGCGAATCACTGCCGCACCCGCCACGGCCACCAATGCCGCGATCAAGGCCCACGGATTGAAGCGCCGGTTCAGTGCGTCTTCGATCAGGGTCACGTGCAGCGGCGTGAGGATGGTGAACAGCAGCACTTCCGGCACCGTCAGCACGCGGAAGCTCAAATACAAACAGACATAGGTCACACCGAACTGCAGCGCGCCGATCAACAACATCCCGCGCATGAATGCCGGCTCGACCGAACGCCAGCGTGTCAGCGGAATGAACACCAGCCCCGCCAGCAGCACTCGCACAAGCACCGCGAAGTAGCTGTCGACATGACCGGCCAGGTACTCGCCGATCAAACTGAAGGAAAACGCCTGGATCAGCGTGACAAAAAGTAGATAGCCCATGCTCGCCTCGTTTTGAATGGCGGCGACGATAGCGGTTTTTGCCCGTTATCGCGAACGCTCAGCCAACAACAAGCCCGGTCCCACAGAATCATCAGCGCCCACTAAATCCCAGGCAAAAAAAAGCCCGATCTCGCTAAAGCGTTCAATCGGGCTAGAGCACTCAGGAGCAATAAGTGCAAAGGGAGGTTCGATGCGCGTGCAGGCTTGAAGGGTCGCGCCAGGTCACTAGACCATCCAGCGATTATCTGGCGATTAACGACTCAGGCGACCTGGGCCAGTTTGGCGTTGGCCTGGTTCAGGCCTTTCTCCTGGAAGTCGCCGCCCAGGTTCATGCCTTCGGCGTGAATGAACGTGACGTCGTGGATGCCGATGAAGCCCATGACCTGACGCAGGTAGGGTTCCTGGTGATCCGCGGTGCTGCCGGCGTAGATCCCGCCGCGAGCGGTCAGCACGTAGGCACGCTTGCCGCTGAGCAAACCTTGCGGGCCGGTTTCGGTGTATTTGAAGGTCACGCCGGCACGCAGCACATGGTCGAGCCAGGCTTTCAGGGTGCTCGGAATCGCGAAGTTGTACATGGGCGCTGCCATCACCAGCACGTCGGCGGCCAGCAGTTCGTCGGTCAATTGGTTGGAGCGTTCCAGCGAGGCCTGTTCGATCTCGTTGCGTTGTTCGACAGGTTTCATCCAGCCGCCCAGCAGGTTGATGTCCAGGTGCGGCACCGGGTTGACGGCCAGGTCACGGACGGTGATCTGGTCGGCCGGGTGTGCGGCTTTCCATTGGCTGATGAAGGTCTGGGTCAGCTGGCGGGAAACCGAGTCTTGCTGACGGGCGCTGCTTTCGATGATCAGAACGCGGGACATGGGATGTAGCCTCCATCTGAGAATGCTGTAGGTCGATGGAGTGAAGGTTAAACAGAGTCATATCGATGAAAAAGCGCAAATAACTGCTATAAAGCATCGATAAATTCGTTTATAAGCGAAGCATGCCCAGCCGACATGCTCCGCTTGAGGTCATTTCGGGGTGCAAGTCAGGTCGATACGCAGCTTGATGATGGTGCGGGTGAACTTGGCCGTGGCGTTTTTGTGTTTGCCGGCGGGTACGTCGATCTTGCGGGTGCGTGGCGCTTCCGGACCGTTATTGAAAACCACTTTGCAAGTGACGTCGGTGTCGCCGTAGTTGTTGACCTGAATGGAGCCGATGTCGGCGTCCGTGTCATAGGCGTTGTAGTCGACCTTCAAACCGTTGAGCTGTTTATTGACATCGATCGGATAGGCAAACGCAGTCAGAGGCAACATCGCCAACACCGCACACCCCGCCATCACACAACAGATTTTTTTCATTCGGCAGTCTCCAATAAGAGCTGCCAGCTTAGGACAAGAGGAGCTCAACATGAAAGCGCCCCGCGTGACCCTTGATCAATGGCGAACGTTGCAGGCCGTGGTCGATCACGGCGGTTTCGCCCAGGCCGCCGAAGTGCTGCACCGTTCGCAATCGTCGGTCAGCTACACCGTAGCGCGCATGCAGGACCAACTCGGCGTACCGCTGTTGCGCATCGATGGCCGCAAAGCGGTGCTCACCGAGGCCGGCGGCGTGCTGCTGCGCCGCTCCCGGCAACTGGTGAAACAGGCCAGCCAACTTGAAGACCTGGCCCACCACATGGAACAAGGCTGGGAAGCGGAAGTACGGCTGGTGGTCGACGCCGCGTACCCGAGCGCCCGCCTCGTCCGCGCCTTGACCGCGTTCATGCCGCAAAGTCGCGGTTGCCGGGTGCGGCTGCGTGAAGAAGTGTTATCGGGGGTGGAAGAAGTATTGCTCGAAGGCGTGGCCGATCTGGCCATTACCAGTTTCAGTATTCCCGGCTACCTGGGCGCGGAGCTGAGCGATGTCGAATTCATCGCGGTCGCCCACCCCGAACATGCCCTGCATCGTCTGAATCGCGAGCTGAGCTTCCAGGACCTGGAAAGCCAGATGCAAGTGGTGATCCGCGACTCCGGCCGTCAGCAACCGCGAGATGTCGGCTGGCTCGGTGCCGAACAGCGCTGGACCGTTGGCAGCCTGGCCACTGCCGCGACCTTCGTCAGCAGCGGTCTGGGCTTCGCCTGGCTACCCCGGCACATGATCGAGCGCGAACTCAAGGAAGGCACGCTCAAAGTGCTACCGTTGGATCAGGGCGGAAGCCGCAACCCGAGTTTCTATCTGTATTCGAACAAGGACAAACCCTTGGGCCCGGCCACGCAGATTCTCATCGAACTGCTGCGCACCTTTGACACCGCGCCGCTGGATGCGCCCTTCGCCGCACCCGAACAAGCCTGACACGGAGTGTACCCATGGCCTATTTCGAACATGAAGGTTGCAACCTGCACTATGAGGAATATGGTCACGGCACCCCGTTGCTGCTGGTTCACGGGTTGGGCTCCAGCACCCTGGACTGGGAAATGCAGATCCCGGCGCTCGCCGCCCACCATCGGGTGATCGTGCCGGATGTGCGCGGCCACGGGCGCTCCGACAAACCCCGCGAGCGCTACAGCATCGCCGGGTTCAGCGCCGACCTGATCGCGCTGATCGAACACTTGAACCTTGGCCCTGCACATCTTGTGGGGCTTTCGATGGGTGGCATGATCGCTTTTCAACTGGCGGTGGACCAGCCGCAACTGCTCAAGAGCCTGTGCATCGTCAACAGCGCGCCCGAGGTCAAACGGCGCAGCCGCAACGATTATTGGCAGTGGTTCAAACGCTGGAGCCTGATGCGCGTACTGAGCATGGGCACCATCGGCAAGGCTCTGGGCGCCAAACTGTTTCCCAAGCCGGAACAAGCTTCGTTACGACAAAAAATAGCGGCGCGCTGGGCAAAAAACGACAAACATGCTTATCTCGCCAGCTTCGATGCCATCGTTGGCTGGGGGGTTCAGGAACGACTTTCCAGGGTTTCGTGTCCAACCCTCGTCGTCAGCGCCGACCGTGACTACACCCCGGTCGCGCTGAAAGAAACCTATGTAAAACTGCTGCCCGATGCGCGGCTGGTGGTGATCGCCGATTCGCGCCACGCCACCCCGCTGGATCAACCCGAACGCTTCAACCAAACGCTGCTCGAGTTTCTCACCGCAGTCGACACCACCACTCAGGATCACTGACCCATGCTGAAAAAAATCGCCCTCGTCGCCGGCTCCGTTCTGTTTGCCGCCAACCTGATGGCCGCTACGCCGGCCAAGGCACCCCACGTGCTGCTGGAGACCACCAACGGCCAGATCGAAATCGAACTGGACCCGGTCAAGGCGCCGATCAGTACCAAGAACTTCCTTGAGTACGTCGACAGTGGCTTCTACAACAACACGATTTTTCACCGTGTGATTCCAGGTTTCATGGCTCAGGGCGGTGGTTTCACTGCACAGATGCAACAGAAGGAAACCAAGGCACCGATCAAAAACGAAGCCAGCAACGGCCTGCATAACGTGCGTGGCACGCTGTCGATGGCGCGTACTTCAAACCCGGATTCGGCCACCAGCCAGTTCTTCATCAACGTGGCCGATAACGCCTTCCTCGATCCGGGTCGCGACGCCGGTTACGCCGTCTTCGCCAAAGTGGTCAAGGGCATGGACGTGGTGGACATCATCGTCAACTCTCAGACCACCACCAAACAAGGCATGCAGAACGTGCCTGTCGACCCGGTGCTGATCAAGTCGGCCAAGCGCATCGACTGAGTACACCGGCAGTCTTGAGCGGTGGCCGGTCGATATCCGGCGCCGCTCATATCGTTTAAAGGAGAGCCCGTACACGGGCGGAGAACCGATGCTTTATCGCCGTTTCGAAAAACTGATCGACATTTTCCGCGACGCCCCGACGGCGGCTCCACCGAGTCGGGTTCTCTCCTTCTATACCTACTACCTCAAGCAGGTCTGGCCAATCTTCGCCGTTTTGTTGGTCGTCGGCCTGTTCGGCGCGCTGATCGAAGTGGCGCTGTTCAGTTACCTGAGTCGCATCATCGACCTGACCCAGAGCACATCCAACGTCGACTTCTTCAAGGTCCACGGCGTGGAATTGGCCTGGATGGCGGCGGTGGCGCTGATTCTGCGCCCCTTGTTCCTCGCCCTGCATGACATGCTGGTGCACCAGACCTTGAGTCCCGGCATGACCAGCCTGATCCGCTGGCAGAACCACAGTTACGTGCTCAAACAGAGCCTGAATTTCTTCCAGAACGACTTCGCCGGGCGCATCGCCCAACGCATCATGCAAACCGGCAACTCCCTGCGCGATTCTGCCGTGCAAGCGGTGGATGCGCTGTGGCACGTGCTGATCTATGCGATCAGCTCGCTGGTGCTGTTCGCCGAAGCCGACTGGCGACTGATGATCCCGCTGCTGATCTGGATCGCCGCCTACATCGGCGCGCTCTACTACTTCGTGCCGCGGGTGAAAGAGCGTTCGGTGGTGTCCTCCGATGCGCGCTCCAAACTCATGGGGCGGATCGTCGACGGCTACACCAACATCACTACCCTCAAGCTGTTCGCCCACACCAACTTCGAACAGCAGTACGCCCGCGAAGCCATTGCGGAACAGACCGAAAAAGCCCAACTGGCCGGCCGTGTGGTCACCAGCATGGACGTGGTCATCACCAGCATGAACGGCCTCTTGATCGTCGGCACCACCGGGCTGGCCCTGTGGCTGTGGACGCAGTCGCTGATCAGCGTGGGCGCGATTGCCTTGGCCACCGGGCTGGTGATCCGCATCGTCAACATGTCCGGCTGGATCATGTGGGTGGTCAACGGCATTTTTGAAAACATCGGCATGGTCCAGGACGGTTTGCAGACCATCGCCCAACCGGTCAGCGTCACCGACCGCGAACAGGCAAAACCCTTGGCAGTGGCCCGTGGCGAGGTGCGTTTCGAACACGTCGATTTCCACTACGGCAAGAAGAGCGGGATCATCGGCGGCCTCAACCTGACCATTAAGCCCGGCGAAAAAATCGGCCTGATCGGCCCCTCCGGCGCCGGCAAATCGACGTTGGTCAACCTGCTGCTGCGCCTGTATGACGTGCAGGGCGGGCGGATCCTCATCGACGGCCAGAACATCGCCGAAGTCGGGCAAGAAAGCCTGCGCGAACGCATCGGCATGATCACCCAGGACACCTCACTGCTGCACCGCTCGATCCGCGACAATCTGCTGTATGGCAAACCCGACGCCACCGACGCCGAACTCTGGGAAGCGGTGCACAAGGCCCGTGCCGACGAGTTCATCCCGCTGCTGTCGGACTCCGAAGGCCGCACCGGTTTCGATGCCCATGTCGGTGAGCGCGGGGTGAAACTCTCCGGTGGCCAGCGTCAGCGGATTGCCATCGCCCGGGTGCTGCTCAAGGACGCGCCGATCCTGATCATGGACGAAGCGACCTCGGCACTGGACTCGGAAGTCGAAGCAGCAATCCAGGAAAGCCTCGAAACCCTGATGCAGGGCAAAACCGTGATCGCCATCGCTCACCGTCTCTCGACCATTGCCCGGATGGACCGGTTGGTGGTGCTGGAAAACGGCAAGATCGCCGAAACCGGCAGCCACGCCGAACTGCTGGCCCATGGCGGTTTGTATGCACGGTTATGGCAACACCAGACCGGCGGGTTTGTCGGGATCGATTAAGCCGCGATCTTGGCGCCATCAGCCACACAGAAGAACACCAGAAACCGCCAGAGCCCGCTAACCACGGGCTCTGGCGGTTTTTTATGGTCACTGGAATTCCGTAAAAATCCTGCTGTACTCAGCCAAGGTACTGGAGGTTCCGTAGTCCATCTGCTGGATGCACAACGACAGTGTTATCTCGATAGGGAAACTCGCTATGTCTTTGTTCAAACGTTCGGCTACAGAATTGGTAGGTACGTTCTGGCTGGTATTGGGAGGGTGCGGCAGTGCGGTCCTGGCGGCAGCGTTTCCAAACGTGGGGATCGGTTTACTGGGGGTGTCCCTGGCATTCGGTTTGACGGTACTGACGATGGCCTTCGCCATCGGCCACATCTCGGGTTGTCATCTCAACCCTGCGGTTTCAGTCGGACTGGTCGTCGGCGGACGCTTCCCTGCCAAAGAACTGCCCGCCTACATCATCGCCCAGGTGATTGGCGGGATCATCGCAGCGGCCTTGCTGTACTTCATCGCCAGTGGCAAACCCGGCTTCGAACTGGCCAGCGGCCTGGCGTCCAATGGCTATGGCGAACACTCGCCAGGCGGCTACTCGATGGCGGCGGGGTTTGTCAGTGAACTGGTGATGACCGCCATGTTCATCCTGATCATTCTCGGCGCCACCGATAAACGCGCCCCGGCCGGGCTGGCGCCCATCGCCATCGGCCTGGCGCTGACCCTGATCCATCTGATCTCGATTCCGGTCACCAACACCTCGGTCAACCCGGCCCGCAGTACCGGACCGGCGCTTATTGTCGGGGGCTGGGCGATTCAACAGCTATGGCTATTCTGGCTGGCGCCGATTCTGGGGGCGGTCATCGGTGGTGTGATGTACCGCTGGCTGGGCAAAGAAGACAGTTAATCTGCGCGACTGAGCCTGCAATCAACGGCGAAGATCAACCTTGTCGGTAAGGCAAGGCGGTCTTCGCCTCTTCTGCATACCCCAGCACCCCGACGCGTTCGCGTTCGAGGAAGTCTTTCACCGCCGACTTCAAGCCCGGATGGCGCAGGTAATGCCAGGAATGGGTGATCACCGGTTCAAAGCCGCGAATCAGTTTGTGTTCGCCCTGGGCGCCGGCGTCGAAACGCTGAAAGCCGTTGGCAATGGCGTAATCCATACCCTGATAGAAACAGGTCTCGAAGTGCAGGCGATCGAACTCCGCCAGGCAACCCCAGTAACGGCCATAAAAGCTGTCGCCGCCGACCAGGCTGAAGGCCATGGCCACCGGCCGTGAACCTTGTTTGGCCAGCACCACGCGAATCGACTCCGGCATGCGCTCGGCCAGCAGACTGAAAAATTCCCGCGTCAGGTAAGGCGTCTGCCGACGCACCGCGTAGGTATTGGCGTAGCAGGCGTACACAAAGTCCCACTGCGCCTGGGTCAGCTGCCGGCCTTCCAGCCATTCGAAGTCGATGCCCTGCCCCGCCACTTGCTCACGCTCCTTGCGCATTTGCTTGCGCTTACGCGAACTGAGGGCGTCGAGAAAGTCCTGAAAATCCCGGTAATCACGATTCTGCCAGTGGTACTGACAGCCAATGCGCTGCAACCAGCCTGGCTGTTCGGCCAATGCAGCGTCGGTGAACGGATCGGTGAAATTGATGTGGGCACTGGAAAGTTTTTCTATCTCCAGATAACCCGGCAGGCTCTGCAAGAGCTCGAAACCGTCCTCGATCGTCGCCGCCAGCAATCGCGGCCCGCTGACCGGACTGAACGGCACCGCCGTCAACAGTTTGGGGTAGTAGTCGATGCCCGCACGCTCACAGGCATCGGCCCAGGCATGGTCGAACACGTATTCGCCGTAGGAGTGCCATTTGCGGTAACTGGGCAGCGCGGCGATCAGGCGCTCGCCTTCGACATGCAGCAGATGCTCGGGCTGCCAGCCGGAATGCGGGCCCAGGCTGCCGCTGTCTTCCAGTGAACCGAGGAACGCGTGGCGCAGAAACGGCTGATTCTCCGGCACCAGGGCATCCCAGGTACGGGCTGCGATTTGCGACAGTGTATGCAGACGTTGCAGCGGCATTTTCCTCTCCACATCTTGGCGTGACAGCTCCGCGAGTATCGCCGATCGCAGGGCGATCCACACGCGTCAATCCGATACAAGGCTCTGAATCGGGCATTTCGGAAACGTTTGTATCGTCATCGACCTGCCATCACTTCGCCACTGACCTGTCATAAACCATCGCGATACTGGCGCCTGTTTTTAGAGCGTCGGGTTCTACCCGGCCACTGTTTTCCGACCTTCAACTGTCGGTTGTGTCCAGGATGGTTCAGCCATCCCTCTCATCTTCGGAGATTGCTATGCGTCTTGCTTCCACGAAAACTGCGGCGGCCTTGTGTGGTGGCCTGCTGCTGGCCATGAGTGTTCCAGCCAGTGCCGCAGTCGACGCCAAACTGCTCGACATGCTCAAGGCTAACGGTTCTATTTCCCAGGCGCAGTACGTTGAACTGCAAGCCGAACTGGCCAAGGATCAGAAGGCCCAGCAAATCGCGCAGCAGGCGCAGCAAGAGACCAACGAACAAATAGCGGTCGCCGCGAAGAAAGCCAACGAGTTGAGCGCCTTCGACCAGAAGCTGGCCTGGGCCGCCAAGACCCAGTTCAAGGGCGACGTTCGCGTACGCCAGGAAACGGTCAAGATCGACGGCGAACCCAACAACGGTGGCCGTGACAAGGATCGTCAACGCATCCGCGCCCGTCTGGGTGCCTACAGCGAAATCAACCCGCAAGTGGACACCGGCATCCGCATTGCCACCGGCGGCGGTGACGATGCTCGCTCGACCAACCAGGACATGGACAACTACTTCGACAAGAAGCAGATCTGGCTGGATCTGGGCTACATCGACTACCACCCGGACGCCATCAAAAACCTGCATGTGATCGGCGGCAAGATGCTGCAACCGTGGGTCAGCATGGGTGATGTGATCTGGGACAGTGATATCAACCCGGAAGGTCTGGCAGTGACCTACAAATACCCGCTGGGCAGCAGTGCCGAACTGTTCGGTAGCCTGGGCAACTACAACCTCAAGGACAACGTCGACGGCGAAGGCGTGCAATTTCGTCACGACCTGCGTCTGACCGCCGGCCAGTTGGGCAGCCGTTTCGCCATCACCGACAACCTGAAACTGACCGTCGGCGGCAGCGTCTATGCCTACCAGAACGACGAAGACAGCCGTTGCACCGGCACCTCCACACCGTGCGCCCTGGCCGTCAACGGCAACTCGGCCAACAACGAGTTCCGCCTGTACGAAGGCTTCAGCCAGATCGATATCGGCGGCCTGCCGATGCCGCTGTCGTTCTACGGCCAATACGTGAAGAACAACGATGCCGTGACCGATCAGGACACTGCCTGGCTAGTCGGTGCCAAATCGAAAGTCTTCGGTTTCAACCTCGACTACAACTACCGCGACGTGCAGCGTAACGCCGTGGTCGGCGCCTTCACCGACTCGGACTTCGCCAACGGCACCACCGGTTCTCGCGGTCACAAGTTCAAAGTCGGTTACGACATCGACAAGAACTTCGCCCTCGGTGCCACTTACTTCCTGACTAAAGCCGACTTCTCCAGCCGTACCCAGCGTGATGCCAACACCAACACGCTGCAACTGGACGCGGAAGCGAAGTTCTAAGCTGCGAAGCCACACACTTCAAACGATGCGGTTTACATACGGTCGTGTCGTTTGAAGAGGTTCAACAGTCTGGCGCGGGGCAACGATCCCCATCATCCGTTCGTTTCACCCGCGCCGGCCTGTGCTTTCCTTCAGGAACGATCTTTACGCCGCTGCGCCGCCAGCCGCTCGGCCAGCGCCTCCACATCCTCGACCGGCTTCTGCGGCATCACCCGCAAGGTCGCCTGCATCAACCGCATCTGCCGAATGAATCGCCGACAATTGGGGCAAAACATCAAGTGATGCCGCATCATCAGACGCTCGCGAAAACTCAACTGGCCATCGAGATAATCACTGGAGCGCGCCACTTGTTCCTTACAGGTCAGCATTCGCCGGTTTCCTCAAAATGTTCTACGGTCGCAAAGACCTTCAACCGTGCCCGATGCAGCAGCACACGAACATTGGAGAGCGAGATTTCCAGAAGATTACAGATCTCCTCCAACTCCAGCCCCTGTCGCTCGCGCAACAGTAAAACACTGCTTTGCAGTTCCGACAGGCTGAGCAGCGTGTGCTCCAGGCATTCGCGCAGTTCGCTTTCAGTCAACAGCGCCTCTGGCGTGTCCTGATGCCAGGCAAACGGCGCCACCAGCCAATGACCATCGCTCGATGAAAAACGATCATCATCGATCGTGCCATGGGGCGACGGCAGGTCATCGAGCAACACTTCCCGGCGGTTTTGCTTGTAGCGGCTCTTGGCCGAGTTGGCGGTGATAGTCAGCAGCCAGGTCTTGAGGCTCGAACGTCCCTCGAATCCGCTCAGGTTACGCACAACCGATAGCCAGGCATCCTGAACGATTTCGTCGGCATGCCGGTTGCCCACAATAGCGTAGGCCACCGCACGCATGGCGCTCTGATAAGTGCTGACCAACTCTTTGAAAGCCTTTTGTTCACCTGCCAGCAAGCGCTCAAGCAGTTGCGCGTCGTCAGCCGCCATTAACAACCCCCTTGTTCTGACCTCGAAAATGAAAACAGCAGGACTTCGCCTGTAGGCATCGTCCTGCTGGAATTTCCGAAAATTACAGCCTTCCGACTATTTCGAATGTAGGAAAAGTCATCACAAGCCAGAGGAAAGAACAACAACCCCTTCGATCAACGTTTGCGCAATATCACGCTGCCAATCGAATAACCGGCGCCGAACGAACTGAGCACAGCCAGCGAACCGCTGACCAGATCGTCCTGATTCTTGTGGAACGAAATCACCGAACCGGCGGAGCTGGTGTTGGCGTAGGTGTCGAGAATCACCGGGGCTTCTGCTTCAGTGGCTTCGCGGCCCAGCAGCTTCTTGACGATCAGGTGGTTCATGCTGAGGTTGGCCTGGTGCAGCCAGAAACGCTTCACGTCACTGACGTTGAGCTGGTTTTCTTCCAGGTGCGTGGCGATCAGCTCGGCAACCATCGGGCAGACATCGCGGAACACCTTGCGGCCTTCCTGGACGAACAGCTTGTCGGGGGCACCGATGCCCTCTTCCGCGGCGCGGTTGAGGAAGCCGAAGTTGTTGCGGATGTTGTTGGAGAACTTGGTCAGCAGTTTGGTGCTGACCACGTCGAACTGGTACTTGGAGGTCGCCAGATCGGCGCGCTCGATGATCACCGCAGTGGCGGCGTCGCCGAAGATGAAGTGGCTGTCGCGGTCACGGAAATTCAGGTGACCGGTGCAGACTTCCGGGTTAACCATCAGGATCGCCCGGGCCTGGCCCAGTTGCACACTGTTGGCGGCGGCCTGGATACCGAAGGTTGCCGAGGAGCACGCCACGTTCATGTCGTAACCGAAACCCTGGATACCCAGCGCTTCCTGAACTTCGATGGCGATGGCCGGGTAGGCGCGTTGCAGGTTGGAGCAGGCGACGATTACACCGTCGATGTCAGCGGCGGTCTTGCCGGCACGCTGCAAGGCTTGCTCGGCCGCGCCAATGGCCATCTGGCACAGCACCGACCACTCGTCGTTGGAGCGCTCGGGCAAGCGTGGCGCCATGCGTTGCGGGTCGAGGATGCCCTCTTTGTCCATGACAAAGCGGCTTTTGATGCCGGAGGCTTTTTCGATAAACGCTGCGCTGGATTCGGTCAATGCCTGGATTTCGCCGCGCTCAATGGCCTCGGCGTTGTCGGCGTTGAACTGCGCGACGTAAGCGTTGAAAGACTGCACCAGCTCTTCGTTGGAGATGCTGTTGGCCGGGGTGTACAAGCCGGTGCCGCTGATGACGACGTTATGCATGGTCGTTTCTCTAATCCGTTCAGGCAGAAAGCGCTGGCACCGACGTACCAACACACAAAGGGTCTATTCCAGGTTCCGGACGCAAACCTGGCATCGCTTTATTCCGATCCGCCTGGGCCCGTGGAGGCTGAAAACCGCGGGGCCGGCGTTTATAGGCGCGAAGTTTGCCATAAACGCTGGCTTTTGGCGCCTTTTGCTGAGTCGAACTCATACCCGCTCCCACAGGGTTCAGGGCTCGACTTGTGTCCATTGCTTGCTCAAGCGCTTGTCGGAGATCGGCACCTTGGTTCCCAATTGCTGTGCGAACAGCGAAACCCGGTATTCCTCCAGCCACCAGCGATAAAGCTCCAGCTGCGGATCGCGCTTGCCTTCCTGGGCGTGTTTGTTGGCGCGGGTCTGGTATTGGGTCCAAAGGCCAGACAATTCTCCGCTCCAGACCCGGTCCTTCTGCACCTGAGCACCGAGTTTCTCGAAACGCTGCTCGACTGCTTTCAGGTAACGCGGCAGTTCCTTGAGCCACGGCATCGGCGTTTCCCGCACGAACCCCGGGTACACCAGATGGCTGAGCTGCTGCTTGATGTCGTTCAAGGCCACGGCTTGCGCCAGGTCGATCTTGCCCTTGAAGCGTTTTTGCAGGCCGTGCCAGTGCTTGAGAATCTCCAGGGTCAGCCTGGCCAGACGCTCGGCGTGCTCGGTCCAGGCACCGCGTTTACGTTCGGCCAGGGACGCCAGTGCGGCACCATCGCGTGGCAACGGGTCTTCGCCGTCGAGGATGCAACTGTCCAGACTGGCCAGCAGAATGTCTTCCACCAGGCTGTCGATGCGCCCCAGCTCGCGGTACATCAGGCCCAACTCGGTCAGCCCCGGCAACTTGCCGCGCAAGAACTTCGCCGGCTCCGCCAGTTGTTGCATCAGCAAGCGCTGCAAGGCCCGGCGATGCTGGAACTCGGCTTCGGCCGGGGTCGAGAAACGTCCTTCCTTGACCGTCCCGGCCTCTTCCACCAGCGCCGGATACACCGTCATCGACAGTCCGGCGATCTTCTGCTGGGTTTTCTCGGCGACGGCGGCAAAGACTTTCGCCTCCACCGGTTGCTGGCTTTTCGCGGTTTGCGGCACGGCCAAGGCGGCCTGGCTGGCCTCGGCAAAGCGTGCGGTCAACTCCGCCAGATCACGCCCTTCGCCAAGGAACTTGCCCTGGCCGTCGACGATTTCCAGGTTCATCCGCAAATGGCTTTCGACCTGCTGCGACGCTTCGGCCCAGGCCTCATCGCTGACCCTCGCGCCGGTCATGCGCAATAACTCGCGGCCCAGCGCCAGAGGCAATGAGCCCTCGCCGAAAGTCATGCGCTGCATCGCGGCTTTGACGAAATCCGGCACCGGCACGAAATTCTTGCGCAGGGCCTTGGGCAGGTTGCGCACCAGCGCAATGCACTTGGCCTCGATCACGCCTGGCACCAGCCATTCCAGGCGTTCCGGCGGCAGCATCGGCAACAACGGCGCCGGTACGCGCAAGGTCACGCCGTCACGTGGGTGATTGGGTTCGAAATGATAACTGAGCGCCAGCTCCAGATCGCCGATGTGCAGGGTGTCCGGGTAATGCGCGGCGGTGACTTCACTGGCTTCGCGGGCCAGCACGTCCTCTTCGCGCATGATCAGCAGCTGCGGGTCTTTCTGGCTGTTGATCCGGTACCAACTGTCGAAGGTCGCGGTCTGGTGGATCTCCGCCGGCAAGCGCGCATCGTAGAAGGCGAACAGGGTTTCTTCGTCGGCCAGAATGTCTCGGCGACGCGCCTTGGCTTCCAGTTCGTCGAGCTGTTCCAGCAGTTGCTTGTTGGCCGTCAGGCACTTGGCTTTGGATTGAATCTCGCCACGCACCAAGGCTTCGCGAATAAACAATTCGCGGGACACCACCGGGTCGACCGGCCCGTAATGCACCGGCCGGCGTCCGACTACGATCAGCCCGAACAGGGTGATTTGCTCGAAGGCCACGACCTGCCCACGCCTCTTCTCCCAATGAGGTTCGAAGTGGTTTTTCTTGATCAGGTGCCCGGCCAGCGGCTCGATCCAGTCGGCGTCGATCTTGGCGACCATCCGCGCGTACAGCTTGGTGGTTTCCACCAGTTCGGCGGTCATCAGCCATTGCGGGCGTTTCTTGCCCAGTCCCGACGACGGGTGAATCCAGAAGCGTCGCTGACGGGCACCGAGGTAATCGCCATCTTCGGTTTTCTGGCCGATCTGGCTGAGCAACCCCGACAGCACGGCTTTGTGCAGCTTAGGGTAATCCGCCGGCTCTTTGTTGAGGCTCAGCTGCATGTCGCGGCAGATCAGGCTCAACTGGCGATGGGAATCGCGCCACTCGCGCAGGCGCAGGTAATTGAGGAAGTTCTTGCGGCACCAGTTACGCAGCGGACTGGCCGTCAGTGCCTGGCGCTGTTCTTCAAAACCCCGCCACAGATTGACCAGCCCGGCGAAGTCCGAGTCCACGTCTTTCCACTGGGCGTGGGCCTGATCGGCGGCTTGCTGACGCTCCGGCGGACGCTCGCGCGGGTCCTGGATCGACATGGCGCTGGCGACAATCAGCACTTCCTGCAAGCTGCCGAGTTTGGCCGCTTCCAGCAGCATTCGGCCCATGCGCGGGTCCACCGGCAGCCGCGCCAGTTGCCGGCCGAGCGGGGTCAGCTGGCTGTTGCGGTCCACCGCCGAGAGTTCTTGCAGCAGGTTGAAACCGTCGCTGATGGCCTTGCCGTCCGGCGGTTCGATAAACGGGAAATCAGTGATCTCGCCGAGGCGCAGATGGAGCATCTGCAGAATCACCGCCGCGAGGTTGGTCCGCAGGATTTCCGGGTCGGTGAATTCCGGCCGACCGATGAAATCTTCTTCGCTGTACAAGCGCACGCAAATACCCGGCTCGACCCGCCCGCAGCGACCTTTACGCTGGTTGGCACTGGCCTGGGAAATCGCTTCGATCGGCAAACGCTGGACCTTGGCGCGGTAGCTGTAACGACTGATGCGCGCGGTGCCGCTGTCGATCACGTAACGAATGCCCGGCACCGTCAGAGAGGTTTCCGCAACGTTGGTCGCCAGAACCACTCGACGCCCCGGATGCGACTGGAAAATCCGCTGCTGCTCGGCCGGCGACAGCCGTGCGTACAACGGCAGAATCTCGGTGTGCTTGAGCTGTGCCTTGCGCAGCATGTCCGCCGCGTCGCGAATCTCGCGCTCGCCGGGCAGGAACACCAGCACGTCGCCGGGGCTCTTGCGCTCACTGCGTTCGAACGCGGCGATTTCGTCGAGGGTGGCTAGGATCGCCTGATCCACGGTCAGGTCATCCTCGACACGGTTGCCCTCCTCGTCCTGCTCCAGGGTCAGCGGGCGATACCAGGTTTCCACCGGGAAGGTGCGGCCGGAGACTTCGACAATCGGCGCATCGTCGAAGTGCTTGGAGAAGCGCTCCAGGTCGATGGTGGCCGAGGTGATGATGACTTTCAGGTCTGGACGACGGGGCAGCAGGGTTTTCAGGTAACCGAGCAGGAAGTCGATGTTCAGGCTGCGTTCGTGGGCTTCGTCGACGATGATCGTGTCGTAGCGCTCGAGGTAGCGGTCGTTCTGGGTTTCCGCCAGCAGGATGCCGTCGGTCATCAGTTTGATCAGGGTGTTGGCATCGCTCTGGTCCTCGAACCGCACCTGATAGCCCACCAGCGCACCCAACGGTGTCGCCAACTCTTCAGCGACCCGGCTCGCCACGCTGCGGGCGGCGATTCGACGCGGCTGGGTATGGCCGATCAGGCCGTGCTGGCCGCGGCCGATTTCCAGGCAGATCTTCGGCAACTGGGTGGTTTTACCCGAACCGGTTTCGCCGGCAATGATCAGCACCTGATGTTTGAGCAACGCCGCTTTGATTTCGTCGCGCTTGGCGGCGATCGGCAGGCTGTCGTCGTAGCGAATCACCGGCAGGCTGGCGCGCCGCGCCAACACCTGATCACAGGACGCCTGTGTGCGCGTCACCCACTGGGCCAGCTTGGCCTCGTCAGGTTTCTTGCGCAGCTCAAGCAACTGCCGCCGCAGCCGGTGGCGGTCGGCGAGCATGGCGTGATCGAGGTTTTTCAGCAGTTTGTCGATGGAAGGCGATTCGTCAGTCATCAGGTACGCAAAAGTCGTCTAGTGGCGCAGGAGGCGGATTGTCGCAGATTTGGGCTGCTGAGTGACGCGCTTTTGTGGCGAGGGAGCTTGCTCCCGTTCGGCTGCGAAGCAGTCGTAAACCTGTCATCGCGGCTGTCTGAATCTGCGCGATGAATGGTTTTGGGGTCGCTTCGCAACCCAGCGGGAGCAAGCTCCCTCGCCACAGTGTGTTCGCTCAGACGAGTTATTCGTTATCCAGCCCCTTGCGCCGATACGGAAACACATCAATCACCTTCCCCGCCCGAATTGCTTCCTGCAGCCCCTTCCAGTAATCGGCGTTGTACAGCTCGCCGTGCAACTGATCGAACAACTTTCGCTGCCCGGAATCGGCAAACAGGAACGGTGGAAACTCCTCGGGGAACACGTCCAGTGGCCCGATCGAGTACCACGGTTCGGAGGCCATTTCGTCTTCCGGCGTGCGCGGTTGCGGGATGTGGCGGAAGTTGGCTTCGGTCAGGAAGCAAATTTCGTCGTAGTCATAGAACACCACGCGACCGTGACGGGTGACGCCAAAGTTTTTCAACAGCATGTCGCCGGGGAAAATGTTCGCCGCCGCCAGTTGCTTGATCGCCAGGCCATAATCTTCCAGCGCCTCGCGCACCTGCGCTTCGTTGGCGTGTTCCAGATAAAGGTTCAACGGCGTCATCCGGCGTTCGGTCCAGCAGTGACGGATCAGCACCGTATCGCCTTCCACCGACACCGTGGACGGCGCCACTTCAAGCAGTTCTTCCAGGCATGCCGGCTCAAACTTGCTCAGGGGGAAACGGAAGTCGGCGAACTCCTGGGTGTCGGCCATGCGCCCGACCCGGTCGACGCTTTTTACCAGGCGATACTTTTCGATCACCGTGGCACGGTCGACGTTTTTCGACGGTGAGAAGCGGTCCTTGATGATTTTGAATACGGTGTTGAAGCCCGGCAGCGTAAACACGCTCATGACCATCCCGCGCACGCCGGGGGCCATGATGAACTGGTCGTCGGTGTTGGCCAGGTGATTGATCAGCGCCCGGTAGAACTCGGACTTGCCATGCTTGTAGAAGCCGATCGAGGTGTACAGCTCGGCGATGTGTTTGCCTGGCAGGATGCGTTTGAGAAAGCCGATGAACTCCGCCGGTACCGGCACATCGACCATGAAGTACGAACGGGTGAAGGAGAAGATGATCGACACCTCCGCCTCGTCGGTGATCAGTGCATCGATCTGGATGCCCCGCCCTTCGCGGTGCAGCAGCGGAATCACCAGTGGCCATTGATCGTCCTGGGTGAAGATGCGCCCCACCAGATAGGCACCTTTGTTGCGGTAAAGCACCGAGGAAAACAGCTCGACACTCAGTTCCGGGTCCTTGCAGACCCAGTCCGGCAGGTTCTCGCGCAATTGCGCTTCGAGGCGGCGCAGGTCGCCGGGCAAATCGGCGTAATCCTCGCTGAAGCGATAGTCGGTAAAAATACTCGCGAGCATGCCGGACAACTGGCCATGGGGCTTGTAGGTGCGGGTTTGCGCCGCCCGGGCGCGGCGCAGGCTTGGCCGCGTGGTGTGGATGAACATGCAGCCGTCGCTGATCAGGTCGTGGCTGAACAGCCCGCAGAAAATCGAGTTGTACCAGGTCTCGGACAGCTCATCGTCGAAGCGCAGGTCGATCAGGCTGATATAGGCGCTTTTGACCAACGGCCAGCTGCTGACGTCCATCAGCACATCGGCGGCGAACGACTGATGCAGGCGCCCGACCGTTTCGCCGACTTTCTCTTCGTAGAGGTTGATCCGCGCCGCCGACGCGACTTGTGTCGCCTGCCACTGGGCTTGCTCGAAGCGGCCTCGGGCACCGTCGGTGATCTGACGGAAATGCTCGCGGTAATCGTCAAAGCCATCGAGGATCATTCGGGCGATGTCGGCGGCTGGCCATTGCTGCGGCATGGTGAAACCTCTGCGGCTGTTCTTATCGTTGGAGCTTGAGCTTAGTGGCCCCGTGTGACGCAACGCAACCATTGCCTTGTACCCCGACTGGCGCGACACTTGCGCGCCAATCAAGGAAGGAAAGTGCTGTGAACCCCGTCGATATCCTGCGTTTGTTGTCACTTGCCGCCATTTGGGGGGCGAGCTTTCTGTTCATGCGCATTATCGCCCCAGTGATTGGCACAATCCCCACTGCCTTTTTCCGTGTATCGATTGCCGCTGTCGGGCTGCTGGTGATCGTCGGGCTGCTGCGTATCAGCTGGGATTTCAAAGGCAAACTCAAGACGGTGATGCTGCTCGGAGTGATCAACTCAGGGGTTCCGGCGACGCTCTATTCCGTGGCCGCGCAAGTGCTGCCGGCGGGCTATTCGGCGATTTTCAACGCCACCACGCCCTTGATGGGCGTGTTGATCGGCGGGTTGTTCTTCAGTGAAAAACTCACCGGAGCGAAGGTCTGCGGGGTGTTTCTCGGACTGTTTGGCGTCGGCATCCTCACCCGTGCAGGTCCGGTGGCGTTCGATATGCAACTGCTGATGGGCGCACTGGCGTGCCTGATGGCTACCACCTGTTATGGCTTTGCCGGCTTCCTCGCCCGCCGCTGGCTCGACCAGGCCGGCGGCCTCGACAGTCGCCTGTCGGCCCTGGGCAGCATGCTCGGCGCCACCTTGTTTTTGCTGCCGCTGTTCGGCTACAGCATGATCAGCCAGCCACCGGCGAGCTGGGGCGGCTGGAGTGTCTGGTTGTCGTTGCTGGGATTGGGCTTGGGCTGCACCGCGTTTGCCTACATCGTTTACTTCCGTTTGCTCAGCTCGATCGGCCCGGTGAAGTCGATGACCGTGACCTTCATGATTCCACCGTTCGGGGTGTTGTGGGGCGCGCTGTTGCTGGATGAGCCGCTGTCGATGGCGCACCTCTATGGCGGAGTGTTGATTGCGGCGGCGTTGTGGCTGGTGTTGAAGCCGGCAGTGGTGAAGCCGGTTGAGGTGGTTGCCCGATAAAACGCCTTCGCAGGCAAGTCGGATCACTTACAAGGCCCGGAGCTCATGAGCAAGCGCGCATAAAAAAACCGCTCCCAAGGAGCGGTTTTTTTATTCCATGGTCGGCCTCAACCGAACAACCAATACCCCAACAACGTCAACACCACCACCGCCAGCACCGGTCGCAGCACGCGATAGGCCTTGGGGTTGCGGCGCTTCCACTGCTTGACCATACCGCTGAATTTGTCGCTGAAAGTCTTGCTCCAGGCATAAGCCTGGTTAATCCCACCAACGCGCTCATCGTCAAGGTTCTGCGGCGCAGTAGCACGCCCCAGCCAGCCGCTGATCCAGCGGTTGATGCGGGTCATCAGGCGGTTGCTCAAGGGACGTTCGATGTCGCAGAACAGGATGACGCGGGTTTGCTCGGTTTCGTTCTTGACCCAGTGCACGTAGGTTTCATCGAACATCACGTCTTCGCCATCACGCCAGGCGTAGACCTGACCGTCGACGAAGATGCGGCAATCATCGGAGTTCGGCGTCGACAACCCCAGGTGATAACGCAGGGAACCGGCGAACGGGTCGCGGTGCGGGTTGAGGTGGCTACCGCCCGGCAACAGCGCAAACATCGCGCCTTTCACATTGGGGATGCGGCTGACCAGCTCGACGGTTTTCGGGCAGAGCAATTCAGCCGATGGCAGCGGTTTGTCGTACCACTTGAGGTAGAAACGCTTCCAGCCCTTCTTGAAGAACGAACCGAAACCGGCGTCGTTGTTCTTTTCGGCGGCGCGAATGTAGCCCTCGTCGAACAGGTGCATGGCTTCGTCGCGGATAACTTCCCAGTTGTCCCTGAGCACGTCGAGCTCCGGGAACTTGCTGCGGTCCAGATAGGGTTTGGACGGCACACCGGAGAACAGGTACATCAAGGCGTTATAGGGCGCGAACAGGGCCGAGTGATTGACGAACTGACGCAGGACCGGCAAACGCGCCTTGCCACGCAAATGCACATAGAGCGTGCTGCCGAGGAACAGCAGCAACACCGACGCCTTCGCGACAAAGGAAAAGCTCATCTACGACTCCTTGAGAATAGGAAACTCCGCACAACGCCTTTTACCCGACGTGGCAGTCGGCCATGATAAACACTACCGGCCTCGGGAAAAACCCGTATTACTCAACATTCAGTGTTAAGGATTGTGCAATAAAGCACTTCTTAACATAGGGTTCCTGAACGGGGGCTGACCTGAATCAACCCCCTGATCGGCTTCAAAACAGCCATAAAATCTTATTGCTGATTTTCCTGTTCGGTAAACAAGTCACTGAACAGCATGCTCGACAGGTAGCGTTCGCCAGAGTCGGGCAGGATCACCACGATGGTTTTGCCCTGCATTTCCGGGGTTTCGGCCAGGCGTACAGCCACCGCCATGGCGGCGCCGCAAGAGATGCCACTCAAAATCCCTTCTTCTTGCATCAGGCGCAGGGCCATCGCCTTGGATTCGTCGTCGCTGACCAATTCCACTCGGTCGACCATCGACAGGTCCAGGTTCTTCGGCACAAAACCAGCGCCGATGCCCTGGATCTTGTGGGGGCTCGGTTTGATCTCTTCCCCGGCGATCGCCTGGGTGATCACCGGGGACACCATTGGCTCCACCGCCACCGAGAGAATCGGTTTGCCCTGGGTATTCTTGATATACCGCGAAACCCCGGTAATGGTTCCACCCGTTCCGACGCCCGCTACCAGCACGTCGACCGCACCGTCGGTGTCGTTCCAGATTTCCGGGCCGGTGGTTTTTTCGTGGATGGCCGGGTTGGCCGGGTTTTCGAACTGCCCCGGCATGAAGTAGGTGGACGGATCACTGGCGAGGATTTCGGCAGCTTTCTCGATCGCGCCTTTCATGCCCTTGGCCGGCTCCGTCAACACCAGTTCGGCGCCAAGGGCCTTGAGCACCTTGCGTCGTTCGATGCTCATGGACGCGGGCATGGTCAACATCAACCGATAACCACGGGCGGCGGCAACGAATGCCAGGCCGATACCGGTATTGCCCGAGGTCGGTTCGATGATGGTCATGCCGGGCTTGAGTTTACCGCTGCTTTCAGCATCCCAGATCATGTTCGCGCCGATTCGGCACTTGACCGAATATCCAGGGTTGCGCCCTTCGATCTTGGCCAGAATGGTGACACCGCGCGGGGCGATACGGTTGATCTGCACCAGCGGCGTATTGCCGATGGAGTGGGCGTTGTCAGCATAGATACGGCTCATGGCTGGGTCCTTATACCGCGTTGAATTAGCCCTCCAAGGTATGCCTGTTGCTCGTGGTCGTCCAGTCAGTCGAACGTCCGGCTGACATAGCAGTCAACCGCTTTACACCGCCAGAGATTTGCCGCCATGAAGCGTCGATACAGTTGGCCCCTGTTGACCCTCGCCGGCCTCCTCATGTTGCTGGTTGCCGTGCATATCGCCCTGCCCTACATCGTGCGTGACTACCTGAACGAGCGATTGGCCAACATGGGCGACTATCGCGGGCAGGTTACCGACGTGGACCTGGCCTTGTGGCGTGGCGCCTACAAAATCAACGGGCTGAAAATCGTCAAGGTCGAGGGCAAGGTCCCGGTGCCGTTCGTCAACGCGCCATTGATCGACCTCTCCGTCAGCTGGCACTCACTTTGGTACGACCACGCCGTGGTGGCCAAGGCACAGTTCGACAAACCCGAGGTGAACTTCGTCGATGGCGGCGCCAACAAGAAAAACTCCCAGACCGGTCAGGGCACCGACTGGCGGGCACAATTGGAAAAATTGCTGCCGATTACCCTGAACGAAGTGCGGATCAACGATGGCCGGGTCACCTTTCACAACTTCAATTCAAAACCACCCGTGAACCTGAGCGCTACTCAGGTCAATGCCAACATTTACAACCTGACCAACGTAGTCGACACCAAAGGCAAACGCGATGCCCGTTTCGATGGCAAGGCGCTGTTACCGGGGAATGCACCGCTGGAAACAACGGCAACCTTCGATCCGCTGAGCAATTTCGAAGACTTCGAGTTCCGCCTGCGCGCCAGGGACCTTGAACTCAAACGCCTGAACGACTTCGCGTCGGCCTACGGCAAGTTCGACTTCAATGCCGGCCATGGCGACCTGGTCATCGAGGCCGAGGCCAACAAGGGACAACTCACCGGCTACATCAAGCCACTGTTGCGGGACGTCGAAGTGTTCAACTGGCAACAGGACGTGGAAAACAAGGACAAAGGGATTTTCCGCTCCATTTGGGAAGCGCTCGTCGGCGGCACCCAGAATGTATTGAAGAACCAGGCGAAAAACCAATTCGCCACTCGCGTCGAACTCAAGGGCAACGTGCATCAGCGGAATATCAGCGCGTTCGAGGCGTTTTTGCAGATTTTACGCAACGGTTTCATCCAGGCGTTCAATGCCCAGTACGAACGACCCAAACCGGATGCGGGATGAGTCACGAAGTGACGCCCCATTCAGAGACTGAATAACCCGTCTGCGTTCACAGTCGACCGACCTGCGCGTTATAGTCGAGCCTGACCATTTATTGCGCCCCGCCCTGCCTCGCTCAGGTCGGCGTTACCGTTTGAGGATTAGCAGATGAAGTTCGAAGGCACCCAGGCCTACGTCGCCACCGATGACCTGAAGCTGGCGGTCAACGCCGCTATCACCCTGGAGCGGCCACTGCTGGTCAAGGGTGAGCCAGGCACCGGCAAGACCATGCTCGCAGAGCAACTGGCCGAGTCCTTCGGCGCCAAGTTGATTACCTGGCACATCAAGTCCACCACCAAGGCGCATCAAGGCCTGTACGAATACGACGCGGTCAGCCGCCTGCGGGATTCGCAACTGGGCGTGGACAAGGTCCACGACGTTCGCAACTACCTGAAAAAGGGCAAGCTCTGGGAGGCGTTCGAGTCCGAAGAGCGGGTGATTCTGCTGATCGACGAAATCGACAAGGCCGACATCGAGTTCCCCAACGACTTGCTGCAAGAACTCGACAGGATGGAGTTCTACGTTTACGAGATCGACGAGACCATCAAGGCCAAGAAACGTCCGATCATCATCATTACCTCCAACAACGAAAAAGAACTGCCGGACGCCTTCCTGCGCCGCTGCTTCTTCCATTACATCGCGTTCCCCGATCGCGTGACGCTGCAGAAGATCGTCGACGTGCACTACCCGGACATCAAGAAAGACCT
The DNA here is from genome assembly GCF_059420765.1 of Pseudomonas sp. GW821-FHT03E01. Classification (NCBI taxonomy): domain Bacteria; kingdom Pseudomonadati; phylum Pseudomonadota; class Gammaproteobacteria; order Pseudomonadales; family Pseudomonadaceae; genus Pseudomonas; species Pseudomonas sp. GW821-FHT03E01. The sequence goes on along the minus strand of NZ_JBWKUI010000013.1, from coordinate 225,431 downwards.
GGTCAGCGAAGCGCTGGACGTGTTCTTCGACGTGCGCAAGGTGCCGGGCCTGAAGAAAAAGCCCTCGACCTCCGAACTGGTGGACTGGCTGAAACTGCTGATGGCCGACAACATCGGCGAAGCGGTGCTTCGCGAACGCGATCCGACCAAGGCTATTCCGCCGCTGGCAGGCGCCTTGGTGAAGAACGAACAGGACGTGCAATTGCTTGAACGCCTGGCGTTCATGAGCCGTCGCGGCACTCGCTAAGTACCAATAAGGGCGATCGCCATGCTGCTCAATCTGTTCAACGAAATGCGCGCAGCCAAGGTGCCGGTCTCGGTGCGTGAGCTGCTGGACCTGATCAACGCGCTGAAACAGCGCGTGACCTTCGCCGACATGGACGAGTTTTATTACTTGTCGCGGGCGATCCTGGTGAAGGACGAACGGCATTTCGACAAGTTCGACCGGGCGTTCGGTGCCTACTTCAATGGCCTGGAAAAGCTCGACGATCACCTTCAGGCGTTGATCCCCGAAGACTGGCTGCGCAAGGAATTCGAACGTTCCCTGACTGACGAAGAGCGGGCCGCGATCCAGTCCCTCGGCGGCCTGGACAAGCTGATCGAAGAGTTCAAGAAACGCCTGGAAGAACAGAAAGAACGCCATGCCGGCGGCAACAAATGGATCGGCACCGGCGGCACCAGCCCGTTCGGTTCCGGCGGTTTCAACCCGGAAGGCATTCGGGTCGGCGATGCCGGTAAGCGTCAGGGCAAAGCGGTGAAAGTCTGGGATCAGCGCGAGTACAAGAACCTCGACGATTCGGTGGAACTGGGCACGCGCAACATCAAGGTCGCCCTGCGTCGCTTGCGTAAATTCGCCCGTCAGGGCGCGGCGGAAGAACTGGACATCGACGGCACCATCGACCACACCGCGCGCGATGCCGGGTTGTTGAACATCCAGATGCGTCCGGAGCGGCGCAACACCGTCAAGTTGCTGCTGCTGTTCGACATCGGCGGTTCGATGGATGCCCACGTGAAGATCTGCGAAGAGCTGTTCTCGGCCTGCAAGACCGAGTTCAAGCATCTGGAGTACTTCTACTTCCACAACTTCATTTATGAATCGGTGTGGAAGAACAACATGCGCCGCACCTCCGAGCGCACCGCCACCCAGGACTTGCTGCACAAGTACGGCGCCGACTACAAAGTGATCTTCATCGGCGACGCCGCCATGGCGCCCTATGAAATCACCCAGGCCGGCGGCAGCGTCGAGCACTGGAACGAAGAAGCCGGTTACGTGTGGATGCAGCGCTTCAAGGAAAAGTACAAGAAGCTCATCTGGATCAACCCGTACCCGAAAGACACTTGGGGCTATACCTCGTCGACCAACATCGTGCGGGATTTGATCGATGATCAAATGTATCCGCTGACGTTGCGGGGGTTGGAGGAAGGGATGCGGTTTCTTTCCAAGTAGAGCATTGCATCTATGGCGAGGGGGGCTTGTCGGAACGCCCCCTTGCCACAGTTAAAACCGGCGCAAATACTCGACTTGTTCGCGATGCGCGACGTCCTGCACCACCGGTTTCAACCGCACCGTCGCCCCCGGCAGACACTGCGCCAGCCGCGCCAACGCCAACGGTGTCAACGCCCCCAACCGCGGATAACCGCCAATGGTCTGCCGGTCATTGAGCAGCACAATCGGCTGCCCATCCGGCGGCACCTGGACCGCCCCCAGCGGGATGCCTTCGGAAATCATCGGCTTGCCCTGATACTGCAATGCCGCTCCCAACAGACGAATGCCCATGCGATCGGCGCGACTGTCGAGGGTCCAGACGCTGTTGAATGCGTCAAACAGACTCTGCCCGCTGAATTCACCGATTTGCGCACCAAGCACCAGGTCCAGCGGCGTATCGAGGTTGAAATCCGGAACGTGCTCGCGAGGCAGTTCCCGTACCAGCAGCGGCGCCTCGGTGGAGTACTTCAACGACGATCCCTTGGCCAACGCCCGGCCCATGCCGTCGAGGCCGCCGAGTTCCTCACGCACCACAGTCGCAGTGCTGCCCAGCACCTTCGGCGCATCAAACCCGCCTGGTGCCGCGAGGTACGCCCGAGCGCCAAGCAACGGTTGCGTGAATTGCAATCGTTGACCTTTGCCCAGTTTGAAACTGCGCCACGGCGCCAAGGGCTGGCCATCAATCTGCGCCCCAAGATCGGCACCAGCCAATGCCAGCAAGCAATCGTCCTCGGCCACCACACTGAACCCGCCGAAGGTAATTTCGATCACCGACGCATCCAGCCCGTTGCCCAACAGCCAATTGGCCCACGACATCGATCGCCAATCCAGTCCGCCGCCCTGGGTCACGCCCAGATGCCGCACACCAAATCGCCCGGCGTCCTGCAACAGGCAAAGCGGTGTACTTGCTTCAATCGTCAGTCGGCTCATGCCAAGGTCTCCAACGGCGTGTCGTCACCGCCCAGGTTGATGAACTCGGCATGACTGACCGCCTCGAAGCGCACCGTGTCGCCCGGTTGCATCAAGCTATAGCCGTCGCGTTCACGGTCGAACAATTTGGCCGGTGTGCGACCGATCAGGTTCCAGCCGCCGGGAGACACTACCGGATAAGCCGCCGTCTGGCGTTCGGCAATGCCGACACTGCCGGCGGCGACTTTTTTGCGCGGGGTACTCAGACGCGGTGCGGCCAACACTTCTTCCACCAACCCCATGAACGCGAACCCCGGCGCGAAGCCCAACGCGAACACCTGATACTCGTGTTCGCTGTGACGGCGGATCACTTCATTCACCGCCAAGCCGCTACGCTGGGACAACAGGTTCAACTCCGGCCCAACGCTCAAGTCATACCAGACCGGCAGCACATGGCATTTACCCTTGGCCCGAGCGTTGGGCGTCAGATCGATCAGGGCTTGAGCGATCAACTCCCGGGCCTGGGCCGGGTTCAATGCCATCAGATCGTAATGCACCATCAACGTTGTGTAGGACGGCACCAGATCGATCAAATGGCTGGCGAATGCTTCTCGCAAACGCTCACTGGCAGCCAGCATCCACGGCATGTTGGCCTCGGCAATTTCATCGAACAGGCGCACCATCAGGCAATCGAGCGCCACCACTTCCACCCGTGGTTTCATGATGCGCTCTGCTGATTCAAGGCCTCGCGAATGCGCCGCACGGCGGCCACCGAACTGGTGTTGTCACCGTGTACGCACAAGGTATTGGCCTGCAAGTGCAAGGCGCTGCCATCGTTGGCCGTGAGGTTGTCACCGCGGGCAATGATCAGCGCCTGCTCAATGATTTTCTCGGGATCGTGATGCACGGCCCCCGGCAGTTGCCGCGAGACCAGCATTCCGACGCTGTCGTAAGCGCGATCGGCGAAGGCTTCAAACCACAGGGTCACGCCGTATTCGTCGCCCAACTGCTGGGCGGCACTGTTGTCGCGAGTGGCCATCAGCATCAGCGGCAGCGTCCGGTCATAGGCCGCCACGGCCTGGATCACCGCGCGCAATTGCGCCGGGTTGGCCATCATGTCGTTGTACATCGCGCCGTGGGGTTTGACGTAACTCACCCGCCCGCCCTGAGCCCGGCAAATGCCGTCGAGGGCACCAATCTGGTAGTGCAACAGGTCCTGCAGTTCCTGGGCGGTATACGCCATGGAGCGGCGGCCGAAACCGACCAGATCCTGATAGGCCGGATGCGCGCCGATCTGCACGCCGTTGCTCAGGGCCAGGCTGACGGTCTTGCGCATGATGCTCGGGTCGCCGGCATGGAAACCGCAGGCGATGTTGGCGCAGTCGATGAAGGGCATGACCTCGGCGTCCAGACCCATGGTCCAGTTGCCGAAACTCTCGCCGATGTCGCAGTTCAATAGCAGGCGGTTCACGGTGAACACTCCTGTAGGCTTTTGTCTTTTTAGCTGAAGGGCATCTGCCCCTCAGATTATCAGTTACCGGACATTCGGTTATTCGGCGTCGAGTTGTTTACCACAGGTTTCCGGCAAGCTGAGCGCCGCCAGGATCACCACCCCGTAGGACACCGCAGCGAAAGCCCCGATTCCCACGCTCAATGGCACCTTCTGACTGAGCAAGCCGATCAGCAGCGGAAACAACGCCGCCAGTGCCCGACCGATGTTGTAGCAAAAACCCTGGCCCGAGCCGCGAATCCGCGTTGGAAACAACTCGGTCAGAAACGACCCCATGCCACTGAAAATCCCCGAAGCGAAGAAGCCCAAGGGGAAGCCCAGCCAGAGCATCACGCCGTTGCTGACCGGCAATTGGGTGTACAGCAGAACAATAGTGAACGAGCCGACGGCAAACAGAATGAAGTTCTTTTTACGACCAAGGATGTCAGTCAGATACGCGCTGATTACATAACCGACGTAAGACCCGATGATCACCATCGCCAGATAACCGCCCGTGCCGAGTACGCTCAAGCCCCGCTCGTTCTTCAGAAACGTCGGCAGCCAGGAGGTGATCGCGTAGTAACCGCCGAGTGCGCCGGTGGTCAGTATCGACGCGCGAATCGTGGTGAAGAGGATGCCGGGAGCGAAAATCTCGTAAAACTTCGCCGGGTTGCCTGGCTCTTGCCTGGCTTTGGCTTCGCGGTAGATTTCCGGATCCTTGACCAGGCGACGGACGAAGATCACGAAAATCGCCGGCACGATGCCAAGAATGAACAGCGCACGCCAGGCGTCTTCTGGCGGCAACACCGAGAACAGCAGCGCATACAGAATGGCTGTCAGCCCCCAACCCAATGCCCAACCCGATTGCACCATGCCGACGGCTTTGCCACGGTCCTTGGCGCGAATCACTTCGCCCATCAGCACCGCGCCAGCGGTCCATTCACCACCGAAACCGAAGCCCATCAACGTGCGGCTGATCAACAGTTGCTCGTAGTTCTGGGCGAAGCCGCAGAGGAAAGTGAAGAACGCAAACCACAGCACTGTCAGTTGCAAGGTACGCACCCGACCGATGCGGTCGGAGAGAATCCCCGCCACCCAACCACCAATAGCCGAGGCGATCAGGGTGCTGGTGTGGATCAGCCCGGCCTGGCCGGTGGTGATGCCCCACATGGCAATCAGGGTCGGCACCACGAAGCTGAGCATCTGGGTGTCCATGCCGTCCAGGCCATAGCCGATCTTGCAGCTCCAGAACGTGCGACGCTCCTGTTTGTTGATGTTGCGGTACCAGTCAAAAGGTCCCGGGCGAGCCGTGGACTTGGGGATATCGAGGGTGTCGGGCGCACTCATGGCAAAATCTCCGTGCATATTTTATTGGTATTGTTCTGAGCCCCGACGACGCCTATCGTGGGAACCGGATGGCCTGATTTTTGGGCGGTTGGCCCCGCTGCGTCCAACTAATAAAACCCCGCCCTAGACATAAGAAAAACTTTATCCACGAGCTGACCCCATGAACCTGAAGTTTCTCGAGACGTTTGTCTGGGTCGCCCGACTCAAGAGTTTTCGCCTGACGGCGGACAAGCTCTTCACCACCCAGGCGTCGATTTCCAGCCGCATCGCCGTGCTCGAAAGCGAGCTTGGGGTGAAGCTGTTTCTGCGCGACTCCCGCGGCGTGAGCCTGACCCCCGAAGGCCTGAAAGTGCTCGAATATGCCGAGCAGATGATGGACACGATGCAGTCGCTCAAGCAGTCGATCGAAACGCGTTCGAGCAAGGCCGGGCGGGTGCGGATCGGCGTCATGGACACGGTGATCCACACCTGGCTCAGCCCGTTGGTGGCACAGATGATGGATCACTATCCGCTGGTGGAAATCGAGCTGGTGGCCGATACCGCGCTCAACCTCTGCGATCAGCTGCAAAAAGGCTTTCTCGATCTGATCCTGCAAACCGACCTGCTGCGCCAGGAAAGCGTGCGCAGCCTGGAGCTGGCCAGTCATCCGATGGGCTGGATCGTGGCCAGCAACTCCATCTACAACCGTGAGTATTCAGGTGTCGCCGACCTGGCGCGGGAGCGGATCATCACCTATTCGAAAAACTCCCGTCCGCACCAGGACATCTTGAGCCTGATGCAGGCCAACGGGGTCATGGCGCCACGGCTGAACTGCGTGAACTCGGTGTCGGCGATTACCCGATTGCTGCGGGACGGTTTCGGTATAGGCGCACTGTCGCCCGTGCTGGTGGCCGAGGAATTGGCCCGGGGAGAGTTGACCTTGCTGGCCATCGATCAGCGACCAGCGAATTTGCCGGTGGTGGTGTCGTGGCGGGTGGGTGTGGAGTGGGTCGAAGAAATCGTGGCGCTGTGTCAGCAAGTCGTGGAGTGTTATGCGCAGAAAGTGGGCGAGCACTACATCGTCTTGAGCAAACCGCAGGCCAGAGCCTGAAAGGCATTTTCCGAAGTGTAAATATGAACCACTATCATTTGCATTAATTTTTCAAAGCGGTATTCTTTGCGCGCTTTCAGAATCAATTGTCCAGAAGGAGTCGGACCTGATGCGCGATTACACGCAACAACAGCAGCAATTGCTCGCTCACTGGAGCGAAGCTCTCGGTACTCAGGCTTTCCAGTCCCACCGCATTACGCTCGATCATTTGAGCAATGCCCTGGAGCCCGCCGCCCAGCGCTGTTTCCAACGCCTGATCCAGGCGCTGTTCCGTGAAGAGCTGATTGATCCCGACACCTGCGAATACGACGACACCAGCCGCTGCTGGCTGCCGCTTGGCGATGGCGCGCATCTTTGCTTCGAGCATTTGTCCAGCAGCAGAATGAACAGCTGGGACGTACGCGGCAGCATCGTCCTGCACACCCCCGACAAACTGCCGCACAAAATCCAGTTGCCCAGCGAACTGCTCGCTCACCTCAGCACTCAGCTCAATCCGCCAGCCTCCCCGCAGGTACTGGAACGTCTGACCCGGGAGCTGGATGACAGCTTCAGCAACGACACCCTGTGCCTGGCGTTTCACCACGGATGGACCGAGCGCCTGAGAGAGCAGATCGACACCGGATACGATGACAATCTGCTCGCCTGGCTCAAAGCCAGCCCCTGCCACCAGAACCCTACGTCGCTGCTCGAACAGTGGGGGACTCTCGGCCATCCGTGGCACCCGAACTACAAGACCAAACTGGGCTTGAGCGCCGCTCAGGTCATCGCTTTCTCGCCAGAATTCGAAGCGAGTTTTCCGATCGTGCTGTGCGCCCTGCACCGCCAGTACGCACATGTTGAAGCGCTGGCTGGCACCACGGACTACTGGGATTGGTGGCAAGGTCACTTCCCACAAGCCGCCGAGCAATTGCAACGCCATTTGCAGCAGCTGGGCCTGGACGCAAAGGACTACCTCCCGCTGCCGTCGCACCCATGGCAAGCCCATGAAGAGCTGCCACATTCATTCGCCAACGAGATCACCGACAACCTGCTGATCGTCACTGACATCGTGGCGTTTACCGGCCACCCGACCATGTCCTTCCGCACGGTCCTGCCGCAGGCCAGTCGCACGGCACCGATGGTCAAACTGCCGGTGGCTTTGCGCCTGACCAGCGTGCAGCGCACCGTGTCGCCGCGCTCGGCCCGGATGGGTCCGCGCATCAGCCAACTGGTATTGGATATCCTCGATCAGGAACCGCAGATTCAACGCCTGCTGAACATCGTTCCAGAGCGCATCGGTGTGCATTACTCACCACTGCCGGCCGATGACGAACGCTCCCGGCATGCTGGCGTGCTGTATCGCGACAACCCGCTGACCCTGCTGCAAGCAGGCGAGTTGGCGGTGCCGGTCGGCAGCCTGTTCGCCGTCAACGAATTCGAACAACCGTTGCTGCGTGATTGGGTCAGACTGGCTCAAGGCCGGGACGACAGCGAGGCCATGCTGACGTTCTTCGATGATTACCTGTCGATTGCCGTACCAAGTCTGCTGGGCATCTATCTGATGTACGGCGTGGCGTTCGAAGCGCACCAGCAAAACAGTTTCATGGTGATGGGCGCTGACGGGCAGCTGAATCGGCTGCTGTTGCGTGATTTCGGCGACGTTCGTATCGATCGCAAAACCCTGCACGCCAAGGGTCTGGATATCCAGCTGCACGATCCGAAAATGACCCTGTATGACGACGCCGGCTTTGTCCGCGACAAACTCCTGCACACCACTTTCATGTGCCACCTCGGTGAGCTGACCTTGCTTTGTGCCCGCCACTGGAATGTGCCGGAAAATATCCTGTGGGAGCGATTGGCAGCGCACGTTGCACAGTGCTTCGAGACCTTGCGCGAGCGCGTTGAACCGGCACGTTGGGAATGCGAGCGCCAGGCCTTGCTGGAACAGGATTGGCCCGCCAAATCGTTCATGCGCATGCGCTTGCTCGACAGTCATGCCGACATCGTCGGACGCCTGAGTAATCCGCTGCGACCCAACACCCATGCTCGCTGACGGTCGCGCCTTGCGACTGCTGATCGTCATCCAGTTTGTCTCCATGGGCGCCATGGAGATGAGCGGCCCGTTCTGGCCCTTGCAGATCCAGCATCTGCTCGGGCCCGAAGGCGCCGGCTACACCGCGCTGTTATCGGCGATGGTCTATGCCGGCCCGATGCTGGCGGCCATGTTGCTGACCCCCCTGTGGGGTCGGCTGGGGGATCGCACCGGGCACAAACCGATGATTGTTCGGGCGTTGCTGGCCCTCGCGCTGTGCCAAGGCTTGGCAGCCATCACCCTCGACCCGTGGCTGCTGGTGGGTATTCGCGTGATGCAAGGCGCATTGGCCGGTTTTCTCGCGGCCGCGCAAGCCTATGCCCTGGCCTGCTGCGACAGTGCCAGACGGGGTCACACCCTGGCCCGCCTGCAATCGGCAACCGCCGTCGGCTCGTTGATCGGCCCGGTGCTGGGTGGCTGGCTGATGGACGTCTCGGGGTTTGCCTTGCTGTGTTATGGCGCGACGGCGATTTGCCTGCTGTGCGCACTGGGGAGTTTTTTCCTGCCGGCCGACAAGGCGCGAACCGCGAAGAAAAAACCTGTTGAGCCGGTGGCCCTGCCCAAAGGCTGGCTCAGTGGAATCCTGTTGGTGATCGTGTTGATTCAAGCGGCGAAGATGATGCCGCAGTCGTTCTACGCCCTATATGTCGCGAACATTCTGCATGCCCCAAGCTGGCTGATCGGCGCCACCTACGCGGCGAGCGCCGCGACCCTGGCCATTTCCGCCCCGCTGTGGGGACGCCTGTTCGACCGCTGGCAGCCGGCCTACACCCTGCGCGTCATCGAAGGCGTGGCCTGGTTATGTGCCCTGACGCTGGCGGCCACGGCATTGGCCAATGAATGGCTGGGCTTTCTCGTCAGCCGACTCGTCTGGGGCATCTGGCAAGGCGCCCTGCTGCCCGTCGCCTATGCCCTGATCGCCAACACCGTTTCCATCACCCAGCAGGGCTTCGCGCTCGGCCTCGGTAACAGTGCGGCAAAGGCTGGTGCTCTGCTCGGTGTCGTCCTTGGCGGTATCGGCATGGGCCTGGTGGGCCTGGCCCACAGTTTCTGGCTGGTGGCACTGACCTACGCCATAGCCGCCATCGGCATCCGCTGGGTGCGGTCGTTCAACGCTACGCCTGACCGCTCGACCTTATCGCCCCACACTTATCACAACTAAAAAAGACCACGTCATGACCCGAACCAAACTCTCCCTGCTGATCCCGCTACTTGGCACCTTCAGCGCCCAGGCCTGGGCCGAGGACACCGAACAGCAGCCCGGCACCTTGAACATGCAAGCCACCGTCGTGTCCGCGACTCGCAGCGAAGCGAGCATCGCTTCGATTCCGGGCTCGGTCCAGGTGATCGACGAGCAGCAAGTCCGTGAGCAGAGCGGCGCGGGTCGCCGGGTCTCCGACATCCTCGGGCAATTGGTCCCGGGTATTGCGCCATCGAGCGGCGGGATGAGCAACTTCGGCCAGACCCTGCGCGGGCGCAACATGCTGGTGTTGATCGACGGCGTATCGCAGAACGCCACCCGTGACAACTTCCGCCAGCTCAACAGCATCGCCCCGGCCAGCATCGAACGCATCGAAGTGATCTCCGGCGCCAGCAGCATTTACGGGGCCGGTGCTTCAGGCGGCATCATCAACATCATCACCAAGCGCAATCAGGGCCAGGACATTGCCTACAGCAGCAAACTGGGCCTGACCAGCGGTAACAACCTCAACAGAAAAGGCTTCGCCTACGAAGCTTTCCAGAGTGCCACCGGGCGCAAGGACGCGTTGGACTGGTATGTGTCCGCCGACCTGACCCAGCGCAACGACCAGTTCGACGGCAACGGCAACCGCATCCCCCAGGACACCTCCCAGGGCAGCAACATGGACACCGAAACCTATGACCTGCAAGGTCGTTTCGGTTACGAACTGGATGCCGACAAGAAAATCAGCCTGTCGCTGCAGGACTACAAGGACCAGCAGGACACCGGCTACACCAAAGACCCGAAAAACTCGCAGCAAGCGGTGGCCGTCAAAGGGCTGAAACTCGACGACCAACCCTATACCCATAACCAGGCGGTCAATCTCAACTACACCGACAAGGACTTCTACGGTCAGGGCCTGCAACTGGAAAGCTACTGGCGCCGCGCCGATGCACTGTTCTTTCCAGACCTGTCGCGAGGCAGAGCCGGGATCTCCAACAACAACAGTGTGCAGGACGTCTACGGCCTGCGCGCGGCCATCGACACGCCGCTGCCGGCGATCGGAAGCGCCACGGGCAATCTGGTCTGGGGCGCCGACTATGACAATGAGCGCTCCCGTCAACGAGGTGATCAATACACGCTCAATGGCCTGAACTACACCAAGACCGGCACCACCTACGAGCTGGGCCCGGACATCGAAACCACCACCAAATCGCTGTTCGGGCAGATGTCCTGGGACATCGGAGACTGGACCTTGCGTGGCGGAGTGCGCCGTGAATGGATCGAAAGCGACGTCTCCGACAGCATCGCCTACGGTCAGATCGTCCAGACCGGCATACGCGCAACGCTGCCCGGTGACACCCTCAAATACGACGCCACGCTGTACAACCTGGGGGCGGTCTACCACCTGAGTGAAAACCAGGACGTCTTCGCCAATTACAGCCAGGGGTTTTCGCTGCCGGATATCCAGCGCTTCATGCGTGACGTCAGCAGCACCTTCGACATCCAGAGTCTTAACGCCCAGGCCATCAAGGTCGACAGTTACGAGTTGGGCTGGCGTGGCAACTGGGACCAGTGGCAAGCCGACGTCACCGTGTACGAAAACACCTCGGACGTGACCCAGTTCTACGATGCCAATGATCGAGTATTGCGCCTGATCAACCAGAAAGAGCGAGTTCGCGGCATCGAAAACAGCCTGACCTACCGCGCGACCGATCACTGGTCGGTGGGTGGCACTTATGCCTGGGCCAAAGGCGAGACCGAGCAGAACGGCAAATGGATCGATCTGCCGGCCACACGCATCTCACCCGCCAAGACCACACTGTTCGTCGGCTACACCGAAGACGACTACAGCCTGCGCCTGCAAGGCATGCGTTTGGCCAATTACGATGCCGCCGCCAAGGACGACAATGGACGCGACATCGAAGGTTATACGCTGGTGGACCTGCTCGGCTCCGTGCAACTGCCGGTCGGTCGTCTTGAAGGCGGCGTGTACAACCTGACCAATCGCACGTACCAGAACCTGTTCACCCAAGCCAACGCCAGAGCGCCGTACGCCAATGCCGAAGGCCGCACGCTGAGCATGAGTTACTCGGTCGATTGGTAAAAACAGGAGCCGGCTTGCCAGCGATGCGATCTCGCGGCAATCGCCGGCAAGTCGGCTCCAGTGTTACAACCCGCGCAAATCCCGCTCTTCGATCGGCCGGCTCTGGCGCAGGCGCTTGCCGCCCAGCACCACCCAGTCGATCAGTCGGAACAGGCATTCAATGCCGAACGACAGCAGCAACGCGCCGCTCATGCCCCAGATCATCGCTTCCGGCGTCAGCAGGATCTGGTAGCTGTAGCCGTTCCAGGTTTCCTTGCGAATATCCGGGTCGGCCGCCAGCACCACTTGCAGGAAGCGGATGTACCACGGGCCCTGCATGGCCTGGAATTGCTTGTCGAGGGCCAGTTGACGGGTGAGCAAGGCGCTCAGGCTGTCGGCATCGCTGCGAAAGATCGGGTCTTCGCTGGCACGGTAATGGGCCACCAACGCCTGCATGTCGCCCTTGAAAAACTGATTGGCAGTGCCCTGAAAACCGCTCAAACCGCTCTGCGCCTCGATCAGATGCGCCTCGACCCGCTTGGCATAGTCACTGATGAACCCAGGCACCTGGACGCCGATCAACAGGCCTGCCGCAAACAACACCAGCCGTAGATAACTGAGCAACATGGGGGGAGAGATCCTTATTCGGTATTGCCCTGGCTGACGCATTCACCGCGTCGCCAGAGGCTCCATTGGCCCGGTTCGTAGCGGGTCCAGGTTTCGTTTTCGGTCAAGGGTTCGGTGGCGATCACTGTAACCACGTCGTTGGGCGTGGTTTCAGCCTGGAAGTCGACGATCACATCGACGTCCTTCAAGCGTGCCGGGCCGAACGGGGCACGGCGAGTGATTTGCGCCAGTTTGGTCGAGCAGTAGCAGAACAGCCAGTCGCCGTCGCTGAGCAAGCAGTTGAACACGCCTTTGCTGCGGTACTCGGCGCAAGCGGCCACCAGGTCCGGCAGCAGTTCTTCGATCTCTACCGGCTCAGGGAATGCAGCGCGTACCCGGTTGAGCAAGTCGCAGAACGCCGCTTCGCTGTCGGTATCGCCGACGGGGCGGTAGAAACTGGCGGTCGGGTTGAAGTCGGCCAACTGGCCATTGTGGGCGAAACACCAGTTGCGGCCCCACAACTCGCGCACAAACGGATGGGTGTTGGACAGGCAGACCTTGCCGACATTGGCCTGGCGGATGTGGCCGATCACCACTTCGCTCTTGATCGGATAGCGCTGCACCAGGTTCGCCACTTCCGACTCGCTGCTCGCCGCCGGGTCCTGGAACAGGCGCAGGCCACGGCCTTCATAGAAAGCGATGCCCCAACCGTCACGGTGCGGTCCGGTGCGGCCGCCGCGCTGCATCAGCCCGGTGAAGCTGAACACGATATCGGTCGGGACATTGGCGCTCATGCCCAATAACTCACACATGCTCGGACTCTCGATTCAATGCAGGGGCACAGTTACAGACGCGGCTCGACCCGCAGTCGCTGCGGGTTGCTCGGCACCGGTGGCCGACCGTAACGATCATCGCCGGCACCGCCGAACGGTTGATCGCCTTCAGGCTCGTCGGTGCGCGCCGCAGCCTTGGCCGCCTCCGCCCGCTCCTTGCGAGCCTTGGATGCGCGCTCGATCGGGAAACGGATCGCCACGAGAACCAGGTAAAGGCCGAAGGCAATCATGCTGTACATGAACAGGTCGGAAATCGCCCGCCAGGCGTTGTTGCCGACCTTGAACAGCAGATCCAGCACAGTAATGGCAATGGCCGGGGCGACCTTTTCCTTCACCGGGTCAATGATGGTCGGGCTGAACAGCAACACTGCCATCAGCAGCCGCAGCGGCTCACGCAGCCAACGCCACATCCAGCGGGTGATGCGCATCCACACCAACAGGCAGCCTAAAGCGGCAAAGGCGTAGAGGCCCCAAGCGATCAGATAGTCGTTCTCGGTCATGGTGTCCATGGCAAGGCAGGCAAAGAGGCGCTTATAGTAACGACTTTTCGCACTTCAGGCTGCCCCGCCGTCTGCGATCCCCCAATTTCGTACAACGTTCGAGAGTCCTTCATGCCCCTATCCGCCAACGTTTCCGACGCGCCCATTGCCCACAAGGCCGACGGCGATGACCCGTATGCCTGGCTGCAGGAGCGCGACACCGACGCAGTGCTTGATTACTTGAAAGCTGAAAACCGCTATCAGGAGGCGCAAACCGCCGATCAGGCCGGGCTGCGCGAAATCCTGTTCGAAGAGATCAAGGGGCGGATTCTCGAAACCGATCTGTCGCTGCCCTCGCCCTGGGGCCCGTACCTGTATTACACCCGCACCACGGCCGGCGACGAATACGCCCGTCATTACCGCTGCCCACTTCCGACCGATGGCAGCCTGCACATCGACGAAAGCCAGGAACTCCTGCTGCTCGATCCGAACGTGCTGGCCAAGGGCGGTTTCTTTTCCCTGGGCGCGTTCAGCGTCAGCCCGGACCACCAGCGCCTGGCCTACAGCATCGATTCCAGTGGCGAGGAGGTTTACACGCTGTTCGTGAAGGAGTTGTCCAGCGGCCGCGTCAGCGAACTGGAATTCCAGGACTGCGACGGCAGCATGACCTGGGCCAATGACAGCCTGACGCTGTTCTTCGGTGAACTCGACGACACCCATCGCCCACACAAGCTGTTCCGCTATCGGCTGGACGGCACCGCCGCCGAAGAAGTGTTCCATGAACCGGACGGCCGATTCTTCCTGCATTGCTACCGCTCAAGCTCCGAACGGCAATTGCTGCTGTCGCTGGGCAGCAAGACCACCAGCGAAGTCTGGGTGCTCGACGCCTCGCTGCCCCATCAGGCCTTTACCTGCCTGGCACCACGGGTCGAAGACCATGAGTACGATGTCGACCACGGCAAACTCGATGGCGAGTGGACGTGGTTGATCCGCACCAACCGCGACGGCATCAACTTTGCCCTGTACCAGGCCGCCGACACCGGCGTCGCGCCGACCGAAGCCGACTGGCAGAACCTGATCCCCCACAGCGACGCGGTGATGATCGATGGCATGAGCCTGAACGCCGAGGCCATGACCTTGAGCCTGCGTGAAGGCGGCCTGCCGATCATTGAAGTCCGCCCACAAGGCCTGGCGCCGTATCGCGTGCAATTACCGGACGCGGCCTACAGCCTGCATGTGCAGAACAGCCTGGAATTTGTCAGCGACAGAATCCGTCTGCGCTACGAGGCCTTGAACCGTCCGGCGCAAATCCGTCAACTGATCCTGGCCACCGGCGAGCAGAAAGTCCTCAAGGAAACCCCGGTGCTCGGCCCGTTCGACGCCGACGCGTACGTCAGCCAGCGGCTTTGGGCCACGGCCCCGGACGGTACGCAAGTGCCGATCAGCCTGGTGGTCAAACGCGAGTTCCTCGGTAAACCGACGCCACTTTATCTGTACGGATATGGCGCTTACGGCGAAAGCCTCGACCCGTGGTTCTCCCACGCCCGCCTGAGCCTGCTGGATCGCGGCATGGCGTTTGCCATCGCGCATGTTCGCGGCGGCGGTGAATTGGGTGAAGCCTGGTATCGCGCCGGCAAGCAGGAACACAAGCACAACACTTTCAGCGACTTCATCGCCTGCGCCGAACACCTGATCGCCAACGGTTTCACCACCTCATCGCAGCTGGCAATCAGTGGCGGCAGCGCCGGTGGCCTGCTGATCGGCGCGGTGCTCAATCAGCGGCCGGAGCTGTTCGGTGCGGCAATAGCCGAAGTGCCGTTCGTCGACGTGCTCAACACCATGCTCGACCCGGAGTTGCCGCTGACCGTCACCGAATACGACGAATGGGGCAACCCGCAAGAGCCAGACGTCTATGATCGGATCAAGGCCTACGCCCCGTATGAAAACGTCACCGCGCAAGCCTATCCGGCAACGCTGGTGATCGCCGGCTACAACGACAGTCGCGTGCAGTACTGGGAAGCGGCCAAGTGGGTGGCGAAATTGCGCGCGACCAAAACCGACACCAATCCCCTGCTGCTCAAGACTGAATTGGGCGCCGGGCATGGTGGGATGAGCGGTCGCTACCAGGGATTACGTGACGTAGCCCTCGAATACGCATTTGTTTTGAAGGTTTTGGGCATTGCCTGAGGAACTTGGCCCGGCGTCCCGGTCTTAACACCAGACGCCGGGCGCGCCTGGAACAGCAACAGACACAAGAAAAAGACCGTGACGACATGTCAGAACCGACCTTACTGAACAAAGAAATTCGCGACTGGCTGATGGACTGCGGCCTGTTCGATCAACTGCTGCCGGCCGACTTCGTGGCGGCTTCAGGTTACTTCAGCATCAGCACCATCGCCGAAGGCGAAGAGATCTTCCATGAGGGCGATGCCGGCAGTTTCATGTGCATCATCCACACCGGCCAGGTTGCGGTGCAGAAGACCAACAGCGAAGGGCAACCGGTGACCATGGCCACCTTGCGCAGCGGTCGGGCGTTCGGCGAAATGGCCGTGCTCGACGGCGAACGGCGCTCAGCCAGTTGTGTGGCCGCGAGCAACTGCCAGTTGCTCAACCTGGGCAAGGACTCCCTGGAAAAGATGCTCAACGAAGCGCCGAAAATCGCCGCCAAGATCATCCGCGCCCTCGCCGTCTCCCTCTCCAAACGCTTGCGCATGGCCGACGGGCAACTGCTCTCGCAGCAGATCTAGACACTATCCGCCCGGCGTTTTGATTTTCGTCGTGCTCGGCTCAAGGCCCGGCAAGGTCTGGTCCTTGGGCGGGTTGGGCATTTCGATCGGCGGCAACAATGGTGGCCCACCGTTGCCGGTCTTGGGCACAGTGGTCGGGGTAATCTGCGGGTACGGCGTCGGCGTAGCAGTGCCGGGCGAACCGGGTATCGGCGTAGGGCCGGTGGGGATGGTTTGCTGCTCCTGGGCCTGCACTGCAGTTATCGAGAGCGCGGCCAAGGCAATGGCCGTTAGAATGATGCGCTTCATCAATGGCTCCGTTGGCCTTGTGGTCTATTGCAGGCTACTCCCAACTGCGCTCGTTTGCCTTCTTCCGCCTGTCATTTTCTCCTCAAGAGAGCCCCATGAAACGTTTCGTTCTGCTCGACACCACCCCCATTCCTGAAAACGGCGGTGCCCTGTGCCTGTTCGAATACGGCGAAGACTTCGTCATCAAGATTCAGGGCGGCGATGGCGGGCAGTTGATGAACACCCGCATGCACGGCTCCGAAGATGCCCTGGCGCAAATCCCCTGCCGCAAGGTCGCCGGCCGGCCGAATTCGCGGGTATTGATCGGCGGCCTGGGCATGGGCTTCACCCTCGCCTCGGCGCTCAAGCATTTGGGTAAGACCGCTGAAGTGGTGGTCGCCGAACTGGTGCCCGGCGTGGTGGAGTGGAACCGTGGGCCGCTGGGGGAAAAAGCCGGCAACCCATTGCTCGACCCGCGTACGGTGATCCGCATGGAAGACGTGGCCAAGGTGCTGCAAGCCGAGCCGCAGGGTTTCGACGCAATCATGCTCGACGTCGACAACGGTCCCGAAGGCCTGACCCAGAAAGCCAATAGCTGGCTGTACTCCGCCGGTGGCCTGAGCGCCTGCGCCAAGGCCCTGCGACCCAAGGGCGTGCTGGCGGTATGGTCGGCCAGCGCTGACCGGCAGTTTTCCGACAAGCTGAAAAAGGCCGGCTTCAAGGCCGAAGAAGTGCAGGTCTTCGCCCACGGCAACAAAGGCACCCGCCACACCATCTGGATTGCCGAGAAGCTCAAGGGCTAGGCTAAACTTCAACACATAACCGTCATTAGTCTTTTACAAAGGTGAACCCATGAGTTCGTCAACGCCTCCAACCAACACCTCAAAGTTGGACCGCATCCTCGCCGACAACCAGCGCGACAAGGAAATGGGTTACCGCGACAAGGCCCTGAAGATGTACCCGCACGTGTGCGGCCGCTGCGCCCGTGAGTTCTCCGGCAAACGCCTGAGCGAACTGACCGTGCACCACCGCGACCACAACCACGACAACAACCCGCAGGACGGCTCGAACTGGGAGCTGTTGTGCCTGTATTGCCATGACAACGAGCATTCGCGTTACACCGATCAGCAGTATTTCGACGAAGGCTCGCTGAGTACGCCAAAGATTGCCAAGGCGACGCATAACCCGTTTGCGGCGTTGGCCGGACTGATGAAGAAAGAAGACTGAAGATCTGCTGATCGTTCCCACGCTCCGTGGGTACGATCATCTCCAAACTGAACACCCCTCCCCCAATCCCCGTATAATCGCGCTTTTTTCCCGAAGGCACCCCGCTCGTGGCAGACAAACGGTACAGCTGCATTGGTTTGTATAACCCCAAATCACCGGAGAACGTCGGTTCGGTGATGCGCGCCGCCGGTTGCTATGGCGTGGCGTCGGTGTTTTACACCGGCAAGCGCTATGAGCGCGCCGCCGACTTCGTCACCGACACCAAGAAAGTCCACTACGACATTCCGCTGATCGGCATCGATGACCTGAAGAAAATCCTGCCGCTGGGCTGTGTACCGGTCGCCGTAGAACTGGTCGACGGCGCCCGCTCGCTGCCGGAATACACGCACCCGGATCGCGCCCTCTACATCTTCGGCCCCGAAGACGGTTCGCTGGATAAAGAGATCCGCGACTGGTGCGAAGACGTGGTCTATATCCCGACCACCGGCTGCATGAACCTGGCGGCCACGGTCAACGTGGTGCTGTACGACCGCATGGCCAAGGGCAACAACACCCGCTCAGGCCCGAAATTCCGCTGAATCACCGCACATCCGATGGAACGAGCCGACCGCCTCGGCAGTCAGCTTAATTATCCATTCTTGAAGCCTGGAGACAGATCATGAGCGACCTCAAACGCGTAGAGCGCATCGAATCCACCCCGTTCCAGACTCAGCCCGCGCAGAACGTCCAGGGTTGGGAGCGCATCGGTTCCCTGGCCGGCGGCGTGGTGATGGTCGGCAAAGGCCTGCGGCGCGGTGGTGTGTTCGGGTTGATTCAAGTGGCCATTGGCGGCGTAGCGATGGCGCGGGGTATTACCGGGCACAGTTCGGCGAAAAGCTTTCTGGAAAAGAGCCGTCAGGACATGGTTAACGCTCGAGCCAGGATTGAGCGTGCCGGGGAAGAGTTGAGTCGGTTGAAGGCCAATGCCGAGGCGGCGACCAAAACCGCCACCGTGACCGGGAATGATTCTTTGAAGTCGCCGAAAGCCGGGGTTTGATCCGGCATTTGCGGTGAGGCTCAGGGCCTCTTCGCGACCCGACTTGCCCGCGAAGGCGGTATTACTGAAGCAACCCGGTATCAAGCACCTTGGAAGACTCGCCAATAACGCTCTCACTGAGCTGAACGAATTCCTTGGTATCGACACTCTCCAAACGCATCGCCCCACGCAATACATCATCCAGCGAACGCTTGTTGCGGGTCTTCAGGCGAATCTCGCGATCCAGTTCCTGCAGCAACACCACCGCTTTGGCCACCTGCGCCGGGTTGATCTGCTCCCCGCGCAAGGTGGTGACCTTCTGGCTGGCCTTGGCCAACTTGCTCTGCAGGCTCTCATACCGCTCATCACTCATGCCGCCCGCACGGCGCACCAGTTCGATGGCGTAATACTCGGCAAACCCTTCGCTGATCCAGCCGCTGCGCTGGCTGTCGTTGATCCGCCCGAACACCTGAGCCAATTCACGCATCAAGGTACTGGTGCCGCTTTCGCTGACCAGCGGCAGGCGGCTATTGAGATAGATCGATTCCCGCGCGGCCAGGCTGCCACGCCACATCGGGTCATTGGCGCCGACGATCAGCAATTTGCTGGGGTGACGCGGAAAAACTTCCTGCACTTGCGGCCACACGAACGTCAGCAGCGTCAGCACATCCATGCGGCGCATCCCCTGGCCTTGGGGCGAGGCCACGGTGACTTCGGTTTCCCCCAACCGCGTGCGACGGCTGCCGAGGTTACCGGCGAGCATCCAGCCAGTGGGACGGTCGAACAGGCGCGAGACGTTATCGATGCGGAACTTGTTTTTGCCGATCCGCGGCCAGGCGGTTTCGACGCTTTTCCAACCGGTGGGCAATTCGAATTCCAGGCGTGACACCAACTCGATACCGTCCTGCTGATCGAGTTTCGCTGCGGGCACCAGGTCATCGCCACGCATCAGCGCCCACGTTGGCGTCATGCGTGTATCGAAGCTGCCGCTCTTGCGCCCGTGGCTGATGCGCACGCGGTAGGTCAGGCTGGCCTTGTCGGCGGCCGGGCGCCAGACACCACGGACCTGCGTGCCCGGTGTGAGCTGCCATTGGCCGTCGGCCTTGAAATCACTGTAGTGACTGCCGTCGCCCAAGTCGAAATCCAGACTGCGCACTGCCGAGCCTTGGGCCAGGGTCAGGCGCACTTCGGCCTGATCGCTTTGCGGCAACAGGCGCACGTGATAATCCAGATCGACTTTCTTCGCCGCCCACACGGGCGAACTCAGGGCCAGCAGCCCGACAGCCAACGCCCGGAGCACTCCCACCGCCATACACACTCCTATTGTGGCGAGCGAGCTTGCTCGCGCCGGGCTGCGTAGCGGCCCAAAATTCTTGTGATCACCGCCGATTTTGTGAGTGCTGCGCACTGGAGCGCCAGCCCGGTCAAGCGGGAGCAAGCTCCCTCGCCACAGACTAAATGGCATCGGGAATTAACCCGCGCGAAAAATCAGATGATCTTCCCAATCGTCTTCGGCCACGCTGCCTTCGGCGAGCATGCGCCCGGACTGGGAAATACGTTCGTGATGCACCGCATCACGATCACCGCATACCAGGTGATGCCAGAGCGGCAGGTCCTTGCCTTCGCTGACCAGTCGATAACCGCAGGTCGGCGGCAACCATTTGAACTCATCGGCCTTGCCCGGCGTGAGCTGGATGCAATCGGGGACAAAGTCGCGACGGTTGGGGTAATCGGTGCACTGACAGGTTTTGAGGTCCAGCAGTTTGCAGGCGATACGCGTGTAGTAGACGGCGTTGTCGTCTTCATCCTCGAGCTTTTGCAGGCAGCACAGGCCACAGCCGTCGCACAGCGATTCCCATTCCTCTTGATCGAGTTGATCGAGGGTTTTGCGTATCCAGAACGGTTCGACTTTGGCGGCCATGGCTCAAGCATCAACATCAGGTGGTGAAAAGGCCGCCAGTCTAGTGCCAAGGCATCGGCGGGCCAAGCATTGGCGACTGCCGGTACGACGGCACTTGTCAGTTTTTGCGCCACCCAGTAGCTTTGCCAGTCGCAAGGAGCCCTCCCCAAGTGCCATTAACGCTCAACCGCGTTGCATTCAGGTGAACTGCTGGCTCAAAAAAACTGGCGCTCAGCTCAACTGTACCCGCCGGTTTTTCGACGACCCCCACTTTCAAACGTAAAGGAATCTCTTGATGAGTGCTAATCCACGCGTTGCCGATTACGCCATTCACCCTCAGTTCACCGATCGCTGGTCGCCCCGCGCCTTCACCGGTGAAACCATTCCCGAAGAGACCCTGCTGAGCTTCTTCGAAGCCGCCCGCTGGGCACCATCGGCGTACAACTCGCAGCCTTGGCGGTTTCTCTATGCGCGTCGCGACACGCCGAACTGGGAGCGTTACCTGGGCCTGCTGAACGAGTTCAACCGCAGCTGGGCGCAGCACGCCTCGGCACTGGTGATCGTGATCTCGAAAACCACCTTCGTGGCACCTGGCGCCAGCGAAGAAACCCCGGCGCTGTGGCACACCTTCGACACCGGTTCCGCCTGGGGCCACCTGGCGTTGCAAGCGAGCATCAGCGGCTGGCACACCCACGGCATGGCCGGTTTCGATCAGGAGCTGACCCGCAAGGAGCTGAACATTCCTGAAGGCTACGCGCTGCACGCCGCCGTGGCGATCGGCAAGCTGGGCGACAAGGCGACACTGGCCGAGTACCTGCAAGCACGTGAAGAGCCGAGCCCGCGTCGTCCGCTGAGCGAGTTGGCGGCTGAAGGTAATTTCACCCTGTAAAAACAAAAGATCGCAGCCTGCGGCAGCTCCCTACAGGTGTTCACAAAGCCCTGTAGGAGCTGCCGCAGGCTGCGACCTTTTCAGCTGCGCCTCAATACCCGCGCGCGAAATCCACTTCCCCACGCAACGCTTCACCCGCCTGATACGCCCGCAGGTTCTCGACAAACAGCTTCACCATCGCCGGTGGCGAGGTCGGTGCCGAGCTGTGGCCGGTCAGCAGCAGGCCCCACGCGGTCCAGAACGGATGACGTTGCGGCAGTGGTTCCTGACGGCAGACGTCGATCACAGCCCCGGCCAGATGCCCTTCCTTCAAGGCTTCCACCAGATCCGCATCGACCACCGCAACGCCGCGTCCGACGTTGATGAACAACCCCGTCGCCTTGAACTGCTTGAACAGGGCAGCGTCATACAGGTCGTGCGTATTGGGGGTATTCGGCAGCAGATTGATCACGTAATCCACCTCACCGACCAGGCGCGGCAAATCGCTCAGCGCGCCGACTTCGACAAAGGGCGCCTGCTCCCGGGCAGTGCTGGCGATGCCGTATAACTCGACGCCAAACGGCAGCAGGAACTGCGCCACTGTCTGACCGATATCACCGGTGCCGACAATCAGCACCTTTCGTCCAGCCAGGCTTTGACCCTGGCGATTGTCCCATTTGCGCTCGACCTGGCTGACCAGCCGCGCCAACACTTCGCGCTCGTGGCCGAGCATGTAAGTCAGCACGTATTCAGCCATGACCTGACCAAAAATCCCTACCGCGCGAGTCAGCCGATAGTGCCGTGGCAAGCCATCGGCCAGCAGCGGCGTGATACCGGCCCAGGTCGACTGCAACCATGCAGGCGTGTGGCCCTGACGCAACAGCGTCGCCAGCAGGTCCGGCTGACCGAGCCAAACCTGACAGTCGGCGGCCTGACGGGCCAGTTCGGCGGAGTCGCCGCTGGTCAATACTTCCAGATCAGGCGCTGCCTGACGCAACAGTTGGGCATACACAGGGTGGTCGTGTTCAGCAATCAGAACGCGCATGTTTCAAACCTTTCAAAAGCAGTGCAGACGACCGCCGACAGAGGATCACTCCATCGTCACGGCCATCGCCAAAATCATTCCAGTGTTTCATAAGGCTCTGAATAGAGCCTGTCTGCCGATTACATCGGGTCGTTGCGGCGCAGCAATTCTTCCGGCAAGTGTTCGATGTATTCATCCTCGGCCGGTGGCATTTGCAGGTGGTAGCCCTGCTTGTCGAGGTTCTCCAGTACTACAGCAATGTCTTCGCGCGACAGCTTGCGCTCGGGGGTCAACACCAGGTCGAAAGCGTGGATGGCTTTGCCGAAAGCCGCCATCAGGGGTTCAGGCACGCGCTCCAGTGCATCGCTTTTGAGCACATAGAGGTACATCCCGCTTTTCTTCGAGCTTCGATAAATCGAGCAAATACGTTTCAAGGCTGTTCTCCGGCGGTGGCCAGGCTGTCGAGCAGCGCCTGGCCCATCAATTCGCGGCGCCAGCCACGCAGCGAATCAGGCAATTGGTAAGGACCATTGGGGAAGCCGCTCTTGAGCAGCGCTTCCAGGGTTTTCTTGCGCAGCATCAGCTCCGGCGCGATGTTCAGGCGCTCGGCTTCGGCCTGGCCGATGGCACGCAGCTGTTTGACCAGCGCGGCGGCTTCTACCGGCAATGGCTCCGGCACCGCTGGCGGCCACTGATCAGGCGACACACTGCCAGAGCGCTTGATCAGATCAAGCAGAAATTCGCCGTCCTGACGCACGGTGCGCGGGTGCATGTCTTCGATTTTCGCCAGTGCGCCGAGGTTGTCCGGTTGGGTGCGTGCCAACGGCCACAGTGAATGTTCACGGATAATGCGGTTGCGCGGCAGATCACGGGCGCGGGCTTCACGCTCGCGCCAGGCGCAGAGTTCACGCAACACGGCGAGTTGGGCGCGGGACAGCTTCCAGGCCAGTTTGGCGTCGCGATAGACCTCGTACGGGTCGACCTCGCGCCGCAGATTGGCGACCAGCTCGGCACCGTCTTCCAGGACCCACGCGTATTTTTCGTCAGAAAGCTTCGGACGCAGCTGTACGAAAACCTCCGCCAGATGCACGGCATCTTCGGCGGCGTAGCTGATCTGAGTCTCGGACAGTGGACGTTGCAGCCAGTCGGAACGGGTCTCGCCCTTGGGCAGGTCGATGCCGAGCACGTCCTGCACCAGCCGCGAATAGCCCATGGAGAAACCCAGGTTCAGGTAAGCAGCGGCCAGTTGGGTATCGAACAGCGGCACCGGCAGGCTGCCGGTCAGGCGCAGCAGGACTTCGAGGTCTTCGCTGCACGCATGCACGACCTTGACCACGGCCGGGTTTTCCAGCAACGCGGCCAAGGGCTGCCAGTTGTCGATGGTCAGTGGGTCAATCAGGTAAGCGCGTACGCCATCGCCGATCTGCAGCAGGCCTGCGATTGGGTAAAAGGTGTCGACCCGCATGAATTCGGTATCGAGGGCAACGAATGGCAGCTGCTGCCACTCGGTGCAAAACTGACCGAGGCTATCGTTGTCGCGAATCCAGTGAATATCGATGGCCACACGGCTCTCCCTTGAAGAATGGCGCGCAGTATATATCGCCCCCGGCGATTTCCGCGCATCCACTGAACAAGAGCTTTAGCGAAAATACCTGCCGGACAGCAAGAATTGTCTGAAAGGCTAGCTGTCCTTACGCAACACGTAGACCCGCATCCGCGTGCAACCCGGTACCAAGTCCTGATGACTGAGCAAGCAGAAACCCGCTTGCCTGAACTCGGCCTCAAGCTCGGCCTTGCTGGCCTGTGGCTGGGCCTGTGCGCCCTCCACGTCCGAACGCTCGAGCTTGAAACGCCCATCAACCCGCACCGCCACAATCACGGTATCGCGACTGACCCGGTGGAACTCGCCCAGCATGGCCAATCGATGCTCGGGACAGGCAATGCGTTGAAACAGTTGCAGGCAAAAAATGCAGTCAACCGCATTCGCCGACAAGCCGATGGTGAAGGCAGAACTCTGAAAGGTCTTGATCCGTTTCAGCAGGTTCTGCGGATGGTGGGTGCTGGCGTGATCGAGCATGTCCTGAGACGGATCGGTCGCGAGAATCACCCGGTTCGCATGCTCGGCCAGAACTGGCCAGAAACGCCCGACCCCGCAGGCCACATCAAGAATCAATCCCGGTTCGCCAGCGACCTGAAGCGCGTTACGCACCAATTGCTCTTCGCGCCAGAACGTCAAACGCCCCGCCAGGCCGCGCGGTCGCGGCTGTTTACAGACGCGGGCGTGTTCCTGATCGTAGCGCCGGGCGAACTCAAGCTCGAAGGCGGATGGGGGCTGCGCGGACATGTGTAATGGCTCTTGTTGGATGTTCCAGGCGCCGCAGATTAGCGGTCGTTACGTAAAAAAAAGCTCGATTCGCTCATTTTTTGGCCAGCACACCGTCGCCCATTGCGCCGCGGCATCCGGCGAACATATCCAGACCCGGGTTGTAGACCGTGCTGTTGACCTCCAACAGACCGAGCATCGAATGGAACAGGTTGTCCTGGCTCAAGGGTTTTTCACGACTCAGTTGCAGGCAATGGGTGTCCACCGAGAACGACTTTTGATAGCTGTCGGAGAACCACGCCAGCATCGCTACATGTTTCTGTTGTTCCGGTGCAAGCATGTAAGGCGTGCCATGCAGGAACAGGTTGTATTCGCCCAGCGACTCGCCGTGGTCCGACAGATACAGCATCGCGGTATCGACTTTGCCCTGGTTGCTGCGCAACAGATCGATCAGGGTCGACAGCACGTGGTCGGTATACACCAGCGTATTGTCGTAGCCATTGACGATGCTTTCGCGGCTGCAATTGTTCAGCGCATTGCTTTCACACACAGGTGTGAAGTGTTCGTATTCTTTCGGGTAGCGCTTGAAGTATTCCGGACCGTGACTGCCCATTTGGTGCAGGACCAGCACGGTGTCTTTATTCAGCGTGTCGATGAAGTGCTGCATGCCTTGCAGGAGAATTTCATCGCGGCACTCGCTGTTGGCGCACAGCACAGGGTCTTTCAGGTCACTCACGTCATCGACAGTGACCCGATCGCAGGTGCCTTTGCAGCCCGACTGGTTATCGCGCCAGATCACCTCGAGACCGGCACGCTTGAGCACGTCCAGCAGGCCTTCCTGGTTCTTCGCCTTGCTGGCGTCGTAATCCTTGCGACCCATGTTGGAGAACATGCAGGGCACCGACACCGCCGTTTCCGTGCCGCACGAATGCACATCGGTGAAGGCAATCAGGCCGGATTCCTTACTCAGTTTCGGCGTGGTGTCGCGGTCATAACCCAGGATGCCGAAGTTCTCGGCCCGGGCACTTTCGCCCACCACCAGTACCGTCAGGGATTTACGGTCGTGGGCCTGCCAGGCCGGTTTTTTCTGGGCATCTTCACCCAGTTTGGCGAAAGGTTGCCGTGCAGACACCACTTGCTCACGCAGATAACCGAACGAGGCACCGATGTAGTTGCTCGGCACCACCATCAGACGCAATTCATGGTGATTGCGAAACAACGACGACAGGCCTTGATAGTTGACCAATGCGACACCGCCGATCACCGCAACCGACGCGACACTCACCAGCACTTTACTTAATAACTCACGGTGCCAGCGACGATAATTAACCGGGGTTTTCCACAACAACCACGACGGCAAGACGCCGAGCAGCACGATATAAACAAACAGTTTTAGCGAGAGTAAGTCGCGTACTTCCGTGGCATTGGTTTCGGCGAAGTTACGCAACATACCGGCGTCGATCAGCACGCCATATTGGCTCATGAAGTACGCCACACCGGCACTGATCAGAAAGATCAGCGTCAACACGGGTTTCATCACGGGTCGGAATGCCAGCAAGGTCAGCACAATGTTAAAGGCCGCCAGGATCATCAGCCCGAACGCGACACGCATGACGATGCCTTGACCGTCTGCTGCAGTGATATCGAAGAGGTGTTGCCAGAGAACTAAATTGAACCCTGCCAATAGAAAGGCACTGGAAACCAACGTCACCCATTCGGGGCGCACGGCTTTGAACTTCAACATGTGATCGGCTGTTCCTGAAAAGAAGTGCCCGCGGCAAATGTGAAAATTTCATTGACCGAGACGCCACAAATCTTAATCAGTCAACCATCAATATTTCGTGAAAAAGAAGCCAACGAATAGTTGGCTTCTGGTATTAGGCCAAAACTTCCAACACTGGCGACCCGTTTCAAGCCTGATGCAGATACCAGCGCCAGTCCTGCTCACCGACTTCGCCCATGAATTGCCGGTATTCGGCGCGTTTCACTGCCAGATAGACACCTAGAAACTCACTGCCGAATGCTTCCCCGGCCCAATTCGAGCCTTCCAGCGCTCGCAACGTGGTCAACCAGTCGGTCGGCAACAATTGCGCGGCCTGGGCGTAACCGTTGCCCTCCACCGGCGCCCCGGGGTCAAGTTGCTCGCGGATGCCGCGATGAATACCGGCCAGGATCGCCGCCGCCGCCAGATACGGGTTGGCGTCGGCACCACAAATACGGTGCTCGATATGCCGGGAGAATGCCGGCCCGCCGGGCACTCGCAAACTCACGGTGCGGTTGTCCACGCCCCAAGTGGCCGCCAGGGGTGCGTAGCTGTTGGTCTGGAAACGACGGTACGAGTTGGCGTTCGGACAGAACAACAGCAACGCATCGAGCAATGTGGCGAGCATCCCGCCGACCGCGTGTTTGAGCAGCGGCGTGCCGACCGGGGCCTCGCTGGCGAACAGGTTATTGCCGTCCTTGTCCGCCAGGCTGACATGCATGTGCATGCCGGTGCCGGCCAGGTCATCGAACGGCTTGGCCATGAAACAAGCCGTCATCCCGTGCTTGTGCGCCACGCCCTTGACCAGCCGCTTGTAGCGCACGGCTTCGTCCATCGCCTGCAAAGCGTCGGTGCGGTGTTCGAGGGTGATTTCCACTTGCCCCGGCGCGTATTCGGAAATCGCCGTGCGCGTCGGAATGCCCTGGAGCTTGCAGGCGCTGTAGAGGTCGGCCAGAAATGGCTCGATCTGTTCCAGTTCACGCAAGCCGTAGACCTGAGTCCCGCGTGGCCGCCCGCCGTCGACATCCCGCGCCGGTTGCGGCCGACCGTTGCCGTCGCGCTGCTGATCCAGCAGATAGAACTCCAGCTCCGCCGCCATCACCGGGTAATAACCGTCGGCCTGCAAGCCTTCGATGACCTTGGCCAGCAGGTGCCGTGGGTCGGCGATGGTCGCGGGCATGCCCTCTTGCGGATGCATGCTGACCTGCACCGCCGCCGTGGGAATCAATCGCCACGGCATGCGCTGCAAACTGCCGCTGACGGGATAAGCGCGGCAATCGATATCACCGACGTCCCAGACCAGACCGGAGTTTTCCACGTCATCGCCATTGATGGTCAGTCCCAGGATGGTACTCGGTAGTGGCCGACCGCTTTCATACACCGCCAGCAACTCATCGCGATGCAGTAATTTGCCGCGTGGCACTCCGTTATTGTCGAGGATGAACAGCTCGAACATCTCGATATCCGGGTTCTGTTCAAGAAACGTCAGGGCTTGTTCTTTCGTAGCGAAGGATGTCGTGGCACAGCTCATGGGAGTCCTCGTCTTTCCGCGTCAGGCAAACGCACAGGCGCCGCCGGTTTGATCCCGGCGCACAGCGCGGGACCTGTCAGAACAATCAGCGGGAGATGCAGGAATCCGGCGGGCGCGCGTGACGGCAGTGCCACAGCGCCCAGAAGGCCAGTTCGGAAGGGAGTGCGACTGGACAACCGTCCATAGGGAAGACCGCGATAAACAGATGAGCAGCAGCGTCACACGGGCGGTTAAGCCGTTAAATCGGGATTTGAAGAACCTTGGGTGTGGATTGGCTAAACAATCGATTATTCGCTAAAGGGGATTAGCCGAGCGGTACAGTTATTTAATTTCTAAATACTGCTCCAGACTTTCTGATTTGCCGCCTCCAGGGCTCGCGCGCCTAATCGGCTCCTTGTTCCTGAAGGTCCGATTATGGAAAACGTTCGCGCAACCTCCCGCCCTGCCCCCTGGCTGATGTTCAGCATCATTCTTGTCGCCCTGAATCTGCGTCCGTCCATGGCCGCTGTCGGCCCGTTGCTGTCAGCCATTCGCGGTGATATCCCGCTGAGTTTCAGCCTGGCCTCGCTGTTGACCATGCTGCCAGTCATGGCCATGGGACTGGCAATGTTCTTTGGTATCGGTATCAGTCAGCGCTTGGGCGAGCAGCGCACCGTAGTGCTGTCGCTGTTGATCATCGGCCAGGCCACGGTGTCGCGGTTATTCCTTGATTCGGCGGCGGAACTGATCCTGAGCGCCGTGCTGGCCGGCGTCGGCATTGCGCTGATTCAGGCGCTGATGCCGGCCCTGATCAAGTCCCGTTTCAGCGACAACGTTTCCGTGTGCATGGGTCTCTACGTGACGTCGATCATGGCCGGCGCGGCAATTGCGGCGTCATTCGCGCCGTTGGTGATGACCCGCACCGGCAGTTGGCGAGTGGGGTTGGCGATCTGGGCGGCACTGGCGCTGGCGGCGTTGCTGTTCTGGTGCGTTCAACGCACGGGAATGCCGACATTGGGGGAAAAGTCGTCCCGCAAAAAATCCTTTTTCCGCAGTTCCCGCGCCTGGTTACTCGCGATCTTCTTCGGCCTGGGCACGGCGTCCTACACCTGTGTCCTGGCCTGGCTGGCACCGTACTACGTGGAAAAAGGCTGGAGCGAACAACAGGCCGGCTTGTTACTGGGCTTTTTGACGGCCATGGAAGTGTTGTCGGGGCTACTGACGCCCGCCATCGCCAACCGCAGCCGTGACCGGCGCCTGGTGCTGGTGGTGTTACTGGCACTGATCATGGCCGGTTTTTGCGGTCTGATTCTGAGCCCGCAACACCTGAGCCTGCTGTGGCCGTGCCTGCTGGGACTGGGCATCGGCGGGCTGTTCCCGATGAGCCTGATCGTGTCGCTGGATCATCTGGACAATCCCCAACGCGCGGGCGGGTTGACCGCCTTCGTGCAAGGCATCGGTTACCTGATCGCCGGCCTCTCGCCGCTGATCGCCGGGATAATTCGCGATCAACTGGGCAGTTTCGAATGGGCCTGGTGGTCACTGATGGGCGTCATGGCACTGATGATTCTGATGGTTCTGCGCTTCGATCCGCGGCATTACGCCAAACACATTCATTAACCCGGAACCCCCACCATGAAACGCACAGGTTTTGCTGCCGCTCACGTCGGCATGTTGCTCTGGGCGCTGTTGATTGCCGTCTCGTTTTCCGCGGCAGCCCAGGTCAGCCAGGCCATAGACCCGATTCTGCTGACCGGGTTGCGCTTGTTGTGTTGCGCTCTGGTGTTTTTACCCCTGCTGCTGTTCAAGGGCGATACCGCCATGACCGCCCGCGGCCTGCTCGGTCATGCCGTGCTCGGCATGTTGTTGGCACTGTACTTCGGCTCGTTGTTCGAAGCACTGCGTTACACCTCGGCGGTGAACACCGGGACGATGTTTACTCTGGTGCCGTTGCTGACGCTGCTGTTCGAAGCCATCCTGACACCCGACAGCCGCCTGAAACAGCGCGTGTTGCCCATGCTGGTTGCCGCGGCCGGCGCCGTACTACTGGTATTGAAAGGCGCAGGCCCCGGCGAACTGCCGTCGCTGTACGCGGTATCGGTGTATGTGGTCGGTTGCCTGGCAATGGCGCTCTACTCGCCCCTGAGTCAACGGCTCAAGGCCAACAGCCTCAAGGGGCGCGGCCCGGTGGGCATGACTTTCTGGAACATGCTGTTCGGCGCACTGTTTCTATTGGCGTTTTGTGGATTCAGCGGCGGCTGGCGTTCGGCGTCGTTGCTGAGCGCGAGCGATCTCTGGTGGTTGATCTACCTGGCCCTGTTTGCCACCCTGGCGACTTTCTGGCTGCTGCATCGAGCCATTGGCGTGATCGCCCCTTCCTCAGTCATTTCCTACATCTACCTGAGCACCCTGTTCATCACATTGTTCCACTGGTTGTGGCTACGTCAGTCGCCACGCGCCCTGGAAATCATCGGCGCGTTGCTGGTGGGCGTCGGCATGTTGGCGCTGTTAATATCCAGCCGCGATGCGATGCCTGCACAGCAATCAGCGCTGAAGGCCTCTGGCCATGTTTCGGGCGATTGAATTCACAGGTCGTGTTCATAACACTATCTGTCCCACAACTGACCATGAAACATCCTACAAGGCATTCTCTTGGTACTATCGTTCCGCTAAGATCATTCGCACACGTTTGCGCACGGTCAGCGCAAGGAGCACAGCGAGACAGAACGGATGCTGAACAGTAACTTGCTTAGAAAGCTCGATATGCAAGACCTCATGGTGTTTGTTGCCGTGTATGAGCAAAGCAGCGTCACCGGTGTGTCGGAGGCACTTTGCGTCAGCCAGTCCACCGTGAGTTACTGCCTGAAAAAACTGCGCACCAGTTTCGAAGACGAGTTATTCATCAATACCCGCACGGGTATGCGCCCCACCTACAAAGCCAGCACCATGTATGCCCATGTGCTGAAGATTCTCGAAAGCATCAACCTGTGTCACGCCGGGACACCAACGTTCGATCCGACCTTGCAACCAGTCACCTTCAATATCTGTGCGCCGGAGTACTTCGAGCAACTGATCCTGCCGCGCCTGTTGAAGAGCTTCGATTTCGCCGACCTGCCGGTGATGGTCAACATGCACAAGTTCGAAACCGACATCCCGGCCGAAGAACTGCGCGACGGCAGCCTCGACCTGGTGATCTGTTTCGGCCCGAACTTTCATCGAAGCCACACCGACTTCAACTCCAGACGACTACTGGAGGACGATCTGGTCTGCGTCTTCGACAAACGCGCCACGCCGCTGGAGCCGCGCTTGAGCCTGCAAGCGTTCACTGAACGTCGGCATGTGTTCCCGACGCCCTGGACGTCCACCACCAACATGGTTGACGGCTGGCTGGCTCAACAGGCCCACAAACGCCAGATTGTCGCGCGCTCCAACAGCTACAGCGCGGCACTGAAGATGATCACCGGCACCGACTTCATCCTGACCTTGCCCCGGCGCATCCAGCAATTGCTGGCCAATGAGGCGATCTTCAATCACTGCGAAGCGCCCAATGGTTTACCGGGCTTCACCCTGGACATGCAGTGGAGTCAAAGCGTCGACCAGGACAGCGCCAACACCTGGCTGCGCGAGCAAGTGATCAAGGCCTGCGCCGAGCAGGAAATGGCCTGAAACTCAGAGGCCGATGGCAGTCTTGGTGTAGGACTCTCGATCGATGTCGATGATTTCCACACAGAGTTGAACCTCAACCCCGACCGGCCATTCGCACACATCCTGCACCACGGCCAGCAGGCTGTCGGACAACTGCTTCTTGATCTGCGGCGAGCGACCGCTCAACAGCGCCAGCTTTACATGCACGAACGCCCGCTCGCCCGGTGCAGTGCCCACCCTGAAAGTCTCGACCTTCACCGCACGGGCCTTGATGTCGAACTCTTCAAACTGCCCGGAAGCGACCAGTGCGTTGTTGAGTCTCATCAACGCCACATCGGCATTCAGTTCAGACAGGTTGGTGGTGTATTCCATGTGCAGGTGGGGCATGACGGGGTTCCTGAGGATTGGCAGAAAGGTCGTAGATATAACACCGCCCTGCTCACTCTGTCAGCGGAAGGATCGGACGTTCACTCATGAACGCCTCCAGGCGCGAGCGCAGCCAGCGTTCAGCCGGGTCGCTGTCGACATGACTGAGCCAGACCATGGACAGGTCCAGGGTCGGCGTCTTGAACGGAAACGGCTCTTTGAACAGTTGGCCTGACGCGGCCATCGCCTCCGCCGTGTAGTCAGGCAGGCTGGCGATCAGATCGGTGCCGGCGAGCAACGCCGGCAATGAGCTGTATTGCGGAACGGACAGCACGACGTGGCGTGTTCGGCCAATCTCCGCCAGCCATTCATCGGCGTAGCCACTGACATTGGCGGTGTGGGACACCAGCACGTGCGGTCGCGCGCAATATTCATCGAGGGTCAACGGCGTGTCCGACGCATCTGCACGCAAGATACTGGGCTGGATATGTCGCAACAACTTGCGTTTGGCGTTGGCCGGCAGGCCGCGGGTCTGGCTGATACCAACGGTGATATCGCCAGACGCCAGCAAGTCGGGAATGCGCCAGTAGTCGACATGCTGGACCACGAACACCACCTTCGGCGCTTCCTGGCGCAAGGCGCGCAGCAACGGTGGCAACAGGCCGAACTCGACATCGTCCGACAGCCCGATGCGAAACGTCATGGTGCTGCTGAGCGGATCGAAATCGTGGGTCAGGCTCAAGGCCACCGACAGCGAATCCAGTGCCGGCGACAGATGCTGAATGATCTCCTCGGCCCGCGCTGTCGGCTCCATGCGATGACCAACCCGAATGAACAACGGATCGTTGAACATCGTCCGCAAGCGGTTCAGCGCCGCACTGATGGTCGGCTGACCGAGGAACAGCTTCTCCGCCACTCGCGTGACGTTGCGTTCGAGCATCAATGTCTCGAACACCACCATCAGGTTGATGTCGGCCTTGCGTAGTTCGTTGCGATTCATCCGTTGCACCCCGGTCCCCAAGACTGGATGACAGTTTAGGGAGGTGTCGCGATCGGCGTCTATGCAGGTTGGCAAACGACCCGATCCATAAAATCCGGGGGCACTCACCACTCAGGAGCACCCGACTGAAACGAAGCTGCTCTGATTGAGCAGCTTCACCGCCTGGAACCTATATCTCCTTGACCGGTGTCTGCTCTTGAGTCCCTTTGATCAAATCGATGGCATGCACGCAATCAGACTTGTTGACGTAAGCCTCCCCACTGGCAATCGTTTCATGATTCCCCGCTCGCAAACGCCAGCGCCATTGGCCCTTGCCGGTCTGTGAGGTGCCACGGGTTTGCCTGTAAATCTCAAAGTACATTGATCGCTCCTTGCGATGGCTGATTACGACAGATCAGAGACCTGCGAAACCAGAGTAGATGAGGAATTTTTGCGGCAACGTCTTTCAATGTCAGGGGATATTTCGAAGGAAAAACCTTGATTGCCGAAACGTTCAATGAATACGGGGGACGGTAATTAGAACGACTTGGCGAAGTAACTTTTCCTGTGGATGGACATATCTTTCTTACTCTGTCGTGCTGATTTTTCCGACACCAAAAGCTTGGGGAAAAAGCGGGACGGATGCGAAAGTGACCCGATGGAAAAAGCTGCGCAAACGAAAAAGCCCCGTAGATTCTCATCTACGGGGCTTTTCTATGTATGGCGGAGAGATAGGGATTCGAACCCTAGGTACCGGTGAAGGTACAACGGATTTCGAATCCGTCCCATTCGGCCACTCTGGCATCTCTCCAACGGCGCGCATCATAACAGCACAATCGCTGGAAGCGAACCCCCTTTAGCGATTTTTTTCCGTGCTATCAGATGCTTGCGTCGATTAAAGCGGTACGCCCAGACGGTTGGCGACTTCTTCGTAGGCTTCGATGACGTCACCGAGGCCCTGACGGAAGCGGTCCTTGTCCATTTTCTTCTTGGTGGCCTTGTCCCACAGACGGCAGCCGTCCGGGCTGAATTCGTCGCCCAGAACGATGGAGCCGTCGGAGAACACGCCAAATTCGAGTTTGAAGTCGACCAGCAGCAGGCCGGCGTCGTCGAACAGTTTGCTCAGTACTTCGTTGACCTTGAGCGACAGTTCTTTCATGCGAACCAGTTGCTCGGCGGTGCCCCAACCGAATGCCACTACGTGGGATTCGTTGATGAACGGGTCGCCCTTGGCGTCGTCCTTCAGGAACAGTTCGAAGGTGTAAGGGTTGAGCTTCATACCCTCTTCAACACCCAGGCGCTTGACCAGGCTGCCGGCGGCGTAGTTACGCACGACGCACTCGACCGGAATCATGTCGAGTTTTTTCACCAGGCATTCGTTGTCACCCAGCAGTTTGTCGAATTGAGTCGGCACGCCGGCTGCTTCGAGTTTCTGCATGATGAAAGCGTTGAACTTGTTGTTCACCATGCCTTTGCGGTCGAGCTGCTCGATACGCTTGCCGTCGAACGCCGAGGTGTCGTTGCGAAACAGCAGGATCAAGCGGTCAGCGTCGTCGGTCTTGTAAACCGATTTGGCTTTGCCGCGGTAGAGTTCTTCACGTTTTTCCATGATGGGCTCCGCTTGCTAAGTAGGTGGGCTAGGCGATGTGTCGCCAGTCGAGCCCTGAATCTTGATCGGCCAGTTGCAGCCAGTCCGGGTCGCACCCGAGGGTGTCGACAAAACATTGCCGGGCCAGCTGCGGCAGGTTGTTCTTGCTGCTCAGATGGGCCAGGACCAGGTGTTGCAGGCCTTGCCAGCCCAACTCGGCCACCAGGAATGCCGCCTGATGGTTGTTCAAATGTCCCAATTCACCGCCCACCCGCTGCTTGAGAAAGTACGGGTAGTGACCGCGAGCCAGCATGTCACGGCAATGGTTGGCCTCGATCATCAACGCATCGAGGTCCCGATAGCCGTCCAGCACCTTGTTGCAGTATGAGCCCAGGTCGGTCAACAGGCCGAAACGCCGCTGACCGTCGCTGAAAACATACTGCGTCGGCTCCTGTGCATCATGGGCCACGGCAATGACGCCGATGCTCAGAGGGCCGATTTGCAGTTGCTCGCCGCCAGCCAGAAAGCCCGCGGGTTCAATCGGTTTGCGCATCCCGCGCAGGGTCCCGCGACTGAGGTAGACAGGCAGATTGTAACGCCGAGACAGCAAACCCACGCCATGCACGTGATCGGCATGTTCGTGGGTCACAAGTATCGCGCTCAACTGCGCAGGGTTTACCCCAAGGCGCAGCAGGCGTTTTTCGGTTTCCCGCAAGGAGAAACCACAATCCACCAGCACATACGTGTCATCGCTGGCTACCAGCGTGCCGTTCCCTTGGCTACCGCTGCCGAGAACGGCAAAACGCATGCGATCAGCCCAGGTTGTCCTGAATCACGGTCAACACTTTGCGCGCCACGTCTGCTGGCGCCACGGTGTTGATGTTTTTCTCGACGGTGACTTGTACGTTCTCGCCGACCTTGCTCAGGCGAACCTGATAACGCTCGGCGCGGGCTTCAACTTCTTCCTTGTTCGGCTTGCTGCCAAACAGGCTGCCGAAGAAACCTGGCTGCTCATCCTTCTTCTCGGCCTTTTCGGCGAGGTTGATGTAGTACAGGCCCAGGCTGCGGTTGATGTCTTCAACACGCCATTCGCCCTGTTCCAGCGCACGACCGACGCTCGACCAGGCACGATCCAGGTCGGTACCGACGTTGAGCACCGGGTTGCCGCTGCCATCCTCGGTCAGGCTGACACGGCTTGGCGTATCGAAATCACGCGAGGCCAGCATGGAGACCGAACCGCCCTTCTCCGAAGTGCGGCTCATGCTCGCGAGCATGTCGTCGACCAATGCTGCGTCCAGGCCGGTATTGACCGAACGATTGGTGAAGTCGACGTTGGCGGTGCTGCCGGCAGGACGCTCGGCGCTGACCACATAGACTTCACTGGTGTTGCGCTGCACGCCTGGCTCGATACGCACCCGTACGCGGGTTTCGCTGTCGGCGCCGACACCGGCCGCGCTCAGGCGCTTGGCCATGGCTGCGGACAGTTCGTCGGAATGCTGCCAAGTGGTAGTGAACTCACCGGTTTGCGGGCGCTGTTCGTCCAGACGGAAACCGTTGTCCTGGAAGAACTGCACGGCCACTGGCCAGACTTCGGCCGGTGGGTTCTGCGCCATGATCCAACGCGAATCGCCGCTCTTCTGCAACGAGTAGGCGCTGATATCAGCCGCCGCCGACAGCGGCTGCGGACGAGGCACGACATATTCGCCCTTGGCTGTATCGTCGGCCACATTGCGCGGGATCGGCAACAGTGGATCCAGACGCTTGGAGGTGCTGACGTTCGGTGGCAGTTGCATCGGTGCAGTCTGTTGCGCTTCCAGGTAATCGCTACCACGGTCACGGAAGTAACCTTCCGGGCCCCAGATCCATCCGCAGCCACTGGTGCTGGAGATAATCAAGGCAAGTGCGGAAAGTCCGGCCATTCGCTTCATGCGTAGTACTTCCTCAATTAAACCAGGACGCCGGACTGGCGCATGGCCTGCCGCAGCGGTTCGTGACAGGCAGCACTGAGCCAGGTGAGCGGCAGACGGATACCGTCCGGCATCAGGCCCATTTCATGCAGCGCCCATTTCACGGGGATAGGGTTGGATTCGATAAACAGGGTTTTATTGAGTGGCATCAGCTTTTCGTGGATCGCCCGGGCTTTGACGGCATCACCGGCCATCGCAGCGGCGCACAGCTCGCTCATGGCGCGCGGCGCAACGTTGGCGGTCACCGAAATATTGCCCTTGCCACCGAGCAGCATCAGCTCGACCGCGGTCGCATCGTCACCGGAATAGACCAGGAAGTCGCTGCTCACGCCGGCCAGGATATCCTTGGCGCGCTGCAGGTCGCCCGTGGCTTCCTTGATGCCGATGATGTTCTTCACGGTCGACAGGCGGATTACCGTCTCGGCCTGCATGTCGCACGCGGTACGACCCGGCACATTGTAAAGAATCTGCGGGATATCGACCGCTTCGGCGATGGCGCGGAAGTGCAGGTACAGGCCTTCTTGCGTCGGCTTGTTGTAATAAGGGGTTACCAGCAGGCACGCATCGGCGCCAGCGTTCTTCGCGTTGGTCGTCAGTTCGATCGCTTCACGCGTCGAATTGGCGCCCGTACCGGCGATCACCGGAATACGCCCTGCAACCTGGGCAACCACGCGACGAATCACTTCGATGTGCTCGTTCACGTCAAGCGTGGCCGACTCACCCGTAGTGCCGACCGCCACGATGGCGTTGGTGCCCTCTTGCAGGTGGAAGTCCACCAGTTTGCTCAGGCTGTCCCAGTCGAGACGACCCTGTGCATCCATGGGTGTGACCAGTGCCACCATACTGCCCGCAATCATGCAACCGCTCCTGCCGGAAAAAGAGAGCGGTAATGGTACTGGCGCCAAGATGCTTGTACAAGCGAAGTACTGCGCTGCCGCCATTCCCCTTGGCGCTGCTTTTCGCTACCCTTCAGACTTTGATCGGTACTGATAAGCTCGTACGCCGGTTTCCAGCCTCCATTTTCGGCATCACAAGCCCCGATCCAGCGTTGCCACCCCTCGCTCTTGCCATACTGGAGCACGTTGCAACCTTCGGCTGGGGGTTTGTGAATTCGCATCCGCAGGCTCGTCCCGGCAAAAAAGCCCATAAACAGTATCGACCGCTCATCGCTTTAGGAATGCTGCATGTCCACCCCCACAGTTCGCGAACAATTCCTTGTCATCAGTGCCCTCGGCGCCAACCCCATGGAGCTGACTAACGTCCTGTGCCGCGCCAGCCATGAAAACCGCTGCGCCGTGGTCACCTCTCGCCTGACGCGTCATGGCGAATGCAGCGCGCTGATCCTTGAGATCTCCGGCAGCTGGGACGCCCTGGCGCGCCTCGAAGGCAGTCTGCCAGTACTGGCCAAACGACACGCTTTCACTGTCAACGTGGTGCGCAGCGCAGCCCTGGAGAACCGTCCCCAGGCCTTGCCGTACGTCGCCTACGTCAGCTCGGCCTACCGCCCGGACATCATCAACGAGCTGTGCCAGTTCTTCATGGACCACAACGTCGAGCTGGAGAATCTGACCTGCGACACCTATCAGGCTCCGCAGACCGGCGGCACCATGCTCAACGCCACGTTTACCGTGACCTTGCCGGCCGGCACCCAGATCAGCTGGCTGCGCGACCAGTTCCTGGATTTCGCCGACGCCATGAACCTGGACGCACTGATTGAACCGTGGCGCCCACAAAACCCAATGTAAGGAAGCTTTCATGGCCGTAGCCATCGACCAACCGGTTGCCGACTTCGAAGCACCCGCCACCAGCGGGCAGACCGTCAGCCTCGCGGCCCTCAAAGGCAAGCAAGTGGTGATTTACTTCTACCCGAAGGACAGCACGCCGGGCTGCACCACCGAAGGCCAGGGTTTTCGCGACCAGTACGCGGCGTTCAAGGCGGCCAACACCGAGGTGTTCGGCCTATCTCGCGACAGCCTGAAGTCTCACGAAAACTTCAAGTGCAAGCAGGAGTTCCCCTTCGAGCTGATCAGCGACAAGGACGAAGCCATCTGTCAGCTGTTCGACGTGATCAAGCTTAAAAAGCTCTACGGCAAGGAATATATGGGTGTTGATCGCAGCACGTTCCTGATCGACAAGGATGGCGTGCTGCGTCAGGAATGGCGCGGCGTGAAGGTGCCGGGGCATGTGGATGCGGTTTTGGCGGCTGCTCAGGCGCTGAACAAGGCCTGATTTTTTGGGCGTCTATTCGGACGCCTTCGCGGGCAAGCCCGCTCCCATAGGGATGGTATGAACCCTGTGGGAGCGGGCTTGCCCGCAAAGAGGCCCTCAAATCGACGATCAAAGCAGCGGCGACACCTCCGGCTCCTTGCGCGGCCAGGCATCCAGCACGGCTTTGAACAACGTCGCCAGGGGAATCGCAAAGAACACGCCCCAAAAGCCCCACAACCCGCCAAACAGCAGCACCGCGCAGATGATCGCCACCGGGTGCAGGTTGACCGCCTCCGAGAACAGCAGCGGCACCAGCACGTTACCGTCCAGCGTCTGGATGATCCCGTAGACCGCCATCAAATAGATGAACTGATCGCTCCACCCCCATTGGAACAGCGCAATCAGCAGCACCGGCACGGTCACCACCACCGCCCCGACATAGGGCACCACTACCGACACACCCACCAACAACGCCAGCAGCGCCGCATAGTTGAGCCCCAGCGCCACGAAAGCGATGTAGGTCACGCCCCCACAAATGAAGATTTCGATGACCTTGCCACGAATGTAATTGGCAATCTGCCGGTTCATTTCCTGGGCGACCCGAGTGATCAGCGCTCGCTCCCGCGGCAGGTAACCACGCACCCACTGGCCGATCATCTCCCGGTCCTTGAGGAAGAAGAACACCAGGATCGGCACCAGCACCAGGTAGATCATGATGTTCACCAGCAGCGGCAAGCTCGACAACGAGAACGTCAGCGCCCACTGGCCGAATTTGCCGATCTCGCCCCGCGCCACTTCGATTGCCTGTAGCACTTGCTCATCCGACACCAGATGCGGATAACGCTCGGGCAGCAGCAATAGCAGTGATTGCCACTTGGCGAGCATGCCGGGCAATTCGTTGAACAGCGTGATCAACTGATGCCAAAGCAATGGCACCACGACGAGGATGAATACCAGCAGCCCCCCCATGAACAACGCGAAGACCAGCCCCACCGCCGCGGCCCCCGGCAGACGCAGGCGCTCGAGGATCACCACCAACCCCTGCATCAGATACGCCAGCACCATCCCGGCCAGCACTGGCGCAAGCATTCCACCCAGGGTGAGTACGGCGGTAAATGCCAGAAACAGCAGCACCGCCAGCACCACGGCCTCTTCATCCGAGAAATAGCGCTGAATCCAGTCGCGTAACACTTTGAACATCAATAATCCTTAGGAACGAACGCCGCAGGTTTCAGGCTTTTTTCAACCAATAGCGGTAAACGCCCGCCTCATCTTCTTCACGAAGCAGCGTATGACCGGCCAATCGGGCAAAGGTGCGAAAATCGCGCTGAGAGCCCGCATCGGTGGCAATCACCTTGAGCACCGCCCCGCTGGCCAGTCGGTTGAGTTCCATCTTGGCCTTGAGCAACGGCAGCGGACAATTCAGACCGCTGGCGTCCAGCTCGGCGTCGTGGGTTACAGCGTCAGTCATCGAATCACTCCGGGGCAGGGGTTGAGTCGCTTAGAATATCTGGTCCCAAGCGTAGTGTCCGGCTACAGTAACGTCTTTGTCGACTAAGGCTTTGTGCATGACTTTTTTGCGCCCTACCCTGCTGACGCTCGCTTGCCTGCTCGCCTCACCGGGCTTCGCCGACGACTTGCCGTCACTCGGTGACGCCAGTTCTGCCATCGTCTCGCCGCAACAGGAATACCAACTGGGCCGTGCGTGGCTGGCGATGCTGCGCAGCCAGGTGTCGCAACTCAACGATCCGCAACTCAAGGATTACGTCGAGTCGAGCGTCTACCGACTGGTGGAGACCAGCCAGGTCAATGACCGGCGCCTGGAGTTCATCCTGATCAACAGCCCACAGCTCAACGCTTTCGCCGCGCCGGGCGGGATCGTCGGCGTCAACGGGGGCTTGTTCCTCAACGCCCAGACCGAAGGCGAATATGCCTCGGTCCTGGCCCACGAACTGGCCCACTTGTCGCAGCGTCACTTCGCCCGTGGTGTCGAAGCCTCGCAACGCATGCAAGTTCCTATGATGGCTGCATTGCTGGCCGGGATCGTGATTGCCGCTGCCGGCGCAGGCGATGCCGGGATCGCAACCATTGCCGGCACCCAGGCGGCGGCGATGCAGGAACAACGACGGTTCTCGCGCCAGAACGAACAGGAAGCCGACCGTATCGGCATCATGAATCTGGAGAAGGCCGGTTACGATCCGCGCTCGATGCCGACCATGTTCGAACGGCTGATGCGCCAGTACCGCTACGATGCCAAGCCGCCGGAATTCCTGCTGACTCACCCGGTGACCGAATCGCGTATCGCCGACACCCGCAACCGTGCCGAACAGGCCAAACCGGGCGGTATCGAAGACAGCATGCGTTATCAGCTGATTCGTGCACGCGTGCAGCTGATCTATGAAGAAACCCCAGGCTTGGGTGCCAAGCGCTTCCGCGCCCAACTCGATGAAAACCCGAAAAACGACGTCGCGCGCTATGGCCTGGCAATCGCCCAGATCAAGGGCGGCCAGCTGAATGAAGCTCGCGAGAACCTCAAGCAGCTGCTGACCAAGTCGCCGAACGAGATCATCTACAACCTGGCGCAGGTCGATCTGGACATCACCAATAATCGTCTGCCCGATGCTCAGTCACGGGTTGACCGGATGCTGACTCAGTATCCGGGCAACTACCCACTGAATCAGGTGCGTGTCGATCTGCTGCTCAAGCAGAATCGAGCAGCCGATGCGGAAAAAGCGCTGGAGAACCTGCTCAAGACCCGCCCCGAAGATCCGGACGTCTGGTACCTGGTGGCCGAGACTCGCGGCCTGTCGGGCAACATCATCGGCCTGCATCAAGCTCGTGCAGAGTACTTCGCACTGATCGGCGATTATCGCCAGGCGATCCAGCAACTGGACTTCGCCAAACGCAAGGCGGGCAGCAACTTCCCGCTGTCATCGCGGATCGACGCACGGCAACGCGAGCTGATAGAGCAGGAACGCATGGTCAAGGACATGATGGGCTGACCGCTTCGAGGTCAAAATTCAGGTACAAAAAAACCGCCTCTTTCGAGGCGGTTTTTTATTCAGCCGACAACCGGTTTATTCAGCCAGCTTGAAGGTGATGAAGCTGGCACGACCCTGGCGCAGAACCCGCATCGACACCGAGCGGTTCTTCGGCAACGCCTTGGCAATCTCGGTGAACTCCTTGGTGGAGCCGATCGCCTGGTTGTTCAGGTGAGTGATCACATCACCAGGCTGCAAGCCGATCAGGGCAGCAGGACCGTCCTGCACGTCCTTGATTACCACACCACCTTTAAGGTCGTAGGCTTTCTTCTGCTCATCGGTCAATTCGGCCACGGAAACACCCAGGCGATTGCTGCTGCGCTCCGCGCCAGATTTAGGCTGGGCGTCCAGCTCTTTGCCTTCTTCAGGGATAGCGCCGACGGTCAGCTCGACATTCTTGCGTTTGCCTTCGCGGATCACCTCAAGATTGGCTTTCGAGCCTGCCTTCAGCGCACCCACCAAGTGCGGCAGATCGGCGGACATGACGATCGGTTGACCGTTCATGCTCAGGATCACGTCGCCCACTTGCAGGCCACCCTTGGCAGCCGGACCGTCATCCTGGATCTGAGCCACCAGCGCACCGGCCGGTTTCTCAAGACCGAACGACTCGGCCAGATCTTTGCTCACTTCCTGGATCACCACACCCAACCAGCCACGGCTGACTTTACCGCCGCTTTTCAGCTGATTGGAAACGTCCATCGCCACATCGATAGGGATCGCGAACGACACGCCCATGAAGCCGCCGGAACGGGTGTAGATCTGCGAGTTGATGCCGACCACTTCACCGGCC
The DNA here is from genome assembly GCF_059420765.1 of Pseudomonas sp. GW821-FHT03E01. Classification (NCBI taxonomy): domain Bacteria; kingdom Pseudomonadati; phylum Pseudomonadota; class Gammaproteobacteria; order Pseudomonadales; family Pseudomonadaceae; genus Pseudomonas; species Pseudomonas sp. GW821-FHT03E01. The sequence goes on along the minus strand of NZ_JBWKUI010000013.1, from coordinate 182,628 downwards.
AGGTTGAACAGCGGACCACCGGAGTTACCCGGGTTGATCGGCACGTCGGTCTGGATGAACGGCACATAGTTTTCGTTCGGCAGGCTGCGACCGATGGCACTGACGATACCTTGAGTCACTGTGTGATCAAAGCCGAACGGCGAGCCGATGGCCACGACCCACTGACCGGCCTTCAGGTCCTGCGATTTGCCGAGCTTCAGAACCGGCAGGTTCTTGCCTTCGATTTTCAGCAAGGCGACGTCGGAACGCGGATCGGTACCGATCAGCTTGGCTTTCAACTCACTGCGATCGGCGAGGCGCACGAGAATCTCGTCGGCATCGGCGATCACATGGTTGTTTGTCAGGATGTAGCCGTCAGGCGAAATGATGAAACCCGATCCCAGGGACTGCGCTTCGCGCTGGCGATCGCCACGAGGTGAGCGTGGCTGCTGCGGCATACCACGTTCAAAGAACTCGCGCAGCATCGGCGGCAAGCCTTCAAGATCAGGCATTTGCTCGCTGGACACTTTGCGTTCCGGCAACTTCTGGGTAGTACTGATATTCACCACCGCGGGCGAGGCCTGCTCGACCAGTTGCGTGAAGTCAGGCAAGTCGGCCGCTTGCGCAGTGACCGCCTGACCGAGCACCAACACGGTGGCAAAAATGGAGAGATAAGACTTCAAGCGTGGTATCGACATACGGCTCCCGTTACGACGAGCATGGTTAAGCGATATGGAGCAAGGAACACCGGAAACGATACGCCGGTATTTTTGTTCCGGGAACAACAAACAAGGCCAGAGCCGAGGGGCTCTGACCTATAAAAAATTTTCGGGATATTTGCAAATGAAAATGCTCGGCAAAACATTTCGAGGCCTCAACGACGGGGCAGCCATTGCCAACCTCCCGCACCCTACAGCCCCGATTGATGAGCATGACTGATCAGCTCACTGCTTGTTGGTAGCCGCGGCATCGTTGCGCATGGACAGCGCAATCCGTTCGGCGGTACCAATCGGTATTTCACCGACCACGGTCACCATTATTTCGCCTTGCGGAGTGGTCAAGCGACGGGACACAGCGACTGTTGGCCCCAGCTGGGTACGGGTGTCGGTGACTGTTGCCCCATTCAATGGCTCAAGGAACACCGAGAATCGGGCCAGACCGTCGTCGAACATCAGACTGTTGACCTGGACTTTGGTATCCGGATCCTTGTGAGAGTTACTGCTGGTCAGTTCGAAACCTGGCGGCAACCAGTCAGAATGCCAGACCTGCGCAGTCTTGACGGCGGACGCCTTGTCACTGTCCAGGTTAATGGGCTTGCACTCGGAACCTGCCTGCAAATCGCTGTCGGAAGGCACCTCGGCAGTATCCAGCCGGGTGAACTGGAACCGTTCCAGCAGTTGCCCTTTGTCATTGAGCAACAATGACTTCAACGGCAAGCCTGTTTCCTTGTCCAGATGCAGTTCAAAACCATAGCGGTGCTGATCGCGAGGTGTCAACGAGACGATCACCGCCGAACGCCCGGCCACGCGCGACTTGCCGATGACGGCAAGGTCATACCAATTCTTTAGCTTTTGTGGATCGAGTGCACGAGCAGCGGAGTTGGGTGAGTCCCCCAGCCCTGCCATCAGGGTGCCGCTGACGCATTGAGTATGCCCATCAATGCGCACGACTTCCTGGGCCGAACCGTCGAGCTGAAGTAAACGCTCTTGGACTTTGCCATCCTGGACGCGATGCCAGATGTTATGGGTAGAAAAACTACCGTTACGCTCGTAGACGAAAGTACCGTGAAAGCTCTGCGTTTGCTCCGCCTGTCCCAGACGCTTCAGCCAGTCCTGGGCTTCATCGGCATGGGCTGGAACAATAAACCAGCCACTGAGCAGAAGCGTAAGTAGAGGTATGGCGCGCATGATCCTCCTTAACGGTTTTCCAGGCTTGCTGCACGAGCGTAAGGCAGAGCGCTCTCAGTACCTTTCAGTGCAGCCTGTTGAGCATGTTGGCGCAAGTAACCTGGCAGACGCTGATCGTGCCAGCCTGGCTGACCTTGCAATACACCGTTGGCCATAGGGCCAGTGGCGTCCGAACTCTCATTGTAGCCTGCCAATACAGCGGGACCCTTGACCTGAGGAGTGGTCAGACTTGGCTGATTAGAATGCTGAGCCAGTTCGACACCTGCGATCTCGTCCTGGTTGTACAGACGTACACCTGCCAGCACGGCAATGGTCACCGAAGCAGCGACTGCCAGACGACCCAGGCTGCGCCATGGACCACGAGAGGTTTTTGCCGGTACGGCTTCGTCAGCCAGCGCAGCAGAAACTGCTGCAGCGATGTCCAGACGAGGGAGCAGCAGGTCCTTGTGCATGACTGCCCGAGCGATCTGGTAACGAGCCCAGGTTTCGCGGGTTTCAACATCGTCGAAGGCATTCAACACCCGACGCAATTCCAGTTCGTCCGCTTCGTTATCCATCACTGCGGACAGCGATTCCTGCAGGGCTTCACGACTCATGGCGTTCCTCTCTTGGCTGTCGCCGCTGTCTCAGTTTTCCTGCAACAACGGCTGCAGGGCTTTATCGATGGCCTCCCGGGCGCGGAAGATCCGGGAGCGCACGGTACCCACCGGACACTGCATGACGCTGGCAATGTCCTCGTAACTCAGACCATCGAATTCACGTAAAGTTAAAGCCGTACGCAAATCTTCTGGCAGTTGCTGAATGGTTCGATGGACGGTGCCTTCGATCTCATCCCGCAGCAATGCACGTTCTGGCGACTCGAGATCCTTGAGGCCATGATCGCCATCGTAGAACTCTGCATCCTCGGAACTGACATCGCTATCCGGCGGCCGACGGCCGCGTGAAACCAGATAGTTTTTCGCCGTGTTGATGGCGATACGGTAAAGCCACGTATAAAACGCGCTGTCTCCGCGAAAATTACCAAGTGCACGGTATGCCTTGATAAAGGCTTCCTGTGCGACATCCTGGGCTTCATGGGTGTCGTGCACGAAACGCACGATCAACCCGAGAATTTTGTGCTGGTATTTCAGCACTAGCAGATCGAAAGCTCGCTTGTCGCCGCGTTGAACGCGCTCGACCAGCTGCTGATCCTCTTCCTGGGTTAGCATGAACACTCCTCGATAAGCTCGAAGGAGGCTTGCATTACTGAACGACCAGACTTGCAAACATAGACTCGGGCTTTTCGCAAAAGTTCTCCCCCTCCAAGCAAGTTTCCTGCGGGCTCTGATTTGGCACGCACGAAAAGCGCAGCGCGGGAAACCCAGGCTGCGCGAATAATCTTGTCATCGGATTCGTCAGCAGGGACCTAACCGCAAGTCCCGCACCGAAACCGACACTGTCCCTTGTTCCAGGCAACCGTCTATTGATCTTGAGCCTTTGGCAAAAGTTCCATATTTATAGCCGCCTGAAACCGACATTGTGCAACCGTGAAACGAAAAAGACTGTTAAATCCACGATACAGTCGCCTTGTCGCCAACACAGTCAAAAAAACTTCCGACGAAGAGTCCAGTCTTTTCCGTCACAGTAGTTTCACAATGCCATGTGGGCCCGGCTATTGTGCCGCTCCCCCCCTCTATATACTAGTGGGCTGTGTGGCTGTCCTGACTCGCCGATCCAGCTGTCTTGCGCCACCCCCGACCCGGGTCGCTTTGAGCGGAATCCTGAAATGAGCCAACAGTTTCAACACGATGTTCTGGTAATTGGCAGCGGTGCTGCCGGCTTGAGTCTTGCGCTGACCTTGCCCGGTCATTTGCGCATCGCCGTATTGAGCAAAGGCGACCTCGCCAATGGCTCGACCTTCTGGGCCCAGGGCGGTGTCGCCGCCGTCCTGGATGACACCGATACTGTCGAGTCCCACGTCGACGATACCCTCAACGCCGGGGGTGGCCTGTGCCATGAAGACGCCGTGCGCTTTACCGTCGAGCACAGCAGAGAAGCGATTCAATGGCTGATCGACCAAGGCGTACCCTTTACCCGTGACGAACAGTCCGGCACCGAAGACGGCGGTTTCGAGTTTCACCTGACCCGCGAAGGCGGTCACAGCCATCGACGCATCATCCACGCCGCCGATGCGACAGGTGCGGCGATCTTCAGAACCCTGCTCGACCAGGCCATACAGCGGCCCAACATCGAGCTGCTGGAACAGCGGGTCGCAATCGATCTGATCACCGAAAAGCGCCTGGGCCTTGAAGGCGACCGCTGCCTCGGTGCCTACGTCCTCAACCGCAGCACGGGTGAAGTCGACACTTACGGTGCGCGCTTCGTGATCCTTGCGTCGGGCGGCGCGGCGAAGGTCTACCTCTATACCAGCAACCCTGATGGCGCCTGCGGTGATGGCATCGCCATGGCCTGGCGTTCGGGCTGCCGGGTGGCGAACCTGGAGTTCAACCAGTTCCACCCGACCTGCCTTTATCACCCGCAAGCCAAGAGTTTCCTGATAACCGAAGCCCTGCGCGGCGAAGGCGGACACTTGAAGCTGCCTAACGGCGAACGCTTCATGCAGCGCTTCGATCCACGGGCCGAACTGGCACCACGGGACATCGTCGCCCGCGCCATCGACCATGAGATGAAGCGCCTGGGCATCGACTGCGTTTACCTGGACATCAGCCACAAGCCTGAAGACTTCATCAAGACGCACTTCCCGACGGTCTATGAACGCTGCCTGGAATTCTCGATCGACATCACCAAACAACCGATTCCGGTGGTGCCGGCGGCGCACTACACCTGCGGCGGCGTGATGGTCGATCAGCGGGGTCGCACCGACGTGCCGGGCCTGTATGCGATTGGTGAAACCAGCTTCACCGGCCTGCATGGCGCCAACCGCATGGCCAGCAACTCGCTGCTGGAATGTTTCGTTTATGCCCGTTCGGCGGCGACGGACATTCTTGAGCAGTTGCCAGAGGTGTCGATTCCGACCGCCCTGCCCGTCTGGGATGCCAGCCAGGTCACCGACTCCGACGAAGACGTGATCATCGCGCACAACTGGGACGAACTGCGGCGATTCATGTGGGACTATGTGGGCATCGTGCGCACCAACAAGCGCCTGCAACGAGCCCAGCACCGAGTGCAGTTATTGCTGGACGAAATCGACGAGTTCTACAGCAACTATAAAGTGAGCCGAGACCTGATCGAGCTGAGGAACCTGGCTCAGGTAGCAGACCTGATGATCCGGTCGGCCATGGAACGCAAGGAAAGTCGCGGCCTGCATTACACCCTCGACTACCCGAACCTGCTGCCGGTCGCCCTGGACACTATTCTGGTGCCGCCCACCTACGCCGACTGAACTTGAGCCGAACCCGCAGGCGTCGGTGCACATCCGCCGCCTGCGAATCCCGCGGCACGCATATCGCCCTGACACCTCGCTCGCCCCGCAGGCGAAAGCGCAGCACCACAACCAACGGCAGCGCCAGGCTGTCCGGCCGTAGCTGTACGGGTTGCCAACCTTGCGCCTGACTCCACAACTGCCAGCCATCGGCATCGCGACGCAAGCCGCGAAAAGCCTGTGGGTGTGTCAGCAGAATCTGTCGCGGCAATACCCAAATGCTGTGAGCCACGCACAACGCTACGCCGAGCAGGTTGGCCCAGAGCGGTATCGAGAGAAGAAACAGCGAACCCAACGCGAACAGCTGGGCGAGAAGATAGGCCGCCAGCAACTGCCGTGAGGCATGCCAGCGGCATTCGAACGCGTTACTTGGGCTGGACACGATCCAGGATCATGCGAACCATGCGCTGCAGCTCCGGATCTTCCGATTCGGCGCGTTCCATGAACCAGCCGAACATGTCCTGATCCTCGCACTCCAGCAGGCGGACATACAGCGCGCGATCTACCTCGTTCAGATTCGCGTAAACCTCTTTCACGAACGGCACCAGAAGCACGTCAAGTTCCAGCATGCCGCGACGGCTGTGCCAAAAGAGGCGGTTCAGTTCAACGTTATCGACCATGGAGCGCTCCTCAAATAGGCCGCAAGTATACAGCCCCGAGGCGAGCCGAACAGTCGGCTTTGGTCGGCACTGACGATCCTTTGTGAACTACCCATTTCAAGGGCGCCCCCTTATGATGTCCCTCAGACTCTTTACCCTGCGATGACCCATGGCCGATTCTGCTTTTTTCTGCACCCTGTCTCACGAAGGCGTTCTCGCGGTACGCGGCTCGGATGCCAGCAAATTCCTGCAAGGCCAATTGACTTGCAACCTCAATTACCTGAGCGAAACCCAGGCCAGCCTTGGCGCGCGTTGCACGCAGAAAGGCCGGATGCAGTCGAGTTTCCGCATTCTGCTGGAAGGCGACGGTGTGCTCATGGCGATGGCCAGCGAGCTGCTGGAGCCGCAATTGGCGGACCTGAAAAAGTACGCGGTGTTCTCCAAATCGAAACTGACCGACGAAAGTGCCGGCTGGGTTCGTTTTGGCCTTGAGCATGGCGATGCGGCACTGGCCAGCCTGGGCCTGGCGCTACCGGTCGACACCGACAGCGTCGTGCGCAATGACGGCCTGATCGCCCTTCGCGTCTCGCCTGAGCGCGCTGAACTCTGGGTGAACGCCGATCAAGCCGACACCATCAAGGGCAAGCTGTCCGCCCTGCTGGCCGAAGGCGAACTGAATCAATGGCTGCTGGGCCAGATCCGCGCTGGGATCGGCCAGGTCATGCCAAGCACCCGCGAGCTGTTCATCCCGCAGATGCTCAATCTGCAAGCCGTCGGCGGCGTGAGCTTCAAGAAGGGTTGCTACACTGGCCAGGAAATCGTTGCGCGCATGCAATACCTGGGCAAACTCAAGCGTCGTCTGTATCGCTTGCAACTGGAAGGTAGTGAACTGCCTGAACCCGGCACGCCACTGTTCTCCCCGACTCACGGCAGTTCGATCGGTGAAGTGGTGATCGCTGCTCGCACCGAGCAAAACATTGAACTCCTGGCCGTGCTGCAAGCCGAAGCTGCAGAAGATGGCAACCTGCACCTTGGCGCACTCGAAGGTCCGGGCCTGCATTTGCTCGACCTGCCTTACCAACTGGATCGTGATCGCGAAATCCAGCGTTAACAGCAGCACTTGTCGCAATACCCTAGAGAAAAGAAATGAGTGAGCTGGCGGATAAGGTCCAACAGGATTTGGTTGAGGCCATCGATAATGATGACCTGGTTCTGCCAACATTACCGGAAGTGGCCCTGCAGATTCGCAAGGCCGCCGAAGACCCGGAAATCAGTGTCAGCACCCTGAGCAAAGTGATCGGCCGTGACACCGCGCTGTCGGCGCGCCTGATCAAAGTGGTCAATAGCCCGTTGCTGCGCGCGACCCAGGAAGTGACTGACTTGCACACGGCCATCACCCGGCTGGGCGTCAATTACAGCAGCAACCTGGCCATCGGCCTGGTGATGGAACAGATTTTCAATGCCCGTTCCGAAGTGGTGGAACAGAAAATGCGCGAGGTCTGGCGCAAAAGCCTGGAAATCGCCGGCGTCAGCTATGCGTTGTGCCGCAGCTACACACAACTCAAGCCTGATCAAGCGGCGCTCGGCGGGCTGGTGCATCAGATTGGCGTGCTGCCGATCCTGACCTACGCCGAAGATCACTATGAATTGCTGTCAGACCCGGTCAGCCTCAACCATGTGATCGAACGCATCCATCCGCTGCTCGGCGATAAATTGCTCAGGGTCTGGGATTTTCCGGAAATGCTGGTGCAATTGCCGGGGCTGTATCTGGATTTCAAGCGGCAATCGGCGCGGGTCGACTATGTCGATCTGGTGCAAGTGGCCAGCCTGTATTGCCACAAGGACACCGACCATCCTCTGGCTCGCATCGACCCGGTCAGTGTGCCTGCCTTCGAGAAGCTGGGGATCGATCCGGAGAACGAAGCGATGTGCAAGGATCTGGAAGAGTCGCGGTCGATGTTTTACTGATTTCTGTGGCGAGGGGGCTTGCCCCCGTTGGACTGCGCAGCAGTCCCTTCTTGGGGCCGCTTCGCTGCCCAACGGGAGCAAGCTCCCTCGCCACAACAAGCCTCTCTCCGCAGGTATGAGTGTGTTCACTCCCCCGCAATAAAACTTACCCGCACTTTCAGCCCCGCCAACTCGCCATCGTGCAGGCTGATCTGCGCCAGATGGGCGCGGCAGATCTCGCCGACAATCGCCAGCCCCAATCCCGACCCAGCCACCTGCTGGTTGCGCCGGTAAAAGCGCTCGAACACCCGTTCCCGCTCTTCAAGGGGAATTCCCGGACCATCGTCCTCGACCTCCAGCACCGCCGGCGCCGTGACCCGCAGAATCACATTGCCGCCCGGTGGCGTGTGGGCCAGTGCGTTGTCCACCAGATTGCTCAACAGCTCGTTCAGCAGCGTCGGCTCACCACGCATCCACACCGGCTCGTCAGCTTCCAGCGCCAGTGCCACGCCACGTGCATGGGCCAGCGGCGCCATGGCCATGCCCAGTTCACGGGCCAATTGACTGAGATCGAGCAACTGCGCACCGCCCTCGGCGATGGCCCGGGCGCCATTCTCGACCCGTGCCAGCGAGAGCAATTGATTGGCCAGATGGGTCAGGCGATCCGTACCCTGGGCGGCCGTTTCCAGGGTGCTGCGCCAGATTTCGGGTTCGTTCGAGCGCAAGCCCAGTTCGAGGCGAGCCTTGAGCGCCGCCAGCGGCGTGCGCAGTTCATGGGCGGCATCGGCGATGAATTGCGCCTGGCGCTCGAACTGCCCGCGCAACCGCTCGGTAAAGTGATTGAGCGCACGCACCAGCGGCCCCAGCTCGTGCTGCACTTCCACCAGCGGCAAGGGGCGCAAGTCATCGGGTTGACGCTCTTCCACCGCGGTACGCAAGCGCTCCAGTGGACGCAGCGCCGCACTGACCGCAAACCACACCAGCAACAACGCACCGATCGCCAGCATGCCCAGCCGCAACAAGGTGTCGGCCATCAGGCTGCGCGCCATACGGACCCGCGCCTCATCGGTTTCCGCCACGCGGATTTCCGCCATGCCGTTCATGTTCGGTTCGCTGACCGCTTTGAGCAGGCTGACCACCCGCACGTTCTGCCCTTGATAGGTAGCATTGTAGAAACGCGCCAGCGCCGGATAGTCATCGGTGCGCGGCGTTCCCGGTGGTGGTGGCGGCAGGTTTTCGTAGCCCGAAATCAGCTTCTGATTGATGTCGTTGACCAGGTAAAAAATCCGCCCGGCGCTGTCGTAGGCGAACGTGTCGAGGGCCACGTAAGGCACGTTGGCGCTGAGGCTGCCGTCGCGCTGGGACAGGCCGGCGGCGATGGTCCGCGCCGAGGCCAGCAAGGTCCGGTCATACGCGGTGTCGGCGGCTTCGCGACCGTTCCAGTACGCACTCAAACCACTGGCGAGCATCAACACCACCAGCAGCAGCGCGAGGTTCCACAGCAACCGCCAACGCAGGCTGCTGAGCTTATGCATCGCGGCTTTCCAGCAAATAGCCAAGGCCACGGAAGGTCACGATGGCCACCGGTTGGCCGTCGAGTTTTTTGCGCAAGCGGTGGACGTAGATCTCGATGGCATCGGGACTGGCCTCCTCATCCAGGCCGAAGACCTGAGCCGCCAATTGCTCCTTGCTCATCACCCGGCCGGGACGGGCGATCAGGGCTTCGAGCACTGCCTGCTCGCGGGAGGTCAGGGTCAGCAATTCTTCGCCGAGGGTGAAGCGCCGGGTGTCCAGATCGTAAGCCAGCACGCCACAGCGTTGCTGGCGTTCACCGCCGAGCACACTGCGGCGCAGCAAGGCTTTGACCCGGGCTTCGAGTTCGGTCAGTTCGAAAGGTTTGGCCAGGTAATCGTCAGCCCCCAGGTTCAGGCCATGGACCCGGTCCTTGACGTCGCTGCGGGCGGTCAGCATCAGCACCGGCAGGTTCTTGCCCCGGGCCCGCAAGCGCGCCAGCACTTCGAAACCGTCCATGCGCGGCAGGCCGACATCGAGGATCGCCATGGCGTATTCCTCGCTGCTCAAGGCCAGGTCGGCCGCCACACCGTCGTGCAGCACATCCACGGTCAGCCCGGTGCTCTTGAGCGCCTGGGCGACACTTTCGGCAAGCTGCAGATGGTCTTCGACGAGCAGAACACGCATGGATCTTTACCTCATTCAGGGATGGTCGACGCCATTCTTTGGCGCGGAGTTTACAGCCGCATCCGTCGCTGTGAAGCCCGAAAACCGTGAAAGTCAGCTGAAAGGTTAGCGAAAGGTTGGCCGGTTAGAGTCCCGCTACGGACAGCTTTCACTGCCGTAGTCAGAGCACATAGCGATACGAAAAACGCCCCGAAGCGTTTTCGCCAATAAGAATAATAAACGGAGTATGTCACCATGCTGTCCATGCAGCTTCAGGCTCGCCCGCCTGTTCGTTTTTCCCGCCTCAACCACACCGCCCTTGTCAGTGCCGCCGCCCTCGCCGGCTTTTCGCCGTTGAGCCAGGCTGCCTTCTTCGAAGACAGTAAGGCAACCTTCGAAACCCGCAACATGTATTTCAACCGCGACTTTCGCGATGGCACCAGCGCCCAGCAATCCAAGCGGGACGAATGGGCCCAGGGGTTCATGCTCAATCTGCAATCGGGTTACACCGACGGCACCGTGGGGTTTGGTGTCGATGCGCTGGGCATGCTGGGGGTAAAACTCGATTCGAGTCCGGACCGCACCGGTACCGGCCTGCTGCCAACCCATGACGACGGGCGCGCGGCGAACGAGTATTCCAAGCTCGGCCTGACCGGCAAAGTGAAGATCTCCGCCACGGAACTGAAAATCGGCAGCCTGATTCCGGAACTGCCGATCCTCAAGCCCAACGACGGCCGCATTCTGCCGCAGACCTTTGAAGGCGGGATGCTGACCTCCAAAGAGATCAAGAACCTGACCTTCACCGGCGGGCGTCTGGAGAAAGCCAAGGACCGCGACAGCACCGACTTCGAAGACATCGCCCTCAACAACAAGAACAGCCGCTTCGCCGGCACCGTGGCAGGCAAGCATTTTGACTTTGGCGGCGTGGACTACAAGTTCACCGACAAGATCACCGGCAGCTACCACTTCGCTCAACTCGATGAAGTCTACAACCAGCACTTCCTCGGTGTTGTCGCTTCGCAACCGTTCGGCCCCGGCACTTTCGGTACCGACCTGCGGTTTGCCATCAGTGACGATGAGGGCGCGGCCCGTGGCGGCAAGATCGACAACAAATCCCTGAACGGGCTGGTGAGCTACGCCTTGAGCGGGCATAAACTCAGCGCCGGCTATCAGCGCATGTCCGGTGACAGCGCCTTCCCCTACGTCGATGGCAGCGATCCGTACCTGGTCAACTTCGTGCAGATCAATGACTTTGCCGGCGCCGAAGAACACTCCTGGCAGGCACGTTACGACTATGATTTCGCCAAACTCGGCGTTCCCGGCCTGAGCTTCATGAGCCGTTACGTGAGCGGCGACAACATCAAGCTCAAGAACGGTGATGAAGGCAAAGAGTGGGAACGCAACACCGAGATCAAATACGTCGTACAAAGCGGCGCCCTCAAGGACGTTGCCGTACGCCTGCGCAATGCCACCTACCGTTCCAACTACTCCGCTCGCGATGCCGATGAAGTGCGTCTGCTGGTGAGCTATAGCGTTGCCCTTTGGTAATTCAGTACGTCCATAACAAAAACTCTTAAGGAGACTTGAATGAACCTATCACTGCGTAAAGTTGCTCTGGCCACCGGCATCATGCTGTTCGCCGGCCAATTGCTGGCCGAACCCAAACGCCCGGAATGCATCGCCCCAGCCTCGCCGGGCGGTGGTTTCGACCTCACCTGCAAACTGGCGCAAAGCGCGCTGGTCAACGAAAAACTGCTGACCAAACCGATGCGCGTGACCTACATGCCCGGCGGTGTCGGCGCGGTGGCGTACAACGCTGTGGTCGCTCAGCGCCCGGCCGATGCCGGTACGCTGGTGGCCTGGTCCAGCGGTTCGCTGCTGAACCTGGCGCAAGGCAAATTCGGGCGTTTCGATGAAAGCGCCGTGCGCTGGTTGGCGGCGGTTGGCACCAGTTATGGCGCCATCGCGGTGAAAAGCGATTCGCCTTACAAGACCCTGGACGATCTGGTCAAAGCCCTGAAGAAAGACCCAAGCTCGGTGGTGATCGGTTCCGGCGGCACCGTCGGCAGCCAGGACTGGATGCAAACCGCCCTGATCGCCAAAGCGGCCGGGATCAACCCGCGCGACCTGCGTTACGTCGCCCTCGAAGGCGGCGGTGAAATCGCCACCGCCCTGCTCGGCGGCCACATCCAGGTTGGCAGCACCGACATCTCCGACTCCATGCCACACATCCTGAGCGGTGACATGCGTCTGCTGGCGGTGTTCTCCGAGAAGCGTCTGGACGAGCCGGAAATGAAAGACATTCCGACCGCTAAAGAGCAAGGCTACAACATCGTCTGGCCGGTGGTTCGCGGCTTCTACCTCGGGCCAAAAGTCAGCGACGAAGACTACGCCTGGTGGAAAAACGCCTTCGACAAACTGCTGGCCTCCGAGGATTTCGCCAAGCTGCGCGATCAGCGTGAACTGTTCCCGTTCGCCATGACCGGCCCGGAGCTCGACACCTACGTGAAGAAGCAGGTCGCGGACTACAAAGTGCTGGCCAAAGAGTTCGGCCTGATCCAGTGATCGCCTCTGTCTAGCGGCTGCGGCCCCGGTTCTCGGGGTCGTGGCCCAGGAGTTCCCCATGCTCATACAACGCATTTTTGCTTCGGTGCTGTTGCTGGCCTGTGTCGGCCTGGCGCTGATGGCGTGGCCGTATCAAGCGGCTTTTTCCTACGAACCGGTCGGGCCTCGCGCCTTCCCCCTGCTGATGCTCGGCCTGATGGGCCTGGCTTTGCTGTACATGGTGTTTCGGCCGGCGCCGATCGTGCACAGCGATGACGACCCAAAACTGGACCGCGAAACCCTGATCAAGATCGGCATCTGCGTGGCGCTGTTGCTGGTGTTCGCCGGGGCCTTCGAACCCCTTGGTTTCATCGTCGCCAGCATTCTGATCGGGGTCCCGATGGCACGCCTGTATGGCGGCCGCTGGCTGCCCAGCGCGGTGATCATCAGCCTGATGGCCATCGGTCTTTATCTGCTGTTCGACAAGTTGATGGACGTGCCACTGCCGTTGGGCGTGCTCGACGTTCTGGAGAACTGATATGGATACTCTTGGCTATTTGGGTCAGGGCTTCGGCGTTGCGCTGAGCCCGTACAACCTGGTGACCGCACTGTGCGGCACCTTGATCGGCACCGTCGTCGGGCTGCTGCCGGGGCTGGGGCCGATCAACGGCGTGGCGTTGCTGATTCCGATCGCGTTCGCCCTCGGCCTGCCACCGGAGTCGGCGTTGATCCTGCTGGCGGCGGTGTACCTGGGTTGCGAATACGGCGGCCGGATCAGCTCCATCCTGCTGAACATTCCGGGCGAAGCCTCCACCGTCATGACCACCCTCGACGGTTACCCGATGGCCCGCAAGGGTCTGGCCGGTGTAGCGCTGTCGCTGTCGGCGTGGAGTTCGTTCATCGGTGCCTTCATCGCGACTTGTGGCATGGTGCTGTTCGCCCCGTTGCTGGCGAAATGGGCGATTGCCTTCGGGCCGGCGGAGTATTTCGTGCTGATGGTGTTTGCGATTGTCTGTCTCGGCGGCATGGCCGGCGACCGACCGCTGAAGACCTTCATTGCAGCGCTGATCGGTCTGTTTCTGTCGAGCGTCGGCATCGATGCCAACAGCGGCGTATACCGCTTCACCGGGGATAACATTCATCTGACAGACGGCATTCAGTTCGTCGTGCTGGTATTGGGCCTGTTCTCCATCAGCGAAATCCTCTTGCTGCTGGAAAAAACCCACCGTGGCCAGGAAGCGGTGAAAGCCACCGGGCGCATGATGTTCAACTTCAAGGAAGCCTCGGCGGTGTTCGTTGTAAACGTCCGTTGCGGTTTGCTGGGCTTCATCATGGGCGTATTGCCGGGTGCCGGCGCGACGCTGGCCAGCGCGGTGGCCTACATGACCGAGAAACGTATCGCCGGCGCCAAGGGCACTTTCGGCCAAGGCGACATGCGTGGCCTCGCGGCTCCGGAAACCGCCATCGGTGGCGCAGCCTGCGGTGCCCTGGTGCCGATGCTGACCCTCGGTGTTCCGGGCTCGGGGACCACGGCGGTGATGATCGGCGCACTGTCGCTGTACAACATCACCCCGGGCCCGCTGTTATTCCAGCAGCAGCCAGACATCGTCTGGGGCCTGATCGCGTCGTTGTTCGTCGCCAACGTGATGCTGGTGATCCTCAACATCCCGATGATCCGCATCTTCACCCGCATCCTCGCCGTGCCGAACTGGGCACTGGTGCCGGTGATCGCGATCATCACCGGGATCGGCGTCTACGCCGTACACGCCACCACCTTCGACCTGTTCCTGATGATCGGCATCGGCATCTTCGGCTACATCCTGCGCAAGCTGGACTTCCCGTTGTCGCCGGTACTGCTGGGCTTCATCCTCGGTGGTCTGATGGAACAGAACCTGCGTCGCGCGCTGTCGATTTCCAACGGTGCACTGGAAATCCTCTGGTCGAGCCCGATCACGTTCGGTTGCTGGGTGCTGACTGCCATCATGTTGCTGATGCCGCTGCTGCGCATCTGGCGCAAACGTTCGGTCGCCCGGCGCGCTATCGCCGATGCCTGATCGAACACCCTTCAAAGCCTGGTGGGGTACACCGCTGGTCGGTCTGCTGGGCGGTTACCTCGCCAGCCAGATCGGCTGGCCACTGCCGTGGATGGTCGGCTCGTTACTGGCGATCATCCTCGTGCGCTGCCTGACACCCTGGCAACTGGCGGAAATCCCTGGCGGGCGCAAGTGCGGCCAGTGGGTTGTCGGCATCGGCATCGGCCTGCACTTCACCCCGGTGGTGATGGAGCAGGTGCTGAGCCACTTCGGTCTGATCTTCTTCGGTGCGTTGGTCACCAGCCTGTCCGCGGTGGTCGGGGTCTGGTTGATGCGGCGTACCGGCGAAGATCGCGCCACGGCGTTCTTTTCCAGCATGCCCGGTGGCTCCGGGGAGATGGTCAACCTCGGCGCCCGCAATGGCGCGGTGCTCAGCCGTGTCGCGGCGGGACAAAGCTTGCGGGTGCTGGTGGTGGTGCTGTGTGTGCCAGCGGCGTTCAAGTATCTGTTGGGCGACGGTGCGCCGGCCTTGCATGCAGCGACCGTCAACTGGTGGTGGCTGGCCCTTCTGTTCCCGGCGGGCGCCCTGGCCGCCTGGATCTGGGAGCGCCTGCGGCAACCCAACCCCTGGCTGTTCGGGCCGTTGCTGGTGAGTGCGGCAGTGAGCATTGGTTGGGACCTGCACATCGGCTTGCCCAACGGCGGCAGTCAGATCGGCCAGTGGCTGATCGGCAGCGGGTTGGGCTGCCACTTCAATCGACAGTTCTTCCGACGGGCACCGTCCTTCATGGGCCGGACCCTGATCGGCACGGTCTTGACCATGTTGATCGCCACGCTGGCGGCACTGGGGTTGAGTGTATTGACCCATCTGGATCTGCGTTCGCTGACGCTGGGCATGATGCCCGGCGGGATTGCCGAGATGAGTTTGACGGCTGAAACCCTGCAACTATCGGTACCGCTGGTGACGGCGATGCAGGTGATGCGGCTGTTGTTCGTGTTGTTTTTGGCAGAGCCGTTGTTCAGGTATTGGAACCGGGAGCCGGATTCCGTCTGATATGAGCCCCCTCGCCACACTCTTCACACTCTTCACACCGGCGGCAACCGCCACTCGATCGGCGTCTCGCCATTCTGTTCCAGAAACTTGTTCGCCCGACTGAAATGCCCGCACCCGAGGAAGCCGCGATAAGCGGACAGCGGTGACGGGTGAACCGACGTCAATACCAAATGCTTGGTGGCGTCGATGAGTTTCTGCTTGCTCTGGGCATGCGCGCCCCACAGCAAAAACACCAGATGCGGCTGGTGCTCGCTGACCACTTCGATAATCCGGTCGGTAAAGTGCTGCCAGCCCTTGCCCGCGTGGGCGTTGGCATTCGCCCGCTCCACGGTCATGGTGGTATTGAGCATCAACACGCCCTGCTCTGCCCAACTCTGCAGGTAGCCATGGTTGGGGATGTCGATGTTCAGGTCGCGTTTCAACTCTTTATAGATGTTCACCAGCGACGGCGGCGCCGGTACACCCGGTTGCACCGAGAAGCACAGCCCATGGGCCTGACCCGGGCCGTGGTATGGATCCTGCCCGAGGATGACCACCTTGACCTTGTCCAGCGGCGTGGAATTGAGCGCATTGAAAATCAACGGTCCCGGCGGATAGATCTCCTTGCCCGCCGCGCGTTCCTGTTGCAGGAAAGTGCGCAACTCTGCCATGTAAGGCTGGTCGAATTCGGCACGGAGGGCCTCCTTCCAGCTCGGTTCGAGTTTGATACGGTCGTCAGCAGTCATGGTTACATCCGGCAAAAACAATGGGGCGAACCCTAGGAAAGCCCATCACGCTTGTCAATTGATCTGACGCAGATCCGGCATTTTCCTATAGAGCGATCATACTGAACGCTCAAATTCCCGATCGAGGTCATGATGAATCTGCACTTCGAAGAACTCACCGGCACCGACGGCGCACGCATCGGCATCGCCAGCCTGGATGCCGAAAAGTCCCTCAACGCCCTCTCCTTGCCGATGATCAACGCCTTGCGCGATCAACTGGACGCCTGGGCCAAGGAACCACAGATCGTTTGTGTACTGCTGCGCGGCAATGGCGACAAGGCCTTTTGCGCCGGCGGTGAAGTGCGCAGTCTGGTGGAAGCGTGTCGCGCCCATCCCGGGGAAGTACCGCCCCTGGCTGCGCACTTCTTCGCGGCAGAATATCGCCTCGACTTCAAGTTGCACACCTACCCGAAACCGTTGATCTGCTGGGGTCATGGTTACGTGTTGGGTGGCGGCATGGGGCTGCTGCAAGGGGCGGGCATTCGGGTTGTCACGCCGAGCAGCCGACTGGCGATGCCGGAGATCAGTATCGGTTTGTACCCGGACGTCGGCGCCAGCTGGTTTCTGTCGCGGCTGCCCGGCAAGCTCGGGTTGTTTCTCGGCTTGACCGGCGCCCGGATGAACGGTCGCGATGCAATCGATCTGGACCTCGCGGACCGCTTTTTGCTCGATCAACAACAGCCGGAGCTGATCGAAGGTTTGCTGCAATTGAACTGGCAGGAACAGACCGCCATGCAGCTCAACAGTCTGCTCAAGGCCTTGCAACAAGAAGCGCTCGTAAAAATGCCCGAAGCGCAGTGGCTGCCGCGACGCCAGCAGATCGACGAGTTGCTGGATGTCAGCGACGTTCGTTGTGCCTGGAAGGCCATCAGTGCGCTACGCGTTCATAAAGACCCGCTACTCAGTCGTGCGGCCTGCACCATGATTGAAGGCTCGCCCCTGACCGCTCATCTGGTGTGGGAACAGATCGCCCGCGCCCGGCACCTGTCGCTGGCTCAAGTCTTTCAGATGGAATACACCATGAGCCTCAATTGCTGCCGTCATCCGGAATTCAGCGAGGGCGTGCGCGCGCGGTTGATCGACAAGGACCAGAAACCTCACTGGCACTGGCCGGATATCAACACGGTGCCGGAGGCGGCGGTGGAAGCGCATTTTCACAAGGTCTGGGAAGGTCGGCATCCGTTGGCCGATCTGTCGGAATACTGAAATCCGGGCACAAAAAAGCGGCGCTTCATGCGCCGCTTTCTATTGAGGAGTTAGCGACGGCCGCCTCGGCCATCGTTATCGCCATGATCGCCTCTTCCGCCATGGTGATCCCGTCCACTGTGGCCCCGGGAATCGTCGTTCCAGTTGCCGCGACTACGACCATCCCAACCGTCGCGACGACCATCCCAACCACCGCGGTCATGACGGTCCCATCCGCGACTCTGGTTGCCGCGGTAGTCGTAATAGCGCGGTGCCGGTTGATAAACCCGCGGCTGGTAGTAATAACGTGGCGATGGCTGGTAATACCGTGCAGGCGGCGAGTAATACCTGCGCGGAGCTGTGTAGTAACCACCATCGGAGTAATACGGCGCTGGGGACGTGTAGACATCCGAGCGGTAGTAGCTGTCGCCATCGGAATAGGGCACGCACGCACCAAGAAACAATCCCGATAGAACGATCAGCAGAATATGGCGGAGCTGTTTTCGACAGAGCATGGCGGCCTCCTGGACCGCGAGTGAGCCACACCAGCGACGCTGGCAGGCGACAGTCAATTGTTCGGCGACTGTCGAAAGATCAGACAGTGAAATCGGGATCTGGTGCGTTTCTGTAACACGCCGA
The DNA here is from genome assembly GCF_059420765.1 of Pseudomonas sp. GW821-FHT03E01. Lineage (NCBI taxonomy): Bacteria > Pseudomonadati > Pseudomonadota > Gammaproteobacteria > Pseudomonadales > Pseudomonadaceae > Pseudomonas > Pseudomonas sp. GW821-FHT03E01. The sequence goes on along the minus strand of NZ_JBWKUI010000013.1, from coordinate 164,378 downwards.
TACAAGTAGCCGATGAAAGGTTTTTCATCCTGCGCAAAAGAAAACGGCGCCTGCGTAAGCCGCAGGCGCCGTTGTGCTCATGAGCCGTTTAGCGATGCCCGCGATCGTGATCACCATGGTAATAGCGAGGCCCACTGAAATAGTAGTAACGATAACCCCCGTAAAAGCGTGGGCCGCCGTAGTAGTAAGGTGAGTAGTAATAGCCGGGGTAGTAATAAGGTGCCGGATAAACATCGGCGCCCCCTACATAGTAGTAACACCCGGACAGACCCAAACCAAAAAACACACTGAGCAGTATTTGGCGGAGCTTTTTCTGACAGAACATGGAGGCCTCCTGAAAGACCTGCAACGGCAGTCGAGTCACACCTGTTTTGACTTTAAAACAGGCACCGAGTGCCTGATCGCATCGACCTTCAGATCAGCGGCTAGCTGTCCTTCTACGGTGCATACCCATGCGCTGCGCACCATGACAAGGCAAAGCGCCCTCCCCTGGTTGTCTCGCCCTCCCTTCCATGCCCCCAGCCAGAGCGCTCAAGCCGACTTGGCACGGCTCTCGCTTAACCAAAGACGTGCAGGAGTCATCACAGGTTCGCGGCACCACAATTTGCAATGGCTGACTAGGGTTCCGGCTCGCAATCGCGAGTGACTGGTCCGAGAGTTGGCGACCTCCAGTTGAGGTTACACGGCGGGACAAAAGCCCGGGAGACAAGCCACCGTTCGCGGTGCCGCTGCCTTCCTGTCCGCCCTTGATCAACTGGAGAACCATCCCATGTCCCGACTTCGTTTACCCGCCCTGCTCGCCGCTGCTTTTGCAGCCCTCGTGAGCGTCTCGTCCCACGCCGCACAGAAAGACCATTTCAGCGTCTGCTGGACGATTTATGCCGGCTGGATGCCTTGGGAATATGCCGGCAGCCAAGGCATCGTCGACAAATGGGCGAAAAAGTACGGCATCAAGATTGATGTGGTGCAGCTCAACGACTACGTCGAATCCATCAACCAATACACCGCCGGCCAGTTCGACGGCTGCACCATGACCAACATGGACGCGCTGACCATTCCGGCTGCCGGTGGCGTCGACAGTACGGCGCTGATCGTCAGCGACTTCTCCAACGGCAACGACGGCATCGTGCTCAAAGGCGAAGGCAAGAAAGTCGCTGACCTCAAAGGCATGGACGTCAATCTGGTGGAGCTGTCCGTGTCCCACTATCTATTGGCCCGTGCTCTGGATTCGGTAGACCTCACCGAGAAGGACCTGAAAGTGGTCAACACCTCCGACGCCGACATCTCCGCCGCCTTCAACACCGAGCAGGTCAACGCTGTCACCACCTGGAACCCGATGCTCTCGGACATCAAGGCCAAGCCTGCGGTGACTGAAGTGTTCAATTCCAGCCAGATCCCCGGCGAAATCATGGACATGATGGTGGTCAACAGCGCCACCCTCAAAGACAACCCGGCCCTGGGCAAAGCCCTGACCGGCGCCTGGTTCGAAGTGGTCGCGTTGATGAACGCGAAAAACGCCACCAGCCAGGCCGCCCTCGAACACATGGCCAAAGCTTCGGGCACCGACCTGGCCGGTTTCCAGGCGCAACTAGACACCACCAAACTGTTCGCCACGCCCAAAGAAGCCCTGGCGTTCTCCACCAGCAAGCAACTGCCCGACACCATGCGCAAGGTCGCCGAGTTCTCGTTCCAGCACGGCTTGCTGGGTGAAGGCGCCAAGGACACCAGCGCCATCGGCATGGCCTTCGCCAATGGCGTGACCAGCGGCGATAAAGGCAACCTCAAGCTGCGCTTCGACCCGACTTACGTGCAGATGGCCGCCGACGCCAAGCTGTAAGACAGGAGGAGCTGGCCATGCGCCTGATCAATCGCCACCCGGATCGCCCGAGTCGCCTGCTGTTGGTGATCCTGCCGTTCGCCCTGGTGCTGTTCGCCTACTTCATGGGCTCGGCCGAACGGCTGATGGACAACCCCAACGACAAACTGCTGCCCAGTGCCGTGCAGATGACCGACGCGGTGAAACGCCTGGCCTTCACCGCCGACGCCCGCACTGGTGAATACCTGCTCTGGCAAGACACCGCCTCCAGCGTGCGGCGGTTGGCCATCGGCCTCGGCATCAGTGCGCTGGCCGGGCTGTGCCTGGGCATCGCCGCCGGTACGCTGCCGCTGTTTGGTGCGCCGTTGTCGCCCGTGCTGACGGTGCTGTCGATGGTGCCGCCGCTGGCGATCCTGCCGATTCTGTTCATCGTGTTCGGGTTGGGGGAGTTGTCGAAAGTGATGCTGATCGTGATCGGCATCACCCCATGCCTGGCCCGTGATCTGGAACAGCGCGCCCGGGAAATTCCGCTGGAATTGCTGATCAAGGCGCAGACCCTCGGTGCTTCAACCTGGACTCTGATGCTGCGCGTGGTGCTGCCGCAATTGCTGCCGCGCCTGCTGATCTCGTTGCGACTGATGCTCGGCTCGGCGTGGTTGTTTTTGATCGCCGCCGAAGCCATCGCCTCCACGGACGGTTTGGGTTACCGGATCTTCCTGGTGCGCCGCTACTTGGCGATGGACGTGATTCTGCCCTACGTGGCGTGGATCACCCTGCTCGCCTGGCTGATGGACTGGGGCCTCAAGCACCTGACCCAACGGGCCTTTCCCTGGCACCAAGGTGCCTCCAAATGAGTTATGAAGAGGCGCGGGCATGAGCTTCATCACAGTGAAAAACGTCTGGCAGCAATACGCCGATCAGGTGGTGCTTGAAGGGCTGAACCTGAGCGTCAACGAAGGTGAGTTCTGCACCTTGGTCGGCGCGTCGGGTTGCGGCAAATCGACCTTCCTGCGGCTATTGCTCGGCCAAGAACGCGCCAGTCGTGGCGAGATTCTGTTGGACGGTCAGGCATTGGCTGGCGAACCGGATTCGAGCCGTGGCGTGGTGTTCCAGCGCTATTCGGTGTTCCCGCACCTGACCGTGCTGGACAACGTCGCCCTCGGCCTCGAACTGCCGCGCTCGCCATTACTGGGGCGGTTGTTCGGCAGCACTAAGAAAGAGGCACGCGATCACGCCTCGGTGTTGCTGCACAAAGTCGGCCTTGGCCATTCACTGGACAAGTACCCGGCGCAGCTCTCAGGTGGTATGCAGCAACGACTGGCGATTGCCCAGGCGCTGATCATGAAACCCCGCGTGTTGCTCCTCGACGAACCGTTCGGCGCCCTCGATCCGGGCATCCGCAAAGACATGCACAGCCTGCTGCTGGAGCTGTGGCGCGAGACGCAACTGACGGTGTTCATGGTCACCCACGACCTGTCCGAAGGTTTCAGTCTCGGCACCCGCTTGCTGGTGTTCGACAAGGTCCGTGTCGACCCGCACGCCCCCGGCGCCTATGGCGCACGCATCACCTACGACATCCCTTTGAACAGCGACCGCCGCGCCAACCGCGCCGCCGTCGACGCCCTGCCAGCTCAGTTGGCAGGCACGCTTCGTATCGCTTAGAGGAATCTGCACATGACTGATTCGACCCAACTGTTCCCGCCGTTCGCCGAAGAAATGCTCCCCGGCGGCGGCCATCGTTCATTCGTCCTGAGACGCGGCCAATTGCTGCGCCTGACCGACCTGCGCGGCGGTGCCAACGTCAGCCTGACGTTGCTCAACGCCAACGAAAAAACCGAACGCCTGAATCTGCCCGACAGCCTCAAATGCCAACACACCGCCAAGCTCACCACCGGCCATTGCCTGTACTCGGACATGGGCCGCGTGCTGGCGGCCATCACCGCCGACACCTGTGGCTGGAGCGACAGCCTCGGCGGCGTGCTCTGCGCTGAAGAAGTCGCACAAAAATATGGCCAGGGCCGCTATCAAGAGCTGCGCAACGGTTTCTTCCGCAACGGCACCGACAACTTGTTGGTGGAGCTGGGCAAGTGGGGACTGGGCCTGTCCGACCTGCTGATGACGCTCAACCTGTTCAGCCGGGTGAACGTCGATGAGGCTGGCCGCTTCCACTTCGTCGAAGGCAATTCCAAGGCCGGTGATTACATCGAGTTGTACGCGCCGATGGACACCCTGGTGGTACTCACCGCGTTGCAACACCCGATGGATCCGTCGCCGGAATACGCACCGAAACCGCTGAAGCTGAGCTGGATGAACGCCGATGCCAGCGTCGCCGAACACTGCCGCACCTCGCGCCCGGAAAACGAGCGCGGCTTCATCAACACCGACCGTCTGTTCGCCTGAGGATCGCTGCCATGTCACTCGCTATCGCCACCGCCCACAAGCAACCGGAAACAGCGGTCTACCGCGCCACCATCGCCGCCGGTGAACCCTGGCTGATGGAGGTCAAGGCCGGCCAGACCCTGCGTATCCTCGACCTGGAAGGCAATCAGGCGGTCGACACTTTGTTCTACAGCCTTGCCAATCCCAAGGAACGCTATGACGTGCAACGCACGTTGCGTCGGCAGAACAGCGTCTACCTGAGCACCGGCAGCGTGCTCTATTCCAACCTCGGCAAGCCAATGCTGACCATCGTCGAAGACACCTGCGGGCGTCACGACACCCTCGGCGGTGCCTGCGCGCAAGAGAGCAACACCGTGCGTTACGCCCTGGAAAAACGCTACATGCACAGCTGCCGCGACAACTACCTGCGCGCCTGCGCCCACGACGGGCGCCTGGGTAAGGGCGACATCGGGCCGAACATCAATTTCTTCATGAATGTGCCGGTGACGGCCGATGGCGGGCTGACGTTTGAAGACGGGATTTCAGCGCCCGGCAAATACGTCGACCTGCGCGCCGAGATGGACGTGATCGTGCTGATCTCCAACTGCCCGCAACTGAACAACCCGTGCAACGCCTACAACCCCACGCCTGCGGAGCTTTTGGTATGGAACTGAAACTTGCGCGTTTGCGGCGGTGGTTATTTGCCCTGTGTCAGGCCCGCTCCGGCCAGTGCCTCAAACAACGCTGATCCCTGTGGCGAGGGAGCTTGCTCCCGCTGGGTCGCGAAGCGGCCCCAAACCCTGCTATCGCGCTATGTCTGACGGACCACAGCAGCAGGTTTTGCGACTGCTGCGCAGCCGAGCGGGAGCAAGCTCCCTCGCCACAAAAAAGCGTGAATTTTGTTCATCCGGGACGGCCCGGGTGCATCTCGAAAAACTGCGGGACGGCCCGCATCCCAGGTCGAGGCTGATGCGCTATCGCCTCCAGGGGTTATGCCATGTTCGAAAAAGTCCTCATCGCCAACCGTGGCGCCATTGCCTGCCGCATTCTGCGGACCCTGCGAGAGTTGCAGGTCAAGGGCGTCGCCGTTTACTCCGAAGCCGACGCCGCCAGCCTGCATATCCTGCACGCCGATGAAGCTCACAGGCTAGGTGAAGGCGCCGCGGTCGGCACTTACCTTGCCGTGGACAAAATCCTCGCCATCGCCAAATCCACCGGCGCTACGGCGATCCATCCCGGCTACGGATTCCTCTCGGAAAACGCCGCGTTCGCCGAGGCCTGCGAAGCAGCCGATATCGCCTTCATCGGCCCCACGCCAGAGCAACTGCGCGTGTTTGGCCTCAAACACACCGCCCGCGCCCTGGCCAAACAACACGGCGTGCCGATGCTCGAAGGCACCGAACTGCTCGACAGCCTTGACGCGGCATTGATCGCCGGCGAACAGGTCGGCTACCCGGTGATGCTCAAAAGCACCGCCGGCGGTGGCGGCATCGGTATGCGCGTGTGCCGCAGCGCCGCCGAATTGGGCGAATCCTTCGAAGCGGTCAAACGCCTCGGGCAGAACAACTTCAGCGACGCCGGTGTGTTCATCGAGAAGTACATCCAGCGCGCGCGACATCTGGAAGTGCAGGTGTTCGGCGACGGCCAGGGCGAGGTGATTGCCCTCGGCGTGCGCGACTGTTCGGTGCAGCGGCGCAACCAGAAAGTCCTTGAAGAAACCCCGGCACCCAACCTGCCCGACGGCATGGCCGAAGCGCTCTGCCTTGCCGCGATCAAACTCGCCAAGGCAGTGAATTACCGCAGCGCCGGCACCGTGGAGTTCGTCTTCGACAGTGACGCCCAGCGTTTCTATTTTCTTGAAGTGAACACCCGTTTGCAGGTGGAGCACGGTGTCACCGAGCAAGTGTGGGGCGTGGATCTGGTGCGCTGGATGGTGGAACTGGCGGCCGGAGATTTACCGCCATTGAACGCATTGAGCCAAGGCTTGAAAGCCGACGGCCACGCGATCCAGGCAAGGCTCTACGCCGAAGATCCGGGGCGCGATTTTCAACCGAGCCCCGGTCTGCTGACGGCGGTAAGTTTCCCCGTCGCCGATGGCAAACACCTGCGCATCGACACGTGGGTCGAGGCCGGTTGCGAGATCCCGCCGTACTTCGACCCGATGATTGCCAAGGTCATCCGCTGGGCGCCGACTCGCGAAGAAGCCCGCGCTGACCTGCTCCAAACCTTGGGCGACAGCCTGTTGTACGGCGTGGAAACCAACCGCGATTACCTGCGACAGATTCTGCTCGATGCGCCCTTTGCCAGCGGCCAGCCATGGACCCGTTGTCTGGAAGCGCTGGTCTACCAGGCCAACACCTTCGAGGTGATCAGCGCCGGCACCCAGACCAGCGTTCAGGACTATCCGGGGCGTCTTGGTTACTGGGCGGTGGGCGTGCCGCCGTCGGGGCCGATGGACAGTCGTGCATTGCGTTTGGGTAATCTTTTACTGGGTAACGATGAAGGCGCAGCGGCCCTGGAAATCACCATGAGCGGGCCGATGCTGCGCTTCAATTGTGATGCGGTTGTGGCGGTGACCGGTGCGCAGATTCCATTGACGCTGAACGGCGAAGCGGCACCGATGAACACTGCGCTGCTGATTCCGGCCGGGGCCACAGTACATCTCGGCACAATCGCCGGTGCAGGCGCTCGCAGCTATCTGTGCCTGCGCGGCGGCCTGCAAGTACCGGACTACCTGGGCAGCAAAAGTACCTTCACCCTCGGTCAGTTCGGTGGCCATGGCGGTCGTGCGTTGCGTGCCGGGGACGTGTTGCATGTGCCAGCCTTGATCGACCGTAGCGCGGGTGTTCAATTGCCTGATGAGCAGGTCACCGAGTTGCCGGCCGTGCGGCAAATTCGGGTGATCTACGGCCCCCATGGCGCGCCGGAATACTTCACCGAACACTACATCGGCACCTTCTTCGCCACTCAATGGGAAGTGCATTTCAACTCCAGCCGCACCGGTGTGCGGCTGATCGGGCCGAAGCCGGAATGGGTACGGGCCGACGGTGGCGAAGCCGGGTTGCATCCCTCGAATATTCACGACAATCCGTACGCCATTGGCGCGGTGGATTTCACCGGTGATATGCCGGTGATCCTCGGTCCCGATGGTCCGAGCCTCGGTGGGTTCGTCTGCCCGGTGACGGTGATCGAAGCGGATCTTTGGCAGCTCGGGCAGCTCAAGGCTGGAGACAAGGTGCAGTTCCAACCAGTCGATCTCGAGACCGCCCGTAACCTCGCCTTGAAATGGGATTCCTGTGGGAGCTGGCTTGCCTGCGATGAAGTTGATGCGGTGTCTGATCGGGCCTCATCGCAGGCAAGTCAGCTCCCACAGGGGGTTGTGTCGCCTGTGATGCTGGATATCGGCCAGGGAGATACACGGTTGGTCGCCCGGTTGTCGGGGGATACTCACCTGTTACTGGAAATCGGCGCACCGGAACTGGACCTGGTCCTGCGCTTCCGCGCCCACGCGCTGATGCAGGCATTGCAAGGCAAACGCCTGCACGGGGTGATCGACCTGACGCCGGGCATCCGTTCGCTGCAGGTGCATTACCAACCGGAGCAACTGCCGCTTGCCGATCTGCTGGGCATCGTCGCCGGTGAGTGGGACGCCGTGTGCGCCGCCAAAGACTTGCAGGTTCCCTCACGCATCGTGCACCTGCCGCTGTCGTGGGATGACCCGGCTTGCCAGTTGGCCATCGAGAAATACATGACCACCGTGCGCAAGGACGCCCCATGGTGCCCGAGCAACCTGGAGTTCATCCGCCGCATCAACGATCTGCCGAACCTCGACGAAGTGCAGCGCACGGTGTTCGACGCCCGCTATCTGGTGATGGGGCTGGGCGATGTCTACCTCGGCGCTCCGGTCGCCACCCCGCTCGACCCACGGCATCGCCTGGTCACCACCAAATACAACCCGGCCCGCACCTGGACCGCTGAAAACTCGGTGGGCATCGGTGGCGCCTATATGTGCGTATACGGCATGGAAGGCCCCGGTGGTTATCAATTCGTCGGCCGGACCTTGCAGATGTGGAATCGCTACCGCGAGGTCGCCGCGTTCGATGGCAAACCGTGGCTGCTGCGGTTCTTCGATCAAATCCGCTTCTACCCGGTAAGCGCCGATGAACTGCTGCGCATTCGACGGGATTTCCCGCTCGGGCGCTTCGCTCTGAACATCGAGCACAGTCAGTTGAACCTGGCGGATTACCAGGCGTTTCTGGCGAAGGAAGCCAACAGCATTGCGGCGTTTCGAGATCAGCAAAAAGGTGCGTTCAACGCCGAGCGCGAGCGCTGGATCGCCAGCGGTCAGGCGCATTTCGACAGTGAAGAACCGACGCCGCAAGTGACCGAAGAGGCGCTGTTGGCCGACGGTCAGCAGAGCATCGACAGCCACATCGCCGGCAACCTCTGGCAGGTTCAGGTGGAGGTCGGCAGCCAAGTGGTCGCCGGTGATGTGCTGGTGATTCTGGAGTCGATGAAGATGGAAATCCCGCTGCTCGCGCCCATGGCCGGTGTGGTGCGCGAGATTCGTGTGCAACCGGGTTCGCCAGTGCGCGCCGGACAGCGCGTCGTGGTGCTGGAACTCGACTGAAGCCATTTCAACAAGGATCTGAACCATGAACATCAATCTGCAACTCGACGCCCTGCGCAACGCTTACCGTGACGGCCACATCACGCCTCGGCAATTGCTGCCGAGCCTGCGGGAAAAAGCCGCGGCGCTGAACCCGGACTATCACTTGTTCATCCATTTACTCAGCGCCGAGGAACTGGAACCGTACCTCGCCGCCCTCGATGGTCGTGACCCAGGCAGCCTGCCGCTGTACGGCGTGCCGTTCGCGATCAAGGACAATATCGATCTGGCGGGCATTCCGACCACGGCGGCGTGCCCGGCGTTTGCCTACGTGCCGGAACGTTCGGCGACCATCGTCGAGCAACTGCTGGCGCTGGGCGCGATCCCGCTGGGCAAGACCAATCTCGACCAGTTCGCCACCGGCCTCAACGGCAGCCGCTCGCCGTATGGCGCTTGCCCGAACAGCGTGTTGCCGGAATATCCGTCGGGCGGTTCCAGCGCCGGCTCTTCACTGGCGGTGGCGCTCGGCGTGGCGAGTTTTGCCCTGGGCACCGACACCGCAGGTTCCGGGCGCGTACCGGCGGCGCTGAACAATCTGGTCGGTTTGAAAGCCACCAAAGGGCTGATCTCCACGGCCGGGGTGGTTCCGGCCTGTCGCACGCTCGATTGCGTCACGACCTTTACGGCCACAGCCCGGGAAGCCAGTCAATTGTTGGCACTGACCGCTCATCTCGACCCACGGGATGAATACAGTCGCAGCAATCCGCTGTGGAATGACGGCTCGGCCTTCGGCACGCCGCGCGCGTTTCGTTTCGGTGTGCCCCGTGCGCAGGACCTGGCGTTCTTCGGCTGCCCTGAAGGCCCGTTGTTGTTTGGCGACGCCATCGACCAGCTTAAAGCCCTGGGCGGTGAAGCGGTCGAACTGGATTTGTCGCCCTTCCTGGAAGCGGCGCGGTTGCTCTACGAAGGGCCATGGGTGGCCGAGCGTTACAGCGTGGCCGGCAAATTGATGGAGCAAAATCCTCAAGCCGTGTTGCCAGTGATTCGTGCCGTGCTGGCCAAGGCCCCGGCGGTGACCGGCGTGCAAACCTTCCGCGCCCACTACCGGCTGCAAGCCTTGAAGGCGCTGTGCGACAGAGCATTGGTGGGCCTCGACTGCGTGCTGACGCCAACCATTGGCCGTCCGGTGACATTGGCGGAACTTGCCGCCGAACCGGTACTGCGCAACTCGGAACTGGGCTACTACACCAACTTCATGAACCTGCTCGACTACGCTGCCGTCGCCGTGCCCAGCGGATTGATGGGCAATGGTTTGCCATGGGGCGTGACCTTGTTTGGTCGCGCGTTTACCGATCAGTATCTGTTGAGCGTGGCAGATGCCCTGCAACGTCAGCAGGGCCTGGCGTCACCCGCACCGGCCGCCATCGCGCACAATGACCGGGCACGACTGGTGGTCTGCGGCGCGCACCTGGAGGGGCTGGCGCTGAACTGGCAACTCAAACAGCGTGGAGCGCGGCTGGTAGAAACAACTCAGAGTTCTCCCGACTATCAGCTGTATGCCTTGGCCGGCGGCCCACCGTATCGCCCCGGCATGGTCCGCGTTAAAGAGGGCGGCGTGGCGATTGCGGTGGAAGTCTGGGAATTGCCGAGCAGTGAGCTGGGGTCGTTCCTCACCGGGATTCCTGCTCCACTGGGACTGGGCAAGGTGCAACTGGCGGATGGGCGTTGGGAGAGCGGGTTTATCTGTGAGCCGTATGGGCTGGACGGGGCGGTGGAAATCAGTCATTTGGGCGGGTGGCGGGCGTATTTGAAAAGCCTGGGTTGATCGCCTGATCACCGGCAAGACTCCTTCAGGAATGTGCGAGCGTTAGCTTGCACATGGCAGCTTGCGGGACGATCATGCGCAGCTCGGGCCAAGCAAACCGGCCATTACCGAATGACCCTTTCATGAATAAGCCAGACCTCTGCCCGGCCTGCGGCGCTTCCAACGACTGCAGCCTGGCCGACCCACGAACCGTCGATCGTGCCTGCTGGTGCTACGGCGTCAGCATCGACCCGGCGGTGTTCGAAACGCTGCCGGCCGAGCTGCGTGACAAGTCCTGCCTGTGCCCGGCCTGCGCCCGGGTCGAGGCGCAGTTGCAAGCAACCGCCTGGCCGATCACGTAACATACGCAGCCCTTTTCCCACCGATCCCTGGCCATGCGCGTTGACCGTTTCCTCAGCAACCTGCCCCGCTTCAACCGCAAGCAGGTACGCCTGTTGCTGGTGGAAAAGCGCGTCAGGGTCGACGGAACTATCGTCAGCGACCCTCACGCCGAGGTTCTCGAGTTCAGCCGCGTGGAAGTCGACGACGAAGTGCTGCAGGTCGGTAAACCGGCCCGCTACTTCATGCTGCACAAACCGCCCGGCTGCGTCAGTGCGACCCGCGACCCGCAACACCCGACGGTGCTCGACCTGATCCATGAAGCGGACAAGGATGACCTGCACATCGCCGGTCGCCTGGACTTCAACACCACCGGCCTGATGCTGATCACCAACGACGGCACCTGGTCGCGACGCCTGACCCAGCCACAGACCAAACTGCCCAAGGTGTACTACGTCGAGACGGAGCAGGAGATCACTGCCGACTACGCGATCACGTTCGCCAAAGGCCTGTACTTCGCCTTCGAAGACCTTACAACCCAGCCTGCCGAACTGGTCTTGCTCGGGGCAAAATCGGCGCGCCTGAGCATCGTCGAGGGCCGTTATCATCAGGTAAAACGGATGTTCGGCCACTTCGACAACAAGGTATTGCGCCTGCACCGCGAACGCATGGGGCCGCTGCTGCTCGACGACGCGCTGAAGCCCGGCGAATACCGGCCGTTGAGCATCGAAGAGATCCGATTGATCTAAGCCGACGACCGCTCAGCAGAAGTTGTCGAACATTTTTCGAAAGATACTTGCGCGATGACGTGACCCCTGCTTGAATCAGGACGTCGGCGCGAAATGTGACCGGCGAGTCACCAAAACTACTCTAAGAAACTTTTTGCCGGCAGAGAACCCTCAGGTTCCGCCTTCCCCCGGCAAACTGCCCGCTTATAACAATACCCGTCGACCGGCGTGCAATGGATCGACATGGGCCTTCAAAAATTCCAGGCGTATGCCTACCTGTCACAAAGCTCGTGCAATCTGATTTGCGCGCATACCCGCTTGCCAGGAGTCTTATGTCATGAGGCCAGAAATCGCTGTGCTGGATATACAGGGTCAGTATCGGGTTTACACGGAGTTCTATCGCGCAGACGCCGCAGAAAAGACCATCATTCTGGTCAACGGCTCGATGTCCACGACTGCGTCGTTTGCCCAAACCGTGAAAAACCTTTATCCGCAGTTCAATGTGGTGTGCTACGACCAGCCCTACGCGGGCAAGTCCAAGGCTCACAACCTGCATGAGAAAATGCTGACCAAGGAAATCGAAGGGCAGATCCTCCTGGAGCTGATCGACCACTTCGCCGCCGAACACGTGCTGTCGTTCTCCTTTGGTGGCGCCGCCACGCTCGTCGCCCTAGCCCACCGGCCACGGCGCATCGAAAAGGCTGTGATCAGCTCGTTCTCGCCGGTGGTCAACGAGCACATGCTCGACTACCTTCAGCGCGGTGTCGATTACCTCGGCAACCGGGACGGTGACCGCGTCGGCCATCTGGTGAACAGCACCATCGGCAAACACCTGCCTTCGCTGTTCAAGCGCTTCAACCACCGTCACGTCAGTTCGTTGGCCGAACACGAATACGGGCAGATGCACTTCCACATCAGCGACGTGCTCAACAGCGACCGCAACTGCTACCTGAACGCGGCAAAGAAAATCAATGTGCCAGTGCTGTTCATGAACGGCGAATGGGACGAGTACACCGCCCCCGCCGATGCCAGGCTGTTCGCCGGCCATGTGCAACACAGCACCTTCAGCACCCTTCAGGCCACCGGCCACTTCCTCGACATGGAACACAAAACCGCTTGCCAAGACAGCCGTAACGCACTGCTGGGCTTCCTGAAACCGACGCAACTCGAAAGCCGACCGCGTTACCAGTACGTCCAGGACCACCATGCATTTGCAATCTGAAACAGAGTCATCGCGAGCAAGTCCCGCCCTACTGTGTTGAACGCACTCCCGTAGGCGCGAGGCTTGCCCGCGAATGACCGCCAAGCGGTCCCTGTTTGTGTTTCACCCGACGCTAAAGCCATCGCGCATAAAGAAAAACTTCAAATCCGCGCTCACATCTGGTACAAAGTCAGCCGCTCTGAGCGGGTGTCGTATAATGGCATTACTCCAGCTTCCCAAGCTGATAACGAGGGTTCGATTCCCTTCACCCGCTCCAATCAGATTTCAGTCTCACGTCGTTTCTTGACGGGGGATGCAAGTAAAGAAAAAACCGGCCTTGATGGCCGGTTTTTTTGTGCCTGGGATTTGGGGGCCCTCCAGTCCTTGACACCTCCGGCCCCGCATACTAGCGAATGCTATACTTCCTACGGATTGCATGAAGTGTGCAACGTTCCCCACGGGCGCAGATACCGACTGCAAATCTCAGTTTACGGCTGCGGGACAGAGGAGGCCTACGGCCAACACGAGATGGGAGGTGTGGCATGAACCGACACTATTACATCAGTGACAATCTCGACGATCTCGAAGCCCTTGAAACCGAACTGGAAGCCAACGGCATCAATACCGAACAAATTCATGTGCTCAGCGAACAAGTGGCTGATGTTGAAGAACATCATCTCCACGAGGTCAACTCGTTGATGAAACAGGATGTTGTTCACTCTGGCGAGATTGGTGCAGTGGTTGGTGTGCCACTCGCAGCGCTGATCCTTGGCGGTGCCTATTGGCTGGGCTGGACCGAAACCGCCGCAGGCTGGGTACCTTTTATCTTCCTTGCCATTGTTATATTTGGCTTCTGCATCTGGGAAGGCGGCTTTTTTGGTATTCAGGTACCTAACGCGCACTTCCGCAACTTTAAACAGATGGTGGAAGACGGCAAACATATCTTCTTCGTGGATGTTGATCCGAATCAGGAGCCGGTATTGGATCGGGTCATTGAACATCATCCAAAACTGAAGATCGCCGGCACGGGTACGGCATCCCCTCACTGGACAGTCGCCTGGCTGCACAAATGGCATCAGTTCAAGCGAACGATATAACGCCATTTATTGCGGGTTGACCCCGGAGGCTCAAAGCCCTCCGTAAGCTGTTTATTGACCGAAGAAGATGACCCGGCTGAGGAAAACATAATCCGCCTCGGTGGCCATCAACCCGACGAGCACCAGCAAACACAACGGTGGCACCAATATGGCGTAGACCATGGCCAACCGTTCCCAGGCCATGTGCATGAAGATGGAGACAATTAAACCTGCCTTCAACAACATGAAAGTGATAATCAGGGCCCACCGAAGGTAGCCATGGAAGTGAAAATAATCGACCAGATACGACATCGTGCTGAGGACGAATAACAGCCCCCAGATTTTGAGGTACAAACTGATCGGATGTTGTTGACCCTGAGCATGCGCCATCACCCGCGCTCCTCTACCATAAATAGAAGAAAGCAAAAATAAACACCCACACCAAGTCCACGAAGTGCCAGTAAAGCCCGGCTATTTCGACGTTCTGATAATTTCCGGAGCGCTCATAATCTCCTCGCATGACTTTCATCGCCACAATGCTGAGGTAGATGGCGCCGATTGACACATGCAGTCCGTGAAAACCGGTAATCATGAAGAAGCTGGCCCCAAATTGCGCCGCGCCCATGGGGTTCCCCCAGGGACGCACGCCTTCGGCGATAAGCTTGCTCCATTCAAATGCCTGCATGCTGACGAAGGTCACGCCCAAGGCAGCGGTCGCCAGCATCAGGGCTGTGGTTTTCGCGCGATCACGGCGATAGGCGAAGTTAACAGCCATGGCCATGGTGCCGCTGCTGCTGATCAGCACAAAGGTCATGATGGCAATCAGAATAAGCGGGATTTCTCTACCGCCAATCGTCAATGCGAACACTTCACTAGGGTTCGGCCAAGGGGCGGTGATGGTCATGCGGACCGACATGTAGCCGGTTAAAAAACAGGTGAATATAAACGTGTCGCTAAGCAGGAATATCCACATCATCGCCTTGCCCCAGGGGACCTGCCTGAAAGCCTCCCTATCCGAGGCCCAGTCGCTGGCGATGCCCTGCCATCCCGGGGCAGGCGGCGGGCTTGGTGGATTGGATGAACTTGACTCGGCCGGTGCTAATGGGTGCGATGCCATGGCTTTTCACCTCAGGCCGCAGAATCTGGCGATGGCTTCATAGGTTTGCGGCGTGCTGGTCAGCAGCGCGAAGAGCACGAACCAAAGACCCAATAAGTAGTGCCAATAGGTGGTACAGAGCTCTACGCTGACGCGCAGTTGCGGCAACGGCACGTGACGCAGGAATTTAGCGACGGTTATGCCCCAGGCAATCAGCCCGCCCAGCAGGTGAAGGCCATGCACACCGGTCAACAGGTAGAAGAAACTGTTGGCCGGATTACTGGCGACAAAGTAGCCCCAGGCGACAAACTGCTGCCAGACCCAGAGTTGCCCCACCAGAAAGGCAATTGCAAATACCCCCCCCACTACAAACCCCATGACCGTTGCGTCCAGTCGATCCTGTCGGGCGGCCATGCGCGACCACTGCAGTGCGATGCAACTCAGTACCAGAAAAGCCGAATTCACCCACAACGGCCATGGGTTGGCTAAAGGCGCCAAGGGGTCTGTCAGGGGGAGCCAGTCGGCCATTTGTGAGCGGGCAATGAAGGCGAGCAGGAAGAGAAAGAATAACGAACTCACCACAGCCAGAAACAAGCGCAGGCCTACCCTTGCGGTTCGGCTTCTATCGGCGTCGGCCTGAATACCTTCAGGATCGCGATTCCAGCTGCCGCCGGGGTCAGCGTCGTCGGCGTTTCTCAATAGCAGTCTGTTCATGTTTTAACGTCCGCTATCTTGGTTCCGGCACTGAGTTGCCGCATTTGCTCCAGCTCCTCGGCAGAGACCGTTTGCGGCACGAAATCCTGCTCTATCCCCGGCACGCTGTAGTCATAGGCCCAGCGATGCACCACCGGCAGTTTCGCTCCCCAGTTACCGTGTACCGGTGGGGTGTTCGGTGTTTGCCATTCCAGGCTGGCCGCGCCCCAGGGATTACTGCCTGCGGGCTTACCTTTAAATACACTCCAAGCCATGTTGAACACGAACAGCAACTGGGAAACGCCGACGGTCAATGCGACCACCGTAATGAAGGCATTCAACTCTTGCGCCGACTGCGGGATGAACGCGTAGTTTTCATAGGCGTAGTAACGGCGCGGCATACCCTGGAAACCCAAGTAGTGCATGGGGAAGAAAATGGCGTAGGTACCCAGAAAGGTAATCCAGAAATGCAGCTTGCCCAGGGTGTCGTTAAACATGCGCCCGGTGACTTTCGGAAACCAATGATAGATGCCGCCGAACACCACCAGTACCGGTGCGACCCCCATGACCATATGGAAATGGGCGACGACGAAATAGGTGTCCGAGAGCGGAATGTCCACGATCACATTGCCGAGAAACAACCCGGTCAGACCGCCCACCAGGAAGGTGACGATAAAGGCCAGGGCAAACAGCATCGGCACGGTCAGATGAATGTCGCCCCGCCACAGGGTCAACACCCAGTTATAGACTTTCAGTGCAGTCGGCACTGCGATGATCAAGGTGGTGACGGCGAAGAAAAAGCCAAAGTACGGGTTCATCCCGCTGACATACATATGGTGCGCCCAGACCACAAAGCTGAGCACGCCAATCGCAATAATCGCCCACACCATCATTCGGTAGCCGAAGATATTTTTACGCGCATGGGTGCTGATCAAGTCGGAGACCAGACCAAATGCAGGAAGAGCCACGATGTAGACTTCCGGGTGGCCGAAGAACCAGAACAGGTGCTGGAATAATATCGGGCTGCCGCCCTGATGATTGAGCTGTTGCCCCAGCGAGATGATCGCCGGCATAAAGAAGCTGGTACCCAATAGCTTGTCGAACAGCATCATGACCGCGCTGACAAACAACGCAGGGAAGGCCAGCAAGGCCATGATCGACGCCATGAAGATTCCCCATACGGAGAGCGGCATGCGAAACAATGTCATGCCGTGCGTGCGTGCCTGCAATACCGTGGTGACGTAGTTCAGCCCGCCCATGGTGGCGGCGACAATAAAAATCGCCAGAGAGACGAGCATCAGGACAATGCCCCACTCGACCCCCGGTGTCCCCTTGGTGATGGACTGCGGCGGATAGAGCGTCCAGCCCGAACCGGTGGGACCGCCCGGCACAAAGAAACCGGCGAGCAATACCAGTACCGCCACCAGGTAGAACCAGTAGCTCAGCATGTTGACGTAGGGGAAGACCATGTCGCGGGCGCCCACCATCAGTGGGATCAGATAGTTACCGAAGCCACCCAGAAACAGGGCCGTCAGCAAATAAATGACCATGATCATGCCGTGCATGGTCATCGCCTGATAGTAAGTATTGGCGTCCATGAACGCCAAACTGCCAGGGAAGCCTATCTGTAAGCGCATCAAGTCGGACAACACCACGGCGATAAGCCCCACGAACAGAGCCGTCAAGGAGTATTGAATGGCTATGACCTTGTGGTCCTGACTCCAGATGTATTTGGTCAGGAAACTTTTAGGCTCGTGCAGTGCTTCTGTTTCGGCTTGCTCCGCATAGGCCATCACGTCATCCTCCTGTCGAAGTTTCGGTGTACTTCTGGCTGCTTACGGCTATTTCCCTGGCTGCGCCTTGCTCGTATCAGCGTCGGCATTCGCTTTGGATTTGATAAAGGCGATCAGTGCATTCAACTCCTTATCGCTGGGAGCAAAGACCGGCATGACGGGTGCATATCCCTTGACGATTTTGGCAGCGGGATTAAGAACCGAGTCTTTTATATAGCCCTCATCGACCTTGATGCTCGTACCGTCGGCAAGGGTTTCGGTCTTGCCGTACAGACCCTGCCAGCTGGGACCGATGCCCTTGCTGCCATCGACACTGTGGCAGGCCAGGCAGCCGAGCGATTCAGCCAACTGCTGTCCCTGCGCCGCCAGGTCCTCACCTGGGCCCGGCGCTTGGCCGGCAGCAGATTCGTCGCCTTGTCGCGCAGCACCCAGTGATTTGATCAGGGCGATGAGTGCACCCAGTTCATCGTCATTGAGAGTATAGGTCACCATGACCGGCGGGTAGCCTTGTACCAGGCGGGCCTTCGGATCGAGGATCGACTCTTTCAGGTAAGCCTCATCGACCTGCACACTGCTGCCATCGGCAAGCTGTTCAGTGCGGCCATACAAGCCCTTCCATCCCGGGCCGAGACTGGCACTGCCATCCTGGCTATGGCAGGCCCCGCAACCGTATTTTTCGACCAACTGGCGGCCTTTTTCCAGCACGCTGTCCTGACTGGGCTTGGCAGCCGCGGCTAATGTCTGTGCAAACGTCGGTTGGCTTTTCAGCCATTGATCGAAGGCGCCCTGCTCTTCCACGATCATCTGGCCGCGCATGTTGTAATGACCGACACCACAATATTCAGCGCAAAGAATTTCATACTTTCCGGTTTTGGTCGGAGTAAACCAAAAGTACGACACCATCCCCGGCACCATGTCCATCTTGCTGCGGATTTGCGGAACATAGAAATCGTGCAGCACATCTTTGGATCGCAGTAAAACTTTCACCGGCTTATCGAGCGGAAGACGAACTTCATTGCTTTTTATCAGTACATCGTCCTGCCCGGCAGGATCATTGGGATCAAGGCCGAGGGGGTTGGTGGAATCAACAAATTTGATATCTGACTTACCCAACTTCCCGTCTTGGCCAGGGAAGCGAAAGGCCCACTGCCACTGCTGGGCGATCACTTCAAGCTCATAGGCATTTTTCGGTACCCGGATAAAATCATCGTAAACAACCAGGCCTGGCGCCAACATGGCGACAATACCTACCGAAGTAACGATAATTAACCATAGTTCCAGTTTTTTACTTTCTGGTTGGTAGTGCGCCCTGGATCCCTCCTTGTGACGATAACGCATCACCGCCACCGCCATAAAAACCGTGATGGCGATGAAGAATATTCCGCTAATGATCAGGGTGATAAACAGGGTGGTGTCTATGGATCCCCAGTTGGAAGCTGCCGGTGTTGCATGCCAAGGCGCGAGTATATGGAAGAGTACTGATGCAATAACGATTAGTATCAAGATAATTGCTATTGCCATGTTCTCTTCATCCTGTTCCTGTTGCTCATTGGTTATGCCAAAGCATCGCCACTGACGTCCAAGCAGGGCAGACAACTGCCACCCATCCCGGTGGCAAAGTCAGTAAGAAGTATAGAGCCATCGGGCTGTACCGTGAGGCGGGCAAGCGAGGCCCGGTTGCCAGCTATACTCAATTTCAGATTACGGACGGCAGGGATCGGCCAGAAGCGGCCCAAAAGACGAACCCTGCCTGTGCGTAGCAGTCAGATAAGTGATGGTATTGAGAACAACAGCCACAAAATCCAGCAGTCCACGACGGAGGTTTCGTCATGAGTGCCCTGACGATCGAAGGCTGGTGCAAGCCCAGCCCCGACCAGAAGTCCATCCCGATCGGTGAGATCCATTTTGACGTCGATGACCCCCTTCATCTGCGTCTGGAGCAAGCTGAAGAACGTCTACAAGAGACCCATGAGCCCGAAGCCATGGTCGATGTCGACATGAGCACAATGGATTTGGTCTTGCCAGAGGGATATGGCCCCTTGTCCGACTGCCAGATGCGCGTCTATCTGCATTACGAGCGCGGTCAGTTCCATTTGGTCGGGCATCGAGCGAGCGATGGAAGCTTGATCTACACCAATGCGGTTTTGATTGATCAGTTGCTTTAAAAACGCCGCATGATGCGCGGGAACGCAAAAAACCGGTCCGCAGCGGCCGGTTTTTTATGCCTGAAATTTGAGCATTCCTGGCGCTTCGGCGCTGCGGCAAAACCCTGCAATACAGAAAACGGGGTCTACCCAAACCATCGCGACATGCCCTCCTAGACTCGTTTCATGCAGCTCTTCCATCCGTATCCAGGGTGCGTTGGTGGTTATAGTGTTGATTAGTGAATTTCAGTAGGTATAGTAACCATAAGCACACCACAGGGAGGTGATGTGAATAGCCGTTTTTTGATAAGCCAAATCGTTGCGGACGGCTGGTATCTGGTACGAATCAGAGGGAGTCATCACCACTTCAAGCATCCGACCAAGCCTGGACTGGTGACGGTTCCTCACCCGAAAAAGGACCTGCTCAAGAAAACGGCCATTAGTATTTTGCAACAGGCGCTGCTCTGACGAACCGATGGACTGCGCCCTCGGAGGATAACGAACATGCTTTACCCCATCGCGATTTCCATGGGTGATGACGAACACGCCTGGGGCGTAGAAGTTCCGGATATTCCGGGTTGCTTCTCCGCCGGTGAAGATCTGGATGACGCCATGGCCATGGCTCGCGAAGCCATCGAAGGTCATTTCGAGATTCTGGCCGAAGACGGATCACCGATTCCGCCCGCCAACAAAGTGACCCTGCATGCGGCCAATCCACAGTACGCAGGGTGCACGTGGGCCGTGGTGGATATCGATATCACCAAATACCTGGGCAAGGCGCAGAAACTCAACATCACCCTGCCCGGCTATCTGCTCAACCGCATCGATGAGTACGTATTGCACCATCCGGAAGAGAAAAGTCGCTCAGGGTTTCTAGCCTCGGCGGCGCTCAAGGTCTTGCAGCAAAGTTGATAGCCTGAAAATCGGATCAATCAAGGGGACGAATGTGTCCCCTTTGATTCGTCAGCGCGTTGCCACCATGAACAACCGCGGAAACGGCAGCAGCACCGAACCATCACTCAGCGCCGGATAGGCCTGCTCGATTGCCGCCTGATACTGCTTGAGATAGTGCGCCCGTTCCACGTCATCCAATGGTTCGAGAAAAGGCCGCAAACCGGAGCCTTTGAACCATTCGACCACGCCCGATGCGCCGTCCGCGAGCGGATGATAGTAAGTGGTGCGCCATACATCGACGCGAGTGCAGTGGCCACGCAGCATTGAGTAGTAGCCGCTTGCACCCTCCATTTCCGTTCGCAGGCCGGCAGCCCTTGCCAGCTTGTCAGCCCAAGGGCCGTTCGCTGCGACCTCGCGCATCAACCGGTGCGACGGTTCGTTGAGGTTATCGGGCATCTGGATCGCCAGGCTGCCGCCGGGTGTGAGCCTGTTTACCAGCGACGGCAGCAGCCTGGCGTGATCCGGCACCCACTGCAGCACCGCATTGGCGAAGATCACGTCAAACGGGCCGGTGTCGCTCCAGGTATCAATGTCAGCGACGTCGAAACGTACCTGAGGTAAACGCTTGCGGGCGGCCTCGATCATATCGGTCGAACTGTCCAACCCACGCACCGCGGCATCGGGAAAACGCTGCACCAGCAACTCGGTCGAATTGCCGGGGCCGCAACCGATGTCGATGGCCGAACGGACGTCCACCGCTGGGATGGCGGCCAGCAAGTCACGCGCCGGGCGCGTGCGCTCATCTTCGAAAGCTACGTATTGTTTGGCGGACCAACTCATATCGCTCTCCTGTCGGGTGCATTGTTGTCGCCAGGGGCAGACAACCGGTTGGCTACGATACATCGTCCGCGTCAGTTAACCCACGCCCCCACCCGCCAATGCCAACCATCGTTACGTTGCTCCCAGTGCGGATGCACATAACGATACCCCGGTCGCTCCGGGACCCAATGGCCATGAACCGCGACATAACGCCCGCCTTCCCAACGCCAGTACCCCCTGGACCAGAGGTAACCCGGTCGCCCCGCGGGCTCTACCTCGACAACGCGTTCCGGCGGCGGCTGCGGTGCGATGACCTCAACATATTCACGCTCCACCGGACGCCGGTCATGAACGACCCGTTCCTGCACACAACCCGCTGCGGTAACCACCACTGCCAGCAACACCATGTAACGTAACAACATGCCGCCTCCTCTGGCTTGAAAGCCAAGTTGAGTGAACCAGCAAAAAAACGCCCCCTTTTCCACCATGCTCCTGCCTGGCTCACTGCTTTTTTAACAGGTCTTGTCTGTCTATTGCCTGAACCCGGATCACTTGACGATCGGAAAACACAGGGGATCCGGATGAGCCTTTTTTATCGCCAAATCGTAGGAAGCCATAACCGAAATGACCGTTCGTCGACCGACCGGCAAAGCATTTTTGACAGTATGAAAATGGCATCTATAGTCCTATCGCGGCCTGTTGGAAGGAACCCAACCCGTCATTTCAAGGCAAGGAGCAAGGCCAGCTCGTACCCGTGATCGAGTGGGTTCCCCAGTAGTGTGTTCGCAACGGCCACAAGGCAAGCAAGCGTTGTCGTGCCTGGTAAGTAGCCAGACAATCACTATGTTAAAAGGAGCTTCACTATGTCTCGAGTCACGGATGTACTTGTTTCCATCGACACTGAAACCATTCTGAAAAACTACCCGAACATCAGCAAAAACCCTGCTTCACCGACGCTGATCGACTGGAAGCACGTCTACATGGTCACCAACCAGGATAACGTGATCAGTGGCCAGGCCGGTGGCGAGCTGGACCTCAAGGCCCAGGTTGGCGATCTGATTCGCTGGCGTGAAACCAGCCTGTCCCAGAGCTTCGAACAGGCCGTGATCTTCTACAAATTCATCGGCAACCAAGGCAACGATCTGATCTCCCCGCCTTCGCCACGCACGGCTACCGCTAGCGTTGCGGTACCCAACCCCAGCAATCCCTCGGTGCCTAGCTGTCAGAAAGTTGCCAACCACTACTGGTCCTCGGAGACCCTGGCGTGTGGTCGCGTGACCTACCATTTCAACTTCCTGATCGTCGACCGCAACTGTCAGATTGTCGGCTGCTGCTCGTGGGACCCGTTCATTTCCATCCATAACTGATGATGGAATCGACCCCTTGGCAACGAGGGGTCACCTCCAGTCCGTTGCCGCCTCGGCTGGAACAGGATGTCTTGCTTGAAACCGAAGCGGTTACCGTTTTGCGTCAACATCATGAAAGGAATCCATGATGACTTCCGAACCGATTACCCCCCCTTCAGCGAGTACCCTGACCGCCAATAGCGTGCTGCTGGTCGTCGATGCCGAATCGCTGCTTTCGCGCTATGCGCAACCCAGCCTTGACCCGCAAAAGCCGACCGTGATTGAAGATGGTTTCATCTTCGGCATCAGCGCTACACCAAAAACGAAAAATGTTAAAAATGACAGCAAAATTACACTGACCACCCACAACGGAAAAGTCTTTCATATTCGCGGCAGGACCGTCAGTTTGCTGGCCGAACACAGCGTGGTATTCCACAACATCACGGTGGACGATACCGGGATCCTTTCTCCGCCCAAGCTGATCGTCCACGGCGACCAGACCGTCCCCGCGCCCGACCCCGCCAACCCGAACCAGCCGGGCAGCCACAAGGCCGATGATCATTATTGGGAGTGCTCGCAACTGAGCACGGGCGTGGCAACTTGCGAACTGAGCTTCATGCTGATCAACCAGCGCTGCGAAGCGCTCGGGTATTTCAGGTGGAAGACTGAGGTGACGCTGTCGGCGTGAATAAAGATTATCGAGTAGGAGGCGGCTTCACAGCCGTCGTCCTCTCACACCACCGTAGGTACAGAAACAAGCAAGTCCAGGCATTTACAGTGGCAAGGTATTGCAGTGCTTGATCTCCTTGAGCGAAAAACCGGTGTACATTTCCTTGATATTGCCGAGCGTACGTATGCGATGCATGGCGACTTCATGGAATGCCTCCATGTCTTTGACGACTACCTGCAGGAGGTAGTCGTATTTCCCCGACACTTTGTGACAGGCAATAATGTTGGGCAGCGCCAGAACGCCCGCTTCGAAATGTTCCATGGCTTGCTCGGAGTGACTATCGAGGGTGACGCTGATGAAAGCGAAAAGTCCCAGCCCTATGGTCTTCGGGTTCAAGTGCGCGTGATACCCGACAATCACCTCCTCTTCCAGGCGCTTCAGGCGCTTCCAGCAGGCTGGCGCTGACAGGCAAACACGAGCGGCGATCTCGGCGTTCGTCAGGCGACCATTCATTTGCAGAATTTCCAGAATTGAACGATCAACCTTATCCATTTCCGCCATGTGTTCTCTCCCTTTAACAATGCGTACGCGGTAGGGCGATTGGCCCCATCCCGCAGGTCCTTGATCAAGCATCCATTTCTAGAAACTACAAATACTAGAAAGAAAATTACGTAAAGAACACATTTTGGATAATTAACGACTGAAAAATAACTAAATACAGACCCGTTTCGAAAACTAATTTTCAAGGCACTGAAATACAATTTCTTGTCATTTCCGACACCCAAGCCACTGGCTCTGACAATAAAAATAAGTAACAACGGAGGCAATATTGAGCATTTTCAGAACAAAAGACCTGGACGCAATGATTGCTGCTGCCCGAGCGCCTGCAGGGTTGAAAAAAGTGCTGGGGCCGATGGATTTGGTCCTGATTGGTATCGGTGCAATCGTGGGGACGGGCATCTTCGTATTGACCGGAACCGGCGCATTGACTGCGGGACCGGCCCTCATGGTTTCATTCCTGATAGCGGCGTTGGCCTGTGCATTTGCAGCACTCTGTTATGCCGAGTTCGCCTCATCTGTACCGGTAGCAGGCTCGATTTACACCTACAGCTACGCGACGCTGGGAGAGTTGGTGGCCTGGATGATCGGCTGGGATCTGATGCTCGAATACGGACTGGCCAGTTCGGCTGTGTCTGTTGGGTGGTCGGGTTACTTCCAGTCCCTGCTGAGCGGATTTGGGCTGAATCTTCCGGTTGTGCTTACGGCGGCGCCAGGCTCTTTGCCCGGCGTGGAAACCTGGTTCAACCTACCCGCGCTGGTGATTATGCTGGCAATTACCTGGATGCTTTCCATGGGCATCAAGGAATCCGCGCGCGTAAACAACGTGATGGTAATCATCAAAATCGCCGTGGTGCTGCTCTTCATCGCCGTTGGTGTGCGACATGTTCAGCCGGCTAACTGGCAACCATTCGCGCCCTTCGGTGGCCATGGCATTTTGAGTGCTTCGGCCTTGGTTTTTTTTGCTTTCATTGGTTTCGATGCGGTTTCCTCTGCCGCCGAAGAAGTGAAAAAACCGGCGCGTGACCTCCCCATCGGTATTATCGGTTCCTTGGCCGTTTGTGCGGTGTTATACGTTGCCGTTTCAATGATCATGACCGGCATCGTGCCCTATGCCCAATTCCTTGGCGTTGATCATCCGGTCTCATTGGCGTTGCAACATGCCGGTGAAAGCTGGGTTGCCGGGTTCGTTGATTTAGGCGCAATCGTTGGCATGACGACTGTCATTCTGGTGATGGCTTACGGTCAAACCCGGATCATCTACGCGATGTCGCGCGACGGACTGCTTCCCCAGCGCCTTTCCAGGGTTCATACACGATTCGGCACCCCATTTTTCGCCACCTGGATGGTCGGAATAGTCTTCGGGCTGATCTCGGCACTGATTCCGCTGAACGTCCTCGCCGAGCTGATCAACATCGGTACGTTGGCCGCATTCAGTCTGATCTCGGTGGCAGTGATCGTCTTGCGCAAGACCCGACCCGATCTTCCTCGCGCATTCAGATGCCCGGGCGTGCCCATTGTTCCATTGCTCGCCATCGCGTTCTGCGTAACCTTGATGACCTTCCTCAAGCAGACAACCTGGCTGGCATTTGGGGCGTGGTTGGCAATTGGCCTGGTGATCTACTTCGCCTATGCGAGACGCCGCTCGTTATTACATTAATCCAGCATTTCGTCAGGTCTCTTTGGAGTGTCAATCAACCTCCAATAGTTTTCAGGTGCGAAACTGCATGCCAGTTGCGCACCTGATTGCATTCGCCAGTCAACCCTCACCTCATTTGTCCTGTTTTTAGACCCAGGAGAGCAGTGGCGCGCATTTGCAGTGGCACGCGAACTCTATTTATTCAGTTACCCCATTTAGCTCATGACCTAGGCCCGCCACGGTGGAAGAGCCCCTTCGAAAAGTGAAAAGGCTCGATGCAGGAAACTGTTGAAGCGAGCGGCATCACGCCGCAGCCCTGCCTGTTGACCTCCAATCAGGCACAGATGGGCCACCTGAGCAATCACTTCTGCTTGGCCTGGCATATGGACCAAGCGGCGGCACGTGCGTATCGCGAAATCCAGTCGTCTTGTGTCAACACGCTGCTGAAACTCGCCTACCAACGGATCATGCAGCGACCAGGCTCGGATGGAAATTTCCCGCCCAGGTTGTTTCTCAGCGGCAATACTCAAGTAGCGTTTCAAGGTTTCGCCCGCGCTACGACCCTGCGCCGCATAAGCGAGCATGCGCTCCGTGTAGTCTTCTTCCCAAGCGGCCAGCAAGGTGCGGACAAAGTCTTCGCGATTGCGGAAATGGTGATAGAACGATCCGCGGGTCACATTCAATCGGCGCGATAGACTCTCGGCCGAAACGCCGATATGCCCTATTTGGTCGAGGGCCTCAAAACCAGCCGCGATCCAATGGTTACGAGTTAGTTTTCTCACCCGTTATTTCGCTCCATGTTTAGCGCCATACAGACTGTGTATGGTGCGCAACCGATTGATACGCTGCGAACACCAGCAAAGATGGCCGTTGCGTTTTGCACGCCAGCACTTTTCATGGAGCTCGCCTTGAAGAAAATCGTTCTGGTTGCTTTCGACCAATTCACTGATATCGACCTATTCCTGATGTGGGACATCTTAGGCCGCAACACCGAGGACTGGCACGTCCGAATATTGGGTTCCAGCTCTATCGTGAGATCGGCGCACGGCCTGCCTGTTTCGGTGCACGGTCCGCTTTCCGAGGCCAATAGCGCCGACGCGGTATTGTTCGTCAGCGGCAAGGAAGGGATACCCGCTGCACTTGCCGCCCCAGATTTCCTGCCGTCGTTTGAACTTGACTCCAGACGCCAGCGAATCGGCTCAATATGCGCCGGAGCTTTCATTCTCGAACGGCTTGGGCTGCTCAGCGGCCAGGCAACTACACACCCGGATGCACGATCGAGCTTGCAAGCTCTGGGGCTTGAGCCCATGGACCAGCCTCTTGTATGCCAGGGGAACGTCGCAACCGCTGGCGGATGCCTTTCGGCGCTCTATCTGGTGGGATGGTTGGTTGAATCCTGGTTCGATGTCGACAAGCGCCGTGCGACGCTGCTCCCTGTTCTGCCAGCTGGGCAGCAAGCGTTATATGATGCCTTGATCGGGTTCAGTATCCGACAAGCACTTACAGGGCGACAAGGAGCGTTACACGACAAACCATCGCAACAAGAAACGCGACATGGCATGTCGTCTAATTGGTAGTTAGAACTCAGGAGAGATCCCCGATGCCCCGAGAATTTGAGCTCATTATGTCCGTGCCAGTCCCCTCGAGGTCCGGCATCACCCACCTTTACAAGTCGATGAACCTGGCGGACGCTTTTGCGATTCGGCTCCCTGCGGGCACATCCAGCAATCCAGATTTGCTAGCTCGATTCATCCTTTCCCACCAGCCATCCTGGATCGGATGGCTCATGAAAGTCCGAGACACTATCGTTGCCTGTTTTGGTCTCAAAACCACCAAACATCTGGCATCACTTGCTAATCGGATTGGAATCTTCAAGGTCTACAGCACGAACCAGACTGAAATCGTGTTGGGAGAGGACGACAAGCACCTCGACTTCCGGATATCGATCCTATGTTCTGGAGAGGCAGAGCCAGAAGGCAGTCGCCAACTCGTTTTTTCAACCGTGGTCCAGTGCCACAACCGTCTAGGCCGGGCCTACATCTTCGTTATTGCCCCATTTCACCGCTTGGTTGTTAAGGCCAGCCTCCGCAGTGCTGCGCGCATCGGTTGGCCTCTGGCTACCTGCCCCTAAGGTCTAACCCGCCCATCGTAAGGCTGTTCTGGCAAGCCTGGCCAAGGCTCTCATGTCAAACGTCAGGCCTCTATACCTCTAAAGATTCCAAACGCAGCAAGTGCCCTTCAAAGCCCCGGCTTTTCATCAACCACGGGGCTTTCAAACAGAATTTTCATGACACCCGTGCGGTCTGAAAATCAGGCGCATCCCTATAAGGAGCACGGCAATGAAATTCGCGAAAATCGCACAGAAACTCTCCCTATGGGCGGGCCAACCCCGGACATTTATGGGCGCGATCATTCTGATTGTCCTTTGGGGCCTGAGTGGGCCGATTTTTCATTTCAACGATACCTGGCAACTGATCATCAACACCTCGACCACGATCATCACCTTCCTGATGGTGTTCCTGATCCAGAACACCCAGAACCGTGACACGGACATTTTGCACTTGAAGATCGATGAGTTATTGCGGGTGACCAAGGACGCGCAGAACGCGATGCTGGGGCTCGAGTCCCTGGACCTCAAACAGCTGGAAGCGTTGAGAAAGAAATATCGCACCCTCGGCGAGGGGGAAACGATTTCCCTGGACGGCACGGTCGTCGAGGAAACCAAGAAGGATTCGAATCAGGATTGATCCCGGCAGCGGGTGACCGACGTCACCCGCGCAACAGACTGACTAACGACTGGCTTGCAGCGCCCTGGCCATTTGCAGATGGTTTTGCAGCTTGGGCAGGGTTTCTTCGGCGAAGGCTTTGATTTGCGGCACGTCCGTTGTCTGCGCTTGTTGTTGAAGTTGCTCGATGGCTTCCTGGGTGGTTTTTACCTGACTGTCGACGTACGCCTGATCGAAAGAGGTATCGTCCTTAATCTCCGGTATCAAGGCTTTGGCCTTGTCGACCACCTCTTCGCGTGGCGCGACCGGTAAATCGAGTTGCTTGGCAATTTTCGCCAGATGCTGGTTGGCGGTGGTGCGATCGTTGATCACCACGATGGTGTAATCCTTGACCTCTTTGGATGCCGTTTTCTGGTGCGCCAGGCGGCTGGCTTCGATGTCGGCCATGCCTTGGGCCGACGCCTCATTGACGAATTCGGCGGGAGACTGGGCAAAGGCACTGCTGGCGCACAGGCCCAGTAACGTGGCAAAACCGGCATTGCGTAAACGGGTGGCCATCCGGCTCATGGTCGCGCCCTCCTTCCTGAAAATTCAAACGGGAGCTTGCGCCCCCGTCTATTAAACAAAACTACCTTCACCTATTACGGAGTTTTCTGACCGCCTTTGCGGCCCATGCCGCCTTTGGCAGGGTCTTTATCAACAGTCGTCGTGGTAGTTTTCCCACCTTTGCGAGCGGCTTCAGACGCCTTCGTTCGATCGATGGCGCTACCCGGGCTCGGATTTTTTGAAGTAGGCATGGTTCTCATCCTCTTGGTGATGATCACAGCGAGCAGACGCCCGCATAGGATATGAATTTCCATGCCTGAAAAGGTTTAGAAAACCTGGCAACGTCGCGACGAACGGTGACGGATTTTCAGACCTCGAGACGTGAATGGTGCTGGCGTTTGGCGGCGTACATTGCCTCATCGGCATGCCTGAACAGCTGCTTTTCTTCGGTGCCATGTTCGGGGTATCGCGCGACGCCGATGCTCGGCTGGATCGTCAGGTTGTGCCCGTCCAGACGCAGGGGCTGAACCAGCACCTGGCGGATTTTCCCCGCCACATTCTCGGCATCTTCGGCGGCGTGGATGTTGTGCAACAACACGACAAATTCATCACCACCAATGCGCGCCACCGTGTCGGTTTCGCGCACGCAGCCCTTGAGCCGATTGGCGACCGCTTGCAGCAACATGTCGCCGACCGCATGACCGAGGGTGTCGTTGACTTGCTTGAAGCGGTCAAGGTCGACATAGAGCAACGCCATTCGACCGGAGTCTGCCCGGGCCAGCGCCAGCGAAGCTTTCAGGCGTTCGCGCAGCAATTCGCGATTGGGCAGCTGAGTCAGTTGATCGTACTGGGCCATGCGCTGGAGCCGGGCGTGCAATTGCTTACGCTCGATCGCGGTCGCGACCTGAGCGCAAACATACTGCAGCAACTCCTTGTCTTGCTCGGTGTAGCGCTCGCCGCCCGGCACGCTTTTGACGATCAGAGCGCCGATGGTGCCGTTTTGCGAACTCAACGGCACGCCCAGCCAGCAGGGTGAGTCCTGGCCCTTGACCAATGCCGCAAACCCTTCCGGCAGATTGTCCTGATCCGGGGTCAGCAGAATCGGCAAGCCACTGCGAATCACTTCTGCGCACAAACGCCCGGTAACAGTCCCGGGATCCTCGGGTTGCAGCTCATGGTCGTCGACGTGATAGGGGAAATTCAGCCGCGCGCAGTGCTCGTCATACAGTGCCACGGAGAAATTCAACGCCGGCAGCCATTCGCCGATGATCGAATGGATGCGTTTGAACAGCGCCAGCAAATCTTCCGCCGCGTGGGCCGCTTCGGAGATTGCATACAGCGCCGCTTGTCGGGACTCGGCCTGTTTGCGCTCGGTGATGTCGCGCGCCACGGCGATACGCAACTGATCGACCTCCGACCAGCGTGCCGACCAGAGAATGTGCACCACCCGGCCGTCCTTGCGCAGATAACGATTTTCAAAGTTGAGCTTGGGTTCGCCCCCCATGATCTCCCGCGCGGCGTCGAGGGTACGCTGTCGGTCGGCAGGGTGAACCAGGTCGATCATCGACTGGCCGATCAGCTCGTCGGGGGTGTAACCGAAAATGCGCTCGCAGGCCGCGCTGACAAATACGAAGCGACCTTGTTTGTCCACCGCACAGACGGCGTCCAGCAAGAGATCGATGTAACTCGCCAGTGGCGCGGAATTTCTGGTTTCCATGATGCCGAGAGCATGTCCGGACAATGCAACATTGAACAACCCTCCCTGACCGGTCATACGCCCGAGCGATGACTGTGCAGCCGACGCTTCCCTGCGTTCAGCCTCAAGCCTTGTTCGTCACCAGCCCTGGCAGCGCATGTACCAGGGCATTGATGGCGAAACCGATGAACATAACCCCGCACAAGCGGGTGATCGCCAGTTCATGACGCTGATACAACGTGCGCACCTGACGCGCACCGACGATGCCAATGAGAATAGCGTAGGCCAAAAGGCCACCAATGAAGCTCAAGATGATCAACCAGGGCAACATGGACCAATGCAGCAACTCTGCACGGCTGGACAACAGCGCAGTAAAGGTCGCCACCGCCACCGGGTATGCCTTGGGGTTGGTCAGACCGAACAGGATGCCGTGCCAGAATGGCTGCCGCGCCGGGCCCTGAGGCGCCTCGGCACTGGCGCGACGAGCGCGAACCGCGCGCAGGCCCAGCCAGAACAAATAAAGCCCGCTGAGCACACCCAGCACATCGAAGGCAGTGCTGCCGATTTCCCGCGCACCGACAATCGCGATCAGTGCAGTGCTGCACCAGACCACGTCGCCCAGCAAATGCCCGCACAGAAACCCCGCCCCGGCCCGCCGTCCGCGTGCCGCGCCGATGCCGAACACCGCCAGCACACCGGGCCCCGGAGTAATGCCATAAATGAAGCCCGAGGCGAGAACGGCCATTAGCAGCGATGGAGTCATGGAAATTCCTGAGGACGCCGGGTGAAGGGGCGCAATTCTATCTCAGGACGCCGAACATCGACTCACTGATCGTCGAAGAACTTCATCCCCGCATAGGGTCGCTGCCGACAAGCCGCCAGCCGCGACGCCAGAGACCCGACATGCGCCTCGAGATTGTGCCCGTCCGGGTCGAGAAAATAGAACGACGCACCTTCGCTGCGGTTATCCCGCCATTCCCGCACGTTGGCGGATCGCAGGCGTTCGACGAACGGCAGGAAGTCCACAGCTTCGAGGCTGAAGGCGTAATGGGTGTAGTCGGCGGCGGGCGTGGATTCGCGCCGTGGATCGAAAGAAAGGCACAGCCACAGACCGGGTAGCGAGAGATAGGCACCGGTGTCCCAAGTGGCTGAAAGCTGAAGTTGCAGCAGATCGCGATAGAACGCCACGCTGCGGTTCAGGTCAGTGACGGCGAGGGTCAGGTGGTTGAGGCCGGTTAGCATGGGTTGGGTAACCTTGAGTCTCTCTGGGTGGTCGCGAGCGGAGAGTAAAGCTTAAACATCCTTGAGCGTACAGCCGACGGGGGCTTTGTTGGCTGAGAGTCAGTCTTCGCGAGCAAGCCCGCTCCCACAGGGAGTGGCGGCGGGCACGAATCATGTGCCCGACGCGGTCAATGTGGGAGCGGGCTTGCTCGCGAAAGCGGTATTTCTGACGCCGCGAACTTCAGAACTTGTCGAGCGTGCGCAGCTTCTGCGGCAACCCCCACAGCAACAACGCAGCGGCGATCAGCGCGGCGACACCGATGACGTACAACGCGGGGGTGGTGCTGCCGGTCAGGTCTTTGATCCGCCCGACCATGACCGGGCTGACGATCCCACCGAACTGGCCAAGGGTATTGATCACCGCGATCCCGCCAGCGGCGCCTGCCCCGGCACCGGCCAGGAGTTTCGGTGGCAGGGTCCAGAAGCTCGGGATGGACGCGATGATCCCGGCACCGAGCAAGCCCAGGGCAACAATCAGGAAAGTCGTGTGGTTGGCGAAAATTCCTGCGCAGAAGAAACCCACCGCGCCTGCCGCCACCAGACCTGCGACAAACTTGCGCCGCTCACCGGTGGCGTCGGATAACCGCCCGATCACCACCATGCTGATGGCGCCGCAGATGTAGGGAATGGCGGTCAGCAAGCCGATCATCACCGGGCTCTCGGTGCCGGCACTGCGGATCAGTTGCGGCGCCCAGAAATTCAAGCCGTAGGATGCCACCTGAATCAGAAAGTAGATCAGCCCCAGCATCAGGAAACCCGGAATCCGGAGTGCGGCCAGCAAGGAGCCGCCGCTCTTGTGGGGTTCGTGGTGCGCGATACGGCTGGCGAGCAGTGTCTTCTCCGACGGGGTCAACCAATGGGCATCTTCGATGCGGTCCTTGAGCACGGTCAGCACCAACAAGCCAAGGCCGATGCAAGGAACGCCACCGAGCAGAAACAGCCAATGCCAGCCGCGCATATCGAGGAAGCCATCAAGGTGTTGCAGCACCAACCCGGAGAACGGTGCGCCAACCAGCCCGGCAAACGCCGACGCGAGAAACAGCATCGAGGTGATGCGCCCGCGATAGTGCTGCGGGAACCACAACGTCAGGTAATACAGCACGCCCGGCGCAAAACCCGCCTCCATCGCACCGATCACGAAACGCAGGGCGTAGAACTGCCATTCGCTATTGACGAAGACCATGGCCGCCGTCGCGAGCCCCCACGACATCATGATCCGGGCGATCCAGCGCCGGGCACCCACCTTGTAAAGCATCATGTTGCTCGGCACTTCAAAGATCACATAACCGACTACAAACAGCCCGGCGCCGAGGCCGTAAGCGGTATCGCTCAGGCTCAGGTCGGCCTGCAACTGGAATTTGGCGAAGCTGATGTTGATGCGGTCGAAAAACGCGAACAGGTAGCAGACCATGATCAGCGGCATCAGTCGCCAGGCGACTTTGCGGACCAGGGCTTTTTCGGCGTCGTGACTAACGGACGGGCTCACGCCCGCCTCCAGAACATTGAGGC
This sequence comes from Pseudomonas sp. GW821-FHT03E01, assembly GCF_059420765.1. Taxonomy (NCBI): domain Bacteria; kingdom Pseudomonadati; phylum Pseudomonadota; class Gammaproteobacteria; order Pseudomonadales; family Pseudomonadaceae; genus Pseudomonas; species Pseudomonas sp. GW821-FHT03E01. Next base: position 131,016 of record NZ_JBWKUI010000013.1, on the reverse strand, counting down.
TCATCGTGGTTTCTCCAGGCAGACGTCCCGTGGGCGTCCGATTGTTTTTGTTGTCTGGTTCGTTGCGGCTTTTGTAGGAGCGAGGCTTGCCCGCGAAGGCGGTGTGTCGGCCTCCATCGATACTGAATGTCAGACCGCTTTCGCGGGCAAGCCTCGCTCCTACAGTGTTTGTTCGGTGGGTTCAGGACGGTGTCGGGTGCAGGTCGCAGTTACGTCCGGCCTTGGCGAGCTGCCCGGGCACTTCATGGCCCAGCAATGCGGGTAAGCCTCGCGACAATCGCAGCAACAACGGCAAGTCGATGCCGGTGTGAATGCCGACTTCATCGCACAGGTTGACCAAATCTTCGGTGCAGATATTGCCCGAGGCACCCGGTGCAAACGGGCAACCGCCAAGACCACCGAGGGCTGCGTCAAAGCGCCGGGCTCCGGCCTCGTAAGCTGCCAGTACGTTGCACAGACCGAGGCCGCGCGTGTTGTGGAAATGCAGGGTCAGATCAGCCGGTGAAACCCGTTGCAACACCCGTCGCACCAAGCGGTCGACCTGACGTGGATTGGCCATGCCGGTGGTGTCGGCCAAGGTAATGCCCGTAATGCCGAGCTCCTGATAAGCCTCGACAATCTGCAGCACGCGATCCTCATCGATCGTGCCTTCAAACGGGCATCCGAAGGTCGTGGCGATGCTGCCGTTGAGCCGCACCGGCGTGCCGCGAACGAACTCGACGATCTCGCCAAACGCGGCCAATGACGCCTCGCAACGCATCCGCATGTTTGCCAGGTTATGGGTCTGGCTGGCGGACATCACCAGGTTCAGCTCGTCAGCCCCCGAGTCCAGTGCCCGTTGTGCGCCTTTGAGGTTAGGGATCAACGCGACATAGATCACGCCCGGCTGTCGGGCGATGCCCTTGAACACTGGCTCGCCATCGCGCAGCGCCGGAATCGCCTTGGGCGACACGAACGAACCGGCTTCGATGCGGCTGAAACCCGCCAGCGACAACTGATCGATCAACGCAATCTTGTCGGCGGTTTCGACCCAGGTAGGCTCGATCTGCAAGCCGTCACGCGGGGAAACCTCCTGAACGATCAGCGTCTGGGAATAATCAATGATCATTGCACCACCCCTTCAGCTTTCAACCGTTCGATGTCCTGGTCAGTCAGGCCCAGCCCCGCGAGGATGCCGTCGGTGTGCTGACCCAGACTCGGCCCCGACCAGTTCACGCAACCAGGGGTCTCGGACATTTTCGGTACGATGCCCGGCATCTTCACCGTGGCACCGCCCGGCAGTTCGGCGTTGAGCAGCATGCCCCGCGCCTGATAGTGAGGATCGGCAACGATGTCGGCCACCGAATAGATGCGCCCGGCCGGGACTTCGGCAGCTTCCAGAGCCGCCAACACCTCATCGATGGGCAGGCTGCTGGTCCAGTGAGTAATGGCTGCGTCGAGCACATTACTTTTGGCGGCGCGGCCATCGTTATGCGCAAACTCCGGCGCTTCGGCCAGGTCGGCCCGGCCAATCACCGCCATCAGACGCTTGTAGATCGGGTCGCTGTTGCCGGCGATCACCACGTAGGCACCGTCGGCAGTCAGGTAGGTGTTGGACGGCGCAATACCCGGTAACGCCCCGCCGCTGCGCTCACGCACATGACCGAGCATGTCGTATTCCGGCACCAGGCTTTCCATGACGTTGAACACGCTTTCGGCCAACGACACATCGACCACTTGCCCGCCGCCCTGCCCGGTCTTGACCCGCAGCAGCGACATCAAGGCACCGATGACCGCGTGCAGCGAAGCCAGGGAATCCCCCAGACTCACCCCCACTCGGGCCGGCGGCGAACCGGGAGTACCGGTGGTATAGCGAATCCCGCCCATCGCCTCGCCGATCGCCCCGAAACCCGGACGATCACGGTACGGGCCGGTCTGGCCGTAACCGGAAATGCGCACCAGCGTCAGGTTGGGATTGAGGGCATGCAACACGTCCCAGCCCAGGCCGAGTTTCTCCAGGGCGCCGGGGCGCAGGTTTTCGATCAGCACATCGGCGTCGCTCGCCAGTTGCTTGACCAGTTCGATGCCTTCAGGGGATTTCAGATTCAGCGCCAGGGACTTCTTGTTTCGCGATTGCAGGTACCACCACAACGAAGTGCCCTCGTGCAGCTTGCGCCATTTACGCAGGGGATCGCCCTGGCCCATGGCTTCGATCTTGATCACTTCGGCGCCGAACTCGGCCAGCATGCGCGCGGCAAACGGCGCGGCGATCAGCGTGCCGATCTCGATCACTTTGATTGCACTCAAGGGGGCAGTCATCGCGGGGGTACCTCTTGTTCTTGGAATATGCGCCAAGGCTAGAGGACCGAGTGGCATGGAATCCAACCTTCTGTTGGCAACGACCGTTCGCGAAACGCGAATGCTCGTCCATGCAATCGAGAACTGTCAGGTCTGGCCGCGCAAATGCTCAAACAACATCCGGCTCACCGGCGACAGCGCCACTTCATCGCGCACCACCAGAATCAACGCACGATCCGACCAGTCATCCGTCAGCGGCACCGCGTGCAACCCCAGCGCCCGGCCAAACAGTTCGTAGGCCTTTAGCGGCAGGATGCCGATGCCCATGTTGGCCTGGACCATCCGGCACATGGCGTCGAACCCCGGCACATGGATCCGCAACCTCAGCACCTTGCCGGCCTTGCGCGCGGCCGCATGGGTGCGCATGTTGATGGAACTGGCCGAATGCAGACCGACGTAATCGCTGTCCAGCGTGTCGGCAAAAGCCAAGGCCGAACGACTCGCCAGCGGATGATCGGCCGGCATAAGTACGACCAGTTTGTCCTGGCGATAAACAACGCTGTGCAGCCCCTTGACGTCGCTGTCGCTGGAGCAGATCCCGAGGTCCGCCACGCCATCGAGCACGCCTTGAATCACCCCGCTGCTGGGGCGCTCTTCGAGGTCGGTCTTGACCTGCGGATGGCGCGCGGAAAAGTCCCGCAGGTCTTCGGGCAGGAATTGAATGATCGCCGACAGGTTGGCGAGCATCCGCACATAACCGCGCACACCGTGGCTGTGTTCGCCCAGTTCGAGGCCCATTTTCTCGACGTTGAACAGCATCTGCCGGGCATGGTGCAGCAGGGTTTCACCGGCCGGTGTCAGCGTCATGCCCTTGGCCTGGCGTACGAACAGGCTGATGCCCAGCGCCTCCTCCAGCTCCATCAACCGCTTGCTGGCCGCCGACACCGCGATCGCTTCGCGGGCGGCGGCACGGGTCAAGGTGCCCTCTTCGTGAACGGCCACAAACAGCTGGAGAGTGATCAGGTCGAGGCGGCGGATCAGGCTTTTTTGCAGCATGGCAGGGCTCGATGATTTCGGTTCGACTGAGTCGGCAGGATAGCCCGGATTCGATTCGTGCCCGCCATCCAATTACCCACAGCACCCCAGGGCATCGCCCTACAACTAATTCTCTTACAACTCTCAGTACTACCGGAAACAGCCGATTCAAAGCCCATCGGGACTCTCTGTAAAGTCTGGCAACACACACAAACTGCAACAAACCCACGGATAGATTCATTCAAGGAATGTCACTTACACATGAGCCAGATACCGTACACGGCGCACACCTTCACCAACTACCGCAAACTCGTTTCATTGGCTGACCATGATTGGGAGGCCGCCGAAACCGGAAAAATCGCGGGGCTCAACGTTGAGATAAAAAGTGCCAACCGCATGCTGGATCAGTACGGGAGAGCGTTTCATGATTTCTGTACGACGTCATACCTGGGGCTGGATCACCATCCCGATATTCTCGACGGCGCCATGACCACGCTGTGGGAAACCGGCACACTTCGCATCGCCAATTCCAAGAACCGCTGCAAGCTGGCGATTCTGGACCAATACGAAACCGAACTGTCCGAGTTGTTCGGCGCCAGTTGCCTGAGCACTCTGTCGTGCAGCGCGGCGAGTGCCGGGATCCTGCCACTGCTGGCCAGCGGCGTATTCACGGAAAATAGCCCTCCGGTGATGGCTTTCGACCGGTCGGCGCATTACTCGATAAGCCACCTCAAAGCCGCCTGTGCCGATGAAACGAAGGTCGTGACGTGCCCGCATAACGACATGGACTTCCTCGAGACGCTGTGTCAACAGCACACCAGGGTCGCGTATGTCGCCGACGGCGCCTACAGCATGGGCGGGGTTGCGGACATGGACAGCCTTTTGTATCTGAAGGACCGCTATGGGCTGTTTCTCTATCTGGACGACTCCCACGCGCTTTCCTCTGTAGGAACATTCGGCGCCGGTCTTGTGCGTCCCAGGCTGCATACCCTGGATGATGACTGCCTCATCGTCGCCTCGCTGGCCAAGTCGTTCGGCGCCAGCGGCGGTCTGGTGATGCTGGGCAGTGAACGGCAGAAGAAGCTCATTGCGCGTTACGGCGGCCCCAGCAACTGGTCGCAAAGCCTGAACAGTGCAGCCATTGGCGCGGGCCGGGCATCCATCCAGCTACACCACACCCTGGAATTCGCCGAGCTGCAGGAAAAGCTTCAGGTTAATATCCGCCTCTTTGACAGCCTCATACGAACCGCACAACACAACAGCAACATGGCGATTCGACTGGTCAATTGCGGTGAGGCATCGCTGGCCAACCACATCGCCATTGAACTGGCCAATCACGGATTCTTCACCTCGGCAGTCTTTTTCCCGGTGGTTGCACAAGGCAAGGCAGCCATCAGAATCACCCTGCGCGCCGACATGGGGACAACGCTGATCCGCCATTTCTGTGGACTCATCACCGAGCTTTTACGTGCTCACGGCCGGGACATCGGCGGCTGAAAAAACAGGGAAGATTAAATGAAGAGCAGCACCACCCTCCTGATCACCTGCTGTACGGTTTTTCTCGCCCAATTGGGCATGAGCATTTATCTGTCGGCGCTGCCGGATATTGCCCGGGATCTGTCCGCAGATGCCTCACAGGTTTCATGGGGGTTGGCGGTGTATCTGATCGGCATGGCGCTGCCGATGCTGTTCTGGGGCAGCCTGGGCCAACGCATTGGCCGCAAGCCGGTATTGCTCGCGGCGCTCGGCCTCTATGGGCTGGGCAACCTGGCCCTGCCTCTGGGCCAGACACTTGAATCGTTCCTGGTTTTTCGCCTGATTCAGGGGATTGGCGCCAGCGGGATTTCAGTCATGGCCCGGGTGCTGATCCGCGACAGTTTTCGCGGCGATCTGCTGGCCAAGGCGTTGTCCTGGATATCGATTTCCTTTGTGGTGGCGCTGGGTATCGGTCAATACCTGGGGTCGATCATCCAGGTGACACTGGGCTGGTCAGCGATTTTCTACTTATTGGGTGGTGTGAGCCTGTTGATGGCGCTGGTGGTGGTGCGGGTCACGTTCCCGATGCTGGCAGAAGAGAACACACCATCATCCGCCTGGACGAGCTACGGGCACATTCTGCGGCATCGGGCCTTCCTGTTACCGGCCCTCGCCGGTGGCTTGGGGTATGGGGTGATTGTCGCGTTCAACACCGCTGCACCGCTGATTCTGCAAGGCGCCTTCAAGTGGTCGGCAGTGGAATACGGCTTGTTGGGCTGGCCCATCAGCGCGGCGTACTTTCTCGGGGCCGTGGCGGTCAATCGCTTCGTACTGCATACCGGTCAGCAATGGCTGATGACGGCGGGCGTCGGGCTGATACTGGCCGGCAGCGCAGTCATGTTGCTGGGTAGCCTCGCAGGCACGTCTATCGCGCTGCTGTTCTGGTTGCCCTATTGTTTTGCAGTATTCGGCCAATCGCTGATTTACCCAATCAGCTTGTCCCTGGCCAACCACGGTTCCCCGGTCGGCGGTGCTTATGCGATGGCGTTGAGCGGTTTCATTCATCAACTGATGGCCGCCGTTATCGGCGGTATCGCCAGCCTGATAGCCAGCCAGCAGGCATGGCCTTTGTCGCTGTTATGCACCTTGCTGGCCTTGGGCGCGCTGCTTTGCGTAGTGCTCGCGCCCGGCCGTCGAACCGCTTAGAACGCGCTGCGGAAAATCTCCTCGATCTGCCGCTGATCCGCCGCCCGTGGGTTGGTCAGTCCACAGGCGTCTTTCAGGGCATTGCTGGCAAGGACCGGGATGTCATTGAGCCTGGCACCGAGCTCACGCAAACCGGCGGGAATGTCCACATCCCTGGCCAGGCTGCGGATCGCCGCGATCGCCGCCTGCGCGCCCTCTTCCGGACTGAGCCCGCGAATGTCGGCCCCCATCGCGTGGGCAACGTCGGTCAGGCGAGGGGCGCACACCAGCGCGTTGAAGCTCTGCACGTGAGGTAGCAGCACCGCGTTACACACACCATGGGGCAGGTCGTAGAACCCGCCTAACTGATGGGCCATCGCGTGAACGTAGCCAAGGGACGCATTGTTGAACGCCATGCCCGCCATAAATTGCGCGTAGGCCATGTTTTCCCGCGCGATCATGTCACTGCCGTCCTGCACGGCTTGGCGCAGGTTGTCGCTGATCAATGTGATGGCTTTCAGCGCACAGGCATCGGTAATCGGGTTGGCTGCCGTGGAGACGTAGGCTTCGACGGCATGGGTCAATGCGTCCATGCCGGTGGCGGCGGTCAGGCCCTTGGGCATGGCGACCATCAGTTCTGGGTCGTTGACTGACAGCAGCGGCGTAACGTTGCGGTCTACGATGGCCATTTTTACGTGGCGCGATTCATCCGTGATGATGCAAAAACGGGTCATCTCGCTGGCAGTGCCGGCGGTGGTGTTGATCGCGATCAACGGTAGCTGGGGTTTGGCCGACCGATCGACACCTTCGTAGTCACGGATCGTCCCACCGTTTGTGGCGCACAAGGCGATACCCTTGGCGCAGTCGTGAGGCGAACCGCCGCCCAGAGACACCACGAAATCACAGCGACTTTCCTTGAGCAGGCCCAGGCCGTGCTCGACGTTGGCGATGCTCGGATTCGGCTTGGCGCCGTCGAAGATCACCGAGTCGATGTCCTGCAACGCCAGTTTCTCGGCAATCCTCGATGCCACGCCAGCCTTGGCCAGCCCGGCGTCAGTGACTATCAGCGCCTTGCGAAAACCATACTTGCCAATGGCGTCCATGGCTTCGTCGAGGCAACCGGTGCCCATGATGTTCACGGCGGGGATGAAAAACGTACTGCTCATGCGCGAGTCTCCTGGCTGAAACCGAATCGGCAATGCCGATTCGGCGGGTGCGCACAGGGTCGACCGATCAGTCACGAGGTATGTTGATCTGGCTCAACGCCCGGGCGTGATAAAGTCGCCGTCCATCAGACCTTTTGCTTCGAGACGACAAACGCAATGACCGATTTCCAGGATGTCGATGCCCAACTTGAAGACTGGAACGCCTTGCGCACCACCGCCTCATTCGGCGGCCTGCTGGTGGGTAACGGCGCCAGCCGCGCCGTGTGGGACGACTTCGGCTACGACTCGCTGTTCGAAAATGCCCGCACCGTCGAAGAAAAACCGCTGAGCCAGTCCGAGCTGAGCGTGTTCGACGCGATGCAGACGCGCAGTTTTGAACAAGTGCTTGGGGCGCTGAAGACCACCAGCCGGGTCAACAAGGCCCTGGCCGTCAGCTCTGCGGCACCGCGCAATCGCTACTACGCGATCAAGGAAGCGCTGATCAACACCGTGCACGCGGTGCATATCCCGTGGCGGCTGGTGAAGCCTTCGACGCTGGCGACGATCAATCAGGAACTGGGCAGCTATCGGACGGTGTTCACCACCAACTACGACTTGCTCAGCTATTGGGCGATCCAGCATCGGCCGGACGTCGTGACCGACCTGTTCCAGGGTGCCGAACCCGGCTTCGATCTGAGTGCCAGCGCCACCGACAAACCACGTTTGCTGTACCTGCACGGCGGCCTGCATCTGGTGCGCAATCAGGACGGCACCGCGCGCAAGTTGATGTCGACCGAGGGAACGTTGCTCGGTAATTTCGCGATCAACAATACGATCAAGACCCTCGACGACGTGCCGCTGTTCGTCAACGAAGGCCCAGCGCAAGACAAGCTCAAGACGATTCGCAGTTCGGATTATCTGTCGTTCTGCTACGACCAGTTACTCGGCCACGGTGACGGGTTGTGCATCTTCGGGCATGCCCTTGGCGAGCAGGACAGTCACATCGCTCATGCACTGCGACAGGCGAAGCCGAAGGTGGTAGCGATCTCGATTTACCCGCGCAGCAAGGCGTTCATCCAGCATCAAAAGCGGCATTACGCGAAGGTGTTCGAGGGGACGGGTGTGGCGTTGCGTTTTTTTGATTCGAAGACGCATGCGCTCGGTAACCCTAAGCTGACCGTGCCGGTCGAGGTCTGACCTGTGGCGAGGGGGCTTGCCCCCTCGCCACAAAAGCCCGATAACCTCATTCCTCGCTGCTATGCACCACCACCAACAACTGCGCCTGCACCTCGCCCACTGACCTGAGGCGATGCGGTTTCTGCGCGTTGAAGTGCAGCGCATCCCCACGATTGAGCAGCACCCGCTCGTTCATGAAGTCCACTTCCACCTGCCCTTCATGGACGAACAGAAACTCTTCCCCCAGGTGTTCCTTGAAGGTTTTGTCGGTGAACTCGCTCGGCGGGTAAATGATGAACGGCAACAGACTGCGCTCACTGACCTGATGGGCCAACACCGCATAACCCGGGCTCTGGTCGTTGGCGGCCAGGGACTGGCGTTCGTCGTTGCGCACCAGGCTGTAGCTGTCGAGGCTGACGTTGTCTTCGGAAAACAATTCCTCGACCTTCACGTTCAGCGCCCTGGCCAGTTTCAGCGCGGCGGCGATCGACGGGGTATTCAACCCGCGCTCGACTTTCGACAGATAGCTCTTGGTCATGCCGGATTTTTCGGCCAGGGCCTCCAGCGTCACGCCAAGTTTTTTTCTCAATAATTTCAAACGGATAGACATGTAGAGCGATTAACCCATCAAGGAGGCAACGATTTATCCTTGCCAATGACACAAAGTGTCATATAGCCTCTTTAGTGTCATTTGCATGCCCCACCCAAAGGACACCGATATGGCCAAGACATTAGCACTACCCAAAGAGCAACTGGTCAAGCAAGCGCTGACACAGATGCAAAACACCCTGGCGGATAATACGTGGACCGACCGGCAAAAGCTGGCCCTGACCTGCCGCATTCTCTTCGAAAACGGCCACGACTCCGGCCTGGCCGGGCAAATCACCGCTCGCGGCCCGCAACCGGGCACCTATTACACCCAGCAACTGGGCCTGGGTTTCGACGAGATCACTTCAGGCAATCTGTTGCTGGTCAACGAAGACCTGGAAGTGCTTGAAGGCCACGGCATGCCCAACCCGGCCAACCGCTTCCATAGCTGGGTGTACCGCGCCCGGCCGGACGTGAACTGCATCATTCACACGCACCCGACTCACGTCGCGGCGCTGTCGATGCTGGAAGTACCGCTGCAGATTTCCCACATGGACCTCTGCCCGCTCTACGACGACTGCGCGTTTCTCGAAGGCTGGCCGGGGGTGCCCGTGGGCAATGAAGAAGGCGAACTGATTGCCGGGGCCTTGGGCGACAAGCGGGCGATCCTGCTTTCCCACCATGGCCAGTTGTCCACCGGCGCGACCATCGAAGAGGCCTGTGTCATTGCGCAACTGATCGAACGCGCAGCGAAGTTGCAGTTGCTGGCCATGGCCGCCGGTGTCATCAAACCGATTCTTCCCGAGCTGGGCCGTGAAGCCCACGACTGGATATCCAAGCCCAAGCGCCACGCCGCCGCGTTCAACTACTACGCCCGGCAGAACCTGCGCCAACACGCCGATTGCCTGAACTGACCCCACTCATTCTTGAAAGGAGAGACGCCATGTCGACCGTAAACATTCACGGCATCATCGGCTACACCATCACCCCGTTCACCGCCCAGGGCGAAGGCGTTGATCTCGACGCGCTCGGGCGTTCCATCGACCGCCTGATCGACAGCGGTGTCCACGCCATCGCCCCATTGGGCAGCACCGGCGAAGGCGCTTACCTGAGCGACGCGGAATGGGATCAAGTCAGCGAATTCAGCCTCCGCCACGTCGCCAAACGCGTCCCGACCATCGTCAGCGTGTCCGACCTGACCACCGCCAAAGCCGTGCGCCGCGCGCGTTTCGCCGAGGCCCACGGTGCCGATGTGGTGATGGTGCTGCCGGCGTCGTACTGGAAACTCAGCGAGGCGGAAATCCTCGCCCACTACCGCGCCATCGGCGAGAGCATCGGCGTGCCGATCATGCTCTACAACAACCCGGCCACCAGCGGCACCGACATGTCGGTGGAGTTGATCCTGCGGATTTTCAACGCGGTCGACAACGTCACCATGGTCAAGGAGAGCACCGGCGATATTCAGCGCATGCACAAACTGCAACTGCTGGGCGAAGGCCGGGTGCCGTTCTATAACGGCTGCAATCCCTTGGCACTGGAAGCGTTCGCGGCCGGCGCCAAAGGCTGGTGCACAGCGGCGCCGAACCTGATCCCGCAGCTCAATCTCGACTTGTACGAAGCGGTATTGGCCAATGATCTGAGCAAGGCTCGCGAACTGTTCTATCGCCAGTTGCCGTTGTTGGACTTCATCCTCAAGGGCGGTCTGCCAGCGACCATCAAGGCCGGTTTGCGCCTGGTCGGGCTGGAAGCGGGCGACCCGCGGTTGCCGGTGTTTGCACTCGGCGAGACTGGCCGCAGTCAGTTGCAGGGTTTGTTGAACGCGTTGCGCTGATCGTCGGGAACACACAAAACCACTGCGGGAGCGAGCCGTCAGGCTCGCTCCCGCAGTGGGTATGCGGTGTGTTTAAAACACCGGCAAGGTCTTGTCCTTGATCACCGTGGTCGGACCGTTGGCCTTGACGCTGGCGATGCCTTTTTCCCTCGCGGCATCGGATGAATAAGACTCGCTGCTGCCAATGATCTCGTGGTTACCGGCCTTCAGATTGAAGTAAGGATGGCCATCCTTGGTGGCTTTTTTCTCGTAGCGTTCGTCCAGCGGGCTATTGGCCTGGACCGAGGCGATTCCGCTATCGACCGCACCGCGCGTGGTATACAGCTCACTGACCAGAATGGTTTCGGCGTTGGCCGCTTTCAACACAAACTTGAACTGACCATTGCTGGTTTTGCTCACTTCGTACCATCCAGACATGCTTGTTCTCCTTGGCGATTGAGAGGTTTCGCGCGTCAGAGTAAAGACCAAGCCAGGTTTTCTGTCGCCTGTACCGGCCTCTTCGCGGGCAAGCCTCGCTCCTACAGATATCTGTGATCGCGGATATGGCGTACATCCGTAGGAGCGAGGCTTGCCCGCGAAGGCGCCCCCGAGGCCGATACAAAAGCCGCCCTACTTCACCCCCGTCCGCACCACCGACAACTCAGGTGCCTGCACCCGGCGCTGGCTCAAATAGCGCATGCAACTGACCCGCAAGAACGAGGCGAAATTCACCACCTCGCCGCGGTAGTCCATCACCTCTTCATACAGTTTGGCGATCAACTGATTGGTGGTCATGCCGTCGACCTCGGCGATTTCGCTGAGGATGTCCCAGAACTGGTTCTCCAGCCGCAGGGTGGTCACCACCCCGCAGATGCGCAGCGAGCGGGAGCGCGATTCGTAGAGAATCGGATCGGCCTTGACGTAGAGCTCGCACATGGGCAGGTCCCTCGTTACAGCGTGATTTTGGTGCCCAGCAACCCGAGAAAACCGGCCAGCCAGCTCGGGTGCGCCGGCCAGGCCGGGGCTGTGGCCAGATTGCCTTGAACGTGGCCTTCCGTCACCGGGATATCGATGTACGTGCCGCCAGCCAGGCGCACTTCCGGGGCACAGGCCGGGTAGGCGCTGCACTCGCGACCTTCAAGAATACCGGCGGCGGCCAGCAATTGCGCGCCGTGACATACGGCGGCGATCGGTTTGCCAGCCTTGTCGAACGCTTGCACCAGCGCCAGGACTTTTTCGTTCAGGCGCAGGTACTCCGGCGCACGACCGCCCGGGATCAGCAGCGCGTCGTAGTCCGCCGCATCGACCTTGGTGAAATCAAAGTTCAGGGCAAACAGATGACCGGGTTTTTCGCTGTAGGTCTGGTCGCCTTCGAAGTCATGGATCGCCGTGCGCACGGTCTGGCCGGCGGTTTTGTCCGGGCAAACGGCATGCACCGTGTGGCCGACCATCAGCAGCGCCTGGAAGGGCACCATCACTTCGTAGTCTTCGACGTAATCGCCAACCAGCATCAGGATTTTTTTAGCAGCCATGGGGAGGACTCCTCTGGAAAATGCGTGGGCCTGCAGGAGTATTCAAGGTAGTCCTTATCCGGCGGGTCGGGTAATAACCGACTACTACGGACGATATGAACTGGATTGGCTTTTTGTGGCGAGGGAGCTTGCTCCCGCTGGGGCGCGAAGCGGCCCTACCGGCTTCGTCAATCAATCGATGGTCTCTGGTTTTGCGACTGCTGCGCAGCCGAACGGGACGGTGCGGCGATCCGACAAGCTCCCTCGCCACAGGGACCGCGCTTAACTGTACGGATAACTCTGCACCCAGCTGTAACAGCGGAAAGCCTCAGGTTTATGGCTAGATAAAGAAACTTCCCGCCACCCTGAATTCTGGTCATCCATCATGTCCTCGCGCGAAAACACCGGCATGGCCCTCGGCCTGCTCGGCGTCGTTATCTTCAGCCTGACCCTGCCCTTCACACGGATCGTCGTGCAGGAACTCCATCCGCTGCTCAACGGCCTTGGCCGGGCGCTGTTCGCGGCAATTCCGGCTGCGCTGTTATTGCTGTGGCGCCGGGAAAAATGGCCCACCTGGAAACAGGTCAAAGGCCTGACACTGGTGATCGCCGGGGTCATCCTCGGCTTCCCGGTGCTGTCGGCCTGGGCCATGCAGACACTGCCCGCCTCCCACGGCGCACTGGTCAACGGTTTGCAACCACTGTGCGTGGCGCTGTATGCCGCGTGGCTGTCCCATGAGCGTCCGTCGAAAGCCTTCTGGGCCTGCGCCGCGCTGGGCAGTGCGCTGGTGCTCGGCTATGCGCTGATCAGCGGAGCCGGCAGTATTCAGGCCGGTGACTTGCTGATGCTCGGGGCGATTGCCGTGGGTGGGTTGGGCTATGCCGAAGGCGGCCGGTTGGCCAGGGAGATGGGCGGCTGGCAGGTGATCTGCTGGGCGTTGGTGCTGTCGACGCCGTTGCTGATTGGGCCGGTGTTGTATCTGGCGCTGCAACATCAGGGCGAGATTTCGGCCAGGACCTGGTGGGCCTTCGGTTATGTCTCGCTGTTTTCGCAGTTCATCGGCTTCTTTGCCTGGTACGCCGGGCTGGCCATGGGCGGCATCGCCCGGGTCAGTCAGATCCAGTTGCTGCAGATCTTCTTCACCATCGCGTTTTCGGCGTTGTTCTTCGGTGAGCACGTCGAGCCGATTACCTGGCTGTTTGCGGCCGGGGTGATCGTGACGGTGATGCTCGGGCGCAAGACCGCAGTGCGCCCGGCGCAACCGGGCACGTTACCGGCGGGGGTTCAGCTCAAGCCTTAGCGACCAGGAACCCGTCAGCCCGCAGCAGGGTTTCCAGGCAATGCTCGCTGATGTGGTAGAAATCCTTCAGTTCCTGAATCTTCACCAACAACTGAGCCGGGTCCACCGGCTCGGCGCGTTTGACCGCCAGAATCATCTTGTTCTTGTTGGTGTGGTCCAGTGAGATGAACTCGAACACCTTGGTCTCGTAGCCGCAGGCTTCCAGGAACAACGCACGCAAACTGTCGGTGACCATTTCCGCCTGCTGGCCCAGGTGCAGGCCGTATTGCAGCATCGGCTTGAGCAGCGCCGGGCTCTGGATCTGCAGGCGGATCTGCTTGTGGCAGCACGGCGAGCACATGATGATCGCAGCGCCGGAACGGATGCCGGTATGAATCGCATAGTCGGTGGCGATGTCGCAGGCATGCAACGCGATCATCACATCCAGCTCGCTCGGCGCCACGCTGCGCACGTCACCGCATTTGAACACCAGCCCCGGATGCTCCAGCTTCGCCGCCGCGCTGTTGCACAGTGTGACCATGTCTTCGCGCAGCTCGACGCCGGTCACCTCACCCTCGGCTTTCAGGGTGCTGCGCAGGTAGTCATGGATCGCGAACGTCAGGTAACCCTTGCCCGAGCCGAAATCCGCCACCCGCACCGGTTTGTCCAGCGCCAGCGGCGAGGAGGTCAGCGCATGGCTGAAGACTTCGATGAACTTGTTGATCTGCTTCCACTTGCGCGACATCGCCGGGATCAGCTCATGCTGGGCGTTGGTCACGCCGAGGTCTTTGAGGAACGGCCGGTTCAGGTCGAGGAAGCGGTTCTTCTCGCGGTTGTGCTCGGCGGACGGCACTTCACGCAATTGCTGAGGTTTGCTCTTGAACAGCGAAGATTTGCCCTTTTTGCTGTATTCGAGCTGGGCTTCGTCGGTCAGTGACAGTAAATGCGCATTTTTGAACGATGCCGGCAACAGCGCGGCAATGGTCGCCACACCTTCGGCAATCGGCAGGTTCTTGGTGATGTCGCGGGTCTTGTAGCGGTAGACGAAGGACAGGCACGGCTGATCCTTGACCGTCAGCTGCTTGATGATCAACCGCTGCAAGTCCGCTTCGCCACCAACGTACTTGGCCAGCACCAGTTTGATGAAGGCATTGGCGTCCAGGCTGGTTTGCAGCAGGTCGATGAACTGGGCGTGGTGATCCGGCGCGAGGCTGGCGGGAGTGGCGGTGACAGACATGGAAAAAACGGCCTCGGGCGGTGCGAATCGGGGAATGGCGGGTATTTTAGGGGGGATGCGGTTCAGGAACACTGTTATTTGCCAAACGGCAAAGATTCTGTGGCGAGGGAGCTTGCTCCCGCTCGGCTGCGCAGCAGTCGCAAAGCAGACAACGAGGTGTGTCTGACAGCGTGTGTTTGCCGGTTTTGGGGCCGCTTCGCAGCCCAGCGGGAGCAAGCTCCCTCGCCACAAAAGCTGCCGAAAGCTCGGGCCGCGTTCGGACGATTTTTTGATTCAGCTCAACACCACCAACCGATTCGGCAATTCATTGCGCACCTGGGTCACCGGCACGTGCACCTTGAGCAACTCGCCGCACGCCTCGATGCACGTCACAAACCCCTGCAACGTCTGCCCCTGCTTCACCTGCTGGGTAAACGTCGCCACAATCGCGTCCCAATTCTTGTTGTCCAGCCGTTTGGAAATCCCTTCATCCACCAGAATTTCCACGTAACGCTCGGCCTCGGAGACAAAAATCAGCATGCCGGTGCCGCCCACGGTGTGGTGCAGGTTCTGCTCCAGGAACTGCCGACGCGCCAGGTTCGACGCACGCCAGTGACGGACCGAGCGCGGGATCAGGCGCGTGGTGACTTTCGGAATCCGGAACACCAGGCACAACACGATGAAGCTGACCCATTGCACCAGCAACAGACTGTGCATGGTCAGCCAACCGGTCAGGTAATGCACGATACCCGGCACCACCAGCGCCAACAGGCTGGCCCAGAGCAGCGGGATATACGCATAGTCGTCGGCGCGGGCCGCGAGCACTGTCACCAGTTCGGCGTCGGTGTCGCGCTCGACCCGGGCAATCGCCTCGGCGACTTTGCGTTGTTCGTGTTCAGTCAGTAATGCCATGTTTATGAATGCCTGCTCGCTATTGTTGTTGTGTTTCCCGCCGTGTCATCACCAGCCGCCCGACGAACCACCGCCGCCGAAACTGCCCCCGCCGCCACTGAAGCCCCCGCCACCGCCGCCAAAACCTCCGCCACCGAAACCACCCCGGCCTCTACCCCCTCCACTTGGCAGAATACCGAACATCTGGCCGACGAATATCGTCAGGATAAACAGCAGCACCAGGAACACGAATATTCCCGGATGCCGCGCAACGAAATCGCTCTCCTGATTGCCACGCGGCTCATACACCGTCGACGGCTCGTTCAGCGGATTGCCCCCCAGCACCACCAGCATCGCCGAAACGCCATCGCTGATGCCCTTGCTGAAATTGCCGGCCTTGAACGCCGGCGTGATCACCTGATTGATGATCACCGAACTCTGCGCATCGGTCAGGCGATCTTCCAGGCCATAACCGACTTCGATCCGCAATTTTCGCTCGGCACGCGCGACAATCAGCAGCGCGCCGTTGTTCTTGTCCTTCTGGCCAATGCCCCAGTAGCGTCCCAGCTGATAACCGAAATCCGCGATGTCGGCGCCCTGCAGGTCCGGCAACGTGACCACCACCAACTGCTCGCCGGTGGACTTCTCGTGGGCATTAAGCTGCTGAACCAGCTGCTCGCGCACCGCTGGCTCGATCATTTGGGCGTTGTCCACCACCCGTCCGGTCAGTTCCGGAAACTTCAACCCGGCCTGGGCCGTCAGGGCAAAGACCCAGAACAACAGCATCAGGCCCACTTTCATCACGCGCATTGGCAACCTCTTCCTTGGTGGCACTTCAAACCCGGTCCGGCGCCTACTGGAACTTCACTTCAGGCGCTTTTTCGGCACCGGGGCTGGTGGCCTCGAAAGTTTCGCGGATCGGCAAGTCGCTGTACAACACGGTGTGCCACAAGCGACCGGGGAAGGTGCGAAGCTCGGTGTTGTATTTCTGCACCGCGAGGATGAAGTCGCGACGCGCCACGGCGATGCGGTTCTCGGTGCCTTCAAGTTGCGATTGCAGCGCCAGGAAGTTCTGGTTGGCCTTGAGGTCCGGATAACGCTCGGACACCACCATCAACCGACTCAGCGCGCCGGTCAGCTGATCCTGCGCCTGCTGGAACTGTTTGAGTTTTTCCGGATTATCCAGCGTGCTCGCATCCACCTGGATCGACGTCGCCTTGGCCCGGGCTTCGACCACTGCGGTCAGGGTTTCTTCCTCATGCCGGGCATAACCCTTGACGGTTTCCACCAGATTGGGGATCAAGTCGGCGCGGCGCTGGTACTGGTTCTGCACCTGGCCCCACGCGGCCTTGGCCTGTTCGTCGAGGGTCGGGATCGTGTTGATGCCGCAACCGGCCAGCAGAGCGGTCAGCAACATCAAGGCTGCAACCTGCAGGCTCGACCGATAGGGGTGTCGTACATTCATCTGGTTGATGCTCCCTTGCACATTGCGTTGATAAAACAACCGGCGAACTTTGACCCCGGCTCTTGGGGCATAATCTGCGCCGCTACTGGATTGCATCGAGCCAATGGGCTAAAAGATGCCCAGCGAAAAAGCAGTAAGAAGTGTGCTGCATTTTTCTGAGCAATACCCAAACAACAATAGTCGCTCCCCAAATTTTGGCTGACCGGCGCGTATTCACTGCCGCTTGGGCCTTTTGAGAAGAACATTCATGAAGAAGCTGTGTTTGCTGGGCCTGTTCGTCAGCCTGGCCAGTCATACCGTATTGGCCGCCACGACGCCCGCACCGATAGAGAACAAGGACGCCTTCATCAGCCATCTGATGAAACAAATGACCCTCGATGAAAAGATCGGCCAGTTGCGCCTGATCAGCATCGGCCCGGAAATGCCTCGGGAGCTGATCCGCAAGGAAATCGCGGCCGGTAATATCGGTGGCACCTTCAACTCGATCACCCGCGCCGAAAACCGTCCGATGCAGGACGCGGCCATGCGCAGCCGGTTGAAGATCCCGATGTTCTTCGCCTATGACGTGATCCACGGCCACCGCACCATTTTCCCGATTCCCCTGGCCCTGGCCTCGAGCTGGGACATGGATGCCATCGGCCGGTCCGGGCGCATCGCCGCCCAGGAAGCCGCGGCTGACAGCCTCGACATCACTTTCGCGCCGATGGTCGACATCTCCCGCGACCCACGCTGGGGCCGCACCTCCGAAGGCTTCGGCGAAGACACTTACCTGGTTTCGCGAATTGCCGGTGTGATGGTCAAGGCCTTGCAGGGCAGCGGTGCGAACGCGGCCGACAGTATCATGGCCAGCGTCAAGCATTTTGCCTTGTACGGCGCGGTCGAGGGCGGTCGCGACTACAACGTCGTCGACATGAGCCCGGTCAAGATGTACCAGGATTACCTGCCGCCCTACCGCGCCGCCATCGACGCCGGTGCCGGCGGGGTGATGGTTGCGCTGAACTCGATCAACGGCGTACCGGCCACCGCCAACACCTGGCTGATGAACGACCTGCTGCGCAAGGAATGGGGCTTCAAGGGCCTGGCAGTCAGCGACCACGGGGCGATTTTCGAGCTGATCAAACACGGCGTCGCCCGCGACGGTCGTGAAGCGGCGAAGCTGGCGATCAAGGCCGGCATCGACATGAGCATGAATGACACGCTCTACGGCAAAGAGCTGCCGGGACTGCTCAAATCCGGCGAGATCGAACAGAAAGACATCGACAACGCCGTGCGCGAAGTGCTCGCCGCCAAGTACGACATGGGTCTGTTCAAAGACCCGTACCTGCGCATCGGCAAGGCCGAGGATGACCCGGCCGACACCTACGCCGAAAGCCGCCTGCACCGCGCCGAGGCCCGTGATGTCGCGCGCCGCAGCCTGGTGTTGCTGAAGAACCAGGGCGATACCCTGCCCCTGAAGAAAACCGCGAAAATCGCCCTGGTCGGCCCTTTGGCAAAAGCACCGATCGACATGATGGGCAGTTGGGCTGCCGCCGGTAAACCTGCGCAATCGGTCACCCTGTTCGACGGCATGACAAATGCCCTCGGCGCGCAGTCGACACTGATCTACGCCCGTGGCGCGAACATCACCGACGACAAGAAAATCCTCGATTACCTGAACTTCCTGAACTTCGATGCCCCGGAAGTAGTGGACGATCCGCGCCCGGCCAACGTGTTGATCGACGAAGCGGTAAAAGCTGCCAAGGATGCTGATGTGGTAGTGGCTGCAGTGGGCGAATCCCGTGGCATGTCCCACGAATCGTCGAGCCGCACCGACCTGAACATCCCGGGTAACCAGCGCGAGCTGATCAGGGCGTTGAAAGCCACCGGCAAACCGCTGGTGCTGGTGTTGATGAATGGCCGTCCGCTGTCGATTCTCGAAGAGAAAGAGCAGGCTGACGCGATTCTGGAAACTTGGTTCAGCGGCACCGAAGGCGGTAATGCCATCGCTGACGTGCTGTTCGGCGACTACAACCCGTCGGGCAAGCTGCCGATCACCGTTCCGCGCTCGGTGGGTCAGATTCCGACCTACTACAACCATCTGAGCATTGGCCGGCCGTTCACTCCCGGCAAACCGGGCAACTACACCTCGCAGTATTTCGAAGACACCACCGGGCCACTGTTCCCGTTCGGCTTCGGCCTGAGCTACACCCAGTTCAGCCTGACCGACATGGCATTGTCGTCGACCACGCTGAACAAGACCGGCAAGCTCGACGCCAGCGTCGTGGTGAAGAACACCGGCAAGCGTGACGGCGAAACCGTGGTGCAGTTGTACATCCAGGACGTGACCGGCTCGATGATCCGCCCGGTCAAGGAACTGAAGAACTTCCAGAAAGTGCTGCTCAAGGCCGGCGAACAGAAAGTCGTGCACTTCACCATCACCGAGGATGACCTGAAGTTCTACAACGCCCAGCTCAAGTACGCCGCGGAACCGGGCAAGTTCAACGTGGAGATCGGCCTGGACTCCCAGGACGTGACGCAGCAGAGCTTTGAGTTGCTGTAACCCCGCTTAATTGATCATTCCCACGCTCTGCGTGGGAATGATCTGGATCTAAAAAACCTACCCCCGCCGATCCAGCAGATTCACCACCACCCGATCCACCCATCCCCAAACCCTCTGCTTGACCCGCCGCCACAACGGTCGGCGCTTCCACGCCTCGAGACTGACTTCCTGGCTCAAGGCAAAGTCATTCTCGAAACTCGCCGCCACCGCTCGGGTCAGCCCTGGGTCCAGGGCTTCGAGGTTGGCCTCCAGATTGAAGCGCAGATTCCAGTGATCGAAATTACATGAGCCGATGCTCACCCAATCGTCGATCAACACCATTTTCAGGTGCAGGAAGCACGGCTGGTATTCGAAGATCTTCACCCCGGCCCTGAGCAATCGCGGGTAGTAGCGATGCCCGGCGTAGCGCACCGACGGGTGATCGGTACGCGGCCCGGTCAGCAGCAGACGCACATCGACGCCGCGATTCGCCGCCCGGCGCAGCGAGCGGCGGACTTTCCAGGTTGGCAGGAAATAGGGCGTGGCCAGCCAGATTCGCTGCTTGCCGCTGTTCAGCGCGCGAATCAGCGATTGCAGAATGTCCCGGTGCTGGCGGGCGTCGGCATAAGCGACCCGGCCCATGCCCTCGCCCATCACCGGCACTCGCGGCAGGCGCGGTAGACCGAAGTGTGAAACGGGTTTCCAGGCACGCCGATAGCGGTTGGCGATCCATTGGCGGTCGAACAGCAATTGCCAGTCGATGACCAGGGGACCGGTGATTTCCACCATCACTTCGTGCCATTCGCAGGTGTCTTCGCCCGGCGACCAGAACTCATCGGTGACCCCGGTGCCACCAACGACCGCCAGGGATTGATCCACCAGCAGCAACTTGCGGTGATCGCGATAGAAGTTGCCCACCCAGCGTCGCCAGCTCAGCCGATTGTAAAAACGCAACTCGACCCCGGCGGCCATCAGGCGCTGACGCAAAGTCAGGGTGAAGGCCAGGCTGCCATAGTCATCGAACAGACAGCGTACCCGCACGCCACGCTCGGCCGCCTGGACCAGCGCCTGAACCATCGCCTCGGCGCAGGCCCCTGCCTCCACCAGGTACAGCTCCAGCTCGACTTGTTCTTCGGCGCGGGCAATCGCCACCAGCATGCGCGGGAAAAACTGCGGGCCGTCGATCAGCAGTTCGAAGCGATTGCCTTCGCGCCATGGAAAAATTGCACCACGCATTTCAGCGCGCCGTGAAAATCAGCACCGCACCCACCGGTACCGACAGACTGATGGCCGACAAACCGGCGAGCTTGCGCAAGCTTTCCAGGCCTGGGGCCAGGTCGAAATCTTCGGCGCTGATCACCAAAGGCTCGAGGGTCACTACTTGAAAGCGCCGGTCATCGAGACGGGTCGCCAGCAGTTCGGCGTTGTATTGGTGTTGCTTGCCATGCAGGTCGACGGTCACCGGCAAGCGCAATTCCAGTTGCGCACCGGGCGCCAGGTCGTTGATTGGCCGCAAATCGATCTGCGTGGTGATCAGCGCTTCGGGAAACGTCTGGATCTGGAACAGTTCCTTGCGCATGCGTTCGTCACGCAGCGGAATACCACTATTAACCGACTCCAGCTCGACTTCCACCTCGGCCAGCCCCTTGGGGTCGACCTTGCCATGCAGCACCAGAAAGCGCTGCACTTCGGAGATGTTGGCGTTTTTGGTGCTGACAAACGACAGCCGCGAGGACTCGCCGTCCAGATACCAATTGGCCTGGGCCGACACGGTGACACCGGCCAGCAGCAGGGAAGCGAGGGTTTTGTAGATGAACCGCTTGAACATAGAAACTCGGGGGCAGATAAACCTGAGCGAACCTTAACTGGCTTGAGGCAGGTTGCAAACTTTCTGTGACTTCGCCCCAATCTTTGTGGCGAGGGAGCTTGCTCCCGCTGGAGTGCGAAGCGCTCCCGAAATCAGACAATGAGTTCCTCCAATCAGATCTCCGCCGCTGGCATTACGACTGCTTCGCAGCCGAGCGGGAGCAAGCTCCCTCGCCACAACGAGTACGACCACGTCAGGGTTGCAGGCGGCAGCCCTGGCGCTCGCCGATCCACTGTGCGCTGTTGCTGCGCCCCAATCCGCCGACCGTCACCCGCTTGCTCGCGGCATCATCGACGAAACCGCTGGTGGGTAAATACTGCTTCACATAACCCTGGCAATACGCCGCCGGATTGTTCATCACATACCGGCACGAGCAGTATTCCTTGGCGGTGTAAGCACTGATGATGTCGGGAAAAGCCCACAGCGCCACGCGTTCCTGCCAGACCCAGCCGAGCACGGCGATCAGCAGCACCAGCAACAGCGTGCTGAACGGCCGACGGCGAATGAAACTGCGACGGCTCATGGCTGCACCTTCATGGCAAACGCCTTGAGCGCGAGTTTGAGCAGTTCGTTATGCCGGTAACTTCCATCGCGATCATCGCCGTAGCGGACGATCACCAGCTTTTCGCTGGGAATCACATACATCGCCTGGCCCCAATGGCCCAGCGCGGCGAAGGTGTCGACGGGCGCATCGGGCCAGGGTTGTGCCGCACCATCCACCGCTCGATTGAGCCACCAATGCCCGCCGGGCACCGCTTCATCCTGGTTGGCTCGGTAGTGGGCGAACGGCTCACGGCTGAAGTCGACCCACGCCTTGGGCAGCAGCTGCCGCTCGCGCCAGCGACCGTCGCGCGCCATCAACAGGCCGACCCGTGCCAGGTCCCGGGCGGTGAGGTAGGCATAGGACGAGGCGACAAATGTCCCCGTGGCATCCACTTCCCAAACCGCGCCGTGAATGCCCAAGGGTTCTAACAATGCGGTCCACGGATAATCCGGATATCGGGCCGGGCCAACAATGGCTTTCAACGCGGCGGAAAGCAGATTGCTGTCGCCGCTGGAGTAGCGGAAGGCCTGACCGGGCCTGGCGTACGCGTCGTGGTCGGCGGTAAACGCAGCCATGTCGCGATGACCTCGGGTGTAGAGCATCGCCACCACCGAGGATTTCAACGGTGCGTACTCATAGTCTTCCTGCCAATCCAGGCCCGAGGCCCAGTGCAGCAAGTCGGCCATGGTCATGGCGGTGTGTTTTTCCAGCGCTGGATAGAACTGCACCACCGGGTCCTGCAATTTGAACAGACCTTCGCCATAGGCCACGCCGAGCACCGTGGCCAACAGGCTTTTGCTGATCGACCAGGTCAGGTGCGGGGTGTCGGCACGGGTCGGGCCGGCGTAGCGCTCGTAGACGAGTTGGCCGTCATGGATCACCAGCAAGGCATCGGTGCGGATGCCCTTGCGGGTGGTGTCGTTGCGGAGTGGGAAAGCGTAGTTTTCCAGGGCTTGAACGGCCGGACCGGTGACTGTCGGGCCGGGCAACCATTGCTCGGCCGGCCAGTTTTCGGCCTGGGCCGTGAAGCTGAACAGCAGGATGGAAATCAGCGACAAGCCTTTGAACATGGAGGACGCTCGGAGGATGAACCTGCTGAGCCTAGTCGAGGTTGATGACAGTTTTGGGAGGCCCGTCACCCTAACGAAGATCCCGCCAACGCCTTGGCCAACCGCTTGCCCCGCGCCCCTGCCGCCAGATCCATCACGGCCTGATCGCGCTGCCACATCGCCGCCCACTGCGGCGGGCCGTCGGTCATGGCCTGATTCACTTCAGCCTTGAGCCCGTCGAATTGCGCAAACAACCCACCCAGCAACACATGCCCGGCCGGATTGTTCGGCGCCTGGCGGCTGACTTCCGCGCACCCGGCCAGCAGCGCCAGCAAACGCAGTTGCAAGGTGTGCGGCCAGTCGTTGTCCTGGCCAATGCCGAACAGCCACGCGGTCATCGCACTCAGCACATAAATGTCTTCCAGGGTGCGGAACGGTTTGACGTAAGCATCCCAGCCGTCCCCCGCCAACAATTCGCACAGCGCGTTGTCGAGAAACAGCCGACCGTGGCTGATCTCGGGCATCAACGGCAACGGCGCGAGTTTCTCCAGACGCACGCCCGGTTCGCCGGGGTAAACCACCGCCAGACTCAGGCGCGGATCGCTGCCTGGCTCTTCGCTGCGAGCGGCGACCAGCAGCCAGTCGGCGGCATCGCCGGCGGTGACGAAATCCTTGCGTCCGCTCAGACGCAGATCCCGCAGCCGGGTCTGCATGTCCGCCACCCGCAAGCTGCGTTGCTCGGTCGCGCACAACGCACCGAGGCTCAGCGGCGCGCTCGGCCAGAGCATCCGCAGCGCCGCTTGATACCCCACCAGAAACGCCAACCCCGGAGTCGCCATCAGCCGTCCGCCGTTCACCGCCAATTCAAACGGGGTGACCGTGCCCAAGCGGTGCAACAAGGTCGCGAAGCCTTCGCCAAGATCGGGGTCGGCGGGCAGGCGATCGCTGCGGTTCAACAGGGTTTGCCAGGGCATAAGAGGCTCCTTGTGGGCTGTCATATAAGCATCACCAAAGCTTCATGGCGATGACACCGGGGCTACATAGCCTGACTTTGCACAACACGGCTGCATAAAGAAAGTCGATCGGCTGCAACCCAAGACGGGTGGCCAGCCCGTACGGAGATTCGCAATGACTCAGATCGCCCGCATCAGCGACACCGGCAATGAACGCCGCCTGCAAGCCGAACGCCTGGTGGGCGCCGAGGCACTGCAGGAAGCCCAGGCCTTGCGCTTCAACGTGTTCAGCGGCGAATTCAACGCCAGGCTGAAAGGCGCGGAATTGGGTCTGGACATGGATGACTATGATGTTCACTGCGCCCACATCGGCGTACGTGACTTGAACACCGGGCGCCTGGTGGCGACCACTCGTTTGCTCGACCACACGGCCGCCAGCAGCCTGGGCAAGTTCTACAGCGAAGAAGAATTCAGCCTGCATGGCCTGGTTCATCTGAAAGGCCCGATCCTGGAAATCGGTCGCACCTGCGTCGACCCGGCCTACCGCAACGGCGGCACCATCGCCGTGCTCTGGGGTGAACTGGCCGAAGTGCTGAACCAGGGCGGCTACAGCTATCTGATGGGTTGCGCGAGCATTCCGATGCAGGACGGCGGCATCCAGGCCCACGCGATCATGCAACGCCTGCGCGAACGTTACCTGTGCACCGAACACCTGCGGGCCGAGCCGAAGAAGCCATTGCCGACGCTGGACATTCCATCGAACGTCATCGCCGAAATGCCGCCGCTGCTCAAGGCCTACATGCGCCTGGGCGCAAAAATCTGCGGCGAGCCGTGCTGGGACGAAGACTTCCAGGTGGCCGACGTGTTCATCCTGCTCAAGCGCGACGAGCTCTGCCCGCGTTACGCCAAGCACTTCAAGGCGGCTGTGTAATGAGCCGCTTGCGGGTGTACGCGCGAATTGCGCGAGTGCTGATGGTGGTGGCGCTGGGCTTGACCATGGCCAGTGTGTTCGGCGCGTTCGAACGACTGGGGATTGCCCATTCGATGGTCCGTCGCCAGCGCTGGTCGCGGTTTTTCATGGCGCGGATGAGCAATGCCCTGCCCTTTCATGTCACCGTCCATGGTCAATTGCCGAAGGCGCCGATGCTCTGGGTCAGCAACCATGTGTCCTGGACCGACATTCCGCTGCTGGGCATGCTCACGCCGCTGTCGTTCCTGTCCAAGGCTGAAGTGCGCACCTGGCCGGTGGCGGGCTGGTTGGCGGCCAAGGCTGGCAGCCTGTTCATTCGCCGTGGTTCAGGCGACAGTCAGTTAATCCGCAAACAGATGACTCGCCATCTGGAACAGGAACACCCGCTGCTGATGTTCCCGGAAGGCACCACCACCGATGGGCGTTCGCTGCGCACGTTTCATGGTCGTTTGCTGTCAGCGGCGATCGATTCCGAAGTGGCGCTGCAACCGGTGGCGATTCGTTATCTGCGCAACGGCGAGCTGGATACCCTGGCACCGTTCATTGGCGATGATGATTTGCTGTCACACCTGATGCGCTTGTTCGCCAATGATCGGGGTGAGGTGGAGATTCACCTGCTCAAGCCGATCGCTTGCGAAGGTCGCGAGCGTGCGGCACTGGCGTTCGAAGCGCAACAGGCGGTGCAGAAGGCGTTGTTTGGGGCGATTCCGGAACCCCGGCAAGTCCCGATTCGCCCCGCCATCGCCGCTTAAACACACTTTTCTGTGGGAGCGGGCTTGCTCTCTCCCACAGTGGTTTTATGTCGCCGGCTGACTCTGCACAAAATCCTGAAGCTGCGGATAGAACAACCGAAAATCCTCGCTCAACGGTTCATACAACCGCCGCAACTCCTGCATTGCCGCGGCCAGTTCCTCGGGCCGCGTCAGCCTGCGTGAAATCCCCCGCAGTACCTGCTCCAGCACTTCGAATTCCTGATAAGCCCCCAACCAGTCATTGGCCACCATGTGCGGCGCAATCTTCGCCAGGCGCTCCGGCAACTGCGGCTCGGCCAGCAGCACCCGGTAAACATCCGAGGTGAATTGCCCCAGCGGACGGTCGGCGTACAGCGCCCAGTCCCGCGCCAGGCAATGGTCGAAAAACACATCGAGCACGATCCCGGCGTAACGCCTGCGCGTGATGGAAAACCGTGACAACGAGACATCCACCAACGGATGACGGTCGGTGAAGACATCGATGCTGCGATGCAACTGGATGGCCGCTTCGATCTCCGGATCGAACTGCCCCTGCAGCCGTCCCTTGACGAAGTCGCCATACAGACTGCCGAGCATTTGACCGGGGCGTTGGCCACCGAGGTGCAGATGTGCGAGATAGTTCATGGACGCAGCTTAGCACTGCCTCACCAATATCGTTATAACCCGATATACCGATTTACGCAGTCATCAGACCGAAATCATATTGGTATATCGCGAAATACCGATTTAAAGTTCGCCCCATCGCGATATAACGTTTTACTCATCACGAGCCCCAAGCCATGAACCTCGACCTCGACCTCGACGAAATAATAAAAGCCCTGGCACATCCGGTACGGCGAGAAATCCTGCACTGGCTCAAAGACCCGGCCGTCGAATTTCCCGACCAGACCCACAGCAACGAGCACGGCGTCTGCGCCGGGCAGATCGATCAACGTTGCGGTTTGTCGCAGTCCACGGTGTCCGCACACCTGGCGACCCTGCAACGCGCCGGCCTGATCAGCAGCCGCAAAGTCGGCCAGTGGCATTTTTTCAAACGCAACGAGGAAACCATCCAGGAGTTCCTTCGCACCTTCAGCAAAGAGCTCTGACCCTTTACGTCAGTACGCCGATAAGGAATCAACCATGCCCCTCTCGCTACTCATTCTGGCCTTGAGCGCCTTCGCCATCGGCACCACCGAGTTCGTCATCATGGGCTTGCTGCCCGATGTGGCGGCGGACCTCGGCGTGTCGATCCCCGGCGCCGGCTGGCTCGTGACCGGTTACGCCCTGGGCGTGGCCATCGGCGCGCCGTTCATGGCACTGGCCACCGCCAGGCTGCCGCGCAAGGCCGCGCTGGTAGCGTTGATGGGGATTTTCATCATCGGCAACCTGCTCTGCGCCCTGGCCAGTGACTACAACGTCCTGATGTTTGCCCGTGTGGTCACCGCCTTGTGCCATGGCGCGTTCTTCGGCATCGGTTCGGTGGTGGCGGCAGGCCTGGTGCCGGCCAACAAACGTGCGTCGGCCGTGGCCCTGATGTTCACCGGCCTGACCCTGGCCAACGTCCTCGGCGTACCGCTGGGCACCGCGCTCGGCCAGGAAGCCGGCTGGCGTTCGACCTTCTGGGCAGTGACCGTGATCGGTATGGTTGCGCTGATCGGCCTGATCCGCTTCCTGCCGGCCAAGCGCGATGAAGAGAAACTCGACATGCGCGCCGAACTGCGCGCCCTCAAGGGGGCCGGTATCTGGTTATCCCTGAGCATGACCGCCTTGTTCGCCGCGTCGGTCTTCACCTTGTTCACCTATGTCGCGCCGCTGTTGGGCGAAGTCACTGGTGTTTCCCCGCGTGGCGTGACCTGGACCCTGGTGCTCATCGGCCTGGGCCTGACAGTCGGCAACATCATCGGCGGCAAGCTGGCTGACAAAGGCATGGCGGCGACGCTGATCGGTGTGTTCATCACCATGGCGGTGGTCTCCACCGTGCTGACCTGGACCAGCGTGGCCCTGATCCCGACCGAAATCACCCTGTTCCTCTGGGCCACCGCATGCTTTGCCGCCGTCCCCGCCCTGCAAGTCAACGTGGTGACCTTCGGCAAAGCTGCACCGAACCTGGTGTCGACCCTGAACATCGGCGCCTTCAACGTCGGCAACGCACTCGGTGCCTGGGTCGGCGGCAGCGTCATCGCCCATGGTTTCGGCCTGACCCGCGTGCCACTGGCCGCCGCCGCACTGGCAGTACTCGCCCTGCTGGTGACCCTGATTACTTTCCGTCAGAGCGGCGATGCCGAGCTGGCCCCCGCTACCCATTAATCGCTAAAAGAGAGCTATTAAATGACGACTATTTTCGATCCGATCAAACTGGGCGACCTCGAGTTGGCCAACCGCATCATCATGGCACCGTTGACCCGCTGCCGCGCCGACGAAGGCCGTGTGCCGAACGCGCTGATGGCCGAGTATTACGTGCAGCGCGCCTCTGCCGGCCTGATCCTCAGCGAGGCCACGTCGGTCACGCCGATGGGCGTCGGTTACCCGGACACTCCCGGCATCTGGTCCAACGACCAGGTGCGCGGCTGGAGCAATGTGACCAAAGCGATCCACGGCGCGGGCGGCAAAATCTTCCTGCAACTGTGGCACGTGGGTCGGATTTCCCATCCTTCGTACCTGAACGGCGAAGCACCGGTCGCACCGAGTGCCATCCAGCCTAAAGGCCATGTCAGCCTGGTTCGTCCATTGGCCGACTACCCAACTCCGCGCGCCCTGGAAACCGCTGAAATCGCCGACATCGTCGACGCTTACCGCGTGGGGGCCGAGAATGCCAAGGCCGCCGGTTTCGACGGCGTGGAAATCCACGGTGCCAACGGTTACCTGCTCGACCAGTTCCTGCAAAGCAGCACCAACCAGCGCACCGACAACTACGGTGGCTCCCTGGAAAACCGTGCGCGCCTGTTGCTGGAAGTGACTGACGCCGTGATCGAAGTCTGGGGCGCTGGCCGCGTCGGCATGCACCTGGCACCGCGCGCCGACTCCCATGACATGGGCGACGACAACCTGTCCGAGACCTTCACCTACGTCGCTCGCGAACTGGGAAAACGCGGCATCGCGTTCATCTGCTCGCGCGAAAAAGAAGGCGCCGACAGCCTCGGCCCGCAATTGAAAGAAGCCTTCGGCGGCCCGTACATCGCCAACGAACGCTTCACCAAGGACAGCGCCAACGAGTGGCTGGCCAGCGGCAAGGCCGACGCGGTGGCGTTTGGTGTGCCGTTCATCGCCAACCCGGACCTGCCAGCGCGCTTGAAGGCCGATGCACCGCTGAACGAGCCGCGTCCGGAACTGTTCTACGGCAAGGGCCCGGTCGGTTATATCGACTATCCGACGCTGTAAGCCTCGACCGTTGAAATGCAAAAGCCCCGACTCGAAAGAGCCGGGGCTTTTGCGTATGGAAGATCAAAGGTCACTGAGGCAAATGCGATGCCTTTGGTCGGCTATTCGGCGCCCTTGTAGCCGGGGCGTTCACACTCATTCACATACTCGACACAAAATCCCTACAAAATACGTAGCTCGCTACCTATCAACCTGGCGAACGTACGTATATAAAAGCATCCCATTGCAAAAAGGCGCGCGAAGCAGGGACATTCCCCGCGTCATGCCTTGACAAAAACGGATCCAATTACGCATTTTGTTTCAATTGCGCAGGCTGGGACTCAAGCGCAGCATATCCAAACCTGTGTCGACCCAACGCTCGGCTTCGATGTGCAGTTGAAAACTGTCGGGAGCCAACAGCCACTGATACAGGATGCCATCGATGTAGGCATGCAAGCTGATGGCCGCGCGGGCAGCGTCGAGGTTTTCCGGTAACTGCCCGCGATTCACCGCATTACTCAGGGCCAGCGCGATTCGCACATTGCAATCGAGGCTGACCGTTCGGCGCTGCTGGCGCAGGTCGCACATTTCATCGGTGAATTCGCACTTATGAAACAGAATCTCGTTGATGCGTCGGGTTTTCGGGTCCATGGCAACTTGATGAAACAAATGAATCAGCAGTTTGCGCATGCAGCCCAGCGGGTCGAGTTCGTCTTGGCTTTCACTGGCCTTGGCCATTTCATTCAGCGGCTCGTGCAGGGTATCGAGCATCGCCTGCAGCAGATCCGCCTTGTTACTGAAATGCCAGTAGATAGCCCCGCGAGTCACCCCGGCCAGGGTAGCGATATCCGCCAGCGTCGTGCGTGCCACGCCCCGCTCGAAAAAGGCTTTTTCTGCCGCTTCGAGTATCTGGCTTCGGGTTTCTTGAGCTTCCTCTTTGGTGCGACGGACCATGGCAGTAAAACCTCAATCAGGGTGCCTCAGCGATGTCTGAGCATCCGCTGAATAGAAGTGAGGCGAGCGCTTTCGGGCTTCGTCTCAGGCCTACAATTCAAATCTTTGGACGGCTTTTGTAACGGTGTGGGTACGCCGCCAAGGTATTTACAAACAAGCATGAATGTAAGTATATTCCTTAGCAAGCTACTTATCCACCCGGTAAAATTTTTTAACCTTCCACCTTTCTTGTGCGCAACTTGCGCGCCTGACCCGAGGATCTTCATGCAATTCAAGCCAGCTGTTACCGCTCTGGTTACTGCCCTCGCCCTGGCATCGCTGCTCAGTGGATGTAAAAAGGAAGAGGCGGCACCTGCCGCACCCACCCCTCAGGTCGGCGTCGTAACCCTGCAACCACAAGCCTTCACCCTGACGTCCGAACTTCCAGGGCGCACCAGTGCGTTCCGTATTGCCGAAGTTCGCCCACAGGTCAACGGCATCATTCTCAAACGACTGTTCAAGGAAGGCGGCGACGTCAAGGCCGGTCAGCAGCTGTATCAGATCGACCCGTCGGTCTATGACGCGACCCTGAAAAGCGCCGAAGCCAACCTGCGTTCGACCAAGTCGATCTCCGATCGCTACAAGCAACTGGTCGACGAACAGGCCGTCAGCCGTCAGGAATACGACACGGCACTGGCCAACCGCCTGCAATCGGAAGCCTCCCTGCAGACCGCCCAGATCAACGTGCGCTACACCAAGGTCTACGCACCGATCTCCGGTCGAATCGGCCGTTCGTCGGTGACGGAAGGCGCGCTGGTCAGCAGCGGCCAGAGCGACGCCATGGCGGTCATCCAACAACTGGACCCGATCTATGTCGACGTGACCCAGTCCTCGGTGGAGCTGCTTGAGCTGCGCCGCGAACTGGAAAGCGGTCGTCTGCAAAAGGCGGGCGACAATGCCGCCGCGGTCAAGCTGACCCTGGAAGACGGCAGCCAGTACGCCGTGGACGGCAAGCTCGAGTTCTCTGAAGTCTCGGTAGACCAGACCACTGGTTCCGTGACTCTGCGCGCGGTGTTCCCGAACCCTGATCACACCCTGCTGCCGGGCATGTTCGTTCACGCTCAGTTGCAATCCGGCGTGAACAGCGCGGCGATTCTGGCGCCGCAACAAGGCGTGACCCGCGACCTCAAAGGCACCCCGACCGCGCTGGTCGTGGGTCCGGACAACAAGGTCGAACTGCGTCAGCTCAAGGCCAGCCGTACTGTCGGCAACCAATGGTTGATTGAAGACGGCTTGAAGGCAGGCGATCGCCTGATCACTGAAGGGCTGCAATTCGTCAGACCTGGTGTTGAAGTCAAGGCCACTGAAGCCACCAACGTCAACGCCAAGAGCCCGGTCCCCGCACAGGCAGCCAAAGTCGCTGTCGGCGGCAAAGGGGAGTAAACCATGTCGAAATTTTTTATCGACCGTCCGATTTTCGCCTGGGTAATTGCCCTGGTGATCATGCTGGTCGGGGCTTTATCGATCCTCAAGCTGCCGATCAACCAATACCCGAGCATTGCGCCTCCGGCCATTGCGATCTCCGTGACTTACCCCGGCGCCTCTGCACAAACCGTGCAGGACACCGTGGTGCAGGTGATCGAGCAACAGCTCAACGGTATCGACAATCTGCGTTATGTCTCGTCGGAAAGTAACTCCGACGGCAGCATGACCATCACCGCGACCTTCGAGCAGGGCACCAGCTCCGATACCGCGCAGGTTCAGGTCCAGAACAAACTGAACCTGGCCACCCCGCTGCTGCCGCAAGAAGTGCAGCAGCAGGGTATCCGCGTGACCAAGTCGGTGAAAAACTTCCTGATGGTCATCGGTGTGGTGTCGCGTGACGGCAGCATGACCAAGGACGACCTGTCCAACTACATCGTGTCGAACATGCAGGACCCGATCTCGCGGACCGCCGGTGTCGGTGACTTCCAGGTCTTCGGTGCCCAGTACGCGATGCGGATCTGGCTCGACCCGGCCAAGTTGAACAACTTCAACCTGACCCCGGTGGACGTGAAAACCGCCATCGCGGCGCAGAACGTCCAGATCTCGTCCGGTCAACTCGGCGGCTTGCCCGCCCTGCCCGGCCAGCAACTGAACGCTACGATCATCGGCAAGACCCGCCTGCAGACTGCCGAGCAGTTCAAGGAAATCCTGCTCAAGGTCAACAAGGACGGCTCGCAGGTTCGCCTCAAAGACGTCGCCGAAGTAGGCCTGGGTGGCGAGAACTATAGCGTCAGCGCCCAGTTCAACGGCAGCCCGGCTTCCGGTCTGGCGGTGAAGCTGGCCAACGGTGCCAACGCCCTCGATACCGCCAAGGCCCTGCGCAAAACCATCGATGACCTGAAGCCGTTCTTCCCGCAAGGGATGGAAGTGGTGTTCCCGTACGACACCACCCCGGTGGTGACCGAGTCGATCAAAGGAGTGGTTGAAACCTTGGTCGAAGCGATCGTGCTGGTGTTCCTGGTGATGTTCCTGTTCCTGCAGAACTTCCGCGCCACCGTCATCACCACGATGACCGTGCCGGTGGTATTGCTGGGTACATTCGGGATCCTCGCGGCATTCGGCTTCAGCATCAACACCCTGACCATGTTTGGCATGGTGCTGGCCATCGGCTTGTTGGTGGACGATGCCATCGTCGTGGTGGAAAACGTCGAACGGGTCATGAGCGAAGAAGGCCTGTCACCCAAGGAGGCCACCAAGAAATCCATGGGGCAGATCCAGGGTGCGCTGGTCGGTATTGCTCTGGTGCTGTCCGCGGTACTGCTGCCGATGGCGTTCTTCAGTGGCTCCACCGGTGTGATCTACAAGCAGTTCTCGATCACCATCGTTTCGGCCATGGCGTTGTCGGTGCTGGTTGCATTGATCTTCACCCCGGCGCTTTGCGCCACCATGCTCAAGGCGATTCCGAAAGGCGAGCACGGCACGCCGAAACGCGGCTTCTTCGGCTGGTTCAACCGCAACTTCGACCGTGGCGTCAAAAGCTACGAGCGCGGCGTCGGCAACATGCTCGCTTACAAGGCTCCGTACCTGCTGGCGTACCTGATTATCGTGGTCGGCATGATCTGGCTGTTCACCCGCATTCCAACGGCGTTCCTGCCGGAAGAAGACCAGGGCGTACTGTTTGCCCAGGTGCAAACCCCGGCCGGTTCCAGCTCCCAGCGCACGCAAGTGGTCGTGGATGAAATGCGCGAGTTCCTGCTGCGTCCGAGCAAGGATGGCGGCGAAGGCGATGCAGTGGCCTCGGTGTTTACCGTGACCGGCTTCAACTTTGCCGGCCGTGGCCAGAGTTCGGGCATGGCGTTCATCATGCTCAAACCGTGGGACGAACGTAACGCCGACAACAGCGTGTTCAAACTGGCGGCCCGTGCCCAACAGCACTTCTTTACCTTCCGCGACGCCATGGTGTTTGCCTTTGCGCCACCAGCGGTACTGGAACTGGGTAACGCCACCGGTTTCGACGTATTCCTTCAGGACCGTGCCGGCATCGGTCACAACAAGCTGATGGAAGCCCGTAACCAGTTCCTCGGCATGGCGGCGCAAAGCAAGGTCCTGTCGCAAGTCCGTCCGAACGGCCTGAATGACGAGCCGCAGTACCAGCTGGAAATCGACGATGAGAAGGCCAGCGCCCTGGGCGTGACCCTCACCGACATCAACAACACCCTGTCGATTGCCCTGGGCAGTAGCTATGTGAACGACTTCATCGACCGCGG
This sequence comes from Pseudomonas sp. GW821-FHT03E01, assembly GCF_059420765.1. Classification (NCBI taxonomy): domain Bacteria; kingdom Pseudomonadati; phylum Pseudomonadota; class Gammaproteobacteria; order Pseudomonadales; family Pseudomonadaceae; genus Pseudomonas; species Pseudomonas sp. GW821-FHT03E01. The sequence continues at coordinate 97,285 of NZ_JBWKUI010000013.1, read as the reverse complement.
TCGTGTGAAGAAGGTTTACGTGCAAGGCCTGCCCGGCGCTCGCATGAGTCCTGAAGACCTGAAGAAGTGGTACGTGCGCAACAGCGCCGGCACCATGGTTCCGTTCTCGGCGTTCGCCAGGGGTGAATGGATCTACGGTTCACCGAAACTGGCCCGTTACAACGGCGTGGAAGCGATAGAAATCCTCGGTGCCCCGGCGCCCGGCTATTCCACCGGTGAGGCCATGGCCGAAGTCGAAGCCCTGGCCAAGAAACTGCCGGCCGGTGTCGGTATTTCCTGGACCGGTCTGTCGTACGAGGAACGTCTGTCCGGCTCGCAAGCACCAGCGCTGTACGCCTTGTCGCTGTTGATGGTGTTCCTGTGTCTGGCGGCGTTGTATGAAAGCTGGTCGATCCCGATCGCGGTCATGCTGGTCGTACCGCTGGGGATCATCGGTGCGCTGATGGCGACCAGCCTGCGCGGCCTGTCCAACGACGTGTACTTCCAGGTGGGGCTGTTGACCACCATCGGTCTGGCGGCGAAAAACGCCATTCTGATCGTCGAGTTCGCCAAGGAACTGCATGAGCAAGGGCGTAGCCTGCGCGATGCAGCGATCGAAGCCTGCCGGATGCGTCTGCGACCGATCATCATGACCTCGCTCGCATTCGTGCTCGGCGTGGTACCGCTGGCCATTTCCACGGGCGCCGGTTCGGGTAGCCAACATGCGATCGGTACCGGGGTGATTGGCGGTATGCTCACGGCCACGATCCTGGCGATCTTCTGGGTTCCGTTGTTCTTCGTCACCGTGTCGTCCATGGGCCAGCGCAAAGTTGCCGACCAGGATGACGCCATTGAAACTCCTCAAGAGGCTGGCTAATGAGCAAGTCGCTACTCTCCCTGGCAGTCACCGCTTTCGTGCTGAGTGGCTGCTCGCTGATACCCGATTATCAGCGGCCTGAAGCACCGGTGGCGGGCCAATACCCGCAAGGCCCGGCGTATTCGCCGGCCCAGGCGCCCAACCAGGCCGCCGCCGAACAGGGCTGGAAGCAGTTTTTCCACGACCCGGCGCTGCAGCAGGTGATTCAGACCGCGCTGGAGAACAACCGTGACCTGCGTGTCGCGGCGCTGAACATCGACGCTTATGCGGCTCAATACCGCATCCAGCGCGCCGACCTGTTCCCGGCGGTTTCGGCCACCGGCAGCGGCAGTCGTCAGCGGGTTCCGGCACGGGCCTCGCAAACCGGCGAAGCGAACATCAGCAGTTCCTACTCGGCCACCGTCGGCATCAGCGCCTATGAACTCGACCTGTTCGGTCGGGTGCGCAGCCTGAGCGAAGAGGCCCTGCAGAAGTACTTCGCCACTGAAGAAGCACGGCGCAGCACGCAGATCAGTCTGGTGGCCAGCGTGGCCAATGCCTATCTGACCTGGCAGGCCGACAAGGAACTGCTGAAACTGACCCAGGAAACCCTCGGTGCCTTCGAGGAGAGCTACAAGCTCACCTCGCGCAGCAACGAAGTGGGCGTAGCCTCGGCGCTGGATCTGGCCCAGTCACGTACCTCGGTGGAAAACGCCCGTGCGCAACAGGCCAAATACACCCGTCAGGTCGCCCAAGATGAAAACAGCCTGGTGTTGCTGCTCGGCACCGGCATCCCGGCCAATCTGCAAGCAGCCAAGCCACTGTCGGACGACCTGCTGAGCGACGTGCCGGCCGGCCTGCCGTCGGACTTGCTGCAACGTCGCCCGGACATCCTCCAGGCCGAATACAACCTCAAGGCCGCCAACGCCAACATCGGCGCGGCGCGGGCTGCATTCTTCCCGAGCATCAGCCTGACCGCCAATGCCGGCTCCCTGAGCCCGGACCTGTCCGGTCTGTTCAAGGGTGGTTCGGGCACCTGGTTGTTCCAGCCGCAAATCAACCTGCCGATCTTCAACGCCGGCAGCCTGCGTGCCAGCCTGGATTACTCCAAGATCCAGAAAGACATCAGCGTGGCGAACTACGAGAAGTCCATTCAAACGGCCTTCCAGGAAGTCGCCGATGGCCTGGCCGCACGCCAGACCTACACCGAGCAGTTGCAGGCTCAGCGTGATTTCGTCAGCGCCAACCAGGACTACTACCGTCTGGCCGAGCGTCGTTATCGCATCGGGGTCGACAGCAACCTGACCTTCCTCGACGCCCAGCGCCAGCTGTTCAGTGCCCAACAGGCGCTGATCACCGACCGCCTGGCGCAGCTGACCAGCGCGGTCAACCTGTACAAGGCGTTGGGCGGTGGCTGGAATGAACAGACGGCGAAGAACGAGCCGTTGAAAGAAGAAGCGCCGAAGATGAAGTTGTTCTGATAGCGCCGTAAACACGAAGCCCACCGTTTGGTGGGCTTTTTGTTGGTCGTGAAAAAAACCAGCCTGTTCGCTTCACCCTCCGACTCCATTGACCAGAAACACCGGCTCTTCCAGATAATCGAGCCCCAAGCGGTTTTCGAACATTTCGTCGCGTAACGCTGCGGTCGTGAAACTGCCCAGATCCAGCGCGGTGGCCAGCAGGGAAAAGGTCTGACTCAGATGCCCGGCATCCATCAGCGCCACCCGCAGTGCGCGGCTGAATTCGTATTTCCAGGCCATTCGCTCGACCCGCGCCGTGGAAACGAACACCGCTGCCGCATCCTTGATCCACGCCTGTCCACCACAAGCCTCGCTGATCCAGGCTCGCGGATCTTCCAGGGAAAGCAGCTCAAGCCCATGACGGCGTACCGAATAGTGGTAAAGCCCCCGCTCGAAACCCTGCACGTTCATCAGCACCGCATACACCTCGGTGCCCTGCAGCGAACCGCCGGCCGGCGAGGTTTTCTTCAGGAAATAGTCACCCATGCGGTTGTGCTGCACGACGGTCGCGCCCCAAGTGTAGTAGAGCAACAAAGACAGTTGTTCCGAACTCAACGGCTGATCACTGAAGGTTCGCGACGTACGGCGATTGCACAGCGAGTCCAGCAGCGTCGGCTGAGCAATCGCACAGGCAGGCAGCAGCGGGTTTTCCAGGGCGATGAACGGATGGGACCAGTAGTCCTTGAACGCCGACGGCTGAGGTTGCGCCGAGGCCTTTTGCTCCAGCTCCGTTTCCAGCTCGGCAACGCTGATGTAGGGCGTGTGCGAGCCGGTCCGGGTACTCAGGTAAAACTCCAGCGCTGCATCCCAACGGGTCCAAAGGTTGAGCGAATGCTTACCCTGGTTATACGTGACCGAACCCGATTGATTCACCACGGGCAGCAAAACACCATGGCTGACCAGTGTTCTCAGAAACGCCAGGTTGTCGTCCTGTGCAGGACTTTGCAAAACCCCCGGCAGCAACAAGGCACTTTCCAGCGTTTGCGGGCTCAGGAAATGGCGCAGTAACGGCAGCAACGTCACGTCAAACTCCAGGCTCAAGTCCTGCTGCCGGTCTCGGATAAAAAACGACGCCGAGCCAACGCTGAGCCAGGTGCTTTCCCTGAGTTTCAGCAGGGTCTGCGCGTCCTCCGACGGCGTCTGTTGATCACCCTGTTGATCAAGCTCCTGCCAGAACAGGGCCTTGGGCCTCAAGGACTTGATGGCCTTGATCAAGGTCAACAGTTCCGCGTCATCGGTTTTGCGCGAAATATCCCACTCCAGGGTGATCGCTTTCACCGGGGATGATCTGAACAGCTCACGCAAAATGTCCCAATCCCGCCGTGGATGGCTGGTGTGAATTTCAATCAACCGGTCCAGCGGCAACGAACGCAAATAGTCGTTCAGGTCGTAACCCTGGGTTCTGGCGGTCGTGATCGCGCTGTCAAGATCCAGCAAAAATCCCGAGCCGCTGCGCTCCACCACACTGGAAATGAACTCGCCTTCGGACTGCTCTTGTGCGCCCGACAATGAAAACAACCGCGGTGCGTTTTCCAGCACCAGCAGTGTGGCCGTGAGCTCGCGCAATTCGATGGCATTGGCCACCACCGTGTCAGCCACCTCTTGGGCCAGGGTCGGCAAAATGAAATGCTGCGTGTCGCCACCGTGGAAACGCGACCAGGAAATATGCTCGGCCAGCCACGGCGAGCGGGTTTTGTCGCACAGTCTCCGCGTCATGTTCAGAAATTCGCGATCCATCGCGATGCCCACGCTGCCCAGGGACAAACTGGACGAGTGCAGCAGGCTCGGTACTCGAGCGCTGACGTCAAGTAAACGAGGCTGCAGGATGCAGTGGGTCGGCTGAAACTCGACGTAATCGAAATGCGGCAAACCCTCAGCGAGAATTCGCTCGACAGTCGGGTCAAGTCCATCCTCCGACCGGTCATCCTGTGCCCTGCGCCGTGGCAAATGGTATTCCAGCCCTACTCCGGCCTCGGGATAGGACGAGGCATCAAACATCCCCATGTGAGCCTCCCCGGCTTCAGGCGGTCAGACCCAGCAAGCGTTGTTGCTCAGTATCAGTCCCCGATATCGCCAACAGCCCGGCATATTGGTTTTCCTGCGCTCTGACCTCTTTGGCGAGGTTTTCCAGAAGTTGACGTCCTTGTGGGGTGAATTCAGTGCTGGCCTCAAAGTCCGGCAATGCCTTGATCAAGCCTCGCAGAATGTACAGAAGACGGTTTTGCGCCCGTTGCAGCTCATCGGTCGAACGCGAACGAACCCGCCCCAGGTATTTGACCAACGCGATGTACACGTAAAACGCGTGGAAGTAGCCATAAAAGTCACGCTTCTGTCCCGACCACGGCAAGGTGTACAAAGGCTCCCGCGAGGTCTCTTCCTTAACGACCGGGCACGCCTCGACAATGTGATAGAGCAACTGATGGGTGGCCTCATGCACCAGGGACTCTTCCAGATCGAGTATCGAATCATCCCGGCTCGACAGCAGGATGATTCCGGTGAAACGGGACGCCGAACAGCTTCGAAATGAACCATCGGGTAAATAGAAAATCGACTTGACCAGTTTTTTGATTTGCTCACGGCAGGCGGGCCATGTGTGCTCTATGCGCAACAGGGCAATATTCACCACGTCGCAAAAAAACCGTACGGAGTAACCGCTACGCTCCAACTGTTTGCGGACGGCTTCATCCTCCGGAAACTCATAACTGGGCGGCATCACTATCGCTACCAGCGGATCGACATCAAACCGATGCACAGGGGGGCAATAATGATTCACGCGGGAACTGTCGGATGCTTTGACACGCACTAACATCTCTGGAAATTCAAACAGCATTTTTTCCAGCTCACTCCTGTCCTCGGTCTTTTTCGTGATGACCAGATTGGCATAATGAGCGGTCAGTACATTCCACACTTGAAACACCGGATCATTAATAATCAAGCGCTGTTCACGGGTCGGAGGGACGATAAGATTAAATGCCTGTTCAAAAAACTCTGCCAGATGTGGCGCGTTGGGAAACAACTGAAAAAGTTCGGTGTACAGCGCAACAAAGCTGGTGTATCGATTTCGACTGACACGCTCCAGCAAGACTTCAAATCGCGAAGGCTCCGAATCCGCAAGGAAGGTCGTGCCCTGAAATAAATCCTCGACCGAGAGCTCACGTTGACCACTGTTACCGATGTCCATTTCTCAACCTTCCCTTAGGTTGGCGGCAACGGCTTCGCCATTGTCAGACTGGCAATGCCATAACCCAGTTGTTCATAAAGACGACGCGCCGCATCGTTGCGACCAAAGACATGCAACCGCACTTCCTTGCATCCCGCCTGGCTCGCCCATGATTCCAGGGCCAGCAGCGATTGTTTTGCATAACCCTGGCGGCGCTCGCCGGGGTCAATGTAAATATCCAGAATGAAGGCGATCCGACCGGCGCCAGCGTGTCGTTCGGCAACCCATAATTCACCGATGCGCCGCGCTTGATCCTGGATTACCCAGAGTTGATTCTTTTCAGTCAATCGCCCTTGCGGCAACAATTGCTCGAAGACGCTTCGTGCCCTTTGCGACGCCTCCTCCTGGCCCCACTCGCCGGCGGCGACCATCCCGTCGCCATATTCAGCAAGGGCTCTGTCGGCGAACGTAGCAAAGTCCGCGTCATTCATTGGAGCCAAGGTGACAGACATGCGTCATTCACTCCGTGCCCGAGTGCTTCAGGTCATGGGTCTGATAAGGCCATTCGGCGTACCACCGTAAAAGCCCACCTTTCGTGGCACGCCAAATGGCATCACCCACCGTTAATCCATGCGCGCTTGTTGCTGCTGGTTCTGTGTATCGAATACCGCGCGTATCCCCAGGTTGCTCCGAATGCTGGAGGAAGCTGCCGTCAGTTTTGCAGCATCAATACCTTTAACCGCCGCGATCTCGTCAGTACTTAAGTGCACGCCAATATTTTTAGCCGCCCCTGCCGGATCACTGTGTAAGGCGTTGGCAAATTTTTCGTCCAGCACGGCCCGTCCCAGAACCGAGGCCAAACGTTCCTGATTGACTTTATTACCCATGGTACTTCTCCTTGTTATTTCGGCATGACGAAAAACATCCCCTGACGAAGCAAGAGAGTTTCTTTTGCCCGCCTGAGGAATTTGAATATAGCAAGGCCTCTTTTCTTTTCCAGCCAAGCCCATGGTTCTCTTTAAATCTTTTTACGATAACCGACAACACCAGTTCTTAAGTTTAACCGGCGACTATTGATCTACCTTTAATGACAGCCAACACTGTAGGAAACGTCTTACAACTAAAGCAATAAACACTTCCATCTAACATCAAAAAAAACAACAAGGCGCCATTAATAGAACACACCTGCGGACGCCCCTTATCAACCCGAATAACTATGGGATTTTATTAGGAATGCCTCATACCGTCCGCGCCCACGCTGACGTCGATTAGTGTTCGTTAATCGCCCAAAACCCCATCCCCCCCAATTGAATCCCCCCGCCCATCCCTCGCACCATTGTCCGCACCTGCAAAAATCAATAACAACAAGGTCCGACACCATGACTACGCGCCCTCTGCGCTCCGGCTGATCTCGCCCGCCCCCTTATCCGAATTCGATTTTTTGTCTGCGACCCCTTGGTTGCGGCTGTGTACTGCCTTATCCCTGACAATTAGAGAGACCCGAGTCCATGACTTCCTCCACCACGCAGTATTTGTTCCCCAGTCTGATCGCCATCGCACTGGCCGGCGCGGCCCTGCCCGCCTTGGCCGAGGAAGCAGGCTTTGTCGAAGGTGCCAAGGTCAACCTGAACCTGCGTAACTTCTACATCAACCGTAACTTCACCAATCCGACCAAGAGCCAGGGCAAGGCTGAAGAGTGGACGCAAAGCTTTATCCTCGACGCCAAATCCGGGTTCACCCAGGGCACCGTCGGGTTCGGCATGGACGTGCTGGGGTTGTATTCGGTCAAGCTCGACGGCGGTAAAGGCACCGGCGGTACGCAGTTGCTGCCGCTGGATCACGATGGCCGCCCGGCGGACAACTTCGGTCGCGCCAACGTGGCGTTCAAGGCGAAGTTGTCCCAGACCGAAGTGAAGGTCGGCGAATGGATGCCGGTGCTGCCGATCCTGCGTTCGGACGACGGTCGCTCGCTGCCACAAACCTTCCGTGGCGGCCAGATCACCTCGAAGGAAATCAATGGCCTGACGCTCTACGGCGGCCAGTTCCGCGCCAACAGCCCGCGCGACGATAGCAGCATGAATGACATGTCGATGACCGGCAAAGCGGCGTTCACCTCAGACCGCTTCAACTTCCAGGGCGGTGAATACGTCTTCAACGACAAGCGTACTCAGATCGGCCTGTGGAATGCTGAACTCAAGGACATCTACAGCCAGCAATACGTCAACCTGATCCACACCCAACCGCTGGGTGACTGGACGCTGGGCGCCAATCTCGGGTTCTTCTACGGCAAGGATGACGGCAGCGCTCGGGCGGGCGAGCTGGACAACAAGACCTGGTCGGGTCTGTTCTCGGCCAAATACGGTGGCAACACCTTTTACGTCGGCCTGCAAAAACTCACCGGCGACAACGCATGGATGCGGGTCAACGGCACCAGCGGCGGCACCCTGGCCAACGACAGCTACAACTCCAGCTATGACAACGCCAGGGAAAAATCCTGGCAAGTGCGCCACGACTACAACTTCGCCGCTCTGGGCGTGCCGGGCCTGACCCTGATGAACCGCTACATCAGCGGCGACAACGTCCACACCGCCACCACCAGCGACGGCAAGGAGTGGGGCCGCGAAAGCGAACTGGGTTACACCGTACAAAGCGGCGCACTCAAAGACCTCAACGTCAAATGGCGCAACTCCACCATCCGCCGTGACTTCAGCAACAACGAGTTCGATGAGAACCGGTTGATCGTCAGCTATCCGATCAGCCTGCTGTAAGACTCTAAAACGCCTTCGCGGGCAAGCCTCGCTCCTACAGATCACACCACCTGTAGGAGCGAGGCTTGCCCGCGAAGACGTCAGCTCAAGCAACACAACTTTCGCGGATCACTCCCGCGACTCAACCCCCAACTCATCCCACACCGACTCGGCCAGGTGGAACGTCGCGTTGGCCGCCGGAATTCCGCAATAGATCGCGCTCTGCATGATCACTTCCTTGATCTCGCCACGGGTTACGCCATTGTTGGCGGCGGCGCGCAGGTGCAGTTTAAGTTCTTCGTTGCGGTTCATGCCGATCAGCATGGCGATGGTGATCAGGCTGCGGGTGTGGCGCGGCAGGCCCGGACGGGTCCAGATGTCGCCCCAGGCATGGCGGGTGATCATCTCCTGGAACTCCGAGTTGAACTCGGTCAGCGCGTTCAGGCTGCGGTCGACGTGGGCGTCACCGAGCACTGCGCGACGGACTTTCATGCCCTCGTCGTAACGTTGTTTCTCGTCCACAAAAAATTCCTCAATGACCTGAAAGAAACGCCAGCACCCGCTCGCTGAACGCAGCGCCGGCCTGGACGTTGGACAGGTGCGCGGCGTAGAACTCGGCGTACTCGGCGCCCCGCACATGTTCCTGAATGAAATGCCCGCCGGACGGTGGCGTTACCGCGTCTTCAGTACCGGCGATCACCAGTAGCGGCACCTTGATCGAGGACAACTGATCGCGGAAATCGGCATCGCGCACCGCCGCGCAATTGGCCGCGTAACCTTCAGGCGAGGTAGCCGCGAGCATGTCGGTGATCTGCTTCGCCGCTGCCGGATTGGCGGCGGAAAAATCCGGAGTGAACCAGCGCGCAATCGACGCATCGCGCAGGGCGACCATCGCCGCCGCGCCGTCGCGCAGCACGGTTTCGATCCGAGGGTTCCACACCGATGGATTGCCGATTTTCGCCGCGGTGTTGCACACGATCAGTTTGTTCAAACGCTGACCGGCATTGATCCCCAGCCATTGGCCGATCAACCCGCCCATGGACAGACCGCAGAAATGCGCGCGCTCGATGTGCAACGCATCCAGCAGCGCCAGCACGTCGCGGCCCAGTTGCTCGATGCTGTACGGCCCTGGCGTCACCAATGACTTGCCGTGACCACGGGTGTCAAAACGCAGCACCCGAAAATGCTCGGTGAACGCCGGGATCTGCGCGTCCCACATGTGCAGGTCGGTGCCCAGTGAGTTGGACAGCACCAGTACCGGCGCATCCACCGGTCCATCGAGTTGCGGCCCTTGAATTTGGTAGTGCAGTTCGCCATCGGCGAGTTGTACGAATGCCACAGCAGTCTCCTTCAGGCAGTCAACGCAAAATGTTCAGCCACCGCTCGCTCGACCCAGGTATGGGCCTGACCGAGGTAATGGGCGGGGTCCAGCAGATGATCGAGTTCAGCGTCCGACAACTCGGCGGTCACTTGCGGCTCATCGCCGAGTACCGCGCGCAGATGACGTTGCTCGGCCACAGCACGCTTGCAGCATTGCTCCAGCAGATGATGCGCGGTGTCGCGACCGACCCGTTGCGCCAGGACGATGCTCACGGCTTCGGCGAGCACCAGGCCCTGGGTCAGGTCGAGGTTGCGGGTCATGCGCATCGCGTCCACTTCCAGTCCGTCGGCCACCAATAGCGCTTGCTGCAGGCTGCCCGACACCAAGCAGCAGATCTCCGGCAGGGTTTCCCATTCGGCATGCCACAGGCCCAGGCTGCGCTCGTGTTCCTGGGGCATCGCGCTGAACAAAGTCGAAAGCAAACCCGGCACCCGCGTCGCCGCACCGATCAGCACCGCCGCGCCCACCGGGTTGCGTTTGTGCGGCATGGTCGAGGAACCGCCCTTGCCCGGCGCCGACGGTTCGAACACTTCGCCAGCTTCGGTCTGCATCAACAGGCTGATGTCGCGACCGAGTTTGCCGAGGCTGCCGGCGATCAAGCCAAGCACCGCGCCGAACTCCACCAAACGATCACGCTGGGTGTGCCAGGGTTGTTCCGGCAAGGTCAGTTGCAGTTCCGCGGCCAAGACTTCGGCAATCGGCATCGCCTGATCGCCAAGGGCTGCGAGGGTGCCGGAGGCGCCACCGAATTGCAGCACCAGCAGGCGCGGCTTGAGTTCCAGCAGACGCTGGCGGCTGCGGGTTACCGCGCCCAGCCAACCGGCGATCTTCATGCCAAGGGTGACCGGTGTCGCGTGTTGCAACCAGGTGCGCCCGGCCAGCGGCGTGGCGACGTATCGCTTGGCCTGGGTCGCAAGGGTTTCCCCCAGCTGCGCCAGATCAGCTTCGATCAGTTGCAGCGCGCGGCGCAATTGCAACACCAGGCCAGTGTCCATCACGTCCTGGCTGGTCGCGCCCAGATGCACGTAGCGCTCGGCTTCGGCATCGCTTTTGGCGATCTGCTTGCCCAGCGCCTTGACCAAAGGGATCGCCGAATTGCCCGCCGTGGCAATCGCCTCACCGAGCGCGGCGAAATCGTAATGCTCGGCTTTACAGGCCGCTTCAATAGACGCGACAGCCGCTTGCGGAATCAGGCCAACCCGCGCTTCGGCCCGGGCCAATGCGGCTTCGAAATCCAGCATGGCCTGAACCCGGCCCTGATCGCAGAACACCTCGCGCATGTCGCGTGCGGTGAAGTAGGCATCGAACAATTGATTGCCCGGTCGCTGATTCATAAACAGTCCTTGCAGGCGAGGGCCAGTACGGCCCCCGCGGAAAGATCAAAGGTCGTTTTCCAGATACTTCGGCTGTTTCGGCAGACGCAGGCTGAACAGGAACGCCACCGCCATCATCACCGTCACGTACCAGTAGAACGAGTTTTCCATGCCTGCGGCTTTAAGGCTCAGCGCTACATATTCCGCCGAACCGCCGAAGATCGCGTTGGCCACCGCATACGCCAGGCCTACACCCAAGGCGCGCACTTCTGGCGGGAACATTTCGGCTTTCACCAGACCGCTGATCGAGGTGTAGAAACTGACGATCGCCAGCGCCACGGTAATCAGCACAAACGCCAGGAACGGACTGCTGACACTTTTCAGGCTCAACAGGATCGGTACGGTGAACAACGTCCCGAGGGCGCCGAACCAGAGCATCGAATTGCGCCGGCCAATCTTGTCGGCGAGCATGCCGAACAGCGGCTGCATGCACATATAAAGGAACAGTGCACCGGTCATGATGTAGCTGGCGGTCTTGGCGTGCATGCCAGCGGTGTTCACCAGGTACTTCTGCATGTACGTGGTGAAGGTGTAGAAAATCAGCGAACCGCCGGCGGTGTAACCCAGCACGGTGATGAAGGCTGCCTTGTGATCGCGGAACAGCGCACCAATGCTGCCGGCATCCTTGCTTTCGCGCATTTCCTTACTGCTGGTTTCCTTGAGCGCACGACGCAGGAACAATGAAATCAACGCAGCCACTGCACCGACCACGAACGGAATCCGCCAGCCGTAGGCACGCAACTCATCCTCATTGAGGAACTGCTGCAGGATCACCACCAGCGACACCGCCAGCAACTGTCCGCCAATCAGCGTCACGTACTGGAACGACGCGAAGAACCCGCGCTGGCCCTTGAGGGCGACTTCGCTCATGTAAGTCGCGGTGGTGCCGTATTCGCCGCCCACCGACAAGCCCTGCAGCAAGCGCGCGAACAGCAACAGGATCGGCGCCCAGACACCGATACTGTTGTAGGTCGGCAGGCAAGCGATGAGCAGCGAGCCGAAGCACATCATCAGAATCGAGATCAGCATCGAATTCTTGCGCCCGTGCTTGTCCGCCAGCCGACCGAAGATCCAGCCGCCGATGGGACGCATCAGAAACCCGGCGGCAAACACGCCCGCGGTGTTGACCAACTGCACCGTGGGGTTATCGGACGGAAAAAAGGCCGGGGCAAAGTAGATCGCACAGAAGGCGTAGACGTAGAAGTCGAACCACTCGACCAGATTGCCGGACGAGGCGCCGACAATCGCAAAGATTCTTTTGCTGCGTTCTTCACCGGTGTAGACAGCTGTGGAGGTTGTCATTGTTTTTTCACTCTGTGGGGACCGTGAGAGTCTAGACATATTTCGCAATAGTCCCGTTCCGCAGATGCATGACCTGAGAGCAATGCAATCTCTGTGGCGAGGGAGCTTGCTCCCGCTCGGCTGCGAAGCAGTCGTAAACCGGTTGGCGTGGTTTGCCTGATACATCATGTCAGCCGGGTTTGGGCTTGCTTCGCAAGCCAGCGGGAGCAAGCTCCCTCGCCACAAGAGCAACGATCACTCAGTAATCGAAGAACACCGTCTCCGCATCCGTCCCCTGCAGAATCACATTCCACTGATAAACACCCGCAGCATCCTGCTTCGCCAACAAGGTGCCACGACGTTCGGCAGGCACGCATTCGAGCAGTGGGTCCGCCACGTTGGCTGGCTCACCATCGAAGTAAATCCGCGTCAGCAAGTGCTTCACCAACCCGCGAGCAAACACCAGCACCACCAGGTGCGGCGCCTGGGTCGTGCCCTTCAGGCCTTCCACCGTGCCCGGCTTGATCGTGGTAAAACGAAAGCGCCCTTGCGCATCCACCGGCACCCGACCAAACCCTTCGAAGTTCGGGTCCAGAGGTTTGTCCTGATCGTCTTCGGGGTGGTCGTACTTGCCAGCGGCGTTGGCTTGCCAGACTTCGAGCATGGCGTCGTTGACGAAGTCGCCATTGCCGTCGACGACTTGCCCGGTGATCGCCACACGCTCGCCGAGGGTCTGTTCAACGGTCAGGTCTTCACGGTTCAGCCAGGTCAGGCCGATGTGGTAGTACGGTCCGACGGTGTGGGACGTGGTCGCGTTCAGCGTCATCTTATTTCTCCATCGGCGTGGCGTCGCGGCCGCGCAAAACGATGTCCCAACGATAAGCGAGGGCATAGGAAGGGATGGTTTTTTCCAGATCGAAACTGGCGATCAGACGCTCTTTGGCGCTGGTATCGGGCACGCAGTTGTAGATCGGGTCGTAGGCCAGCAACGGGTCACCCGGGAAATACATCTGGGTCACCAGGCGCGTCAGAATGCTCGGTCCGAACAGGGAGAAATGGACGTGCGCCGGACGCCAGGCATTGTGGTGGTTACCCCACGGGTAGGCGCCAGGCTTGATGGTCTGGAACTGGTACCAGCCATCGGCGTCAGTCACGGTGCGGCCGGTACCGGTGAAGTTCGGGTCCATCGGTGCGTCGTGCAGATCGCGGGCATGGTTGTAACGACCGGCGGCGTTGGCCTGCCAGATCTCCACCAGAATGCCCGGCACCGGCAGACCGTCTTCATCCAGCACACGGCCGTGGATGATGATCCGTTCACCCAATGGCTCGCCCGAGTGCTGGGCGGTCAGGTCGTTGTCCCGCTCCTGAATACGCTCGGCGCCGATGGTCGGGCCGGTGATTTCCGACAGCGAATGAGGCAAAAACACCAACGGCTTGGACGGCGAGCGAAGGTTGGTGGATTGATAAGGAGGGTGCAGGTATTCCGGCTGAGTGCCCGCCTGCGGGCGACGGTAACCTGGTTTGTCAGTCATTGCGCTTTCCTCAATTCTTATTAGTCGCTTCTGTGCGTCAGACCCGTTCGATCGCCAGGGCCAGGCCCTGACCGACACCGACACACATGGTCGCCAAGCCTTTCTTGCCGCCCGTCTTTTCCAGTTGATGCAGTGCGGTCAGCACCAGACGCGCACCGCTCATGCCCAGCGGATGGCCCAAGGCAATGGCGCCACCGTTCGGGTTGACCTGGGCCGCGTCATCCGCCAGTCCCAGTTCACGCAGCACCGCCAGACCCTGGCTGGCGAAGGCTTCGTTGAGTTCGATCACGTCGAAATCGTTGACCGCCACGCCCAGGCGCTCAGTCAATTTACGCACCGCCGGCACCGGGCCGATACCCATCACCCGTGGTGCGACGCCGGCGCTGGCCATGCCGAGCACTTTGGCGCGGGCGGTCAGGCCGTGTTTTTTCACGGCTTCGGCCGAAGCCAGGATCAGCGCTGCAGCACCGTCGTTCACACCGGAGGCATTGCCGGCGGTGACGGTTTTGTCGGGGCCGTTGACCGGTTTGAGTTTGGCCAGGGTCTCGAGTGTGGTATCGGCGCGAGGATGTTCGTCCTGGCTGACCACTGTTTCACCCTTCTTGTGGGCAATGCGCACTTCAACGATTTCTTCGGCGAAAAATCCTGCGGCTTGCGCGGCGGCTGTCCGTTGCTGACTGCGCAGTGCGAAAGCGTCCTGATCCTCGCGGGAAACCTGGTAATCGTCGGCCACGTTATCGGCGGTTTGCGGCATTGCATCGACGCCGTACTGGGCTTTCATCAGCGGGTTGATGAATCGCCAGCCGATGGTGGTGTCTTCCAGCTTCATGTTGCGCGAAAACGCCGCGTCCGCCTTGCCCATCACGAATGGCGCGCGGGACATCGATTCGACGCCACCGGCAATCGCCAACTCCATCTCACCGCTGGCGATGGCCCGAAACGCAGTGCCGATAGCGTCCATGCCCGAAGCGCAGAGGCGATTGAGGGTGACGCCTGGAATGGTTTCCGGCAGCCCCGCCAGCAGCAACGCCATTCGAGCCACGTTGCGGTTGTCTTCGCCGGCCTGGTTGGCGCAGCCGAGGAACACCTCGTCCACCGCGTTCCAGTCCACCGACGGGTTGCGCGCCATCAGCGCCTTGATCGGCACGGCGGCCAGGTCATCGGCACGGACCGCCGACAGACCACCGCCGAATCGGCCAATGGGGGTGCGAATCGCGTCGCAGATATAAACGTCACGCATCAGGCTTCTCCGGGTGCTTGGCCGTGGGCCGCCGCAGTGCGGGCTTCCAGATCACGCAGCGCGGTCAACTCGACTTCGGTTGGCTCGGCAGTGTTTTCAACGGTGTCGGCAAAACGAATCGGCCAACCGGTGGCCGCGATCACTTGCTCGCGGGTCACCCCTGGGTGCAGCGCGGTGACCACGAATTCATGGGTGCCGGCTTCCGGTTCCATGATGCACAGGTCGGTAATAATGCCGACAGGACCGGCGCCTGGCAGGCCGAGACGTTTGCGCGAATCACCGCCCTCGCCATGACCAACCGAGGTAATGAAGTCGAGCTTGTCGACAAAGGAGCGCGCCGACTGCTTGAGGATGATCAACACGCTCTTGGCGGAACCGGCGATCTCCGGCGCGCCACCTGCACCCGGCAGGCGAACTTTTGGCTGATGGTAGTCGCCGACTACCGTGGTGTTGATGTTGCCGAAGCGATCGACTTGCGCGGCGCCGAGGAAGCCGACGTCAATGCGCCCGCCCTGCAGCCAGTAGCGAAAAATCTCGCCGGTCGGGACGACGGTGTCGGCGGTTTCCGCCAGCTCACCGTCACCGATCGACAATGGCAGTACGCTTGGCTTGGCACCTATCGGACCCGATTCGTAGATCAGGACTACATCGGGCGAGGACGTCAGTCGCGCCAGGTTGGCGGCTTTCGACGGCAGGCCGATACCAACGAAGCACACCGAACCGTTTTTCAGGCGGCGGGCGGCGGCGACGGTCATCATTTCATTGGTGGTGTAAGTCATTACTTGGCCTCCGAAGCAGCGGCCAGCTTGGCCTGGAACTCGCTGAAGTCAGCGCAGCCGTGGATGTACTCGTTGATCCACGCGGTGAAGGTTTCACGGTCGCGGGCAATCGGGTCCCAGGCCTGGTAGAAGCGGTTGTCACGCTCGGTGTAACCGTGGGCGTAGGACGGATGCGCGCCGCCCGGTACGTGGCAGACCGCGCTCAGAGCCCAGGTCGGCAGCACGCAAGCGTTCATCGGTGCATTGAGGTCATCGACGATTTCTTCGACGGTGACGATGCAACGCTTGGCCGCCAGCGCCGCTTCTTTCTGCACCCCGAGAATGCCCCAGAGCAGCACGTTGCCTTGGCGGTCGGCTTTCTGCGCGTGAATCACGGTGATGTCCGGGCGCACCGACGGCACCGCCGCCAGCACTTCGCCGGTGAACGGGCACGTGACGGTCTTGATCAGCGGGTTGACCTTCGGCAGGTCGGAACCGGCGTAGGCTCGCAGCACCGCGAACGGTAAGCCCGAAGCGCCCGCGACGTAGGCATTGGCCAGGTCGGCGTGGCTGTGCTCTTCGATTTCCAGCGCATGCGGCCACTGCCGCTCGACTGCGTCGCGCAGACGGTGCAGCGAACCGACGCCAGGGTTGCCGCCCCAGGAGAAAATCAGTTTGCGAGCACAACCGGCACCGATCAACTGGTCGTAGATCAGGTCAGGCGTCATCCGCACCAGGGTCAGATCTTTCTTGCCCTGGCGAATGATTTCGTGACCGGCCGCCGTAGGAATCAGGTGAGTGAAGCCTTCGAGCGCGACGGTATCGCCGTCGTTGACGAACTGCTTCACCGCGTCATGCAGCGAAAGGATTTCAGCCATGGGGCAGGCTCCCGTTTTGTTATGAACCGACAGTGTGGGAAAAAGGCGCCGATGCGCAGCGCCGGAATGACTGAAGATTAAGCCCCTGGAACAACCCAAACAATCCGATAATCGACTGAGTGTTCGTTTATCGAACAGATTGTTACCTCGCTACCGATCCCAAAAAAGCATTTCAGATCGTTCCCACGCTCGGCGTGGGAACGATCACTCTCAAGCCGGATCAGGTCGCATCCGCATGGCTGACCATGCCCTTGATCACCACCGCCGTGGTCGCCAACGCGGCCGGAATCACCAGAGCCGTCAACACCTGCTCGAAGTTCCAGCCCAGGCCCAGCAACGTCGCGCCCATCCACGCCCCGAGGATCGCGCCGAAGCGGCCAATCCCAAGCATCCACGACACACCGGTCGCCCGCCCTTGCGTCGGGTAAAAACGCGCCGCCAGCGACGGCATTGCCGATTGCGCGCCGTTGACACACATCCCGGCCACCAGCACCAGGGTCGCCAGCACGGCGATGTTGCCCAGGCTCTGCCCTACCGCGTAGGCAAACACCCCGGCCAATAGGTAGAAAGTGCCGATGACCTTGTGCGGATTGAACCGGTCCATCGCCCAACCCACGCCCACTGCGCTCAACACCCCACCCAGCTGGAACAGCGCACCAATGAATGCGGCCTGCTCCATGCTCGCGCCGCTGTCACGCATCAGCGTCGGCAACCAACTGGTCAGCAGATAAACAATCACCAGCCCCATGAAGTACGTCAGCCACAGCAACAATGTGCCGGTGCTGTAAGTGCCGGAGAAGATCACCGCGAACACATTGCGTGCCTTCACGGTTTTCTGTTCCGGCACGCTGAAGCTCGAAGCCTGGGCCACCAGCGCTGGGTCGATCGGTGCCAGGGCTTTGCGCACTTTGTCGGTACCGCGATTGCGCACCACCAGATAGCGCGCCGATTCAGGCAACCACAACAGCAAAACGACGGTGAGCATCAGCGGCAGAATCCCGCCGATCATCAACAGGCTGTGCCAGCCGAAGGCCGGGATCAGTTTGGCCGAGATGAAACCGCCCCCGGCCATGCCGAGGTTGAAGCCGCAGAACATGCTGGTCACCAGCAGGGACTTCTTGCGTTCCGGGGTGTATTCGGACAGCAGCGTGGTCGCGTTCGGCATGCCGGCGCCCAGGCCCAGGCCGGTGAGGAAACGCAGCACCAGCAGTTGATCGACATTGGTGCTGTAAGCCGATGCCAGGCTGAACGCACCGAACAACAACACCGCGCCTACCAGTACGACTTTTCGCCCGAAGCGGTCAGCCAACGGCCCGGAACCCAAGGCGCCAAAGACCATGCCGATCAGTGCCGCACTCATCACCGGGCCGAGGCTGGCGCGATCGATGCCCCAGTCCTGGGACAATGCCGGCGCGATAAACCCCATGGCCGCGGTGTCGAGGCCATCGAGGAAGACAATCAGGAAACACAGGATCACCACCCGCCATTGGTAGCGCGAAATGGGTTGAGCGTTGATGAAGGACTGCACGTCGAGGCAGTTCCCTACAGCAGACTGAGGCTGGTTCATTATTTTTATTCCACGCAAAGAACGCAGTCGAACAAGTGCCAGCCGAGGCTGACGCTGTCACAAGAAAAGAAGGTCGGGATCAGGCGATCCGGTTTCGGCAGCTAAGCCGGTGGGAACAGCGACAGTGGGGAAACGTGCACATGACGATGCCTCTTCTCATTATTATTGGGTCGTCGTCCGGTAACCGGCTGAAGGCCAGCAGCGCCGGATGACGCTGCCGCGACATTAATGATCCGAGAGAAACAGCGTCAATTCGATAAACGCGACTCTGTGCGTTTATCGAACAGCTTAGGCGAACAGCTGCGCACTCAAGTCGCGGCTGGCACTCAACAGACCTGGCAGGAAACGTTGCTCCAGCTCGCTGCGGCTGACCCGGCCGGCATGGGTGCTGACGTTCAGCGCCGCCACTACCTGGCCAGAAGCGTCATACACCGGCACGGCAATCGAGCGCAGGCCTTGCTCCAGTTCCTGATCGACGATGCACCAGCCTTGTCGCCGTACTTCTTGAAGGCATTCGAGCAAGGCTTCGGGGGTATGCAGGGTGCGACTGGTCTTGGCTTGCAAGTCTGCATGGTCGAGGTATTCGCGCAGCGACGTGTCGTCCAGCGCGGCGAGCAGAATCCGGCCCATGGAGGTGCAATAGGCCGGCAAGCGCCCACCCACCGAGAGGTCGACGGAAATCAGCCGCTGGGTAGTCGCCGAGCGCGCAATGTACAAAATGTCATCGCCCTCCAGCGTGGCCATGTTGCAGGCCTCGTGCAGTTGCTCGCTCATGCGGTCCAGGTACGGCTGGGCAGACACCGCCAGTGGAGTCGACGACAGATAGGCATGGCCCAGGGTCAAGACTTTGGGCAGCAGCGAATAGGTGCGCCCGTCGGTGGTGGCGTAGCCGAGCTTGATCAGCGTATGCAGGCAACGTCGCACAGCGGCGCGGGGAATTTCCGTGCGGTGGCTGATCTGTGCAATGGTCAGGTGCCGCTTGCGCTCCTGGAACGCTTGCACCACCGCCAGGCCACGGGCCAGGGAAGTCATGAAATCCGGGTCACCGGTCAGGGCCTGGATTCGCTTGGCGGGCGAGGCGACGATCGGCGGCGCCACTGAAGCGAAGGAATTGCGCATTTGATCGTTCATATCAGGTTCCCCACACGGATCAGCGACTATTACAAGCGGCCCCGGTCTGACACACAAGCCAGCGGCTGCCAGGATTGGGCGATTATCGAACCACAGACCGATAATCGCAATCGTGCTGCGTGCATTCAGCCATCCTGCTTTCACTCACCCACAATACGGTTGTTATTTTCGGTCACTGGTTTAAAGGAGAACGATGTAATAATTTGTCCGGCTTAATGGCGCCAGAAAGTCACCACTGCAACTGGCATCAGTCCACCGTAGTTACCGGCAAGTTGCGAGCAACAAAACAATCACACATGAGGAACTACTTTTAACTGCCAAGAGATAGTGTTCTTCGAATCGACCGCTATAATGCATTTCAGAGGCGACCGGTTTTTTTGTACCGATTCCGCCCGCCGGCAGCGCGATATCCATCGCCGCTGTCCGCAGCAAGCGCTTGACGCTCATTTAATATGTTCCGCCAACGCGCTCGCTGAAACAGGAGACTGATGCTGCGTCAGCTGTTTTTCTCTGGTGCCGTGGCCGCCTGCAACATTGAAGTATTGATTGTGCCGTGGGAACGATGTCGTATCAGGCATTGTCCTTTCGACGAGCATGGTCAATAGATCGATGCAGCGCGTTTCACCAGAATTAATCTCAACTCAATTAGGTAGCACTGTGACGAAAGACGAACTGCGCGCGGA
Organism: Pseudomonas sp. GW821-FHT03E01; assembly: GCF_059420765.1. Classification (NCBI taxonomy): domain Bacteria; kingdom Pseudomonadati; phylum Pseudomonadota; class Gammaproteobacteria; order Pseudomonadales; family Pseudomonadaceae; genus Pseudomonas; species Pseudomonas sp. GW821-FHT03E01. The sequence continues at coordinate 77,199 of NZ_JBWKUI010000013.1, read as the reverse complement.
ACTTGAGCGCCAGGAACAACGTTACAAGGAAGTTTACGGCGGGGAAATCACCACCTACGCCGCTCAGCCCGAACCCGAACGCAAACCCTGGCGTAAACGCGCCACCGTTCAGGATCAGGCCTTCACCCAGGAATTGCAGAAGATGGAAAAGGAACTCAAAGCCGAAGAGCCATGACCGCCTCGACTTGAATCCTTTCAAGAGCCTGCGTCTGCACCCGTTAAAAACGGGTTGTATCGATGGTGCTTTTCGCGCCCGCTACAAGCGGGCAGCGGCTTCCTCATCCATTCGATGAGGCAAACGGCTCTTGCCTGACCTTCTTCTCAGATATTTCACACAAGCGTTCAAGCCTCTCGTCCCAACGAGAGAAACCCTTGTGGCAGCTGCCTTTCCAAGCGAATTCAATGACTTGTAGGCCCCTGAAAAACCCTGGGATTCAGGGGATTGCCACCCACTAATTCATTGAAGAATGTAACCGATGAGCAGCAAGTGCATCGATTATCAGTCTTTTCTGGCATAATCGCGCCCCCTTACGAACGGGTCAGAAAACCTTCATGATCGATTTATTCAGCGGACTGGATGCTTGGGTGCTTGTGAGCCTCTTGCTCGCCCTGGCCTTTGTCCTCGCCTTCGAGTTCATCAACGGCTTTCATGACACCGCAAACGCGGTGGCCACTGTTATCTACACCAAAGCCATGCCGCCTCATCTGGCGGTGTTCTTTTCCGGTGTGTTCAACTTCCTCGGCGTGCTGCTGGGCGGTGTGGGGGTGGCGTATGCCATCGTCCATCTGCTGCCGGTAGAACTGTTGATCAATGTGAACACCGGTCACGGGCTGGCCATGGTGTTCTCGTTACTCGCCGCGGCCATCACTTGGAACCTGGGCACCTGGTACTTCGGTATCCCGGCCTCCAGTTCCCATACGCTAATCGGTTCGATCCTCGGTGTCGGCCTGGCCAATGCCCTGATCAACGACATTCCGCTGGCCGACGGCGTGAACTGGCAGAAAGCGATCGACATCGGCGCGTCCCTGGTGTTCTCGCCGATGGCCGGCTTCCTCGTTGCCGCCCTGGTGCTGATCGGCCTTAAATGGTGGCGTCCGCTATCCAAGATGCACAAGACACCGGAACAGCGCCGCAAGATCGACGACAAGAAACACCCGCCGTTCTGGAACCGTCTGGTACTGGTGATTTCGGCCATGGCGGTCAGCTTCGTGCACGGCTCGAACGATGGCCAGAAAGGTATCGGCCTGATCATGCTGGTGCTGATCGGTATCGTCCCGGCGCAGTTCGTACTCGACCTGGGCAGCACCACCTACCAGATCGAACGGACGCGCGATGCGACCCTGCACCTGAGCCAGTTCTACAAGCGCAATGCCGATACGCTGGGTGAATTCCTGGCCCTGGGCAAAAGCGTGGAAGGTGATCTGCCGGAGAAATTCCGTTGCAACCCGCAACAGACCGAACCGACCATCGCCGCCCTGCTCGACACCCTCAAGGGTGTAGCTGACTACCACTCGCTGCCGGCGGAGAGCCGCATCGAAGTGCGTCGTTACCTGCTCTGCCTGGACGACACGGCGAAGAAAGTCAGCAAGCTGCCTGGCCTCGCTGCCCGTGAAAAGGCTGACCTGGACAAACTGCGCAAGGACCTGACCACCACCACTGAATATGCTCCGTTCTGGGTGATTCTGGCGGTCGCACTGGCCCTCGGCCTGGGTACCATGGTCGGCTGGAAGCGCGTGGTACTGACCATCGGCGAGAAAATCGGCAAGCAAGGCATGACCTATGCCCAAGGCATGTCGGCGCAGATCACCACCGCGAGCATGATCGGCCTGGCCAACATCTTCAGCCTGCCCGTCTCCACTACCCACGTCCTGTCCTCAGGCGTGGCCGGCACCATGGTCGCGAACAAAAGCGGCCTGCAAGGCGGTACTGTCAGAACCATCCTGCTGGCCTGGGTCCTGACCCTGCCAGCCACCGTAGCCCTGTCGGCCGGCCTGTTCTGGCTGGCCTCCAAGGCACTGGGTAGCTGATACACCGCTACTGAAAAAGGCGCGTTCCGTGAGGTTCGCGCCTTTTTTATTGCCCGCATTTCGGTATTAGATCGTTCCCACACTCTGCGTGGGAATGCAGCCCGGGACGCTCCGCATCCCTTTCGATCGCACAAAAAAAAAGGGCGACCGAAGTCGCCCAAAATGCCTTGCGTGCTCATTGCTCCAGAAAGAACTACGGTTTTCTCCGCTTATGCGAATCCTTCCAGATAAAAAAACCAAACCCTGCAAAAAACAGAACCATGAGGCCGACTGTCAGCACTCCGGCGATCACCACGTTATCGAAAAACATGACTGGCCTCCTGCACATGCTCTGTTGCGATGGGGCTAAGTTAACCAATCGGGCAGGAGAGAAAATTGACCGGGATCAATGCCGCCCGAGACTGGGCGTAAAGGAAGGGAAATAACTGACCTGCATCAACAGATGCAGGGTGTTTCAACGCTTTTTCGGTTTGTTCTTCGGCTTTTTCTTCGCTTTACCCAACGGCATGGCCTGCTCAAATGCCTGGCGCACTTCGTTCAGGCGCTTTTCATTTAGGTCATGAACCCGTTTGGCACGTTCAGAATTGAGGTCGATCAGCTTGTCATCTTGGCTCATGGCGTTCAGTGCATCGCTTGGAAATGAATTCAGCTGCCGGCTAAAGGCGACAGGATTGCGCCAATAATGCGGTCTGGCGCGGGCGCTGACCAGTCTCCGACACTTCAGATCTCGATATCGACCCACAACCCCTGACGTGGCTGACTCTCCATCAACGGCACCACCGGCACGGTATTGTCGGCATTGAGCTCATTACCGGGGATCGCCAAATGCTCTTCAGGATCCTCATCGGCCTCGCGACGGCGCCGCTCCCGTTCCTGTTGCCGACGCTGCTCCTCGCGCAGCTGCAGGCCCGCCTCTTCCGGGTCGCGGTTTTGCAGGTCGATGGTGCTTTCATTGGAGCTTTCCTGCACCGACACCACGGGGGGAATATCCGGGCGCTGGCGGATCGGATCCTGCTGTGAAGTGATCGGCACGGCGCTCAAGGGGAGCATCGGTGGCAGCATATTTTTGGTCTCCTGTCAGCAGGCTGTCGGCTGCGGGGATGGCGACTTGAGCCATCGGTCGAAAACTTGTGACCCAACGCACAGACAGGAGCTGCCGAAGGCTGCGATCTTTTCAGGACTTGAAGATCAAAAGATCGCAACCTTCGGTAGCTCCTATTGAGTAATCCTTTGGCCCTGAAGGCTCATTCCGTTAAGATAGCCCGCTTTTTCAAGGTGGGAGTCAGGCAGCATGGCGCAGCAGTATCAACCGGGGCAACGCTGGATCAGTGACAGCGAAGCCGAGCTGGGTTTAGGCACCGTTCTGGCACAGGACGGCCGCTTGTTGACCGTGCTCTACCCGGCCACTGGCGACACTCGCCAGTATGCGCTACGGAATGCGCCCCTCACCCGCGTGCGGTTTTCGCCGGGTGACTCGATTACTCACTTCGAGGGCTGGAAACTGACCGTACAGGAAGTCGACGACATTGACGGCCTGCTGGTCTACCACGGCCTCAATGGGCAGAACGAAGTGGTCACCCTGCCGGAAACCCAACTGTCGAACTTCATTCAGTTCCGACTGGCGAGCGACCGTCTGTTCGCCGGCCAGATCGACCCGCTGGCCTGGTTCTCCCTGCGTTATCACACCCTGGAACACACCAGCCGCCAGTTGCAATCGTCGCTCTGGGGCCTGGGCGGTGTGCGCGCGCAACCGATCGCGCACCAGTTGCACATCGCCCGTGAAGTCGCCGACCGCATTGCGCCGCGGGTTCTGCTGGCCGATGAAGTGGGCCTGGGCAAGACCATCGAAGCCGGTCTGGTGATCCATCGCCAACTGCTCTCGGGCCGCGCCAACCGCGTGCTGATCCTGGTGCCGGAAAACCTCCAGCACCAGTGGCTGGTGGAGATGCGCCGCCGCTTCAACCTGCAAGTTGCACTGTTCGATGAAGAACGCTTCATCGAAAGCGATGCCACCAACCCGTTCGAAGACACCCAGCTTGCCCTGGTGGCGCTCGAATGGCTGGTGGAAGACGAGAAAGCCCAGGACGCGCTGTTCGCCGCCGGCTGGGATTTGATGGTGGTCGACGAAGCGCACCACCTGGTGTGGCACGAAGACCAGGTCAGCCCTGAGTACTCCCTGGTGGAGCAGCTTGCTGAAACGATCCCGGGCGTATTGCTGCTGACCGCAACCCCGGAACAACTGGGCCAAGACAGCCACTTTGCCCGTCTGCGCCTGCTCGACCCGAATCGTTTCCATGACCTGCATGCCTTCCGCGCCGAGAGCGAAAACTATCGCCCGGTGGCCGAAGCCGTTCAGGAGTTGCTGGACAAAGGGCGCCTGTCGCCTGAAGCGCACAAGACCATTCACGGCTTCCTCGGTAACGAAGGCGAAGCCCTGCTGAGCGCAGTCAACGATGGCGATACCGAAGCCTGCGCCCGTCTGGTCCGCGAACTGCTGGACCGCCATGGCACTGGCCGCGTGCTGTTCCGTAATACCCGCGCCGCCGTGCAGGGTTTCCCGGAGCGCAAACTGCACCCCTACCCGCTGCCGTGCCCGGCCGAATACCTCGAACTGCCGTTGGGCGATCACATCGAGCTGTACCCGGAAGTCAGCTTCCAGTCCCAGCCGGACGCCAACGAAGAAGAACGCTGGTGGAAATTCGACCCGCGCGTCGAATGGCTGATCGACACCCTGAAAATGCTCAAGCGCACCAAAGTGCTGGTGATCTGTGCCCACGCCGAAACCGCCATGGACCTGGAAGACGCCCTGCGCGTGCGTTCCGGCATTCCGGCCACGGTGTTCCACGAAGGCATGAACATCCTTGAGCGTGACCGCGCCGCCGCCTACTTCGCGGACGAAGAATTCGGCGCCCAGGTGCTGATCTGCTCGGAAATCGGCAGTGAAGGCCGTAACTTCCAGTTCTCGCACCATCTGGTGCTGTTCGACCTGCCGTCGCACCCGGACCTGCTGGAGCAACGCATCGGTCGTCTCGACCGGATCGGCCAGAAGCACGTCATCGAACTGCACGTGCCATACCTGGAAACCAGCCCGCAAGAGCGGCTGTTCCAGTGGTACCACGAAGCGCTGAACGCATTCCTCAACACCTGCCCGACCGGCAACGCCTTGCAGCATCAGTTCGGCCCGCGCCTGCTGCCGCTGCTGGAAGAGACCGACGATGGCGAGTGGAAAGCACTGATCGACGAGGCCCGCGCCGAGCGTGAGCGTCTGGAAGACGAACTGCACACCGGTCGCGACCGCTTGCTGGAACTCAACTCCGGCGGCGCGGGTGAAGGCGATGCGCTGGTCGAAGCGATTCTCGAACAGGACGATCAGTTCGCCCTGCCGATCTACATGGAAACCCTGTTCGACGCCTTCGGCATCGACAGCGAAGACCATTCGGAAAACGCGCTGATCCTCAAGCCCAGCGAAAAAATGCTCGACGCCAGCTTCCCGCTGGGCGACGACGAAGGCGTGACCATCACCTACGACCGCAACCAGGCGCTGTCTCGTGAAGACATGCAGTTCATCACCTGGGAACACCCGATGGTTCAGGGCGGCATGGACCTGGTCCTGTCCGGCTCGATGGGCAATACCGCCGTGGCGCTGATCAAGAACAAGGCGCTGAAACCGGGCACCGTGTTGCTGGAACTGCTCTATGTCAGCGAAGTGGTTGCCCCGCGTTCGCTGCAACTGGGCCGTTACCTGCCGCCGGCCGCCCTGCGCTGCCTGCTCGACGCCAATGGCAATGACCTGTCGGCCCGGGTGTCGTTCGAAACCCTGAACGATCAACTGGAAAGCGTGCCCCGCGCCAGCGCCAACAAGTTCATCCAGGCCCAGCGCGACCAGCTGACGCCACGGATCAACGCCGGCGAAGAGAAGATCACCCCGCGTCATGCCGAGCGCGTGGCCGAGGCACAACGTCGCCTGGCGGCCGATACCGACGAAGAACTGGCGCGCCTGACCGCCTTGCAAGCGGTCAACCCGACCGTGCGCGACAGCGAACTGGTTGCCCTGCGCAAGCAGCGCGAGCAAGGCCTGGCCATGCTCGACAAAGCGGCATTGCGACTGGAAGCGATTCGGGTGTTGGTGGCGGGCTAAACCGCCCTGCTCCATCGCCAAAGATGAAAAGGCCCGCAGCGATGCGGGCCTTTTTGTTTGCCTTGTCCCGCCCGCCGATCATTCCCACGCAGAGCGTGGGAACGATCAATCCTCAGGCCGTGACCGCAGCACCCTTTGGCTCAACCACCGCCACCAACCCTTCTTTCATCCGCTTGGCATCCCGCACAAAACACCGCGATGCCAAAAACAGAAACACCATGGTGAAAAACAGCGCCACCGGGATCAGGTACATCGCGTCATGCAGGCCGACAGCCTTGAATGCCTCGGTCATCTGCTCGGCACCCGCCGAGAGCATCGCGGTATGGGCGAAGTGATCGGACAGACCGCCCACCACCACCGGCCCCAAACCACCGCCCAACAGATACAACCCGGCAAAGAACAACGCCATCGCCGTCGCCCGCAGGCGTGGTTCGACCACGTCCTGAATCGCCGTGTACACGCAGGTGTAGAAGTTGTAGGCGAATAACCACCCCAGGCTGAATACCGCGACAAATACCCCGATCTCGATCCGCCCGGCATGCAGCGCCCAAGCCGTGCACAACGTCGAAATGATCAGGCTGAACGCGGCGAACAGCAGTCGCCCGTTGGCCACCCGCTGGTGAATCTTGTCGGCAATCCATCCGCCTAATGTCAGGCCGAACAACCCGGTCACTCCGACGATCACCCCGGTCGCCACCGCCGCGTCCTGTAACGGCATCAGAAAATAACGCTGCAGCATCGGCACCAGAAACGAGTTGCAGGCATAGGTGGCGAAGTTGAAACAAAGCCCCGCCATCACCAGCCACAGAAAAGTCGGCACCGCCAGCACTCGACGGATCGGCCGGTCCACACGCTCCTGTGAAACCTGCACGCTTTCCGCCGCGCCACGTTTCGGCTCTTTGATGAAGAACATGAAGACCGCCAGGATCAACCCCGGCACCGCCGCGATAAAGAACGGCGCACGCCAGCTGTCGAACGCCTTCACCATCGCACCAATGGTGAAGAACGCCAGCAGCAGGCCCAGCGGCAAGCCGAGCATGAAAATGCCCATGGCCCGCGCCCGACGATGCGCCGGGAACAAGTCGCCGATCAGCGAGTTGGCAGCCGGCGCGTAACTGGCTTCACCGATGCCGATGCCCATCCGCACGATCAGGAAACTCCAGAAACTGCCCACCAACCCGTTGACCGCGGTCAGCCCGCTCCATGCCGCCAGGCCCCAGCCCATCAGTTTGCTGCGCGAGCCAGTATCGGCCAATCGCCCCAGAGGCAGGCCGGCAATAGCGTAGACGATGGTGAATGCAGTCCCGATGATCCCCAGCTGAAAGTCGCTGAGGTGCCATTCCATGCGGATCGGCTCGATGATGATCGCCGGAATGGTGCGATCGAAGAAGTTGAACAGGTTGGCCAGGAACAACAGGAACAGAATGCGCCAGGCATTCGCCGCTTGGGTCGAGTTCTGCATGGGTCCGTCTCTTTTTATTGTTGTTGGGGCCGTCACTGTCCCCGGAACCTCCAATCTAGTCAGGCCCGTCAGGGCTGTCTGTCATTATTCGCAAGGCTGATATCAGCCCATGGCGCCACACATAACCTGTGGGATCAGTGCTGTCAGGAAGCCAGGTTTTTCACCATCAGTCGCAGGCTGGAAAAATACCTCTGCGCCCCCCTTCCCAACGGCATGGCGAAGCCTAGAATAGCGGCCTTGTCTGCCCACCCCGTTCCCATTCCTCCTTTGATCATTGCCCATGTCCGAAGCCAGTCCGTGTCTGAATTGCGGTGCCTGCTGTTCTCATTTCCGCGTGTCTTTTTTCTGGGGTGAATGCACCTCGGCCGGGGGCACGGTGCCTGACGAACTGGTCACGTCCATCAGCCCCAGCCGGGTGGCCATGCTGGGCACAGACTGCAAACCTGTTCGCTGTGTCGGTCTGGTGGGTGAAGTGGGCAGCACCGTGCAGTGCTCGATTTACGATCAGCGCTCCAGCACTTGTCGGGAGTTCGACGCCTCTTGGGCCAATGGCGAGGCGAACGTGGATTGCGATGCGGCACGGGCCGCGTTCGGGCTGCCCGCCCTGCAACCTGAATTCGAAACGCCTTTTGAGCAGATCGCCTAAGGCTTGGCAGCGACCGCAATCAAGCCATTCGAAAAATATTTGACATCATTGCGCTATCATCCCTTGCGCTCCGTGTAAGCCCTCTATACTGCCAGCATTCGCCAGCGCGCATGACGCAGGCCAAGATGACTCACAGACGGGACATGCTATGGAGTGGCTTGGTTTGCATTTCATGACCGGGCTGCCGGACAGCGGGCAGGTCATACTCAATTGCACCCATAACCCGTTTCTGGTGTTGCTGGCCTATCTGGTCGCCTGCACGGCCGGTTTCGCCACGCTGGACATGACCGAGCGGGTGGGTCATGTGGAAAAGTCCGCCTCTCAACGACTCTGGCGCTGGGTCGGCGCCGGGTGTCTGGCGGGCGGTATCTGGTCCATGCACTTCATCAGCATGCTGGCGTTCCAGGTGCCGATCGAAATCCATTACCACCTGCCCACTACCCTGATCTCGCTGTTGTTCGCCCTGACCGCCTCGTGGCTGGCCATGTACACCCTGAGCCATCCCCAACTGAATTTCTGGCAATACCTGCGGGCCGCGGTGTGGATCGGCCTGGGCATCGCAACCATGCACTATGTGGGCATGGCCGCACTGCGATCGAATGCGCTGGTCTATTACCAACCCGCCCTGTTCGTGCTCTCCGTCGTGATCGCCATCGGTGCCAGCCTGGCTGCCCTGTTGATTTCCAGTCACTTGCGCGATGACACCGGTGCGTATCATCTACTGCTCAAATACACCGCCAGCCTGGTGCTCGGGGCCGGCATTGTCAGCATGCATTTCACCGGCATGGCATCGCTCAACCTGGTGCTGCCCGACGACAGCCTTCAACCGCTGCCCGGCGACAACAATCACCTGCAACTGGGGCTGACAGTGGCAGTGATGGCGCTGTTGATCATCGGCAGCAGCATCAGTGCCGCACTGGCGGACAAGAAGCTGCAACACAAGGAGTCCGACCTGCAGCGGGTCAACGCCCTGCTCGGTCAACTGGATCAGGCACGCATGTCGCTGCAACAGGTGGCGCATTACGACCCCTTGACCAACCTGCTCAACCGCCGGGGCTTCAACCAGCTCTTCGCCGAAAAACTCATCGAAAAAACCAACGAGGGCGGCATGCTCGCGGTGATATTCCTCGACATCGACCACTTCAAGCGGATTAACGACAGCCTTGGCCATGATGCCGGCGACGAACTGCTCAAAGTCCTCGCCAGCCACATCAAGGCCTCAGTGCGCAGCCACGAAGACGTGGTGGCGCGTTTCGGAGGCGACGAATTCTGCCTCCTCATCAACCTGTACGACCGTGAAGAAGCGCGGCATATGGCCCAGCGCATCATGCTGAAAATGAAGGACCCCATCGAGTTGTCCGGACGGCGCATGGTCATGACCACCAGCATCGGCATCAGCCTGTTTCCGGAAGACGGCAAGACCTGCGAAGAACTGCTGAAGAACGCCGACCTGGCGCTCTATCAGTCCAAGGGCAGCGGTCGTAACGGGTTGCACTTTTTCAGTTCCAACCTGAAAGCCCGCGCCACCCTGGAGTTGCAACTTGAAGAAGAACTGCGTCACGCCCTGCGCGAAGACTCCGGGTTGATGCTGTATTACCAGCCGATCTATGACCTGAGAATCGGCCGAGTCACCAAACTGGAAGCGCTGGTCCGCTGGCAACACCCGGTTCACGGACTGCTGACGCCGGACCGGTTCATCGCCATCGCCGAGGCCAACGGCCTGATCGCCGAACTGGACAATTGGGTATTGCGCAAAGCCTGCGCAGACCTGGGCGAACTGTCCCGCCACGATTGCGAAGACCTCAAGATCGCAGTGAATTGCTCGCCCCTGAACCTGGCGCGAGAAGAACTGGCCGATGAAATCGAACACGCCCTGCGCATCTACGGGGTGACGCCCCAGCGACTGGAGCTGGAGGTGACCGAGAATGCGCTGATGGGCAATATTTCCAATACCCTGGTGTTGCTGCGGCAGATTCGCGCCCTTGGCGTTTCGTTGTCGATCGACGACTTCGGCACCGGCTATTCATCCCTGGCCTACCTCAGGCGCCTGCCATTAAACACGCTGAAGATCGACCGCTCGTTCATTCAGGACATCCCCAAGGCGACCCAGGACATGGAAATCGTCCAGGCCATTATCGTCATGGCCCACACCCTGCATTTGCAGGTCGTCACCGTAGGCGTCGAGACCCTCGAGCAATACGACTTTCTCCAACGCCACGGCTGCGATTTCGTCCAGGGCTACCTGCTTAGCCATCCGGTGCCGCTGGCTGAGTTGCGGCCGGTACTGGCCGAAATCAACCAGCACACGCATGCCGTCAATCCGTTGAGTCTGGCTCACGGTACAACTGCACTAACGTCGAAGGATCCTTTTCCAGGAACCCCTGCCCCCCATGGAGGCGCATCAGTTGTGCGGCCAATCCGCTGATCGGCGTGGCCGAACCCTGTTCGCGGGAAAACTTCACGGCGGTATCGAGATCCTTCAGCAACGTACGTACGTGCCATTTCACGGGCTCGAAACGGCTTTCGGCCATTTGCGGCGCGAGAATCTGCAACGGTTTTGAATCGGCGAAACCACCGGCCAGCGCCTCGGCAATGAGGCTGGCATCGACCCCGGAGCGCTCGGCCAGGCTCACCACTTCAGCAATGACCAAGGCATTGCAGGCGACGATCATCTGATTGCAGGCCTTGGTCACCTGCCCCGCGCCGACCGCGCCCATGTGGGTCACGCGCTGGCCAAGGGTCAGCAACACCGGCCGCACGCGCGCCAGGTCTGCCGCCTCGCCACCAACCATGATCGCCAGGCTGCCGGCCTCGGCGCCGACCACCCCGCCGGACACTGGCGCATCGAGCCAACCCATCCCGGTTTTATTGGCCAGTGCTGTGGCCATTTCCCGCGTTGCGGTGGGCTCCAGGCTGGAAAAATCCACCAGCAACTGGCCGCTTTTCGCCCCCTCGGCAACGCCAGCCGCGCCAAACACCACCTCACGAACCACCGCGGTATCGGCCAGGCACAACATCACCACGTCGGCGTGCTGACACAGCTCGGCCGGTGTCGCCACTTGCCGCGCACCAGCCTCGACCAGCGCTGCACACTTGGCCGGGTTGCGGTTCCACACCGTCAGCGGGTAACCGGCCGCCAACAGGCGTCGGCACATCGGCAAACCCATCAGGCCGATTCCGGCGAACCCCAGCGCAGGCAACGTTGCCATCATTTAGCCTCCCCTTGATTAAAGATCATCGAATATTGGCCGATTCATCATGGTTAAGGAAAGGATTCCCCCGAGCGATGTTCAGGCCAAGGCCCTGACGCTTGGGCCACATTCGCGCTAAAAAAAGACGCGAGATCCCATTCCGTGATGACTCGATGACACTTGTCGACGAGCCGACCAGTCCAGGTATATGGCGCACAATGACTTCTAAAAACAATCCGGCCACCGCGGTATCCGACCTGACCCTGAGCCCCGCGGCGAACAGCCCCTCATCGTCGAAGCCATTGCCCCCGTCGCGTCCGCTGTCGACTCAGCAATACCTGTACTTCACCGAAACCAATACCGACCGCATCCTCGACAACCTCGACGGCCTGCGCGACCTGGTGTTCCCGCGCCCGCCCCATCTGGAAGGCGACAACGAACAGCACAACGACCAGGAATTCCCCTCGGTGTGCCTGATCGGCCTGGGCCGCTGCGGTTCGAACATCGCGCTGGACGTGGCGGAGCTGGTGTACAACGCCCGCAAGTTCTACCTCAACGAATTCAACAACGAAGACCGTCCGTCGCCGGATAAACGCTACGCCGAAAAGGGCTACAGCCCGGCGCAGTGGATTCGCAACAACCTGCGCCTGGGGCCGAACAAGGCCACCAAACCGGTATTCCTGGTGGAACCGCTGGTGATGCTCGGCGACCTGGACAAGGACATCGCCGGTCGCATCCGTTTCTCGCGCAAGGGCGAAAAAAGCGGCTTTTTGCGCGACTACAGCAAAATGAAAATCATGGACTTGTCGGAAGTCCACGCCGGTGGCGCCGGTAACGCGCCGATCCTCGGCCAGTACCTGGCCAAGATCATCCTGAACAAGGACACCCAGCGCTTCTCCAGCCCCGACTGGAAGATGATTCACTCGTACCTGATCGACAGCTGCGGGATCAAGGCCAACCAGTCGCGCCTGTACTTCTCGATCTTCAGTGCCGGTGGCGGTACCGGTTCGGGCATGGCCTCGGAATTCGGCCTGGCCCAGCAGCACTCGTACATGAACAAGACGTTCGACACCAAGCCGATGGACGAACACGACGGCAAGAGCGGCCATTCCTTCGTCTTCGAGCCGATCTTCACCAGCGGCATCTGCGTACTGCCGAACATTTCCGATCACCGCAGTGAAATGTCCGAAGCGCTGCACATCAACGCCGGTCGCCTGCTGTGCAAATACCTGTCGGAAGAGTGGGACTTCTCCTACAACTTCGCCAACGAAGACAGCAGCGAAGCCAGCGTCATGGGCCGTATCCGTCCATGGAACGCGATGATGCTGATCTCCAACGACATCATGCGTTATGCCGAAGAAAGCGATGACGGCAACATCCAGAATATCGACGTCAACGCGATGGAAAAGCACGCCAACCAGTACATCTCACAGCAGATCTTCAACATTCTGACGGCGCAGGCGGTCACCACCGACTACGACCAGAACTATTTCCGTCGCGCAGGCATCGACATCGGCGAAACCATTCGCCTGGACGCCAACGACCTGTTCATGAGCCTGGCCGGCCCGGTGGCAATTGCCTACGCCGAGTCCGTGGTGCCGGAAACCCCGCCGCCGAGCAGCGACAAATTCAAGGTGTTCGACAAAGAGCCGCAGCGCTTGAACATCGACGATCTGTTCTTCCGTTCCATCGACCTGCCGCACTTCAACAAAGTCACTCAGGCGATTGAAGGCATCAGCCTGTTGCCAATCGAGTCCAAGCGCTACCGCGCCTCGCTCGAGCAGTACAAGAATTCGGGCTATGACGCAGCCGCCTTGCACGACCTGCACTTCTTCAAGAACTGCTCGTCGGTGGTGTCGATCGTGTCCCTGCCTAAAGACTACAAACTGTCCTACATGGACCTGAACCGGTTGAAGACTCACCTCAACAGTCTGTTCCCCAACACCACGCTCAAGCGTTATGCATTGGTAATCGGCGCCTCGGCCAACCTGTCGCTGACCACCCTGATCGCCAAGAGCCCATGCCTGTCGGACGACTTCCTGACGCTGATCGTGGCGTTCATCAAGCGTTGCTTCGCAAAAAATCCGTATCGCTTCGACGAAACGCTGGATAACTCGATCCTGGACTTCATCATCCATGAAGACTTCGACGAAGACCGGATCGACGACCTGCTCAACGAATTCGAAAACCCGGCGAAGATCCTCGACACCAACTGGTACGCGATCAAACCGATGTACGAGAAGAAGTACCGCGAGCTGATCAACGACAAGGACAAGTTCGTCTCGATCAATGACATTCGTTTGTCGCGCGATTGCGTGAAGAAGGCGATCAAGTACCTGCGCGAGATCTACCGTCACCGGATTGGCAAGACCAAGGTTATTTCGCTGAATAACCATACGGGCAAGACGGCTTATTGAGGTCGAGCCTTTAACGATCGCAGCCTTGTGATGATCGTTTCCACGCTCCGCGTGGGAACGCCTCAATGGACGCTCCGCGTCCGCTTTTGGGGCGCAGAGCGTCCCGGGCTGCATTCCCACGCAGAGCGTGGGAACGATCACAACACCCAGAAACAATTGAGCAGCCCATCGGCTGCTCAATAAACTGTTCCCGTTACGTTTACGTCACCGTTATACCGGCCTTTCTGTGGCCTTTCTCCACGGCAACGTGCCATCACGCTACTCGGCTACACACTTTTGCCCGACAAAACAAAGCACCAAATCGGTGCAAGCATTCAAGCCTTCGCCCTTTCCTGGATCATAATCCACGGCGAAACAACCACGGCCCACAGCTCCGGATCACGCTCGAAAAGATCCAGCGCCCGCGTTTCAGACAGCTTGGCGACCTTGTCGGCGGCCAGCCAGGCAGCGACTTTCTCGCCTTCATCGGTCGCCACCGCCTCCGCCGCAGCAATCAAATCCAGGCCTGGGTCGACCCACAATAGGGCACCCTTGGCGAAGAACGGCTCCAACTCTTTCCAGGTAATAGATGCGGTTTCACCAAGCAGCTTGGCATAGAGGGTGCTAGGTTCTTGAGTCATGGGTTCCTGTCCGCAAAAGAAATCGATGTGAATGATAACGTCGGTGTTGCGCCAGAAAAACCCGGATGCAATTGCGTTACCGATTGAAAAAACCGGGAAAGCCAGGGAATGCTGCTGCTTCAAGTATTAGCCAGCTAACATCCTGCCGCGATTCTGTCTTTTTCTTTCAACAAAGCGACACCCTCAGGTTTTGCCCCCTGGCGCCAGCTTCCCAGGCTAACAATCGGCGCTCTACACTGTACCGGTACAGTTGCCGGGGGCATTTTCCGGAGGATATCGACGATATCTGACCCGGTTCTGCTGCTACGGCGCCAGGACTATAAAAACTACAACAGTAAGAGTGGAGCACTATGACTAAGGCTACTAAGCAGATTTCAAAACTGTTTGCCGCTATGGTTCTGGCCGGGGTTGCCAGCCATTCGTTCGCCGCCGACACCATCAAGATCGGCATCGCCGGCCCTAAAACCGGCCCGGTCACTCAATACGGCGACATGCAGTTCATCGGCGCCAAGATGGCCATCGAGCAGATCAACGCGAAGGGCGGCGTCGACGGCAAGATGCTCGAAGCCAAGGAATACGACGACGCGTGCGACCCTAAACAAGCCGTGGCCGTCGCCAACAAAGTGGTCAACGATGGTGTGAAATTCGTGGTCGGCCACCTGTGCTCCAGCTCCACCCAGCCAGCTTCGGACATCTACGAAGACGAAGGCGTGATCATGATCACCCCGGCCGCCACCAACCCGGACATCACCACCCGTGGTTACAAGCTGGTGTTCCGCACCATCGGCCTGGACAGCGCCCAGGGCCCTGCCGCCGGTAACTACATTGCCGATCACGTAAAACCGAAAATCGTTGCCGTGCTGCACGACAAACAGCAATACGGTGAAGGCATCGCCACCGCCGTGAAACAGACCCTTGAGAAGAAAGGCGTCAAGGTTGCCGTGTTCGAAGGCCTCAACGCCGGTGACAAGGACTTCTCCTCGATCATCCAGAAGCTCAAGCAAGCCAACGTCGACTTCGTCTACTACGGCGGCTACCACCCGGAGCTGGGCCTGATCCTGCGTCAGTCCCAGGAAAAAGGCCTGAAAGCCAAGTTCATGGGGCCTGAAGGCGTCGGCAACGACTCCATCTCGCAAATTGCCCAGAATGCTTCCGAAGGCCTGTTGGTCACCCTGCCGAAATCCTTCGACCAGGACCCAGCCAACAAAGCCCTGGTACAAGCCTTTGCCGACAAGAAGCAGGACCCAAGCGGTCCGTTCGTGTTCCCGGCCTACTCGGCTGTCGAAGTGATTGCCGAAGGTATCAAGGCTGCCAAGAGCGAAGACACCGCCAAGGTGGCTGAAGCCATTCACAAAGGCACCTTCAAGACCCCGACCGGTGATCTGTCGTTCGACAGCAAGGGCGACCTGAAAGACTTCAAATTCGTGGTCTATGAGTGGCACTTCGGCAAACCAAAAACCGAAGTTTCCCCTCAGTAAGCTAGCGCCATGATTAATAAAGCCCACTGCGCAAGCAGTGGGCTTTGTTTTACGAGATTAATGAGTCAGAGTCCCGCGATCCGGGAGTTGGCTTACCTGAAAATCTTAAAACCGTCACCAGCGGTTCGCTGGCAAACGCTCGTGCGAAGGTGGCCACAGACCACACAGCCCGGGCCGGAACATGACTCCACCAGTGAAATGCGTATCAGGTTTTTAGGAGCGCTGTAATGCCTGAGATCTATCACTTCTTCCAACAGCTGGTTAATGGGATGACCATTGGCAGCACCTATGCCCTTATAGCCATTGGCTACACAATGGTTTACGGCATTATTGGAATGATTAACTTCGCCCATGGCGAGGTCTACATGATCGGTTCCTACGTGGCCTTCATCGTCCTTGCCGGACTGGCCATGCTGGGTATCCATTCTCTGCCGTTGTTGATGACCGCCGCTTTCCTGGCGACCATCGTAGTGACCAGTGCCTACGGCTACAGTATCGAACGGATCGCCTACCGCCCTCTGCGGGGCAGTAACCGTCTGATCCCGCTGATCTCCGCCATCGGCATGTCGATCTTCCTGCAGAACTCCGTACTGCTCTCGCAGGACTCCAAGGACAAATCGATCCCTAACCTGATTCCGGGCAGCTTCAGCTTCGGTCCAGGCGGCGCACAGGAAGTGCTGATCTCCTACATGCAGATCCTGGTGTTCGTGTTGACCCTGGTGGTGATGCTCTGTCTCACCCAGTTCATCTCGCGTTCACGTCTGGGACGCGCCTGTCGGGCCTGTGCCGAAGACATCAAGATGGCCAACCTGCTGGGCATCAACACCAACAACATCATCGCCCTGACCTTCGTCATCGGTGCCGCCCTGGCGGCCGTGGCGGCAGTACTGTTGAGCATGCAGTACGGCGTGATCAACCCTAACGCCGGATTCCTGGTAGGCCTCAAAGCCTTTACCGCGGCGGTGCTGGGTGGCATCGGCAGCATTCCGGGCGCCATGCTCGGTGGTCTGGTGCTGGGGGTAGCCGAAGCATTCGGCGCCGATATATTCGGTGACCAGTACAAGGACGTGGTGGCTTTCGGCCTTCTGGTCCTGGTGCTGTTATTCCGGCCAACCGGCCTGCTGGGTCGTCCGGAGGTTGAGAAAGTATGACTAGGAATCTTAAACAGGCGCTGTTCAGCGCCCTGCTGGTATGGGCCGTGGCCTATCCGGTACTCGGCCTGAAACTGTCCATCGCCGGGATCAACCTCGAAGTGGAAGGCGCCAGCACCTCCACGCTGATCATCATCGCCACCTGCTCGGTGCTGATGTTCCTGCGTGTGCTGTTCGACCGCGAATACTCGGCGGCCATGAGCTCCGTGCCCAAGGGCAAACTGATCCCGGCCAGCGCGAGCCACTTCCTGACCCTGCCGACCACCCAGCGCTGGATCATCATGGCGTTGATCGTCGTGGCACTGGTCTGGCCGTTCTTCGGTTCACGCGGTGCGGTGGACATCGCCACGCTGATCCTGATCTACGTGCTGCTCGGCCTGGGCCTGAACATCGTGGTCGGTCTGGCCGGCCTGCTCGACCTCGGTTACGTCGGCTTCTACGCCGTGGGCGCCTACAGCTATGCGCTGCTGTCGCACTACTACGGGCTGAGCTTCTGGATCTGCCTGCCGATCGCCGGCCTGATGGCGGCCACATTCGGCTTCCTGCTCGGTTTCCCGGTGCTGCGCCTGCGCGGTGACTATCTGGCGATCGTGACCCTGGGCTTCGGTGAGATCATCCGTCTGTTCCTGCGTAACCTGACGGGCCTCACCGGCGGACCGAACGGCATCAGCAACATTCCCAAACCGTCGCTGTTCGGCCTGACCTTCGAAAGAACGGCCACCGAAGGCATGCAGACCTTCCACGAGTTCTTCGGCCTGACGTACAACCCGGTCAGCAAGGTGGTTTTCCTCTACCTGGTGGCGCTGTTGCTGGCACTGTTCGCGCTGTTCGTGATCAACCGCCTGCTGCGCATGCCGATCGGCCGTGCCTGGGAAGCCTTGCGCGAAGACGAAATCGCCTGCCGTGCCCTGGGCCTGAACCCGACCGTGATCAAGCTGTCGGCCTTCACCCTGGGTGCCTGCTTCGCTGGTTTCGCCGGTAGCTTCTTCGCCGCGCGCCAAGGGCTGGTCACGCCGGAGTCGTTCACCTTCATCGAGTCGGCCACCATCCTCGCCATCGTGGTGTTGGGCGGCATGGGCTCGCAGTTGGGCGTGGTTCTCGCGGCTGTCGTGATGATCCTGTTGCCCGAACTGATGCGTGACTTCAGCGAATACCGCATGTTGATGTTCGGCGCCTTGATGGTGCTGATGATGATCTGGCGTCCTCAAGGTCTGCTGCCCATGCAACGTCCTCACATGGAGCTGCGTAAATGAGCAGAGAGATCCTGAAAGTAGATGGCCTGAGCATGCGCTTCGGCGGCCTGTTGGCGGTCAACGGCGTAGCCTTGAGCGTCAAAGAGAAACAAGTGGTCTCGATGATCGGCCCCAACGGCGCCGGCAAGACCACTGTATTCAACTGCCTGACCGGGTTCTACAAACCCACCGCCGGCACTATCCAGCTCAACGGTGAAGCGATCGAAGGCCTGCCCGGCCACAAGATCGCCGGCAAAGGCGTGGTGCGGACGTTCCAGAACGTGCGGCTGTTCAAGGACATGACCGCCGTGGAAAACCTGCTGATTGCTCAGCACCGGCACCTGAACACCAACTTCCTGGCAGGCCTGTTCAAGACCCCGGCGTTTCGCCGCAGCGAACGCGAGGCGATGGAATACGCCGAGTTCTGGCTGGAAAAGGTCAACCTCAAGGAGTTCGCCAACCGCCCGGCCGGCACCCTGGCTTATGGTCAGCAGCGCCGCCTGGAAATCGCCCGCTGCATGATGACCCGTCCAAGCATCCTCATGCTCGACGAACCGGCCGCCGGCCTCAACCCGCGGGAAACCGACGACCTCAAGGCGCTGATCGGCACCCTGCGTGAAGAGCATAATGTGACGGTGCTATTGATCGAACACGACATGAAACTGGTCATGAGCATTTCCGACCATATCTTCGTGATCAACCAGGGCACACCGTTGGCCAACGGCACGCCGGAGCAGATCCGCGACAATCCTGAAGTGATCAAAGCCTACCTGGGGGAAGCGTAAATGCTGCAGTTCGAAAACGTTTCCACCTTCTACGGCAAGATCCAGGCGCTGCACAGCGTCAACGTCGAAGTCCGCCAGGGCGAGATCGTGACCCTGATCGGCGCCAACGGTGCCGGCAAGTCGACCCTGCTGATGACCCTCTGCGGTTCGCCGCAAGCCCACAGCGGCAGCATCCGCTACATGGGCGAAGAGCTCGTCGGCCAGGACTCGTCGCAGATCATGCGTAAAAGCATCGCCGTGGTTCCGGAAGGCCGTCGGGTGTTTGCCCGCCTGACCGTGGAAGAAAACCTCGCCATGGGCGGGTTCTTCACCGACAAGGGCGATTATCAGGAACAGATGGACAAGGTTCTGGGACTTTTCCCACGCCTGAAAGAACGCTTTGCCCAACGCGGCGGCACCATGTCCGGCGGCGAACAGCAAATGCTCGCCATCGGCCGCGCGCTGATGAGCAAGCCCAAGCTGCTGCTGCTTGACGAGCCATCGCTGGGCCTGGCACCGATCATCATCCAGCAGATCTTCGACATCATCGAACAACTGCGTAAGGACGGTGTGACGGTGTTCCTGGTGGAGCAGAACGCCAACCAGGCCCTGAAAATCGCCGACCGTGCCTACGTGCTGGAAAACGGCCGGGTGGTGATGAGCGGGACCGGTGAAGCGCTGTTGACCGACCCGAAAGTACGCGAAGCGTACCTCGGCGGTTAAGCCTTTGCGGTAAACAAAAAACGGCCTTCGGGCCGTTTTTTTGTGCCTGGCACAAACCTCACCGAAGGCCGCTCCTACGGGGCTGTGTATCTTTAGCACAACCTGAATGATAAAGAAGAAGCCCTGTCGGAGGAGCCCCGCCTCATAAACGTCATTGATCTATAGAGTCATCTTGCATATATTTGTATCTACAGATAAACAAGAAGTGATCAACATGACAGCAACCTCCCAGGCACAAGGATTCACCAAAGACCAGTGCGTGACTGGTTTGCGAGCAGCTGTAGGCATACTCGAAAAGTGGCAGGCATCGGGCGATCAGGCCTGTCGTATCCTGCGCATTTCCCGCAGTACGTACTCACGGGCAAAGCAGCGCGATCCCGATTGGTCCGTAAACCTGGATTCAGACCAGATGCAGCGCATCAGTTTTATTCTCAACATCCATGCCGCTCTGCGTCTTGTCTTTGATAACCCTGAGAACGTCTATGGTTTTCCGACGATGGCGAACGAAAACGAGTTCTTCAACGGGCGTACCCCGCTCGAAATCATGTCCCAGGGGGATATGATTTCCTTGTACGAGACGTTTCGGCGGATCGACGTGCTGCGAGGCGCACAATGGTAATGGTGAGCCAGTTGCCAGTATTGGCCGGTGAGCAGTTGCAGGCCTACCGATTGATCAATTCAAAGTTTCCGCCCATTGCGTTGTTTGACGACGTGGCGGACGCGAACGAATTTGATGTTCTGTATCAGATACAGGCCCTCACAAATCCGAGGCTGCAAAATGAGGTAGGTCGGCTTGAGCTGATACCGCGTGCGGAAATTCCCTTTGGCATCCCTGGATGCTCTTATGCGACAGCCCCTTTCACCCACGTCAACCCAACTGGCTCGCGTTTCAGCGATGGCAGTTTCGGCGTGTTGTACTTGGCTGCCTCGATGGAAACTGCTCTGGCTGAGGTACAGCATCACCAAAATCAGTATTGGTCGAATGTCCAGAATCTCAATTACGAGAGGTTTGTTTTCCGGGGGTTATCCTGCACTTTCGTTGACGAAGCAATGAGGGATGCCGTATCCATTCCGATGCACGATCCTATCTACGATCCCGTCGACTACACGCACTCACATCGCTTGGGTAAGGCAGTCAAGGATGCAGGGAGCCTTGGCCTGCGATACAACTCCGTGCGTATGCATGGCAACTACTGCTGGGCGCTGATGACTCCCAGACCAGTCTCATCAGTCATTCAAACAGCCCACTACGAGATGATCTGGAACGGTCAGATCACTAGCGTTAATAAAATCAGCATTGCATGACTGTCTTATCGGCGCCTCCCACAGGGGATTGATGGTGTTTTGAGGATTTTTGAAAAAAATCTGCAGTCAGCTGTAACACCCCGCCCTGTCGTTTCTCTAGAGCGGTAAGCAAGCACAAACGCTTGCCATACCAAGCTCAATTTCGGAGAAACATCATGACTGCTACCACCCGCACCCTGTCCGCCACCGCCCTGGTTCTGGCACTTGGTTCTGCCCTGAGCATCGCCGCTGTCTCCACGGCCCATGCCGCTGACGCCAACATGGAAAAATGCTTCGGCGTGGCCATGAAAGGTCATAACGATTGCGCCGCTGGTGCTGGTACCACTTGCGCTGGCACCGCCAAAACCGACTACCAGGCCAACGCCTGGAAGCTCGTCCCCAAGGGCACCTGCGCCACCACAATGAGCAAGACCTCGCCAACCGGTTTCGGCCAGATGGAAGCCTACAAAGCCAAGTCGTAATCAGTCCCCCAGCCAGAGTGTCGACCATGAACCATTCATTCTCCGGGCTCCCGCCCCGCTCCGGGCTGGGGCTCAAGACCGAGCACTTTCGTGAAGTGCTCGGTGCACAACCGGACATCGGTTTCTTCGAAGTCCACGCCGAAAACTACATGGTGGCCGGCGGCCCGTTTCATCATTTTCTGGGATTGATCCGTAAGCAGTATCCGCTGTCGCTGCACGGTGTTGGCCTGTCCATCGGTGCCGAAGGTCCGCTGGATGGTCAGCACCTGCAAAGGCTGGCCGCGCTGATCGAGCGCTATCAACCCCACTCCTTTTCCGAACACCTGGCCTGGTCCAGCCATGGCCCGGTGTTTCTCAATGACCTGCTGCCCCTGGCCTACGATGCGCCGACGCTGAACCGTGTCTGCGAGCACATCGATCAGGTACAGAACACCCTCAAACGCCCGATGCTGCTGGAAAACCCGGCGACATACCTGGCGTTCCAGAACTCGACAATCGATGAAGCCGACTTCATCGGTGAAGTCATTCACCGCACCGGCTGCGGCCTGCTGCTGGACGTCAACAACGTTTACGTTTCCTGCACCAATCACCAAAAAGATCCGCTGGCCTACATCGACGCCCTGCCGCTGCACGCGGTGGGAGAGATTCATCTGGCGGGGTTTGCCGAAGACACCGACAGCCTTGGTGACCGACTACTGATCGACGATCACGGTGCGCCCGTCGATAACGCGGTGTGGGCGCTGTACTCGCAGGTGCTGGAGCGGGTCGGCCCGATCGCCACGTTGATCGAACGCGACAACCGGTTACCGGCCTTCAGTGTGTTGCACGCCGAAGCCCGTCATGCCGATGAGTTGCTGCACCGCGCAGGGAGCCGGCCATGAGCACTCAAGCCGCTTTTTCCGCCGCCCTGCTCGATCCGCAACGGCCCTGCCCCGAGGGCGTGTTCAGTGCCAACGGTGCCGATCCGGCCAGCCGTTTCGCGGTGTATCGCAACAATGTGCAGAGCTCGCTGATCAACGCCTTGGCCGACAGCTATCCGGTGGTTACGCAGTTGGTCGGTGATGAATTTTTCCGGGCGATGACAGGGTTGTATGTGCAAAGTTGCCCACCGCAAAGCCCGCTCATCAACGACTACGGCAAGGACTTCGCCGAGTTCATCGACAATTTTGAACCGGCAGCCAGCGTGCCTTATCTGGCCGATGTGGCGCGGCTGGAGCGCTTGCGCGTTCAGGCCTATCACGCCGCTGATGCGCAGCCTTTGGGCCATGAGCAAATCGCCGCCGTGCTGTCGGACCCACAGGCATTGAGCGAGCTGACGCTTGGGCTTCATCCCTCCCTCAATCTGCTGACTTCAGCCTTCGCCGTGGTCGCAATCTGGGCGGCGCATCAACAGGACGCGACGCTGGCCGGGATCGACCTCGGCCACGGGCAAAACGCGCTGGTGCTGCGTAACGAACTGGAGGTTGAGGTCTTCGCCATCGACCACGGCGCCAGAATCTTCATTCAGAACCTGCGACTCGGCCAGCCCCTGAGCCAAGCGCTGGAAAACGCGCCGGCCTTCGATCTCAGCCAAACCCTGGCGCTGCTGATCAGCCACAACGCCATCACTCATTTACACCACAACCAGGTATCGCCATGAACACAAACCCCATTACCCGCGCCATCACGCTGCTGGAAAAAATCCCCCACAGCCTGATCGCCTTTATCGCGCGTTTTTCCATTGCCGCGGTGTTCTGGAAGTCCGGGCAAACCAAGGTGGAAGGCCTGGCCATCGACTTGATCGACGGCACCGTTGAACTCGGTGTGCCAAGGCTGGCGGACTCGACCATTCCGTTATTCCAGAGCGAATATCACCTGCCGTTGCTCTCCCCGGAACTGGCGGCGCACCTGGCGGCCTTCGCCGAGCATTTCTTTCCGATACTGATCCTGATCGGCTTCGCCACGCGCTTTTCGGCCCTGGCGCTGCTGGGCATGACCCTGACCATTCAACTGTTCGTGTACCCCGATGCGTATCCGACCCACGGCACCTGGGCGGCGGTGTTGCTGTACTTGATGGCGACTGGACCTGGCAAGTTGTCGATCGATCACCTGCTTGCCCGGCGTTACGCCCGCTGATACCAACCTCAGAACTCCCATAAAGGTAGTGTGGTGAGACGTTATCGTTGAAGCCGATCCAACGCCTCACCACTGCGCTTGAACCAACCGATCAAATAGTCCGCCAGCACTTGGGTACGCTTCGGCAACCCGCCCTGATACGGATGCACCAGATACATCGGCATGCTGCGGGTCTGATAATCACGCAGGAGCCAGCGTAAACGTCCATCAGCCAATTCCTCTTGCAACAGATACGACGGCAAACGCGCAATGCCCGCACCGGTCAGTGCAGCTTTCTTCAAGAGGTTGTAATGGTTGCTGGCGAACGGACCTGACACACGCACCCGCGTTAATTCGTGCTGTTGGTGATAGAGCCATTCTTCGCGACCGCTGTAATGGCTGTTGAGCAGGCAGCGGTGTTCGGCCAGTGCCTGAGGCGTCAGCGGCTCACCGAATCGCTCAAGATACGCGGGGCTGGCACAGGTCATTTCGTGCCAGGCCAGCAACGGTCGGGCCACCAGACGTTCGTCGTTGGCCACTTCCGAGCGGATCGCCAGGTCGAAACCGTCCCGGGACAAGTCGCGGTAGTGGTTGTTGAGTTCCAGCTCGATCTGCACCTCGGGGTACTGCCGGGAAAATTCCAGCAGTGCGCCATCAAAGAACGTTTCCCCCAATGAAACCGGCACCGTCATCCGCACCGGGCCGGCCATGTCGTCTTTCAGCCGTGCCAATGCCTGACGCGCACGCTCCACCTGCACCACCAGCGCCTGGGCTTGCGGCAACAACGCCGCACCCGCCGCCGTCAGGCTCAAGCGACGTGTGGTGCGTTGCAGCAACACCACGCCAAAGCGCGTTTCCAGCAGGCTGATGCGCTTGGAGAGTTGCCCCTTGCTGCACCCCAGTTGCTGGGCGGCCAGGGTGAAACTGCCCGCCTCGATCAATACCGCGAACGCCGCCAGATCGTCCATTTCACTCATGGATTGTTTCCATTTGAAAACCAAAGGTTGCCCATTAGCACGCTTATTTATAAAAAAAACCACACTAGACTTAACTTTAAATCCAACCCACTTGAGGAACTGCACGATGAAAATTCTGTTGATTGGCGCCTCCGGCACCGTCGGTTCGGCCATTGACCATGAACTGTCCCAGCGCCACAAAATCGTCCGTATCGGCCGTAAAAGCGGTGATTTCCAGGTCGACATCAGTGACAGCGCCTCGATCCGCAAACTGTTCGAACAGACCGGCAACTTCGATGCACTGATCTGCGCCGCCGGCAGTGTCAACTTCGTGCCGCTGGCCACCATGACCGCACAAGACTTCGAACTCGGCTTGCGGGACAAGCTGATGGGCCAGGTCAACCTGCTGCTGATCGGCCGGGAATTCGCCAATGACGGTGCGTCTTTCACCTTCACCACCGGCATCCTCAGCCACGATCCGATTCGTACCGGCAGCTCCGCGTCCCTGGTCAACGGCGCCCTCGACGCCTTCGTCCGTGCGGCGGCGATCGAACTGCCACGCGGTCTGCGCATCAACTCGGTCAGCCCGAACGTGCTGGTCGAAGCCATGGGGAGCTATGCGCCGTACTTCCGTGGTTTCAAACCGGTTCCCGCCGCCGAGGTGGCGCTGGCCTACGCCAAAAGCGTGGAAGGCCTGCAGACCGGCCAGACCTACCGCGTCGGCTAAACCAGACTCGCACACAGGAAAGCGAGAACATCGCAGGGTTGTGATGAACGGTCAGGCTGAGTAACGTGGCGACACTTGTCTGGAGACTCAAAGATGCGTGTTGCCCGTTCCCTGGTACTTGTTGCCCTGCTTCCGTTGTTCGCCGCTTGCCAACTGCTCGATGGCCCACGGCAAAGTGCTTCCCATGTGGGCCAGACCCGCATGCAGGGCCAATTGACGGCGGCCGACGGCAAGCTGCTGTTCCAGCCGTGTAATGAGCAGCGCAGTTTCGTGGTCAATGACATCGCTGGCACCAGCATCCTGCAAGAGGCCGCGACCCTGGCCGATGATCAGGGCAAGCTGTTCGCCGATGTGCGCGGCCGGATCGTTGCCAGTGGTGCTGACAGCCAACTCGACCTTACGCAGCTGTACCGCGTCGAGCGCTCGGGCACGGCGTGCGACGATCCCAATTTCAAGCAGCTGATCCTGCGCGCCGCCGGCCATGGCCCGGAGTGGAACGTCAAGGTCAGTGGCAAGGGCATGATCGTCGACCGCGCTGGTCAGCCGCCCCTGGCCCTGCCGTACGTTGAAGAACAACTGGGCGATGGCCGCTTCAACCTCAGTACCGAAGCCAATAATCAGCGCATCGAGCTCTGGGTCGCGCCGCGACGTTGCGTCGACAGCAGCACCGGCAGCGTGCAGCACATGAGCGCCGAGTTGCGTATCGACGGCCAGGTGCAACGCGGCTGCGGGTATTTTGGCGGATCGCGTAACGACTGATCGTTTTAGCCTCACGGGAATCATCCTTTGAGGCTTATAATCGCGGGCTTCAAACGCCTTGGCGCAGTTGTGCGCCCCGCGAACCGGATCCCGCCATGTTACGAATCACCGAACTCAAGTTGCCGATCGACCATCCCGAAGAAGACCTGCGCCCTGCCATCGTGCAGCGCCTGGGCATCGCCAGTGATGACCTGCTCGACTTCACCTTGTTCAAGCGCAGCTACGATGCGCGCAAAAAGTCCTCCGAACTGTGTTTCATCTACACCATCGACCTCAACGTTCGCGATGAGGCGGCGGTGCTGCGCACGTTCGCCGATGACCGTAACGTCAACGTGGCGCCGGATGTCAGCTACAAAGTGGTCGGCCAGGCGCCGGCCGACCTGAGCCAGCGTCCGATCGTGGTCGGCTTCGGCCCGTGCGGGATCTTCGCCGGCCTGGTGCTGGCGCAGATGGGCTTCAAGCCGATCATCCTCGAACGCGGTACCGAAGTGCGCCAGCGCACCAAAGACACCTGGGGCCTGTGGCGTAAAAGTGTGCTCAACCCCGAATCCAACGTGCAATTCGGTGAAGGCGGCGCGGGAACGTTCTCCGACGGCAAGCTCTACAGCCAGATCAAAGACCCGAAATTCCTCGGTCGCAAGGTTCTGCATGAGTTCGTCAAGGCCGGTGCGCCGGAAGAAATCCTCTACGTCAGCAAGCCGCACATCGGGACGTTCCGTCTGACCGGTGTGGTGGAAAACATGCGTGAGCAGATTCGCGCCCTGGGCGGCGAAGTGCGCTTCCAGCAGCGGGTTACCGATGTGCTGATCGACGACGGCCAACTGGTGGGCGTCGAACTCCATGGCGGCGAACAGATCCATTCGAAGCACGTGATTCTGGCCCTCGGCCACAGCGCCCGGGACACCTTCCGCATGCTGCACGGCCGTGGTGTGTACATGGAAGCCAAGCCGTTCTCGGTGGGGTTCCGCATCGAACACCCGCAGTCGCTGATCGACCGCGCGCGCCTTGGCAAATACGCCGGCCACCCGAAACTCGGCGCTGCCGACTACAAACTGGTGCACCACGCCAAGAACGGTCGATCGGTCTACAGCTTCTGCATGTGCCCGGGCGGCACCGTAGTGGCGGCGACCTCCGAGCCGAACCGCGTGGTCACCAACGGCATGAGCCAATACTCGCGTAACGAGCGCAACGCCAACTCCGGGATCGTCGTCGGCATCACCCCGGAAGTCGATTATCCGGGCGGCCCACTGGCCGGCATCGAGTTGCAGGAACGCCTGGAATCCCACGCCTTTGTGCTGGGCGGCAGCAACTACGAAGCACCGGCGCAACTGGTCGGCGACTTCATTGCCGGCAAGCCGTCCACCGAATTGGGCAGCGTCGAGCCGTCCTA
Source organism: Pseudomonas sp. GW821-FHT03E01 (assembly GCF_059420765.1). Lineage (NCBI taxonomy): Bacteria > Pseudomonadati > Pseudomonadota > Gammaproteobacteria > Pseudomonadales > Pseudomonadaceae > Pseudomonas > Pseudomonas sp. GW821-FHT03E01. The sequence continues at coordinate 49,657 of NZ_JBWKUI010000013.1, read as the reverse complement.
CAAACCGGGCGTTGCCTTGGGTGATTTGGCCCTGGCCCTGCCGGCGTTCGCCATCGAAGCGATTCGCGAAGCCCTGCCAGCGTTCGAGAAGCAGATTCGTGGCTACTCGCTGCACGACGCCGTGTTGACCGGGATCGAGACGCGCACCTCTTCGCCGCTGCGCATTACCCGTAACGAGTCGATGCAGAGCCTGAACGTGAAGGGGTTGTTCCCGGCGGGTGAAGGCGCGGGTTATGCGGGCGGGATTCTGTCGGCGGGTGTCGACGGGATTCGGATTGCTGAAGCGGTTGCCCGGGATATCCTTGGCCTAGAAGCCTGACCCAGATGATCGTTCCCACGCAGAGCGTGGGAACGATCAAATATCTCAGATATTGGCGCGCAACACGCTGGCCGGCAGCGGCTCTCCGCGCTCAACGCTGGCCGCCACGGCATCCATCAGACCACTCAACTCATACCCCTGGGCCTTCAGCCAGGCCTGATCGTAATAGGTGTCGGCATAGCGCTCGCCGCCATCGCACAGAATCGCCACGATCGACCCCGACTCCCCCGCCGTCGCCATCTGCTGGGCCGCCATCAAGGCGCCGATCAGGTTGGTCCCGCTCGAACCACCCACCCGTCGCCCCAAACGTTGTGCCAGGTAATGCATGGCTGCCAGTGACAAGGCGTCCGGCACCTTGACCATCGCGTCGATGACTTTGGGCAGGAACGACGCCTCGACACGCGGCCGGCCAATACCTTCAATCCGTGACCCGTGATCGAGGCGCAGGCTGGCGTCGCCGGTCTTGTAGTAATCGAAAAACACCGAACGCTCGGCATCGGCGCACAGCACACGGGTGCAATGCTGGCGATAGCGCACGTAACGGCCCAGCGTCGCGGTGGTGCCGCCGGTGCCAGGGCTGGAAATCAGCCAGCTCGGTTCCGGGTGCTGCTCGAAGCGCATCTGATGGAAGATCGATTCGGCGATGTTGTTGTTCGCTCGCCAGTCGGTGGCGCGTTCGGCGTAGGTGAACTGGTCGATGAAATGCCCGTCGTGTTCGTGAGCCAGGCGTTCGGACTCAGCGTAAATCTGCGTCGGATCGTCCACCAGATGGCTCTTGCCACCGTAGAAAGCGATTTGCGCGATCTTTTCCTTGGACGTGCTCGCGGGCATCACCGCAATGAACGGCAAACCCAGCAGCCGGGCGAAGTACGCCTCGGAAATCGCGGTCGAACCGCTGGACGCTTCAATCACCGGCGCACCGGGCTTGAGCCAGCCGTTACACAGCGCATAGAGGAACAACGAGCGCGCCAGCCGATGTTTCAGGCTGCCGGTGGGATGGCTCGACTCATCCTTGAAGTACAACTCGATGCCCGGCAACCCCGGCAGCGGCAAGGGGATCAGGTGGGTATCAGCGCTGCGCTGGAAGTCGGCTTCGATGATCCGGATGGCTTCGCGGGCCCACTGTCGGTTGTCGCTCATGATGGTTTTCTCGTTGAATCAGGCAAGAGTCGGCCTTGTCGCAAGGCTCAGTCCACAAGCTTAGGAAAAAACCTACATCACGCACAGATACAGCTGGGGTTCAATACGTCCGGCAACTGCTAGGCTCAGGCCTTTGCTGACCGGACACGTTGTAACGGTATATAACAAAAAAGAATATAACTTTTGTTTTAACAACCAACGGTACGGGTTAGGGTGTGCCACCTTTTGAATTCATCGATGGAGAGCGACCTTGCCTCTGCGTAGCACGTTCACGCGTTTCTTTCAGTTGGAAGCTGCCAGCGGTCTGCTATTGATCGCCGCAGCTGTCCTGGCCCTGATCATCAACAACTCATCGCTGTCGTGGCTCTATAACGGCCTGCTGGACACCCCCGTGGTGGCTCAGATCGGCGCGCTGAAAATCGCCAAGCCATTGCTACTGTGGATCAACGACGGCCTGATGGCCCTGTTCTTTCTGTTGATCGGCCTGGAAGTGAAGCGCGAAGTCCTCGACGGCCAACTGTCGAAACCGTCGCAGATCGTCCTGCCCGGCGCGGCCGCAATTGGCGGCATGGTGGTGCCGGCGCTGATCTACTGGTTCCTCAACCGCGATAACCCGTCCGCCCTGAGCGGCTGGGCCATCCCGACGGCTACCGACATTGCCTTCGCCCTTGGCGTGCTGGCCCTGCTGGGTAAACGCGTGCCAGTGTCGCTGAAACTGTTCCTGATGACCCTGGCGATCATCGATGACCTTGGCGCAATCATCATCATTGCGATCTTCTATTCCGGCGCTCTGTCGACCCTGTCCCTGGCGCTGGCCGCGGCCTGCATCGCGGCCTTGATCGGAATGAACCGACTTGGTGTGGTGAAACTCGGGCCGTACATGATCATCGGGCTGATCCTTTGGGTCTGCGTACTCAAGAGCGGCGTGCATGCGACGCTGGCGGGTGTGACCCTGGCCTTCTGCATTCCACTGCGCACGAAAAACGCCGAGCCTTCGCCGCTGCTGATCCTGGAGCATGCCCTGCATCCGTGGGTGGCCTACGGCATCCTGCCGCTGTTTGCCTTCGCCAACGCTGGCTTGTCCCTGAGCGGCGTGACCGTCGAAAGCTTCACCCATCATGTACCTATGGGCATCGCCGTCGGCCTGCTGTTGGGCAAGACCGTCGGTGTCTTCGGCCTGACCTGGCTGGCGGTAAAAATCGGCATCGCCGCCCTGCCCCAAGGCGCCAACTGGGGCCAGATTTTGGGGGTGGCGATCCTTTGCGGCATCGGCTTCACCATGAGCCTGTTCGTCGGTTCCCTGGCCTTCGTGCCGGGCGCCAGTGAATATGCCGGGATGGACCGCATGGGTATTCTGACCGGCTCGATCCTGGCGGCATTGATCGGTTATGCGGTGACGGCGGCGGCGAGCCGCAAGAGTGCTGCGCTGCCTTCCTGAACGATAGAGAACACTCTTAGCAACATTGAGGATTCGTCCTACAGTCACGATTAGCCACGTTCGTTAACGTCGCGCAGCCCCCTCTTTGGGGGTTGCCGATGGACGAGCGAAAGGACAATCAGTGGCTGGCCACAAGGACATCCCCCGGGTACAAAACCCACCGTCAGGTGACGGGGCATCACGTCACTCACCGATTCATGACGGCCACCGAATTGGCCGAGCGTGATGCCAGACAAAACGCCTACGACGCCATGCTCGCAAGGCAGCAGGCCTTCGAAGACAGCGTTCTGGTCCCGACGAAAAAAGACGACGTTGTCCGCGCGGGATGCGTGTTCGCCAAGTCCTGCAAACTGCCCGATGCAATCATCGACTACACGAATCCCTCCGGCGTTGTTCCGACCGACAGCCTGAAAGACTACGGCGAACTGGTTCTGCTCGGCGCTCGCGAGGCCGATGAAAGCGGTGTCGTGCCGCTGAAGAAAATCAGTGGTACGGCCATTCCGGTGGGTTTCGGCAGCTTCGCCCTGAGTGGCCCAGCGTTCGCCGCATTACCCGCCGTCGCAGTCAGCACCGCTGCGGCCACCCTGGCAGGTCTGGTGGCCCTGGTCATGCCGTCGAGCCTTGGCGACAGCTCGCTCTACACCGAAGACCAACTGCGATCCCTCAAACAGGCGCGCACTCGCGTGCGTCTGCGGGTAGAGCAACAGGCTGATGGCCGTCTCAAGGGATACGGTTTTTACACTGGCAAAAACCGCGATTGGGAAATGGTCGATGTCGTGCAGTTCACCTTGCGCGGCAGTCAGCAGGTGGCTGATCTCGGGGACGGCATTGAGCTGATCTGGACGCCGGCCGAGAACGGTTCAAGCACCCTCGGCATCCCCGCTTTGGAAGCTGCGCCACAAGCGCCGCACATCTGGGTTTACCCGCCGACGAAGGCGGCTGACAGCATCATCGTGAATCCGGTTTATCCGCCGGAGTACAAGGATTTCATTCTTGTGTTTCCGGCGGATTCGGGGGTGTTGCCGGTTTATATTGTGGTGAGTGTTGCGGACCACAAATATCATCCGGCGCCAAACGGGCTTACCGCTTTTCCTGATGCCACACCGGCAAAACAGAAGACTCGGGTCAAAGGTAGAGGCACCCGAATGCGCTGGAGAACGGCTGAAGGGCGAATTCTAGAATGGGATTATCAGCATGGAGCAGTAGAAATGTATGACAAACGAGGTCGCCATCTGGGTGAGTTTGACGCTGAAACAGGTAATCAAAACAAGCCGGCGGATCCGAAAAGAAGGATAGAACCGTGAACCACGTAATTTATGCTTTTGATAAAGAAACAGAAGCGCTGGTATTCGAAGTGCCTGTCCCGGCAGACGGCATTGCACAGCTGAGGGCGATAATGAGTTGGACTGAGGCTGAAGAAGAAATCTATGGCTATGACCTTGATTCCCAGCAGATAACAAAACTGGAAACATTAGTCGGTCGATCATTTTACGATCCACAATACGATTTTCAGCTCGGTTGTTATGCAAGCAAGTAAATGCTCTGGTTCAACTCCACAGCCCAAAAGAAAACCCCGACCAGCTCACCTGATCGGGGTTTTCTTTTACCCTACATTCCCGCTTAGTGCGAAACGCGGCTGGTCCCACCCACAGTGGAGATCCGCACACGCTCCCCCACACGGAACACTTCGTTTGGCTGAACTTCCTGCACGTAGGCGCGCATGCTGCCATCGTCTTCGCGCACGGTGATTTCGACGCCTTGAGTGCGGGTCAGGCCTTCTTCGGCAGCCGACCCCACCAGGCCACCCGCTACAGCGCCGATGACCGCTGCAACGATGCTGCCGCGACCACCGCCGACGGCGCTACCGCCGACGCCACCCACGACTGCGCCCGCAGCGCTGCCGATCGGGGTCTTGGTGCCTTCGATTTTCACCGGACGCAGGGATTCGATGGTGCCCATGCGAATCGTCTGCACGCGACGCGCTTCGTCACGGGAGTAGGAGTCACCGGTCAGGCTCGATTGGCAACCGGAGAGCAACATCGCCATCGTGGAAAAGGAAGCAACCAGCAAAACAGACTTACGCATAGCATCAAACTCCATAGGACAGGTATCCATTAAAACCCGCAGCTTGACGCCTGTCACGGCATCGCCCGGATAAAATTGGTTTCATTCAGGCCTGGTACAGGCACTTTGCGAACTCACCATACAGTAGCGTCACATTACGAAATCTGCGCCGCTGACCCAAGGAATATCATGGATTACTTCATCATTGTCGTCACGACCATCGCCGGTTTGTACTTCCATTGGTGGTTGTACGTGCGGATAAAACGCTGGGGGGACCGCGATCTGGCGTTGTCACTGGCGGGTAAAGACGAACAAAAAAGAGCCTTCATGCTCCAGCAACTGGCGAACGCTCAAGCGCAGAAGATCAAGCGTCGGGACCTGCCACAGTGGCTAGAGGCCGCTGCGGCAGGGTATCCCGATCGGTAGACCGTTTACGGGGCCAGGCGCTCACGCACCCAGTCAGCACCCTGCAAGCGGTAGTTGAGGCGATCGTGCAGACGGCTCGGACGGCCCTGCCAGAATTCGATGCGCTCCGGTAGCAAACGATAACCGCCCCAGTGTTCGGGGCAGTGCGGCTGGCTATCGCTGAAACGCTGCTCCGTGTCCTTGAGCAGCGCCTCCAGTTCGCCGCGATCGGCGATCACCCGGCTCTGGGGCGACGCCCAGGCACCGAGACGACTGCCCAGAGGGCGAACCTGGTAGTAGGCGTCGGACTCTTCAGGCGTGACCTTCACCACCCGCCCTTCGATGCGCACCTGGCGCTCCAGGGCCGGCCAGAAGAACGTCATGGCTGCAAATGGATTGGCTGCCAATTGCTGCCCCTTGTCGCTCTCGTAGTTGGTGAAGAAGGTGAAGCCCTGCTCGTCCAGGCCCTTGAGCAGCAGAATGCGGCAATGCGGCCGACCGTCCTGATCGACGGTGGCCAACGTCATGGCATTCGCCTCCACCGGTACCTGCTCGGTTTTCACCGCATCGGCAAACCACTGATGGAACAGTGCGAACGGCTCGGCCGGGGCTTGCGCCTCGGTCAAGCCATCTCGGGTGTAATCGCGACGCATATCTGCCAAGGGCCGGGTCATGGCGCATTCCTTTTGGTTAATGAATCACTGCTTTGTGGCATCGGTGGCGGTGGCGCTCTTCGAATCGACAGCGGTTTTAGCCGGTGCGGTCTTTTTCGCGGGTGCCTTTTTGGCTGGAGCCTTGGCGGCCGCTTTCTTGGCCGGTGCCTTTTTCTTCGACGAGGCAGCGGTTTTTTTCGCAGCCGGTTCCGGGGTCACAGGCTTGGCCACTGGCTTGACGTCTTGCGCGACGACTTTGGTTACCGGTGCCGGAGCCGGCATATTGTACTTGCTCAGCAGCGCGGCCATGGTGTCTTGCGGCGTCAACAACAGCTCGACGCGACGGTTCAAGGCGCGACCTTCAGCACTGTCGTTGGCGGCGCGCGGTGCGTCACCGCCCATGCCGCGCAACATCAGGCGATCACGCTGCAGACCGCTGAGACGGAAGATCGCTGCCACCGCCTGGGCGCGTTCCTGGCTCAGTTTCACGTTGGCCGGTGCGGCACCCGACGTATCACTGTGGCCGAGTACCAGCACGGCAGTCTTTGGATCGGCTTCGAGGATTTTCGCGACACGGGTGAACGGAGCGAGGGTCACCGGCAGCAGCATGGCCGGGCGGTCCGGGTTGAACGAGCCTTCCACCGGAGCCGTGACGACCAGCACATTTTCACGGCGCTCGAGTTGCAGGTTGCTGCCCTTGACCGCCTCGCGCAGGCGCGGCTCATAGTCGTCAAGCCAGGCTTGGGTGATTTTCGGATCGGGCATCGGCACGGCTGCTTTGGCAGTGCTGGTGCTCTGCTCCTTACCGCCGAACGGCCACCACCATTTGCCTCCGGCATCGGCTTCAGCCTTGGCGACGGGTACTGCGGCAGCAGGTTTCAGGGGTGCCGGGGACGGGGCGGGTTCTTTAGTCGCGACCTTGTCGGATGAACCGAACGGCCACCAACTGCTGCCACCTGCGGCATCATTTTGTGGGGTTTGTGCACAACCGGTGATAGCGAAGCACAGGGCCAGGGCGAGGGTTTTATTGGACGACATTGGGTATCCACAAAATGAGGTAATGAAAAGTCAGCCGGGGCGCCCCCGGCTAAACAGACGCTTTGAAACCACAAAGGCTTTCGGGTTCCAGCCCTGGCCCCCTTAAGCGTGATTTACAGACAAGTGGCCAGTACTCGCACAAGCTTTTGCGCTCGTGGATCCATCAAGACGTACGGCCCCAGCGTATTTGTCACAAAACCGAAGGCCACATCATGTTCCGGATCAGCAAAACCGATGGAGCCGCCAGCACCCGGGTGACCGAACGCCCGTGGGCCGAGGCCGTAGGTGGCGTTGGGTACGTCCGGTTGATCGAGCATGCAACCCAGACCGAAGCGGGTCCGGGTCAATAAAGTCTTGTCTTCGCCAACGCTGTGTTCGCGGGTCAGCTCGTCGAGCATTTCGCTTTCCAGCAGGCTGCCATCGAGCAGTCCTGCGTAGAAACCGGCCAGGCTGCGGGCGTTGCCGTGGCCATTGGCGGCCGGCTGCTGCATGCGCCGCCATTCCGGTTTGTTGGTGCTGGTCATGATCGACGGCGGGTTGGTGAAGGCCCGAGTGGTCATGGCCGTCGGTTCGCGCATGGTCACCTGCAGCAAGCGCTGGGCCGCGACATCGCCGACGTTGCCCTTGCTGCGGGCGATGTGCGCCACGCGATGGAACTCTGAATCGGCCAGGCCGACGTGGAAATCCAGCCCCAAGGGCTTGGCAACCCGCGCCACGATGGACTCGCCCGGCCCACGACCGTCGGCGCGCCGCAGCAATTCACCGATCAGCCAGCCATAGGTGATTGCCGCATAACCGTGACCTTGGCCCGGCGTCCACCAGGGTGCTTCGGCGGCCAAAGCATTGACCATGGTCTGCCAGTCGTAAAGTGCCTCAGGAGGCAGCAACTCGCGCAAGGCCGGCAGACCCGCCTGATGGCAGAGCAAGTGGCGCAGCGTCACGGATTCTTTACCGGCGGCGGCAAATTCGGGCCAGTAGCGGGCGACCGGGGCATCGAGTTGCAGCTTGCCTTCAGCCACCAATTGCAGCGCCGTCACGGCGGTGAAGGTTTTGGTGCAGGAGAACAGGTTGGCGATGGTATCGCTGTGCCAAGCCTCATGGCCGTCCTTGTCGGCGGTACCGGCCCAAAGGTCGAGGACGGTTTCACCACCGATCCGGATGCACAACGCCGCGCCGCGTTCCTGAGGATCGTCGAACAGCGCTGCAAACGCTTCACGCACCGCTTCGAACTTAAGCTCGTAATGACCCTGAATCTGCACCCGCAACTCTCCCGGATAAACGCTCTACAAAGTGGCCCGCATTGTTCCAGCCCTTGAGGGATTTGGAACAGGATCGGGTCGGATGGTCGCCCGGTTATGGAAATGCCGCAGACATCAACGATGCGATCCCCGTGACGAGGGGGGCTTGCCCCCGTTCGACTGCGAAGCGGTCGCAAAAACCTGTATTTGCGGTGCATCTGTAGGCATGGGGGCCGCTTCGCGGCCCAACGGGGGCAAGCCCCCTCGCCACAGGTGTATCAGGAATCAATGGCCATTGCCCGAATGCCCACCCGCATGCCCTGCGCCCTTGCCCGGGCCTTTGCCTGCCTCGCCCTTCCTGCCACCCTCGACATCGTGACTGGCTTTTTCCGCCTCAGCGCTGGCCTTCTCCGCCTCTTTGCCAAGCTGATCGATGATCTGCACATTGCTTTTACGCACACTGTCGACAAAGCCCTGGAACGGCAAATCAGTAATGCCCACCAGACCGAAGTGCCCGTTCTCGCCATCCAGCAGACGACCGGTCACCGGCTGGTCGAGGTACTGGAACCAGTGCACCCCGACAATCGACGGTTCGCTCATTGCCTGTTTGAGGAAGTGAGCGTAAGCCGTGCCGCGGTCTTCCTCCTTCGCCAATTGCGTCACGCCACCCCAGAACGGGCCCCGATCTGCCGAGCCGAAGTTGAATTCGGTGATCAGCACCGGTTTGTCCAGACTGCGCAGTTTGGCGAAGTCGTAACCGTCCTGGGGTTGCAGGGTGTACATGTTGAAGCTCAACACGTCGCAGTATTGTGCACAGGACTCGACTGCCTCCGGGGAACTGACGGCAAAGCGACCACCCAGCAACAACTGGTTCGGCGCGTGCCATTTGAGCGAATCGGAAACGGTCTTGAAGTAGGTGTCGGCGAAGACCTTCTGGAAGTATTTGAAGTCGGCTTCGATTTCCGGGTGTTCGGCGCTCGGCTCCGGCGGCACGAAGCCTGGGTCTTCCATCAACTCCCAGGCAGGCAGATCAATGCCCCAGGCTTTCGACAACCCCGCCTGGTTGCGGTACTTGTCGCGCAGTTGCTTGAGGAAGGCGCGTTTGGCCGGCACGTCGGTGGTCATTTTCAAGGTGCCGTAGGCCAGCGCATAGCGGGCCTTCGGGTCATCGCCGGGACCGGCCCAGGCCAGTTCGTTGTCGGCGAAGTAACCGATCAGCCACGGATCGTCGCGATGGTCGCGAGCGGCGATGGCCACGGCGCGTTCGGTGGCCATGGCGAAACGCGGATCGAACGGGTCAGGCATGCCGCCCCACCAATCGGTGCCAGTGCTGATGCTGGCGTAATCGCCGACGATCGATAGCGGCAAGGTGTACGGCACACGGTCAGCGTTACCCAACACCGGTGCGCTCCAGTTGCCGAGGGTGTTGAACCCCCAGGCTTGCAGGCGATCGAGGGTATGACTGGCCCAGCGTTGTTCGTCGACAGTTACTTTGCAGGGTTCGGCGGCCGCCTTTTCGACCGTCGCTTCAACAGCCCCGGTCTTGGCCGCCTCGGCAACACCGGCTCCAGACTCGGTAGGCGCAGGCGCGGCTGATTGCTCGGCGGCCTTTTCAGCCGTCGCCTCTACCGCCTCGGCCTTGGCTGCTTCGGCAACACCAGCCTTAATGTCTCCGCCCGGTGCGCAAGGTTTGCCGTACAGCCGCTGCAGGTTGGCGCCATAAAAATCGTACCAACGACCGGCGTTGTAGGCTCGGCCCTGATCAACACCGTTGCCGCCACGGTTATCGCCTTCGCCATAGTGACTGGCCAAGGGTTCGTCGGGTTTAGGCAGGGACTCGAACATCCACTCGCGCCCGGCGACGTAGGTCTGGTTGACGCTCGGGGTCACGGTGTTGACGCCGAGGGAATAGAACGGATGCCCTTCCGGAGTCACCAGGTACCAGCGGCCATCACGCTTTTCGGTGCGGAAAAAGCCGCTGGCCTTGAACTCTGGGCCTTTGTTCAAGCCGCCGAACTTGTCCAGAGGCGCCTTCTCGCGCTCCGCCAGCCAGGTTTTCAGTTGTTGCTGCTCTTTGCCAGCGGCGGATTTCAGTTGTTCGTCGCTGCTGATCTTCTCCGGCCATTTGGCCCGGGTCGATTGACCGTAAGCGTCCACCAGGCCGCCATAAGCGGCTTTGGTCACGGCCTCGCCGTCCTGCACGCCGAAGCGCTCGAGCAGAATGCTTTGGGCGACTTTCGGCTGATCCATCGACAAGGTCACCGACACCACCTGGCTACGGTCCAGCTCACCGGTACTGCTGGCCAGCAATACACGCTGCCCTTCGAAATTGATCGGCATCGGCGGGCCGGCTTTCATGCCCTGGCTCAGCGGTGAACTCGGCTGCAGCGGTACCAGTAAGGTCTGCGCCGGGCCGGCCGGCAGATCGACACGGCTGACCAGAGTCTTGCCGTCGTTACTCTGGATTTTCACGTACAAGGTCACGGCCCAGTTCATCGCGCTCTGGATCCGCAGGCTCATGACGCCCGACTGCGACCAGTCCCAGGCACCGGTCTGCGGTGTCAGGCGCAAGGTCGGCTGGGCAGCCGGGTTGAAGGTCACGCGACGCAACACTTCACCTTCGGCCGTTTGCTCCGCATTGGATTGCGGCAGGCTGGCGTCCTGGGTCGCCACCTGAACCACGTCGGCGGGACGCACAAAGTTGAACAGCGTCTGCTGGCCGGCGGGGGCCGCCAGCAAAGGGGCTGCGAACATCAAGGCAAAAACGGCGGGCAACGAACGGCGAATCATAAGAACGTGGTTCTCCCTAACGACCATCAATGGGCCAGTGGAAAGGCAGTGGCAGTGAGGTAGACAACGCGGTGGGCAAATTTGCCCACCGGCGCATCAGGAAATTTCACGACGAAATGGCGGCAACGCATTGAGAATAGCTTTGCCGTAGCGCTGTGTGACCAAACGACGGTCAAGCAAGGTGATGGTGCCGCGGTCTTCTTCGGTTCGCAGCAGGCGACCGCAGGCCTGGACCAGTTTCAACGAGGCGTCCGGTACGGAGATTTCCATGAACGGATTGCCGCCACGGGCTTCGATCCACTCAGCCAGCGCGGCTTCGACCGGATCGTCGGGCACCGAGAACGGGATCTTGGCGATCACCACGTGCTCGCAGTAGGCACCGGGCAAATCCACGCCTTCGGCAAAGCTCGCCAGGCCGAACAGCACGCTGGAATCCCCGCCATCGACCCGCGCCTTGTGCTTGTTCAGGGTTTCCTGCTTCGACAGGTTGCCTTGAATGAACACTTGCTTGCGCCAGTCGCGATCCAGCCCGTCGAACACGTCCTGCATCTGTTTGCGCGAGGAGAACAGCACCAGGGTGCCACGGGAGCCCTCGACCAGTTCCGGCAAGTCGCGAATGATCGCCGCCGTATGGGCCGGTGCATCGCGCGGGTCGGCTTTCAGGTCCGGCACCCGTAATACGCCGGCATCGGCATGATGGAACGGGCTCGGGACCACGGCGGTCACGGCGGTTTTCGGCAGGCCGGCGCGCATGCGGAAACGGTCGAAGGTGCCGAGAGCGGTCAGGGTCGCCGAGGTCACCAGCGCCCCGTAAGCCACGTTCCACAAGTTGCGCCGGAGCATTTCCGCCGCGAGGATCGGGCTGGCATTGACCTCGATGTCGAACAACGAACCGCTTTCGGCCAGCGTCAGCCAACGGGCCATGGGCGGGTTATCTTCCGGGTCTTCGACGGTGAAGGCGGTCCACAACTCCCAGTTTCCCGAAGAGCGCGACAGCAGGCTACCGAACAGCGGATACCACTCTTCGGCCTGGTTGCTGGCGATGCCAATGTTGACCTCGCCGTCCATGCCTTCCTTGAGCAGTTCGGTAAGCCGGGTGAACAGGTCGGTCAGTCGGGCAAAGCCCTTCTTCAACTCGATGCCCATCTCACGCATATGTTCGGGAATCACCCCGCCGACGAAACGGTGACGCGGCCGCTCGCGACCTTCGACGTCTTCGCCGGGCTTGAAGTCGGCGACTTGCTCACAGGCACTGAACATGAACTGCTGCTGGGTCTTGATTTCCCGGGCCAGTTCCGGCACCTGTTCGATCAACTTGCCCAGATCCCCCGGCAGCGGGTGTTGGGCGAGCAATTTGGTGAGGTTCTTGGCGGTGGTCTCCAGCCAGTCGGCGGTGGAGCGCAAGCGTGTGTAATGGGCGAAGTGGCCGATGGCCTTGTCCGGCAGGTGATGACCTTCGTCGAACACGTAGATTGTGTCGCGCGGGTCCGGCAGAACCGCGCCGCCGCCCAGGGCCAGGTCGGCCAGGACCATGTCGTGGTTGGTGACGATCACGTCGACCTTGCCCATGCCTTCGCGGGCCTTGTAGAAGGCGCACTGGCCGAAGTTGGGGCAATGGCGGTTGGTGCACTGGCTGTGATCGGTGGTCAGGCGCGCCCAGTCGGCGTCTTCGAGCGCGGTGGACCAACTGTCGCGGTCGCCGTCCCACTTATTGCCGGCAAGTTTCTCGATCATGCTGGTGAACAGCTTCTGACTGGCCTCATCGACCTCGATCTTGAAGCCTTCTTCTTCGAACAGCTGTGCGGTAGCGGTTTGCGCGTGACCTTCCTGGAGCAACATGTCGAGCTTGGACAGGCACATGTAGCGCCCCCGCCCCTTGGCCAGGGCGAAGCTGAAATTCAGCCCGCTATTGCGCATCAGGTCGGGCAAATCCTTGTAGACGATCTGTTCTTGCAGGGCCACGGTGGCCGTGGCGATCACCAGACGCTTGCCAGCGGCCTTGGCGGCGGGGATCGCTGCCAGGCTGTAGGCCACGGTTTTGCCGGTACCGGTGCCGGCTTCCACCGCGACAATCGCGGGGTCGCCACTGCGCCGGCCTTCGTCGTCGGTGTCGATGTCACCGAGGACTTTGGCGATTTCGGCGATCATCAGGCGTTGGCCGTAGCGTGGCTTGAGGCTCTTGGCTTCGAGAAAACGCGAGTAGGCGCCCTGGATCGTGGTTTTGAGTTCAGTGCTGATCATTGATTGTCGGGCGCAAAAAACGCTGGATAAATTTTCAGTGGTTCGGATCGGCCGCTATCATACCCCGCTAATTAATCCCGCGCAGAACGGAGTACCCCAATGACACCTTTTGGCATCGTTTATACCCTGCATGTCCTGGCCGCCCTGGTCTGGGTCGGCGGCATGTTTTTCGCCTGGATGGTCCTTCGCCCCGCTGCGATGAAGGCGCTGGAAGGCCCTGCCCGGTTGAAGCTGTGGGTGGAAGTGTTTCAAGGTTTTTTCCGCTGGGTCTGGGTCGCGGTGGTGCTTTTGCCGATCAGCGGTGTGGGCATGATTCATTTGCAGTTCACCGGGTTTGAAGCGGCACCGCGGTATGTGCAGGCGATGATGGGATTGTATGTGGTGATGACCGCGTTGTTTATCCGGATTCAGGCGTTGCTGCTGCCGGAACTGCGCACGGCGGTAGCGGCTGAGGATTGGCCGACGGGCGCGGCGACGCTGGGCAAGATTCGCCGGTTGGTGGGGATTAACCTGATGGTCGGGTTGGTGCTGGTGGCGATTGCTGCGGCTCGGCCGATGTTCTGAGCAATGCATAGTCTCTGTGGCGAGGGAGCTTGCTCCCGCTCGGCTGCGTAGCAGTCGTAATCGATCACTGCGCACGTTCTGAAAAAACAGGGTCGCCGGCTTTGGGGCCGCTTCGCGACCCAGCGGGAGCAAGCTCCCTCGCCACAGGGGTTCTCGGTCGTTCTTACAACCGCTGAATGCTCACCGAGCCTGCCGCCCCGGCAGGCCCAGGCTGGCCATCGGCACCGGGGCGACCGCTCTTGCCGCCATCGGCTTTATAGACAATGCAGCCCTTGGCCTTGCCGCCCGCCCCCGGTTTGCCACCCGGTCCGGCCGCGCCACCGACTCCGCCCGCCACCTCGACCTTGATCTGCTCCGCCGGATAGTCACGCGGCACTTCCAGTCGAACCAGCGCCCCCGGCGCACCGGGTTGGCCGTCGCTGCCGTCACTGCCATCGAAGCCGCGACCGGCCTGGCCCCAGGTGCAACCCGGTGCTTGGCCGTTGGCCCCGTCAAGACCGACAAAACCCGGGGCGCCCGCGCCACCGCGAGCGTCTACCGACAATTGCGGCGCCTTCAGCGCTTTGATCTGCAGATTCAGATTGCGCCCGGAGCGGGCAGCCTTGAGATAAGTCCCGGGGGCGCCCCGCGCGGTGATCTGGCTGCCTTCGGCCAACTCGGCCCGGCTGACCTTCAACGCCAGAGCCTGTTCGCTCGGCACAATGGCGATCCGCGCTTCGCGTCCCAGGTGCAGCTCGCCGACCGTCACTTCGGTCACGTTCGAGGGAATCAGCAAGGTGCCGTAATCGGCGACTTCCAGTCGTTCCAGTTGCAGGGAGCTGGCGGTGTTGGGCAAGCGCATCAGCGAGTTGGTTTCAACACTCACCACCTGAGCGCAGGCCAATGGGCTGATAAGTGCGGCGAGCAGACAGAGTTTACGCATGGGAAGCCTTCGCAGTGGCCGGGGCCGGAATGGTTTGCAGGTGGAAAACGCCGAAAAAGACAATCTTCAGGCGATCACGCCAGGGGTGGGCTCGACCTTTGAGGCTACGATTGCAGAACACCAGCTCCAGAAGATGAGCCAGCGCCAACAGGCTGCCAGCCAGATCGACCAACAGGTGCAGTGGACGAACAAACGGTATGAGCAGATTGACCAGCACCACCAACCAGAACAGCAGGGTCAACAACTTCCCCAGCCCCCAAAACACCTTCATACGCTCCCCCGTCGAGAATTATTATTTGCACGCACCATAACGGCTTACACGCGGGATAAGCCAGAGGGCAACGGAAAATTCTTCCGAAAGGCATCGAATGGCCGCCGGGTCAACCTTGACGGCCATCCGACGGCTCTATCACGGGCCTCTTGATCACGGAGCCTAGCGATTGATGTGCAACTCCACACGACGGTTTTTTGCCCGCCCTTCTTCCGTATCATTGTCAGCCACCGGCTGGGTTTCACCCCGTCCTTCGCTGGTGAGTTTGTTCGGCGCCAGCCCCCGGCTCAACAGGTAGGCCGCCACGCTGCTGGCACGACGTTCCGACAACTTCTGGTTATAGGCGTCCGAACCCTGACTGTCGGTATGGCCGACGACCTTGACGCTTACCACATCGGCACTCTGCAATTTGGGCATCAACGAATCCAGCTCGCTGCGTGCCTCGGGCGTCAGGTCGGATTTGTTGTACGCGAACAACACATTACTACTCAGCGTGATGACTTCGGATACCGGCGGTTCAGCAGGTTTTACGCTGGCCGGATATTGCGGTAGCGGGCAACCGTGATGATCGACAGGTGTATTGGCAGGCGTATCGGGGCAACGATCGCGTCGATCGAAAACACCATCACCGTCCTCGTCGCCATCCTGGGCGTAACAGACCAAGCCACCGGTCAAGATACCGAGCGCCGCTCCACCTGCCGCCCAACCGCCACTTTCGATCGCGCCCAGACCGCCGCCAACCAGTCCGCCAATGACACTGCAGATCGGCCAGGTACGTTGATTCAAGGGGGCGGTGCCATCGCTGTGAGTCGCGCAGCCGGTCAGAAGACTACCAAGCAGTAGAACCGGCAAGACGGTCCTTGTGAGAACGCTCATTGTGAATGCTCCTGTGTCACCGGCCCATACCGGTCACACAGGAGTAAAGACCCGCATCCGCGACTGCACAAGCCGCGGAATACAAGGGGGTTAGCGGTCGATTTTGATTTCCGTACGCCGGTTCAGCGCACGGCCTTCAGCGGTTTTGTTATCGGCCACCGGCTGGCTTTCACCGGCACCGGTCACAGACACGAAACTGCTGCGTGGCACGCCTTGGGAAATCAGGTACTCCACCACCGAATGGGCGCGTTTGTCCGACAGTTTCTGGTTGTATTTATCGCTGCCGACGCTGTCGGTATGACCGGTCACGGTCAACCGGGCGCTGGCGGGCTCCTGTTTCAGGCGCGTAGCAACGGTGTTGAGTACCTCTTTATCGGAAGGAGTGAGCTTGGACGAGTCGAACTGGAAGTGAACATCACGGATAACGATGACTTCTTCCTTGACCACCGCCTTCTCTTCGACCACCGGCGCAGGCGCGGGTGGAGGACAGCCGTCGGCATCGACTCGCACGCCTCTCGGTGTGTGAGGGCACTTGTCGCGGCTGTCCGGCACACCATCGCCGTCTTCGTCGCCATCGCCATGCACCCAGCAATAAGCCGCTGCCGTGCCGCCGACCAGCAGTGCGCCATACCCCGCCCATGAAGAGCTCTCTGTCGCACCGAGCCCTGCACCGACGACACCACCGACCGCCGCACAGGTCGGCCAGTCGGTTTTCTGCAAACCTGCGCAACCAGTTAACACACTGGTTAGCAGAACCAAAGGTAATGCTGTCCGAACTATGCTCATCTAGTTTTCTCCTGAGGGATCGGCTAATAACCGATTTCAAGGAGTAAAGACCGGACTTTTAATCTCCGCCAGCAATAGGCCATTGCTGTTTTGCCTTATGTTCACGGAAGATCGGCGCTTTTTGCTTAAACACGCTCGACAAGACACGTTAATCTTGGCGTTCTGATTGAGGATCTTCGATGACTGCAAGTATTTCTTCGCGCACGCCCCAGCAGGCGTTGGCCGCATTGCTTGATCGTTACGCCCCGACGCGTCTGTTGCTGATTGGCGCCAGTGAGTTCCCCGCGCTCGAGGCATTCAAACTCGCGCACCCGGATAGCATCGTGGCTTTTGCCGCACCCGGAGCATTGCCGGCCGAACTGGCGGCGCAGCGGTTTGATCTGGCGCTGGTGGTCGATTGCCTCGAACACTTACCCAAGCGCGACGGCCTGAATCTGCTCGGCGGGATACGCAACCTCAATGCCAGTCGCATTGCGGTGTTGGCCGACTTGCCCGCCAGCGGTTGGCAGGAGACGGATTTTTTCTCCCTGGCCCTGCAAGCCAGCGAACGCTTCCAGCGCGACGATCAAGTGTTGACGTTGTTTACCTACGATCTGCTTGACTACAAACAGGTACCCGACTGGCTCAACTCACGCTTCTGGGCCAATCCGGAAAACTTCGGGAAATACTGGTGGTAACGCAATGAGTACATCCATTTGCCCTTGCGGCAGCGGCACGCTGCTCGATGCCTGCTGCGGTCATTACCATGCCGGCCATCCGGCCCCCAGCGCCGAAGTCCTGATGCGTTCGCGCTACAGCGCCTATGTGCTGGGGCTGGTCGACTATCTGGTGGCCACCACCCTGCCCGCGCAACAGGCCGGCCTGGATCGCCAGTCGATCAGCGACTGGAGCGCCCAGAGCACCTGGCTGGGCCTGGAAGTGGAAGGCGCCGAGGTCTTCGGCGGCCAGCCGGAGCACGCCTTCGTCACCTTCACCGCTCGCTGGCACGACGGCAGCGGCGAACACAGCCACCGCGAACGTTCGTCATTCGTGCAGAACGCCGGCCGCTGGTACTTCATCGACCCTACGGTGCCGCTCAAGGCCGGGCGCAACGATGCGTGCCCGTGCGCCAGCGGGCAGAAGTTCAAGAAGTGCTGCGCGAGTTATTTCGGCGCTTGAGGTGCCCCCTGTAGCAGCTGCCGAAAGCTGCGTTCGGCCGTAGCAGCTGCTACAGCGAGGCAGCTGCTACAAAGGGAGAAACACGACCATGATCACCGGACGATTCGCGCTCTATCTGTTCACTTTGCTGCTTCTGTTTTCAGGAGTCGGCGGCTGCGCCTCATGGTTCAGCAACGACTTGCCAGACCCGCAAGTGCATCTGGTCAAGGTCGAGGTGGTCCGGGCCAAGTTGCTGGAGCAGAAATTCCTGCTGCATTTTCGCGTCGACAACCCCAATGACGAAGACCTGACGGTGCGCGCCCTGGAATATCGCATTCATCTGGGGGACGTCCTGCTGACCGAAGGCGAGCACGAACATTGGTTCACCGTCGGCCCCAAGCACAGTGCCTACTTCAAGGTGCCGATCCGAACCAACCTGTGGCCCAGGGTTCGGGATGTGGTGAAACTGCTGAAAAAACCCGAGCAACCGATTCCCTATCGTCTGGAAGGCACACTTGAAACCGGTTTATTCATCGCGCACTACGTGCACCTGGCGCGCAATGGCGTGATAATCGCCGCCGATTTAATTCCGGAGTGACCCCGATGACCCAGCAACCCCACGTCCATGGCCCTGACTGCAACCACGATCATGACCATCACGACCACCATGATCACGACCATGGCCATGTCCACGGCCCAAACTGCGGCCACGCCCACCAGGAACCGGTGCGCAACGCCCTGAAAGACGTCGGTCGCAACGACCCTTGCCCCTGCGGCAACGGCAAGAAATTCAAGAAGTGCCACGGGGCTTGAGGATTCGGGCGAATAACTTCTTCGCCTGTTGAATCGCCAATCCCTGTAGGAGCGAGGCTTGCCCGCGAAAAGGGCGCCACGATCAATCAGAAAAACCGCGTCATCGTTCTTCGCGGGCAAGCCTCGCTCCTACAAGTTGATCTGCACCCCAAAAGTTGGACACCAATCCTAATTTTGGGGTCAGTTCAAGGTTTCAGTCGTTCATGAGAATGCTCGCGGCGCTAACGACCGTCGCATATTCCCCATGCAGATTCCCCAGCGACATCGCATGCACTTCTTCAGCTGAATGGGCATTGCCGAAAAAGTCCGCCTTGTCGAAGGTAAAGCACGCATCCTCCACAACCCACGCCTCAAACCCCAGATTCCCAGCCGTTCGCGCCGTGGATTCCACCGAGTTGTGCGTCGCCACGCCAACGATGATCAACTGATCGATCCCCGCCTCGCGCAAACTCGCTTCCAGCCCGGTCGAGCAAAACGCATCCGGCACTTGTTTCTGTATCAGCCACTCACCGATCGATGGCTGGAAGCGCTCCTGAAACTCCACCCCCGATTGCTGCGGCCAGAACACCGAATCCACAGAGCGGGACAGGTGCTGCACATGAATCACCGGCCGCCCGGTGCGACGCCAATGCCCCAATAACTCCAGGATGCGCTCTTCGGCCTGAGGGTTGTTTCGACGGCCCAACTTGGGATGCAGGATGCCTTTTTGTTGATCGATGATGATCAGCGCCGCGTTTGTCTTAAGTTCCATGCCGACTTTTCCCATGCGAGGCCATTGAATTTGCCGCACTTCAGCATCGCCTCTTGCTACCGGCAAGCCATCAAACGCAAACAGGACGACCTGATGCCGGCGATCACCGAAAAGAAATAACCCAGCCGCCGCTTGCGCGTCCACCTCCTGCTCACTAACGTAGCGCCTTTGTCGCGTCACTACCCCCGCAGGAGCTTTGCCATGGCCTCGCCAGCCCTTACACATTTTCTTCCCCGGTTCGGCGTTGCCGCAGCAGTGGCCGGTGTTTTGAGCCTGACCGGTTGTCAGACATGGAACGCCCAGGACACCCTCCCGCCCACCTCCGGCGTGCAAGCGCTGAAGGGCCTGGCGCAAAACGTTTCGGTTCGCCGCAATGCCATGGGCATGCCGCTGATCGAGAGCAACAGCTTCCACGATGCGCTGTTCACCCTCGGCTACGTGCACGCCAGCGACCGCATCAGCCAAATGGTCACTCTGCGCCTGTTGGCCCAGGGCCGTCTGGCGGAAATGTCCGGCGCGGACCTGCTCGATGCCGACCGCTACATGCGTGCGGTCAACCTGAAGAAAAGCGCGGATGAGCTGTATAAGGCCTCGTCGCCACGCCTCAAGCGTTTCTTCGAAGTCTATGCCCGCGGGGTCAACGCCTACCTGTTCCGCTACCGCGACAAGCTGCCGGCGGACCTCGCGGCCACCGGCTACAAGCCTGAGTACTGGAAACCGGAAGATTCGGCGCTGATGTTCTGCCTGCTGAACTTCAGCCAGTCGGCGAACCTGCCGGAAGAAATTTCCTCGCTGATGCTGGCCCAGACTGTCAGCACCGACAAACTGGCGTGGCTGACCCCGTCCGCTCCCGACGAAAAACTGCCGGTGGCTGAAGCGGATAAACTTCAGGGCATCAAACTCACCGGGCAAATCCCGGGGCTGAGCGAAATCAGCAAAGCCACTGGTCAACTGTCGGATCTGAATCTGCTGAGCGCTACCTCCTCGAACAACTGGGCGATCGCCCCGCAACGCAGCCGCAGCGGTAAGAGCCTGCTGGCCAGCGACAGCCATGGACCGTTGGGCGTCCCGTCGCTGTTCAGTTACGTGCAGATTCGCGCGCCGAAATACCAGGCCTCCGGCGTAACCATTGCCGGGTTACCGATGGTGCTCGCTGGTTTCAACGGCAAAGTGGCGTGGAGCATGACCTCGGTCATGGGCGACAACCAGGACGTGTTCCTGGAAAAAATCAAACGCCAGGGCAATGGCCTTTCCTACGAAGTGGGCGGCAAATGGCAGCCGGCGATCGTGCGCAACGAAACCTATTTCGTCAAAGGCCAGCGGCCGATTCGCGAAGCGGTGTACGAAACCCGCCATGGGCCACTGCTCAACAGCGCCCAGGGCACGGCGCTGGCGAATGGTTTCGGCCTGGCCCTGCAGGCGCCGGACTTCACCGATGACAAAACCCTGGACGCCTTTTTCGACCTGTCCCGGGCGCAGAGTACCGAGAGAGCGTCGGACGCTAGCCGTGAAATCCGCGCCATCGCCCTGAATCTGGTGTTTGCCGATGCCAGCAATATCGGCTGGCAAGTCACCGGTCGCTACCCGAACCGTCGCGAAGGCGAAGGCTTGCTGCCGTCGCCGGGCTGGGAAGGTCGCTACGACTGGGACGGTTACGCCGACCCGATGCTCCATCCGTATGACCAGGACCCGGCGCAGGGCTGGCTCGGCACCGCCAACCAGCGGGTCATTCCCCATGGCTACGGCATGCAGCTGTCCAATTCCTGGGCGGCGCCGGAGCGTGGCGAACGCATGGCCGAACTGGCGGGCGTGGGCAAACACGACACCCGCAGCCTGATCGCCATGCAATACGACCAGACCACCACCTTCGCCGCCAAGCTGAAGAAGATGTTTGAAGCGCCGGGCATGGCCCAGCCACTCAAGCAGGCCATCGAAGCGTTGCCGGTGGCCGATCGCGGCAAGGCTCGCGAGGCGTATACCCGCTTGATGGCCTTCGACGGCAAACTCAGCCCGACCTCCGCCGACGCGGCGATTTACGAGCTGTTCCTGCAGGAAAGCACCAAACAGATTTTCCTCGACGAACTGGGCCCGGAAAGCAGCCCGGCGTGGAAAGCCTTTATCGCCAACGGCAAATTATCCTACGCGGCCCAGGCCGATCATCTGCTTGGGCGTGAGGACAGTCCGTTCTGGGATGACGTGCGCACCGCGCAGAAAGAAGACAAACCGGCGATCCTGGCCCGTAGCCTGGCGGCTGCGATCAGCGCGGGTGACAGCCAGTTGGGCGGCGATCACAAAGCCTGGCAGTGGGGCAAACTGCACCGCTACGAGTGGAAAAACGCCAGCGGCCAGACCGTGCGCGGTCCGCTGGCGGCCGGCGGCGATCACACTACGCTCAACACCGCCTCGTTCGCCTGGGGTCAGGACTTCAACACCACGCAGGCCCCGGCCATGCGCTTTATTGTCGACTTCGGCCAGGCCGAACCGCTGATGGGCCAGAACGCTACCGGCCAATCCGGCAACCCGGCCAGCCCGCACTATCTCGACAGCGTCGATCCATGGCTCAAGGGTCAATACATGAGCCTGCCGATGCAGCCGCAGAACTTTGACAAGGTGTATGGCAAGACGCGGTTGACGCTGACGCCTGGCAAGTAACATCAAAAGATCGCAGCCTGCGGCGGCGCCTACAGGGGATTCGCACCCATCTGTAAGCGCTGCCGCAGGCTGCGATCTTTTGTTATTAATCTCTGTGAAAATAAATAGAACTTCTCGTTTCGGGCAAACCTCCTAGCTAATAGGCCTCTCCATTCTGGTAACAATATGGACCTTGTTATCGCACGTCCTGAAGGTTTGTACTGCCCGCCCGGGGATTTCTATATCGACCCGTGGCGCCCCGTCGAGCGCTCAATCATCACCCACGCTCATAGCGACCATGCTCGCCGTGGCAACCAACACTATCTGGCGGCGGCACCGGGTGCGGGCATTCTGCGCGCGCAGCTGGGCCAGGACATCAACCTGCAAACGCTGCCCTATGGCGAGCCATTGCTGCACCATGGCGTAAAACTGAGTTTTCACCCCGCAGGCCACATGCTCGGCTCAGCCCAGGTGCGGCTGGAATGCGGCGGTGAGGTTTGGGTCGCCTCCGGTGATTACAAAACAGAGCCCGACGGCACCTGTGCACCGTTCGAACCGGTGCGCTGTCACACCTTCATCACAGAATCGACGTACGGCCTGCCAATTTACCGTTGGCAACCCCAGGCGCAGATCCTTGCCGAGATCAATCAGTGGTGGCAGTCCAACGCCGCAGTCGATAAAACCAGCGTGCTGCTCTGTCATGCTTTCGGCAAGGCTCAGCGGATTCTTCATGGCCTCGATGCCGGCCTGGGCCCCATCCTGGTGCATGGTGCGGTTGAGCCGATCAATCAGTTTTATCGTCAGAGCGGCATTCATTTACCGCCAACGATTTATGCCAGCGAAGTAAAAAAGCAGGACCCGATGATGCGCAAAGCTCTGGTCCTCGCGCCGCCTGCAACGGGTACCGGCAATTGGGTACGGCGCTTCGGCGACTACAGCGATGGCCTCGCCAGCGGCTGGATGCGTTTGCGCGGCACGCAGCGGCGGCATGGCGTGGATCGTGGTTTCGTGTTGTCCGATCACGCCGATTGGCCCGGCCTGCTCTGGACCATCGAACAGTCCGGGGCCGAACGGGTGAAGGTCACCCATGGATCGATCGGAGTGCTGGTACGGCATCTGCGCGAACAGGGCCTCGATGCCATGGGGTTGCGCACCGAATACGGCGACGATGAGAACAATGCAGCCTTCGAACCCGAGAGCGCCGAGGTGCAGGCATGAAAGCCTTCGCCGAGCTGTATGCCGAACTCGATGCCACCACCTCAAGCGACGCCAAACTGGCGGCGATGCAGCATTACTTCGCCCAGGCCACGCCCGAAGATGCCGCCTGGGCGGTGTATTTGCTGGCCGGCGGGCGGCTTCGGCAATGGGTGCCGGTACGGGTGCTGCGCGACATGGCAATCGCGTGTTCCGGGCTCTCGCCCTGGTTGTTCGAGGAAAGCTACCAGGCGGTGGGTGATCTGGCGGAAACCATTTCGCTGGTGCTGCCCGAAACGCCTCACACGTCTACCGACAGACTGACGGTGTGGATTGAGGACAAACTGTTGCCACTGCGCAGCGCGCCCCCGCGGGTCCTCGCTGAACGCCTGCCCGCGCTGTGGGCGCAACTGGATCGCCAGGGCCTGATGCTGTGCATCAAACTGATCACCGGCAGTTTCCGTGTCGGTGTCTCCAAATCGCTGGTCACCCGCGCCGTGGCAGCAATGGCCGGGCTCGACGGCAAACGCGTGGCCCAGCGACTGGTGGGTTACACCGACCCGTCGCACCGCCCGAATGCCGCCAGTTACCTGAAGCTGATTGCCCCCGAAGCACCCGATGAACACGACCAACGGGGTGGCCAACCCTACCCGTTCTTCCTTGCCCATGCGTTGTCGCAACCGGTTGAGCAGTTCGAAGCGCTGCTCGGCCCGGCCAGCCAATGGCAAGTGGAGTGGAAATGGGACGGCATCCGCGCCCAAGTGGTCAAGCGCGATGGGCGCTTGTGGGTCTGGTCGCGAGGCGAAGAACTGGTGACCGAACGGTTCCCCGAACTGGGCAGCCTGATTCACGACTTGCCCGACGGCACGGTGATCGACGGTGAAATCGTCGCCTGGAAAACCGCGCCCTCGGGCTCTGGGAACGCTTGCGAGCGGCAATCGCCTGCGTCGCTGGCGGTGCAGCCTTTCGCCCTGCTGCAAAAACGCAGCAGCCGTCACACGCTGGACAAGAAAATCCTCGATGAGGTGCCCGTGGTCATTCAGGCCTTTGACCTGCTCGAATGGCAGGGCCAGGATTTGCGCAACCAGACTCAGGCCATGCGCCGCACTCAGTTGGAACACCTCATCACCACCTGCGCAAACCCGGTGTTACTTGCCTCGCCCATGTTGATCGGCGAAGACTGGTTCGACCTCGCCCGCCAACGGGAAGCCTCTCGCAAACTGAAGGTCGAAGGCATGATGCTCAAGGCCCGCGATGCGCAGTATGGCGTCGGGCGGAACAAAGAAACGGGTGTGTGGTGGAAATGGAAAGTCGACCCGTTCAGTGTCGATGCGGTGCTGATCCATGCGCAGCAGGGTCATGGCCGCCAGGCCAGTCTCTACACTGATTACACTTTCGCCGTTTGGGACGGCCCACCCTGTGCCTGCGAGCGGACACTGGTGCCTTTCGCCAAGGCCTACTCCGGGTTGACCAACGAAGAAATCCGCCAGATCGACAGCCTCGTGCGCAAGACCACGGTGGAAAAGTCCGGATCTGTGATCCGTGTGAAACCAAGCCTGGTGTTTGAGCTGGGATTCGAGAGCATTGCCCCGTCGAAACGGCACCCGAGCGGGATTGCAGTGCGGTTTCCCCGGATATTGCGTTGGCGGCAGGACAAGTCGGTGGAAGAAGCTGACAGCCTGGCGACGTTGCGGGATTTACTGGCTTGACCCGACTCTTGTGGCCCTGCCTTTGTAGCAGCTGGCGAAGCCTGCGTTCGGCGGCGCAGCCGTCGTGCATCCAGCTGATGCGGTCCGCCTGACGCACCGCAAGTTCTGATTTTGCGACTGCTGCCCAGCCGAACGCAGCCTCGCAGGCTCGACAGCTGCTACACAAATAGCATCAAGATTTAATGGGTATCAGCTTCCCTGTGCACCATCCAGACGCAAGAATCTGGCAGCGCCCGTTTTCGTGCACAAATCGCGCTTTGCCATTTCCTGTGTCACCTTTTAAAACGCTTGTTCGGGACTCTGGTTCGGAAATTGCTACTTTTAATAGGTCTTACGCTTTTCAGTAACAGTACTTCTGCGCCACAAGCGCTCATATTGGTTCTTAGGGATTGAATAATGAAAAAAGCATTGCTGACCCTTTCTGCACTGGCGTTGTGCATGGCTGCCGGCTCCGCGCTGGCAAAGGAATACAAAGAATTGCGTTTTGGTGTTGACCCTTCCTATGCGCCGTTCGAATCCAAGGCAGCCGACGGCAGCCTGGTGGGCTTCGACATCGACCTGGGCAATGCAATCTGCGCCGAGCTGAAGGTCAAGTGCAAATGGGTCGAAAGCGATTTCGACGGCATGATTCCAGGCCTCAAGGCCAATAAATTCGACGGTGTGATCTCTTCGATGACCGTCACGCCGGCTCGCGAAAAAGTCATCGACTTCTCCAGTGAGCTGTTCTCCGGCCCTACCGCCTACGTGTTCAAGAAGGGCTCCGGCCTCACCACTGACGTCGCCACGCTGAAGGGTAAAACCGTCGGTTACGAGCAAGGCACCATTCAGGAAGCCTATGCCAAAGCCGTGCTGGACAAGGCCGGCGTGAAAACCCAGGCCTACGCCAACCAGGATCAGGTGTATTCCGACCTGACTTCCGGTCGTCTCGACGCCGCGATCCAGGACATGCTGCAAGCCGAACTGGGCTTCCTGAAGTCGCCAAAAGGCGCCGATTACGAAGTCAGCAAGCCTGTCGACAGCGAATTGCTGCCAGCCAAAACTGCTGTCGGTATCTCGAAAGGTAACAAAGACCTCAAGGCACTTCTGGACAAAGGTATCAAAGCGTTACACGACGATGGCACCTACGCCACCATTCAGAAGAAACACTTTGGCGATCTGAATCTGTACAGCGGCAAGTAATGCCCGGCGCCCATCTCGCGATGGGCGCTTTTTTCACCCGATCAGGTTGCTGATTTATGTTTGAAAACCTATTACAAAACCTGGGGCTCTCAGCCTTCAGCCTTCAGGGCTTCGGTCCGTTGCTGTTGGAAGGCACTTGGATGACCATCAAATTATCGGTGTTGTCGCTGTTGGTGGCCGTGTTGCTCGGCCTGCTGGGCGCCAGTGCCAAGCTGTCAAAAGTCAAACTGCTGCGCGTGCCGGCGCAGATCTACACCACGCTGATTCGCGGGGTACCAGACCTGGTGCTGATGCTGCTGATCTTCTACAGCCTGCAAACCTGGCTGACCTCGTTAACCGACCTCATGGAATGGGAATACATCGAGATCAACCCGTTCAGCGCCGGGGTCATCACCCTGGGCTTCATTTATGGCGCGTACTTCACCGAAACGTTCCGCGGGGCGATCCTCGCCGTGCCACGGGGCCAGGTCGAAGCCGCCACCGCCTATGGCCTCAAACGTGGCCAGCGTTTCCGTTTCGTGGTGTTCCCGCAAATGATGCGCTTCGCCCTGCCGGGCATCGGCAACAACTGGATGGTGATGCTCAAGGCCACCGCGCTGGTCTCGATCATCGGCTTGGCCGACCTGGTCAAGGCGGCGCAGGACGCCGGTAAAAGCACCTATCAACTGTTCTATTTCCTGGTGCTGGCCGCATTGATCTACTTGCTGATCACCAGTGCCTCCAACGTCGTCCTGCGCTGGCTCGAACGCCGCTACGCCGCCGGTGCCCGGGAGGCCGTACGATGATCGAACTCTTGCAGGAATACTGGAAACCCTTCCTTTATACCGACGGCTACAACATCACCGGCCTGGCCATGACCATGTGGCTGCTCAGTGCGTCGATCTTCATCGGCTTTCTGGTGTCGATCCCGCTGTCCATCGCCCGGGTTTCCCCCAAGCTCTACCTGCGCTGGCCGGTGCAGTTCTACACCTATCTGTTTCGGGGTACGCCGCTCTATATTCAGCTGCTGATCTGTTACACCGGCATCTACAGTCTGGCGGCCGTGCGCGCGCAGCCCGTCCTTGATGCGTTCTTTCGCGATGCGATGAACTGCACGATCCTGGCTTTTGCCCTGAACACCTGTGCCTACACCACGGAAATCTTCGCCGGGGCGATTCGCAGCATGAACCACGGTGAAGTCGAAGCGGCCAAAGCCTACGGGCTGACCGGCTGGAAGCTGTACACCTACGTGATCATGCCGTCGGCGCTGCGTCGCTCGCTGCCTTACTACAGCAACGAAGTGATCCTGATGCTGCACTCGACCACCGTGGCGTTCACCGCGACCATCCCGGATGTCCTGAAAGTCGCGCGCGACGCCAACTCGGCGACCTTCCTGACCTTCCAGTCGTTCGGCATCGCCGCGCTGATCTACCTGACCGTTACCTTTGCGCTGGTCGGCCTGTTCCGCCTCGCCGAACGCCGATGGCTGGCCTTCCTCGGGCCGACTCACTAGGACAATTCGTACATGCGCCACCAGATTCATGACCTGCTGGCCCCACTGCCGGGGACCGTGCGACAGATCCACAGCTTTCACTTCGGCCCCCAGGCGGCCAAAGGCAAGATCTACATCCAGTCCTCCCTGCACGCCGATGAACTGCCCGGCATGCTGGTGGCCTGGCACCTCAAACAGCGTCTGGCGGAGCTGGAAGCCGCCGGCCGGCTGCGCAGCGAAATCGTGCTGGTGCCCGTGGCCAACCCGGTCGGCCTGGAACAAGTGTTGATGGACGTTCCATTGGGCCGTTACGAGCTGGAAAGCGGGCAGAACTTCAATCGCTGGTTCGTCGACTTGAGTGAAGAAGTCGGCAACGAGATCGAAGGCTTGCTGGGCGACAATCCACAACGCAACCTCGAACTGATCCGCAGCAGCCTGCGCGACGTATTGGCGCGCCATACCGCCAGCACGCAACTGCAATCCCAACGCCTGACCCTGCAACGACTGGCTTGCGATGCGGACATGGTGCTGGACCTGCATTGCGATTTCGAAGCCGTGGCACACCTCTACACCACGCCCGAAGCCTGGCCTCAGGTCGAGCCGCTGGCGCGTTACATCGGTGCCGAAGCCAGCCTGTTGGCCACCGACTCTGGTGGCCAGTCATTCGATGAATGCTTCACCCTGCTCTGGTGGCAGTTGAAAGAACGCTTCGGCGAGCATTTCGATATTCCGCTGGGCAGCTTTTCGGTCACCGTCGAATTGCGCGGTCAGGGCGACGTTAATCACCCGTTGGCCAGCCTCGACTGCCAAGCGCTTATCGATTATCTGATTCACTTCGGCGCGATTGCCGGTGAGCCGGCGCCCTTACCGGAACTGCCCTACCCGGCCACGCCGCTGGCCGGCGTCGAACCGGTCGCGACACCCGTGGGCGGACTGCTGGTGTTTACGGTCCTGCCCGGGGAATACCTGGAGGCCGGGCAGCTGATCGCCGAAGTCATCGACCCGATCAATGATCGCGTCACCCCTGTTCATTGCACCGTCGCCGGGCTGATGTACGCCCGTTCGCTGCGGCGCATGGCCACTGCCGGCATGGTAATCGCCCACGTCGCGGGCACCGAAGCCTATCGCAGCGGCTATCTACTTTCGCCTTGAGGATGCATGCCCCATGTACAAACTGACCATCGAAGGCCTGCATAAAAGCTATGGCGATCATCAGGTGCTCAAAGGCGTTTCGCTCAAGGCCAAAACCGGCGACGTTATCAGCCTGATCGGCGCCAGCGGCTCGGGCAAAAGCACCTTTTTGCGCTGCATCAACTTTCTAGAGCAACCCAACGACGGCACCATGAGCATGGACGGCCGGAACATCCGCATGGCCAAGGACCGTCACGGCATCCATGTGGCCGACCCCGATGAGCTGCAACGGATCCGCACCCGCCTGGCCATGGTGTTCCAGCACTTCAACCTGTGGAGCCACATGACGGTGCTGGAAAACATCACCATGGCCCCGCGGCGGGTGCTCGGTTGCACCAAGGCAGAAGCCGAGGACCGCGCCCGACGTTACCTCGACAAGGTTGGCCTGGCGCCGCGTGTGGCGGATCAGTACCCGGCGTTCCTGTCGGGCGGTCAGCAACAACGGGTGGCCATTGCCCGTGCGCTGGCCATGGAACCTGAAGTCATGCTGTTCGACGAACCAACCTCAGCACTCGACCCGGAACTGGTGGGCGAAGTGCTCAAGGTAATTCAGGGCCTGGCCGAGGAAGGCCGGACCATGATCATGGTCACCCATGAAATGAGCTTCGCCCGCAAAGTGTCGAGCCAGGTGCTGTTCCTGCATCAGGGGCTGGTGGAAGAAGAAGGCGCGCCGGAAGACGTGCTGGGCAATCCGAAGAGTGAGCGGTTGAAGCAGTTCTTGAGCGGCAACCTCAAGTAAAACGCCACCTTCCCGTGGGAGCGAGCGATGCTCGCGCCCACAAAAGCGGGTATCAGACCACAGGTGCGGGAGGTGGCTCATCCGGCAGGGTGGGCTCTCCGGGTTCTGTCGGATCTTCATTGGGGGTGTCGGGATCAGGCTGATGGGGGATGCCCCCTGCCATGCTGACTGGCGGATGCGCCAACAAGGACCAGGCCAGCACACCAACCTGATTGGGCTCGAGCCTTGCCAGTTCGGCACTTATTCGCGGATCGATCTTCATGAAGCACTCCTGAGCGATGGCCCGATCCGCCTTGCGCGAATCGGAGCGGTACACCCCATAGAGTGTACGCCCGCCCAGGAATTCCAACGGTTTGTCAGACGGTTGACTCAGGTACGCGGCAAGGTCACGCCACGCTGCCCCTGATACTTGCCGCCACGGTCCTTGTAGGACACTTCACATTCCTCGTCGGACTCGAGGAACAGCATCTGCGCCACGCCTTCGTTGGCGTAGATCTTCGCCGGCAGGTTGGTGGTGTTCGAGAACTCCAGGGTCACATGGCCTTCCCACTCGGGCTCGAGCGGAGTCACGTTGACGATGATGCCGCAGCGGGCGTAGGTGCTCTTGCCCAGACAGATGGTCAATACGTTGCGCGGAATGCGGAAGTATTCGACGGTACTGGCCAGGGCGAAAGAGTTTGGTGGGATGATGCACACGTCGCTGTGGATGTCGACGAAGCTGCCAGCGTCGAAGTTTTTCGGATCGACGATGGCCGAATTGATGTTGGTGAACACCTTGAAATGATTGGTGCAACGCACATCGTAGCCGTAGCTCGACACACCATAGGAGATCACACGACTGTCGTCACTGCCGCGCACCTGACGTTCCACGAAAGGCTCGATCATGCCGTGCTCTTGCGCCATGCGGCGAATCCACTTGTCCGATTTGATGCTCATGGCGGGTGTCCTGAATAGCGAGGCGGAAAAATTCTGTCCGGCATCTTACCGGGCAGGCGCTCCGGGTTCAAAGTCTGGGAGACAATTCTCGCCGTTCCCCCGTGAATTCCGGGGCCTCACCGCCATGTTATTAACCGTCAGTCATTAAAAAAGAGAAACCTTCGCAAGAACCATTGGCACGTTCCGGAAAAAGGGTTAAGGTGGCGCCACTGTGCTGCTTGTGTCACTGAGAATCTCTACACGATATGTTGAATTTCGATCCAACCATCTACAAGAATTTTTCCTGCTCTTTGCACTCAGTCTCGGCCAGGGTTCTTCCTGAGTCGCAGTTATCTTTGTTCAAGGAGTTACACCATGTCTAATCGCCAAACCGGTACCGTTAAGTGGTTCAACGATGAAAAAGGCTTCGGCTTCATCACTCCACAATCCGGTGACGACCTGTTCGTTCACTTCAAAGCTATCCAATCCGACGGCTTCAAAAGCCTGAAAGAAGGCCAACAGGTTTCTTTCATCGCTACCCGCGGTCAGAAAGGCATGCAAGCTGAAGAAGTTCAAGTTATCTAACTTGTACTTGCTTTAGTAAAAGGCCCCGCCCTTAAAAGCGGGGCTTTTTTGTGCCTGTGTGTTTTGTGAGGCAACAAAAAATCGCACCCTTCGGCGGCACCCACAAGTGTGGAGCTGCCGAAGACTGCGATCTTTTGATCTTCCAGCGTGTTACCAGGCCACGCCAAACCCTGCGGTATATCGGGTCTTGCTCAGGTCAGCCTCATCGCTGCCGCTGATAATGTCTCTCTCAGCCTTCAGATTCAGCGATGCCCAATCAGTGACTTTGTAGCGCAGACCGACCTCGGCATCGAGGGCGTAATCCGCGACACCCGACAAAGGCTTACCCACCTCACCCTTGGTGAAGAACTCAACCTTCTTGCCGACCAGATAACGGTTGTAGTCCCACTTCATCGCCAAGGAATAGAAATTTTCCTTGCGGCCATTGGAATACTCATAGTCGGTGTTATTCAAGAGCGACCCTAGGGAGAAGGCGCCCAGTTCGTCATCCCAGAACTGATAACCGGGGCCGGTACCGATGGTGCGCTGCCGGGACAGCTCTTCGACCTTGTCGCGCTTGTAATTCAAACGACCTTGCCAGAACCACTTATCGGTAAGGAATCGGTCCAGAGAATACTCGGCACGCCAGTTATCAGTGGTAACGACGCTATCCTGGAACTCGCGGTTGTACTCACCTTCCGCCGTATGACGCCACCGACCATGACGCGCGCTGGTTTTGAAGCCGACATCATAATCATCGGTATCTTTTTCGGCCCGCCGATAATCCAGGGCCATGTCGACATTACCCTTCCACACCAAATCCTCGACCACCGGCTTGGGCTTGAGCATCTGCTGAATGCTGGCCAACTCCACAGTCTTGGGGCCATCGCCGTTGGCCAGGATGACCTTGCCGTCCTCCGCCGCATGCAGCGACTTGGCCTTCTCGCCAGTGTAAGCATCCTGTTTGACCAACATTTGCTGATCGCTTTCCAGGGTTTTGACCTCTTTCCAGTCAATCGGAACCGCACCGGCATACGGGGTCTGGATCAACAGCTTGCCGCCATCGAAGAGCGTAATCTTGCCGCTCAGCTTGTCACCGTTCTTCAACCAGACCGTATCGGCGAGCAAGGGAGTGGATGCACTGACGACAGCGAGGCACAGTAAGGTTCTGGGCAACATAAGCGAATCAAAAGCTCAACTTTGCGAAAAAAAATCGGCATTATTCTTGGAAATAAGGCCCTGGCAAGGACTGACCCGGCTATTTCTATTGAGTTCATTTCTCAACTGACAATCCAGGATTTACCCTACAGACGGTCAATGCGTATTTTTTTCAGGAACCCGGACGTGACCGACTCAACCGCTGAAACCGAAAGCGCAGCGCAAATCCGACGCACGGCGCTCTACCTGACCCTGGCACAAGTGCCCGAGGGCAAAGTCGTGAGTTACGGTCAGCTCGCCGAACTGGCGGGACTGGGTCGCGCCGCCCGCTGGGTCGGGCGAACATTGAGCCAACTGCCCGGTGACACTAAATTGCCCTGGCATCGCGTGCTGGGTGCCGGCGGTCGGATCAGCCTGCCTGCAGGCAGCCCTTCAGGGGATGAACAGCGGGCCCGATTGCGCATGGAAGGCATCAGTGTTCTGAACAATCGTGTTGATATTCAGCGCCATGGCTGGCGCCCGGTAGAGCACAGCGGTTAGAGTGCGCGCTTTGTTTCCGTAATTCTTGAGGCAGACTCCAGCCCATGCCCCGTAAAACCTGGCGCGCCGCGCTCGCCGCCTATGCCAGCCCCTCGACGCTCGTGCTGTTGCTGCTTGGTTTCGCCGCCGGCCTGCCCTACATGCTGGTGTTTTCGACGCTTTCAGTCTGGCTGCGCGAGGCCGGTGTTGCCCGCGAAACCATCGGCTATGCAAGCCTGATCGGCCTGGCCTACGCCTTTAAATGGGTCTGGTCCCCGCTGCTCGACCAGTGGCGCCTACCCCTGCTCGGCAAGCTGGGCCGACGACGCTCCTGGCTGGTGCTGGCCCAGGCACTGGTGATCCTCGGCCTGATCGGCATGGGTTTCTGCGACCCGCAAAAACACCTGTCCTGGCTGATCGCCATCGCTGTGGTAGTCGCCTTTGCTTCGGCAACGCAAGACATTGCCATCGACGCCTATCGCCTGGAAATCGTCGACGATACCCGCCAGGCTGCACTGGCGGCCAGCTACATGGCCGGTTATCGGGTCGCGGCCCTGCTGGCAACGGCGGGCGCGCTGTTTTTTGCCGAAGGCTTCGGCTCCACCGGTTTCAACTACAAACATGCGGCGTGGACTGGCACCTATCTGCTGTTCGGCATCTTGATGATCCCGGCGCTGCTGACCTCCTTCTTCATGCGCGAACCGCCGGTGCCACTGCGCACTCAGCTTCAGGCCGGACGCTACAGCTTCGTGCACCAGCTGGCGTCGGTGTTCGTGCTGATCGTACTGCTGGTGTCCGTACCGGCCATGTTCACCCAGTTCTACAACACCGACTTCGCCAGCGTGCTATTCAACGGCGTCAGCCTGCTCGACCTGTTGCTCGAAGACCGCGCATTCCTGCGGGCAATCCTCTATACCACGCTCACCGCCCTGTGCTTGTCGGCCATGGGCCGCCGTGGCCTGGCGCCGGTGCTGACGCCGGTCAACGACTTCATTCTGCGTTACCGCTGGCAAGCCCTGCTGCTGCTTGGGCTGATCGCCACCTACCGGATGTCCGATACGGTCATGGGCGTGATGGCCAACGTGTTCTACATCGACCAAGGGTTCACCAAGGATCAGATTGCCAGTGTCAGCAAGATTTTCGGCCTGATCATGACATTGGTCGGCGCCGGTATGGGCGGCCTGCTCATCGTGCGCTTCGGCATTCTGCCCATTCTGTTCATCGGCGGTGCCGCATCGGCGGCCACTAACCTGCTGTTCCTGATGCTCACGGACATGGGCGCCAATCTGCGGATGCTGATCGTCACCATTTCCCTGGACAACTTCAGCTCGGGCCTGGCGACTTCGGCGTTCGTCGCTTACCTGTCGAGCCTGACCAACCTCAAATTCTCCGCGACCCAGTACGCCCTGCTCAGCTCGATCATGCTCTTGTTGCCTCGCCTGATCGGCGGCTATTCAGGGGTCATGGTGGAAAAATTCGGCTACCACAACTTCTTCCTGATCACTGCCCTGCTGGGCGTTCCGACGCTGCTGTTGATCGCCTTGCACTGGTTCCAGGAAAACCGCCGTGCCGGTCCGACCCCGACACCTGAACCGGCTCAGACCCCGGTCACGGAAGAATCGCAGCCTCTTTGATACAGGACGCAGAGGGCGAGCAGATTCTCGCCCTCCAGCCACACAGCCGGCCGCACGCCTGTACGCCAGCAGATCTCGCCCGTACAATGCCCCATTACTTCTCGTTATCAGCAACCGACAACGGCCAACCATGCGCACCAGTCAATTTTTGCTCGCCACACAGAAAGAAACGCCTTCCGACGCGGTCGTCATCAGCCATCAGCTGATGCTGCGCGCCGGCATGATCCGCAAACTCGCCTCGGGCCTGTACACCTGGCTGCCGATGGGCTTGCGAGTGATGCGCAAGGTCGAAGCCATCGTGCGTGAAGAAATGAACGCCGCCGGTTCTCTCGAAGTGTTGATGCCGAGCACTCAACCGGCTGAGCTGTGGCAGGAATCGGGTCGCTGGGAAGAATACGGCCCTGAATTGCTGCGTTTCAAGGATCGCCACGGTCGCGACTTCTGCGCCGGCCCGACTCACGAAGAGGTCATCACC
Source organism: Pseudomonas sp. GW821-FHT03E01 (assembly GCF_059420765.1). Classification (NCBI taxonomy): domain Bacteria; kingdom Pseudomonadati; phylum Pseudomonadota; class Gammaproteobacteria; order Pseudomonadales; family Pseudomonadaceae; genus Pseudomonas; species Pseudomonas sp. GW821-FHT03E01. The sequence continues at coordinate 14,832 of NZ_JBWKUI010000013.1, read as the reverse complement.
GACCTGATGCGCAACGAGTTGAGCAGCTACAAACAGCTGCCGATCAACCTGTATCAGATCCAGACCAAGTTCCGTGACGAAATCCGCCCACGCTTCGGTTTGATGCGTGGCCGCGAATTCATCATGAAGGACGCCTATTCGTTCCACGCCGACCAGGCATCGCTGCAGGTCACCTACGACCGCATGCACCAGGCGTACTGCAACGTGTTCACCCGCCTGGGCCTGAAATTCCGTCCGGTTGAAGCCGACAACGGCTCCATCGGTGGCGCCGGTTCCCACGAGTTCCACGTACTGGCCGAGTCCGGCGAAGACGACATCGTCTTCAGCAACGGTTCCGACTACGCCGCGAACATCGAGAAAGCCGAAGCCGTACCGCGGGAAACCTCTCGTCCACTGCCTGCCGAAGAGCTGCGTCTGGTCGACACGCCGAACGCCAAGACCATTGCGCAACTGGTCGAAGGCTTCAACCTGCCGATCGAAAAAACCATCAAGACCCTGGTGGTGCACGCTGAAGAGAAAGGCAAGCTGATTGCCCTGATCATCCGTGGCGACCACGAACTGAACGAAATCAAGGCCGCCAACCAGCCTGGCGTTGCCAGCCCACTGGTCATGGCTTCCGAGGCCGAACTGCGCGACGCCATTGGCGCCGGCGCCGGTTCCCTCGGCCCGCTGAACCTGCCGCTGCCGATCATCATCGACCGTTCCGTCGAGCTGATGAGCGACTTCGGCATCGGTGCCAACATCGACGACAAGCACTACTTCGGCGTGAACTGGGAGCGCGATCTGCCGGTTCCGACCGTTGCCGACCTGCGCAACGTTGTCTCCGGCGACCCAAGCCCTGACGGCAAAGGCACGTTGGAAATCAAGCGCGGCATCGAAGTCGGGCACATCTTCCAGCTGGGCAACAAGTACAGCAAAGCGATGAAGTGCGAAGTGCTGGGCGAGAACGGCAAACCGGTCACCCTGGAAATGGGCTGCTACGGCATTGGTGTATCCCGCGTAGTAGCTGCCGCCATCGAACAGAACAACGACGAGAACGGGATCATCTGGAGCGACGCTCTGGCCCCGTTCCAGATTGCTCTGGTACCGCTGCGCTACGAAACCGAACAGGTTCGCGAAGCCACCGACAAGCTCTACGCAGAACTGACTGCCGCCGGCTTCGACGTGCTGCTGGACGACCGCGACAAGAAAACCAGCCCGGGCATCAAGTTCGCGGACATGGAGCTGATCGGCATTCCACACCGGATCGTGGTCAGTGACCGCGGCCTCGCCGACGGCAATCTGGAATACAAGAGCCGTACCGAAGCCGAGGCGCAAGCGCTGCCGGTTGCTGACGTGCTGTCTTTCCTCCAGGCCCGTATCCGCCGCTGACACCAGATAGAGACGTCATGTTCAAGCGAAACACCTTAGGCCTCGGTGGTGCCGCCCTGTGCGGCACCCTGCTGGTCAGCGGCTGTGCCAATCACATGTCACAACGCAGCGAGCACGAGGAGCGGGTCGAGCGTAAGTTGCTCGATCACAGCCTGCAGATCGATGTCGGCGAGCCCAAAGTGCTGGAGCTGCCGCAACGCCGGGTGAAAATCCACGAGCAGAAGACCTTCGAAGTCACCGAGTTCGAAGTCACACGCCACTATGACCGCTACACGCCTTACCAACCCTGGAGGGAGATCTATGAGATCCCGCTGGGGGCGGTGGCCGTAGTGGCCGGCATCGGTGCGAACGTGGTCAACGTGTTCGCCCTCGGTAATCTGCCGGACAGCGTGACGAAGGATTGGCTCAGCTATGGTTTTGCCGGGCTCAACCCGTTCATGAACGTGCAGTCTCACGGTCGCGCGCAGCAGAACCTGGCGGGCATCGACGAAGTCCAGCGTGACAAGCGCACGGAATACTCGAGTCTGCCCTGGAGCGAGCGTCCGGTGCAGGTCAAGGCCGGCAAGGACACGTTCGAGCTGAGCACCGACCGCAACGGTGTGTTGCGCCTGAACCTGCTGGACAGCCCGTTCGCCGAACATGACCTCAATCATCTGGGCAAGCTGCAGATCAGTGTCGAGGACAACAAGGACGATGTGCACACCGACTCGTCACTGGCGATCAGTAACAACTTGCGCGGCAAGCTGCTCGAAGCCCATGGGCTGATTTACGACGATCTCGAAGACGACGAGGTGAGCCAGTGGGTGCACCGGGTCAAGCGCCTGTCGGAACTGGGCCTGGAAGAAGAAGCCAGCGAATTGGAACAGAGCCTGATCGAACTGACCCGCAACGATCCCGAGTTGCAGGCTGAGTTTCTCAAGTCACTGACCAAGGATGCCGGGCGACTGGTGGCGGATCCGGGGCCGAATTAAGGCCTATTAAAAGATCGCAGCCTTCGACGGCTCCTACATTGGATGGAGTACACCCTGTAGGAGCTGCCGAAGGCTGCGATCTTTTGATTTTAAAATCTCACCGCTCAAACAACTCCAACTGTTCGAACCCGCCCCGCAAATCCTCCAGCCTCACCCCAATCCCCAACAACCGCACCGGTTTCCCGCCGCGATTGAAGGCCTGGGTCAACAACAGCTGATAACTCCCCAGATCCCGCCCTGCCCCGGCCTGCTCCAACGTAGTCTGGGTAAAATCGTGGAATTTCACTTTGACGAACGGTTTGCCCGGGCGATAGCTGCTGTCGATCCGCGCCATTCGGCCATTCAGGGACTCCAGCAGCTCCGGCAATTTATCCAGACAACTCACCAGATCCGGCAGGTCCACGTCATAGGTGTTTTCAACGCTGATCGACTGCCGACGACTGTCGTTGTGCACCAACCGCTCATCGATCCCACGGGCCAGGCTCCAGAGTCGCTCGCCGAAGCTGCCGAATTCACGCACCAGCGCCAATTTGTTCCACTCGCGTAATTGCGCGCAATCGATGATGCCGAGCTTGCCCAGTTTGTCAGCGGTCACTTTGCCAACACCATGCAGTTTGCTCACCGGCAAGCCGCTGACAAAGTCGTCCACCTGATCAGGCGTGATCACAAATAGGCCATTGGGCTTCTTCCAGTCGCTGGCGATCTTGGCAAGAAACTTGTTCGGCGCCACACCGGCCGACACGGTGATGTGCAACTGATTGGACACCCGGCGACGAATATCCTGGGCGATTCGCGTGGCGCTGCCACCAAAATGCGCACTCTCCGACACGTCGAGGTAAGCCTCGTCCAGGGAAAGCGGCTCGATCAGGTCGGTATAATCGCGAAAGATCGTATGTATTTCCTTCGACGCTTCTCTATAGGCCTCCATGCGCGGCTTGACGATGGTCAGGTCCGGACACAGTTTCAAGGCATGTCCGGAAGACATGGCCGAGCGCACGCCATACGCCCGCGCTTCATAGTTACAGGTAGCAATCACCCCACGCCGATCCGCCGAGCCGCCCACCGCCAAAGGCTTACCGGCCAGGCGCGGGTCGTCACGCATCTCGATGGCGGCATAGAAGCAATCACAATCGACGTGGATGATTTTTCGCTGCGTCATATAAAAGCGGTGTTCATGGCGAAGAAATGAAGTATCGGCGTGTCGTACCGGCAGTATCTCACTGACACCTGTATATAGCACCAGTAGTCTGAATCTTCTTTTCAAGCGGTAGGAAAAGTACCGGAGGAATTTATTTTCTCAATCGAAAGCCACCTACCGATAGAGCCAAAAGCCTTGCCCTGCCTGCGTTTCAGCCCGATCCACACCCTCTGTTTTCACCTAAGCGATTGAACAGGAACAGATTTTACCGAGATTGAAGGTTGACAGCCCGGCGATCCTCTGTAGAATGCCGACACACAGACGCGGGATGGAGCAGTCTGGTAGCTCGTCGGGCTCATAACCCGAAGGTCGTCGGTTCAAATCCGGCTCCCGCAACCAAACATCGAAAAAGGCCACTCGAAAGAGTGGCCTTTTTTGTGCGTGCCTGTTTTATAAAAAATCAGCGTTTCATGCTTTACCGAGCAGAAACGAGAAATCCTTCTGATTCCGAAACTTAGCGTTCCTCGGCGACCGTTCAGCGCTGATTCTGGTTTATTTGACCCATACTTGGATTAACGGTTGACACTACGGCGTTCGCCTGTAGAATGCCGCCACACAGACGCGGGATGGAGCAGTCTGGTAGCTCGTCGGGCTCATAACCCGAAGGTCGTCGGTTCAAATCCGGCTCCCGCAACCAAACATCAAAAAAGGCTACTCGAAAGAGTGGCCTTTTTTGTATCTGTTGAAAAAGTCCTTTCGCAACAATGATCTGTCACTGTGCAGTGAGCCGTTCAGGGTCGCCAGACTGTGAGTTCAGACCTAGGCTGAACCGCAAGGAAAACCCTCGACGACTGGTGATGCGCCATCGCCGATACCCGGTGAGACGCGTTAATATTTGTGATTATTTTTTTCTACAGGGATTGGTAACTTGGCTGGATACCCCCATCCTGTCGCGCACAATCCAAGAGGTGATTGATGCGCGCCAACTCGTCTGATCCACAAGACACCGTCACAGCGACACAACCGATCAAAGCTGAGCGTCTGCGCTTGCTGGATCGAATCAGCAAATACCGTCAACCCATCGGTCTGGCGGTCACTTTGCTGCTGTTCGCCATCGCGCTGATTGCCTGTCGTCACCTGCTGAGCGAACTCGATCTGTACGCGCTGCACGACTCGATCCTGGAAGTGCCGAGACCGGCCTTGCTGGGAGCGTTAGGCGCGACCGTCGTCGGCTTCATCATTCTGCTGGGTTACGAATGGTCGGCCAGCCGTTATGCCGGCGTGACACTGGCGCCGCGAGTCGTGGCGCTGGGGGGCTTCACCGCCTTCGCCATCGGCAATGCCATCGGTCTGTCGCTGCTGTCGGGGGGCTCGGTTCGCTACCGTCTATATGCACGGCATGGCGTGGGGGCTTCGGAAGTCGCGCACATGACGCTGTTTGCCAGCCTCTCGCTCGGCTGCGCCCTCCCGCCCCTGGCCGCCCTCGCCACCCTCAGCAACCTGCCCGCCGCCTCGCTGGCCCTGGGTTTCTCCGAGACGTTGCTGGGTGCGATTGCAGGGGCCGTGCTGCTGCTCGCCACGGTACTGGCGATCGGTATCTACCGCCGTCGTTTGCCGGAACAGCCTTACCCGGACAACCTGCTGGTCAAGGTCGGCCGCCGCACCTTGCGCCTGCCGGGCCGCCGCCTGACCTTCCTGCAACTGGTCATCACCGCCCTGGACGTGGCCGCCGCCGCGACAGTGCTCTATCTGTTGCTGCCCGAAGCACCACCCTTCGGTGCGTTCCTGCTGGTCTATCTATTGGCCCTGGCCGCTGGCGTGCTCAGTCATGTACCCGGCGGTGTCGGGGTGTTCGAAGCGATTTTGCTGGCGGCCTTCGCCGACAAGCTCGGTGCCGCGCCACTGGCTGCCGCCCTGCTGCTCTACCGCCTGATCTACGTGATCTTGCCGCTGCTGGTGGCTTGCGTACTGCTGCTGATCAACGAAGGCCAGCGCCTGTTTCAGACACGCCAGACGCTACGCGCCGCCTCAGGCCTGGCCGCGCCGATTCTGGCGGTGCTGGTGTTCCTGTCCGGCGTGGTGTTGCTGTTCTCTGGCGTAACGCCGGAGATCGATACGCGCCTTGAACACATCGGCTTTCTGATCCCGCATCGACTGGTCGACGCCTCGCACTTCGGCGCCAGCCTGGTGGGCGTGCTCTGCCTGCTGCTGGCTCAGGGCTTGCGTCGCCGCCTGTCGGCCGCGTGGATGCTGACCACCATTCTGTTGTTGGTCGGCGCCGTGCTCTCTCTGCTCAAAGGCTTCGATTGGGAAGAAGCCAGCCTGATGACCCTGACAGCAAGTTTGCTGGGGGTTTTCCGGCGTTCGTTTTACCGTCCCAGCCGCCTGACCGAGCTGCCGTTTTCGCCGCTGTATCTGGTGTCGAGTCTTTGCGTACTCGGCGCATCGATCTGGTTGCTGCTGTTCGCCTATCAGGACGTTCCGTACAGCCATCAACTCTGGTGGCAGTTCACCCTCGACGCCGACGCCCCGCGAGGTTTGCGTTCGTTGCTGGGTGCCGCGGTGCTGCTGGTGGTGGTGTCCCTGACGTGGCTGCTGCGTACCGCGCGTCCGATAATCCACCTGCCAACCTCCGATGAACTGGAGCGCGCGGCTAATATCCTCATGGCCTCCTCCCAACCGGATGGCGGCCTGGCCCTGACCGGTGACAAGGCGCTGCTGTTTCACCCCAACGACGAAGCGTTCCTGATGTACGCCCGCCGTGGCCGCAGCCTGGTAGCGCTGTATGACCCGATCGGCCCGACCCAGCAACGGGCGGAAATGATCTGGCAGTTCCGTGACCTGTGCGATATCCATCACGCTCGCCCTGTGTTTTATCAAGTGCGTGCCGAGAACCTGCCGTACTACATGGACATCGGCCTGACCGCGATCAAGCTCGGCGAAGAAGCCCGGGTCGACCTCAAGCGTTTCGATCTCGAAGCCAAAGGCAAAGAGATGAAGGACCTGCGCTACACCTGGAACCGTGGCACCCGTGACGGCCTTTCGCTGGAGATCCATGAGCCGGGGCAAGCGCCGATGGACGAGCTCAAGGTGATTTCCGATGCCTGGCTGACCGGCAAGAATGTGCGCGAGAAAGGCTTCTCGCTTGGGCGTTTCAGCGATGACTACCTCAAGCACTTCCGTGTCGCGGTGATTCGTTTCGAAGGGCGCCCGGTGGCGTTCGCCAACCTGCTCGAGACCTACGGTCATGAACTGGCCAGCCTCGACCTGATGCGCGCACACCCCGACGCCCCTAAGCTGACCATGGAATTCATGATGGTCGGCCTGATTCAACATTATAAAAATCATGGATACGCGCGCTTCAGCCTGGGCATGGTGCCATTGTCGGGGTTGCAACCCCGGCGCGGCGCACCACTGACCCAGCGCTTGGGCTCGATGGTGTTCCGCCGTGGTGAGCAGCTGTATAACTTCCAAGGTTTGCGCCGCTTCAAAGACAAGTTCCAGCCTGACTGGGAACCCCGTTATATGGCCGTGCCCGCCGGACTCGATCCGCTGGTGGCCCTGGCCGACACTGCCGCCCTGATTGCGGGCGGCTTGACTGGATTGGTGAAACGCTGATGATTCAACGCTCCCTGCGGTACGTACTGGCCACACTGGTAGTGCTGGCCCTGATTGTCGGTAGCGGTTACTGGTACCTGAAACGCCCGGCACCCGAACCGACCCTCGAACTGCTGACGCCAGCCGATGGCGCCGCGATGACCCGCGTCATCCCCGGCACCACGCCGCGCGCGCAGGTGCTGGTGGCGGTCAATGAAGAGCAGAAGCTCAGCGATAAACAATTGATGACCCTGAGCCGCAGCGGCTCGGCGCAGATCGTCCAGGTGATCCTGCCCAAGGACTGCATCCAGCAAAGTCGCGCTCTGCAGGCAGGCCTCAGAGAGCTCAAAGGCCCGGCAACCCTGGTCAGCGGCATCGGCCCTGGCGCCGTGCTGGCGTGGCGCTGGCTGGCCGAGCAGAAGGACGACAAGGCCCAGGCCATTTCGGTTGACCTGGCCCTGGAAAAACCTGGCTGCACTCATCTGCTGCCAAAAAGTGCCGCCCACGGTCACTGGCTGGTGGCCTGGAACGACAACCCGGACGACACCAGCGCCGGCTTCGTGCGTGACCAGCCCAACGCCGAAACCAGTATCAGCGACTACGACATCAACCTGCCGCAAGTGCTGAACAACGAACTGCGCAAAACCCTCGTCGGTGGCGATAAAGCCGCTGGCGGCCTGCAGATTCCGGTGGTCGAAGTGCCAGCCGGCCAAGCCAAGGACACCGTGACCCTATTCCTCTCCGGCGACGGCGGCTGGCGCGACCTGGACCGCGACGTGGCCGGCGAGATGGCCAAGATCGGCTACCCAGTGGTCGGCATCGACACCCTGCGCTACTACTGGCAGCACAAGAGCCCGGAACAAAGCGCCCTGGACCTGACCGAACTGATGCAGCACTACCGGCAGAAATGGGGCACCAAGCGCTTCATCCTGACCGGCTACTCATTCGGCGCCGACGTTCTGCCAGCCATCTACAACCGCCTGCCGGAAGCCGAACAGCAGCGGGTCGACGCAATCATCCTGCTGGCCTTCGCCCGCACCGGCAGCTTCGAGATCGAAGTCGAAGGCTGGCTCGGCAACGCCGGCAAAGAAGCCGCCACCGGCCCGGAAATGGCCAAGCTGCCGCCGGCGAAAGTGGTGTGCATCTACGGAGAGGAAGAAGTCGACGAGAGCGGCTGCACCGACAAGACCGCCGTGGGCGAAGCGATGAAACTGCCTGGCGGCCATCACTTCGACGAGAACTACCCGGCGTTGGCGCAGCGATTGGTGGATGCCATCGTGAAGCGTCAAGCGAAGGAGACGGCGGCTCAGGAGTGATCTGAGTCCCCGTACACAAAAAAGCCCCCGACACCTTATGGTTGCGGGGGCTTTTTCATTAGCACGCAATTTAACCGCACCACAGGGGGCTGCGCTGAACTCAGATAAATGGGGACATGTTTAGTCTCGTTTACAGAAGGTGTCACAATATCGGATGACGCCCGCAGACCTTGTAGGCAAACTCCGAATCTTTCTTTTTGGGCACTTTGCCGTCTTGTTGCGTTTTTCTTCGACGGGATACTCTCGGACGTCGCTGACCATTCAGCGATCGGGCTTGGAAACCCGTCGGATACTAGCCGCAACAGCGCCCCTTCATGATTGCATGCGTTTTTTGTGATCATGAGTTATGGCAGCTGTGCGTGGGACGCCCTCGGGCGTGCCGGTTTCCTAGTTCCCGGTTTCCAACCTGCGTACAGCTGTCACCCATTCGCTTGGAAACGAATGAGTCAGCTCCTCAACTAGGATTTTTGACTATGACTAAAATTGATGTTTCCGCGATTTCAGAACTAAAAACCCTCGGCTTCACCCCTCTCATCTACTGCTCGGATCAGGCGCTATTCAACGTCCGCGCCGGCGTCCCCATCGTTGATGCATTGTCACAAGCCTCCGACCTGCTGTTCCTCGCCAGATCATTTACCGAGGATGCAGCCTACGCAAAAGACACCGACCGCCACGCCTGGGCCGCGCATTATTTGACGGCGATGAGTAAGGCGGTGATTGATGATGTGGTGAAGGTGCTGACACCGCGACCCGCCCGAACAAAGACCGAATCTGAAGAAGAATTGCCTGAAAGCAAGTAAAGGCACAGACACAAAAAAGCCCCCGCTACCTTCATGGCAACGGGGGCTTTTTCATGGGGGCTTACATCTCGACCTGGGTACCTAGTTCAATCACCCGGTTCAGCGGCAGATTGAAGAAACGCAGGTTGCCATTGGCGTTTTTCAGCATGAAGGCGAACAACGCCTCGCGCCAGCGGGCCATGCCTTCGAGCTTGGAGGCGATGACTGTCTCGCGGCTGAGGAAGTACGTGGTGCGCATCGGGCTGAAGTCCAGGTTATCGAGATGACACAGCTTCAGTGCTTGCGGCACGTCCGGCTCGTCGGTGAAACCGAAGTGCAGGATGACCCTGAAGAAGCCTTCGCCGTAAGAATCGACCTCGAAACGTCGTTGCGGCGGGACGCGCGGGATGTCTTCGTACACCACTGTCAGCAACACCACTTGCTCGTGCAGCACCTGGTTATGCAGCAGATTGTGCAACAGCGCGTGGGGCACGGCATCCGGGCGAGCGGTAAGGAACACAGCGGTGCCCTGGACCCGATGTGGCGGTTGCACACGGATACTGCTGATAAAGATCGGCAGCGGCAGCCCGCCTTCGTCCAGGCGATCCACCAGCAGTTGCTTGCCGCGTTTCCAGGTGGTCATCAGGACGAACAGTGCGATACCGGCGATCACCGGGAACGCGCCACCCTGAACGATTTTTGGCACGTTGGCGGCGAAGTACAGACCGTCCACCAACAGAAAGCCGAGCAACACCGGGACCGCAAGAACCGGTGGCCACTTCCACAGCAGCAGCATCACCGCCGACACCAGAATCGTGGTCATCAACATGGTCCCGGTCACCGCCACGCCGTAGGCCGAGGCCAGGGCGCCGGAGGACTCGAAGCCCAGTACCAGCAGGATCACGCCGACCATTAGCGCCCAGTTCACCGCGCCGATATAAATCTGCCCTTGTTCGGCACTGGAGGTGTGCTGAATGCGCATGCGCGGAATGTAGCCGAGCTGGATCGCCTGGCGGGTCAGGGAGAATGCACCGGAGATGACCGCTTGCGAGGCAATCACCGTGGCCATGGTCGACAACGCGACCAACGGGATCAGCGCCCAGCTTGGCGCCAGCAGATAGAACGGGTTGCGGGCCGCTTCCGGATCACCGAGCAGCAATGCGCCCTGACCGAAGTAGTTCAGCACCAGTGCGGGCAACACCAGGATGAACCAGGCCCGAGCGATCGGCTTGCGCCCGAAGTGGCCCATGTCCGCGTACAGCGCCTCGGCACCGGTTAACGCCAGCACCACGGCACCAAGAATCGTGATCCCCATGCCTGGATGGTCCATGAAGAAGCGTACGCCCCAGACCGGGTTTATCGCCTGCAACACTTCCGGGTGTTGGTTGATGCCGTACACGCCCAGCGCGCCGAGTACCAGAAACCAGGTGACCATGATCGGCCCGAACAGAATGCCGATCCGGGCCGTACCATGACGCTGGATCAGAAACAGCGCCACCAGCACGATCAACGACAACGGCACCACCCAATGGTCGATGCCTTCGAAGGCCAGCCCCAGCCCTTCGATCGCCGAAAGAACGGAAATCGCCGGGGTGATCATGCTGTCGCCGTAGAACAGCGCCGTGCCGATCAGCCCGCAGACCACCAGCAGCGTGCGCAATTTTGCATGCCCCCCCGCCGCTCGTCGTGCCAGCGCGGTCAAGGCCATGATCCCGCCTTCGCCCTGGTTGTCGGCACGCAGCACGAACATCATGTATTTGATCGACACGACCCAGATCAGCGACCAGAAGATCAGCGCCAGAATGCCCAGCACGCCGTCATGGTTGACGGGCACGCCATAGCCACCGGAAAACACTTCTTTTAGGGTGTACAACGGGCTCGTGCCGATGTCGCCATAAACCACTCCGACCGCCGCAACCAGCATGCTGATCGGCTTCGCCGCCGAATGTCCGCCGGCTATCGCCTGACTACTTGCCTGCCCCATCCATCACTCCTACTACTCAGATCCGGGCTTCTTCAAAGAAGCACTATGATTTGTGGTGCAGCATGCACTGTTTTACTTGTTGTTACAGACGATTTATTGACTGTAAAAAATCGGTAAAGCGTAAAGGCGCGAAGCATAGCGCAGCACTCGTCGTATTTCCCTGCATAAAGCTGGTCAAGTGCGCCGCCCATCGTTAGAATTGCGCACTTTTTGACCAGAGGGTGCAACATAGCGCCCGTCTGTCGCCTTGCCGTCATCGGCTGGAGGCGTCACAAATACCGAGGTTAGACATGTCCACCACTCCTGCGCCGGCCAATCCAAAGGTTGGCTTCGTATCCCTGGGTTGCCCGAAAGCACTGGTCGACTCCGAGCGCATCCTTACCCAGCTGCGCATGGAAGGCTATGACGTTGTGTCCACTTATCAGGACGCCGACGTCGTGGTGGTCAATACCTGCGGCTTCATCGACTCGGCCAAGGCTGAGTCCCTGGAAGTGATCGGCGAAGCCATCAAGGAAAACGGCAAGGTCATCGTGACCGGCTGCATGGGCGTCGAAGAAGGCAATATCCGTAACGTGCACCCGAGTGTGCTGGCCGTGACCGGTCCGCAGCAGTACGAGCAAGTGGTCAACGCCGTGCACGACGTCGTGCCGCCGCGTCAGGATCACAACCCGCTGATCGACCTGGTGCCGCCGCAAGGGATCAAACTGACCCCGCGCCACTACGCCTACCTGAAGATTTCCGAAGGCTGCAACCACAGCTGCAGCTTCTGCATCATCCCGTCGATGCGCGGCAAACTGGTCAGCCGCCCGGTCGGTGACGTGCTCGACGAGGCCCAGCGCCTGGTCAAGTCCGGCGTCAAAGAGCTGCTGGTGATTTCCCAGGACACCAGCGCCTATGGCGTCGACGTGAAATACCGCACCGGTTTCTGGAACGGCGCGCCGGTGAAAACCCGCATGACCGAACTCTGCGAAGCCCTGAGCACCCTCGGCGTCTGGGTTCGCCTGCACTACGTTTATCCGTACCCGCACGTCGACGAGCTGATCCCGCTGATGGCCGCCGGGAAAATCCTGCCGTACCTGGACATCCCGTTCCAGCACGCCAGCCCGAAAGTCCTCAAAGCCATGAAACGCCCGGCCTTCGAAGACAAGACCCTGGCGCGCATCAAGAACTGGCGCGAAATCTGCCCGGACCTGATCATCCGTTCGACCTTCATCGTCGGCTTCCCCGGCGAAACCGAAGAAGACTTCCAGTACCTGTTGAACTGGCTGACCGAAGCCCAGCTGGACCGCGTCGGCTGCTTCCAGTACTCGCCGGTCGAAGGCGCACCGGCCAACGATCTGGACCTGGAGATCGTTCCGGACGACGTCAAGCAAGACCGCTGGGATCGCTTCATGGCGCACCAGCAGGCCATCAGCTCGGCACGCCTGCAAATGCGCATCGGCCGTGAGATCGAAGTGCTGGTGGACGAAGTCGACGAGCAAGGCGCGGTTGGCCGCTGCTTCTTCGATGCCCCGGAAATCGACGGCAACGTGTTCATCGACAACGGCAGCAACCTGAAGCCGGGCGACAAGGTCTGGTGCAAAGTGACTGACGCCGACGAATACGACCTGTGGGCAGAACAGATCTAAACGCAAAAAATACGAAAAGCCCTGCTCTCTTGACGAGATGCGGGGCTTTTTTACGTCTATCGTTTTGTGGGAGAAAAAACTCGCAGCCTTACGGGAACGGCTCTTAACAGAAGGAGCAAGCGGCCATGCGCCAACATTCGGTCATTTACACACCGAAACAGAGCGACTACGAAGAACTCACCCGCGTGTGGGAAGCCTCGGTGCGCGCTACCCATGACTTTCTGCCCGACAGCTACATCGAACTGCTGAAGAACCTGGTCCTGACCCGCTACCTCGACGCCGTCATGCTGATCTGCACCAAAGACTCGCGCCAGCGCATCACCGGGTTCGCCGGCGTGGCAGCGGGCAAGATCGAAATGCTGTTCATCGATCCGGATCACCGTGGCCAAGGCCTGGGCAAGCAATTACTGCGCTATGCCCTGGAACACCTGAACGCCGATGAGCTGGACGTCAATGAGCAGAACCCACAGGCCCTGGGTTTTTATTTCAAGCAGGGCTTCGAGGTGATTGGTCGTTCGGAGCATGACGGCATGGGCCAGCCTTACCCGTTGCTGCACATGCGTTTACGCCAGGGCCAGCAACTGGCGCGCAATGGCTGACACACCATGGCGCCATGTGGGAACGGGCTTGCTCGCTCCCACATTAAAAACACATGAGGCAAATGGACCCGCGATTAACCGGCGCCAGGCAGGTACAATGCCCACCCCTTTTTTGTTACGGCCCTGTCATGACTGACCCGATTCGTCTCTCCAAACGCCTCATCGAACTCGTCGGCTGCTCCCGTCGGGAGGCTGAGCTGTTCATCGAGGGCGGCTGGGTCACCGTCGACGGTGAAGTCATCGACGAGCCGCAGTTCAAGGTCGACACCCAGAAAGTCGAGCTCGACCCAGAGGCCAAGGCCACTGCGCCGGAGCCGGTGACCATCCTGATGAACGTCCCGGCGGGCATGGACGCGGACAGCGCCATGGCGACCCTCAGCGCCGCGACCCTGAGCGAAGAACACCGCTACGGCAAACGTCCGCTCAAGGGTCACTTTCTGCGCCTGACCGCCAGCGCCGACCTGCAGGCCAACGCCAGCGGTCTGCTGGTGTTCACCCAGGACTGGAAGATTCTGCGCAAACTCACCGCCGATGCCAGCAAGATCGAGCAGGAATATGTGGTCGAGGTCGAAGGCGACATGGTGGCTCACGGCCTCAACCGCCTGAACCACGGCCTGACGTACAAGGGCAAGGAACTGCCGCCGGTCAAGGCCAGCTGGCAGAACGAAAACCGTCTGCGCTTTGCCATGAAAAACCCACAACCGGGCGTGATCGCCCTGTTCTGCCAGGCCGTCGGCCTCAAGGTCGTCGCCATCCGCCGCATCCGCATCGGCGGTGTGTCCATCGGCAAAGTGCCCGTGGGGCAATGGCGCTACCTGTCCGGCAAAGAGAAGTTCTAAGGCTTTTCCCGCCGCCATACATTTCGGCGCCGCAGCTTCATGCGGCGCCCACAGCGAAATATCAGGACTGCACACATGATTCATAACGACGTACTGCGCAGCGTGCGCTACATGCTCGACATCAGCGACAAGAAAGTCATCGAGATCATCAAGCTCGGCGGCATGGACGTCACTCTGGAAGACCTGGTGACATACCTCGACAAGAAAGAAGAAGACGAGGAAGGTTTCGTACGCTGCCCGGACGAAGTCATGGCGCATTTCCTCGATGGCCTGGTGATCTTCAAGCGTGGCAAGGACGAAAGCCGTCCGCCGCAGCCGATCGAAGTGCCGGTGACCAACAACATCATCCTGAAGAAGTTGCGCGTCGCCTTCGAACTGAAGGAAGACGACATGCACGCCATCCTCAAGGCCGCCGAGTTCCCGGTGTCCAAGCCTGAGCTGAGCGCGCTGTTCCGCAAGTTCGGCCACACTAACTACCGCCCGTGCGGCGATCAATTGCTGCGCAACTTCCTCAAGGGCCTGACCCTGCGCGTGCGCCCGCAGTAAATCGCGCCGCGCGCCCTGTAGGAGCCGGCTTGCTGGCGATGGCGATCTTGAGAACGCCATCGCC